>JAILEG010000036.1 GCA_024688365.1 Prevotella sp.
CGTTCGTTTCTATGTGCAAAAGTATAACTTTTATTTTTTCTCACAAACATTTTAAAGAGAAATTAAGTAAAATATTGCTTTTCATTAAAATATTCGTCATACATCTGACAATATATAAAAAGCCGTATAGCACAAAGACCATGAAAAAAAGAAGGAAATCAGCACACACATCTAAACTTTTTACTATCTTTGCATAAGATAAGCTGCACTTGGCAAAGCGAAAGCAAGCTTTCCTTTGCGCTCGCTTGCATTATCTTTGCATAAGATAAGCTGCACTTGGCAAAGTGAAAGCAAACTTTCCTTTACGCTCACTTGCATTATCTTTGCATAAGATAGAAGGTAACAAAAAGAGTTAGCAATAATGAAACATCTACATGCAATAGTGACGGCAGCCTTGCTCGGCATCGCCATCAGCTCATCCGCACAGGAACCAAGAAACTTCCATCTGACCAATGGGAACGGCATGGAAGCCGTCATCAGCAACTATGGCGCACGCCTCGTCTCACTCACAGCACATAACTGGAACGGACGGCTGGAGCCTGTTGTTAAAGGCTATGACAAAGCAGAGGACTATCAGCATGACACAGCCCTCGGGGCTACACTCATCCGCTTCGGAATGGACAATGAGGAGACTTTGTCCGGGAAGGTGTGGGAGGTGGTCAGCTCCGACAACCAATCTGTCTCACTGCGCTACATGACCTCAACGGGGGAGAACGGTCATGAAGGCAAACTGAACGCAACGGTCACCTACACCCTCTCTGACCAAAATGCCCTTGACATCGACTACCGCATCAGCACGACAGCCCCGACATCGCTGGAAGTGACCAATGGCATCAAATTCAACATTTCAGGCGACATGCACCGCTCCATCCTCAAGCAACACTTGTGGATTGATGCCTACCAGACCAACACGTGCAGCAAGCAGATGACGCTCACTGGAACCTTGCAACGGGTGAGGAATACAGCAATGAACTTCACCAAGCCCCGTGAGATCGGAGAGCGCATCAATGAGACAGCCAATGGCTACAGCCATGCTTTCCAGTTGCGTCACCCTGACAACATGCAGAAACCAGCTGCCATCCTCTTCGATGCCCAGAGCGGACGTGCCATGACAGTATACTCAAGCGAGCCAAGCCTCCTCGTCAACACATACGGAAAGAAAAGCTGCGCCATCAGCCTGCAGCCTCTCCACAGCGGTTACAACAGCGGGTTGGAGAGAGTTGACACCATGCTGATTCCCGGCCAGGTGTTCCACGGTGCCACGGTGTTCTTCTTCACCACCGACCCACCGCTCATCATGAGAGCTAAGTGACGGCTGACCGTTGTTGGTTGACCATAGGCCTCTGCCACTCAACACGAGGGACTCTGCCACAGACAGCATATCTGTTCCTACATAGAAAAAAGCACTAATTATATTTAAAATCCTTGGTGATTGGCTGACTATCATGTAAATTTGCAGTGATATGAGGAAATATTCTTTCATTATGGTCGCAATCCTGTGCCTGCCGTTGTATGCACAGGATGTCAAAAGAGTCCACGATGGTAACATATCTGTCGTGGAGCCAATAGAGTCGTCACGCCTGCAAGGACCACGGGAAGCCACAGAGGCTGAGAAAGAATACGCACGCCGGCTGGCTGAAGACCGTGAGCAACAGGCGCAGATTGACAACAACCTGCCGCTAATTACCGAAAGCGGGCAGACCATTACCCCCAGCAACTTCTATTACCCCGCGTGGGGCTTCGGAACGGACGCATGGAGACTGCACAAAGGCTTGAATGTGAATCTCAGCGCATCTGCCTTTGCCTCCTTCGGGCATGGCTACGGACACGGAGCTGGCTTCTCGCAAGACGTATCATTAATGTATGTCACCAATCTCTCACCCAAGGCCACGCTGGCTGTGGGCGGTTACGTAAACCACCTTACCTATCGTGGCGACAACTACTTCGTTGGAGGTGTCAATGCTGTGCTGGGCTATCAGTTCAACGAGCATTGGAGTGCCTATGCCTTTGTGCAAAAAGCATTTACGTCTGACAACTTCAGCCAAGGATTGGGCTACGGATCGCCTTATTGGGGCAGCTATGGAGGATGGGGATACTCTCCCTTTGGCTACGGCTTTGCCCCGATGGACTATGGCTATGGCTTCATGGGATGGGGTAACAATGCAGTTGCCAGCCGCTTCATGGACCGCATTGGTGGTGGCGTTACCTATCAGTGGGGCGACCACAACCAGAATGCCATCTCCATCAATGTTGAGTTTGACCATATCCCAACACAGCGTAGCAGCTTCTACAATGTCAACCGATATGACTATCCCGTGAGATAGTAGCCATCACTTTTTATAAAAGAAAGAATCCTGATAATCAGCTACAATTGATTATCAGGATTATACTTTTCAAAAACTTTTTCTCTCTTACCTTATTTATTGTACAGAAAAAGTCGTCACTTTATAGCCATTTTTATTACTGTCAGCATTGGGATCTCCAAGTGAGATTCCATATTCACCAGGTTGGAGACTGTCGAAATGCAACAGATATGAGCTTTCACCATATTTTTCAGCTTGATATGAAATCTGGCTCAGAGAGTTTGTCTTCGCTGCGGAGAATGTTCCGTCTTCCGCAATCTGAGCCCTTCTGTTCTTACCGTTTATTTCAAATTTAAAAACACTGATAAAAGACTCCGGGTCTGTTAGATTGTCCTTTGCCCTCAAAATTATTCTTGTTTCTCCAGCTGTCGTCTTTACTGGTGATTCCTTTCCCTCTAAAGTAAGACGTGTCTTTACCTTTCCGATTCCGACAAGGTATAAGGAGGCTCCAGCCTTTGTCTTTATGGCCCCTGACTCCCTTGGCAACTTGACATAAGTAGAGTTCGATGTCAGCAAATAAGCCTGGTCGGCAAACTCGGGTTCTGGTACTGTGACTTGCTGCGCATAGACTCCCATAACAGAGAATAATGCGACTAATAGTGCAGATAAAACTTTTTTCATTACACTTTAGATTTAAATAGTGAATACTATGATAATATTTGCAATATATAGAAATTTAAAAGGAAACTTCCAAATCATTTTGAGAAAAATAGCTTTGACTACTATGAACGGCTACGGGAGACGAATAATTCCTTTTTATTTAAAAACAAGACCTCGAAGTATGTATGCTATTTCATCCAGCGCAGGCGGAGACTGTTCAGCACAACGCTGACACTGGAGAAAGCCATCAGGGCACTTGCCCATGAGGGAGTTATCTGCCAGCTGATACCAAATACATAGGGCAGGCCAGCTGCCAAGGGGATGCAGACGATGTTGTAGATGAACGCCCAAAACAGGTTCTCCCATATCATGCGCACCGTGTTCCGGCTCAATCGGACAGCTTCGGGGATAGCAGAGAGGTCATCGCCCATGAGTGTGACCTGCGCCACATCCATTGCCACATCAGTTCCCCTGCCTATGGCAATGCTGACATCTGCCAAGGCCAGTGCCTGGGTATCGTTGATACCATCACCCACCATAGCCACACGCTTGCCTTCTGTCTGTAAATGGCGGACGAGGTTTTCCTTGTCCTGTGGAAGCACATGGCTGTAATAATGCCTGATACCTGCCTTCTCCGCCCAGTAGCGGGCAGCCTCCTCCTTGTCGCCACTCATCATATAGACTTCCACTCCGTTCCGCTGTAGCTCCTCCATTGCCTCACGGGCATTAGGCTTCAGTTGTTCACGTGTTTCAAGTGGGAGATTATCAGCTTTGGTGAAGTCAATATTCTGATTCGGAACAGTCAGCGTGCCCGTCTTATCGGTCACCAGCACATCCATCTTTCGCAGACTTTCCAAAGCCGACGCGTCTTTTATAAGTATCTGCTTCTGCGCTGCTTTGCCGATACCTACCATGAGTGCCGTTGGTGTAGCCAAGCCCATTGCACAGGGACAAGCTATTACCAGAACAGCCACAGCGGAGATGATTGCTTGCGGCAGAAAAGCACTGCCACCGATAATCCACCAAAGAAGGAAGGTGACAAGGGCGATGCCTGTCACAACCGGAACAAAAACCAAAGCAGCCTTATCAACAATGCGCTGCACGGGAGCCTTTGAGCCCTGCGCCTCCTGCACCATACGGATAATCTGGGCCAAAGCCGTATCCTCACCTATCTGGCGTGCCCGCATACGGAACTTGCCCTGACTGGGGATAGTTCCAGCCAGTACCTTTGAGCCTTTCCGCTTCTCGGCAGGGGTAGGCTCGCCAGTTATCATGCTCTCATCAACGTAGGCGGCATCAGCTGTCATGAAGCTCTCGGCAGAGATAATTTCACCATCAACAGGCACCTTCTCACCCGGACGCACTTCCAGCACATCGCCCACCTCTATAGTAGAGATGGGAACCTCCTCTATCCTGTCGCCATCAACGACATGTGCCGTTTTCGGAGCCATGCCCATCATCTGGCGGATGGATGATGCCGTACCATCCTTGGCTCTTTCTTCCAAGAGACGGCCAGTCAGTACGAAGGTGATTATCATCACTGCCGCATCAAAGTAAGTGTGCCAAGCTATGCCCCGACTTGCCCACACAGCATCGCCCCAGAACGTATTGAACACACTGAAAAGAAAGGATATACCAGTGGAAAGAGCCACAAGTGTATCCATATTGGCTGCGCCGTGACGCAGTTGCTTCCATGCGGAGACATAGAAATGGTGCCCACAGTAAAGCATATTTGCCAATGCTATCAAGAGAGACACCTGGTTGGCAATGGCACGAGAGCCAAGGTCAATCCACCTCATAGAGACACACATCACCGCAATCGAGAATAACCAGGAAAGGACTGTCTTACGCTTGAGAAGAGTGTATTCCCGCTTCTCAAGCTCCGTTACGGAGGTATCCTTGTCAATAATCAGATCATACCCAATACCATTGATTTCCGCTTTCATAGTCTCAAGGGAAATCCTGTCAGGGTCATAATCTATCAAAGCCGAACGCCCGGGCAACGAGACCGATGCGGAAACGATGCCTTCAAGCGAGTTCAGCTTTCTCTCAACGTTGGCAGAGCACGATGCACATGCCATGCCAACTACCGGAATTGTCTGTTTCATAAGACCTATAACTATCGTATTCTCATCCTTCTCAAAAGGGTGAGAATGGAACTCTACAGCGACATCTCGTACCGCCCGCTGTTGTCAACAGCCTCCTTGAGCTGGACAGGGGTGACAACAGCCTCATCATACTCCACCTTCACATTAGCATCAGCGAGACTCACCTCAGCCTCCCGCACACCATTGACAGCCTTCAAGGCATTCTCAACATTAGCCTTACAATGCTCACACTTCATACCGCTAACTGCAAAAACATTCTTTGCCATAGTCTTGTTCCTTTCTTTATATTTATGTTATTACTTATCCAAGAAGTTCTCATCTTCTTGCTCATGTGCAAAGATACACATATATTGCATAAGGTGTATTACAA
Organism: Prevotella sp.; assembly: GCA_024688365.1. GTDB lineage: Bacteria > Bacteroidota > Bacteroidia > Bacteroidales > Bacteroidaceae > Prevotella. Next base: position 5,442 of record JAILEG010000036.1, read on the forward strand.
AATTATGGATAAAAATTATAACTTTACAAGACACCATTCGCCCATTCTTACACCGGCAGGGAGATGATCAAACGAAACACCCTACTTAACCAAAAAGCACCTTTACTTAACCAACCATATACACAAACCTAACCATATCATGCCCGTCAATTGGTCAACTACTCCCATAAATCAGCATAAAAATGTTAATATAAAGTTAAAACGAAACCCTACTTAACCAAAATAAAAAAGAAAAACATACCTTTGTGGTCAAGTAAAATGATTAACTTAACCAATCATTAATCCATCAACAACAAAGAACATGGATGCAGAAGAACTCAAATCAATCATCTCCCTGGGAGAGAACAGCCACACAGAGTTCAAGGAACACTTCAGCTCTCCCATATCCATAGCTGACGAAATCGTAGCCTTTGCCAACAGTAAAGGAGGCCTTCTCATCTTTGGAGTTGAGGATAAGACTGGGAAAATCAAAGGACTCGGATACGAAGAGATACAGAAGACAAGCAGCCAAGTAGCCAATACCGCCAATGAGAATATCCGCCCCACACTCTATATAGAGAGTGAGACGATAGCTATTGACGGAAAGAAGCTGCTTGTCATCCACATCGGTGAAGGTATCAGCAAGCCTTATAAAGACATCAGCGGTAATATCTTCGTGAAGCAGGGAGCCGACAAGAGGCGCATCACAGAAAACCATGAACTGCTGGAGCTATTCTATGAGTCGGGGACTTACCACCCAGACGAAGAAGGCGTAAAGAACACCGACATCAATGACCTGGACAAGTGGCTGGTGAACAAATACCTCATGGAAGTCTTTCACAAAAAGGCCTCAGACTTCAATATCCCCTTTGAGAAGCTGATGCGCAACATGCAAATAACCACAATAGACGGGAGACTGACACTGGGCGGCCTTCTCTACTTTGGCAGCATGCCCCAGATGTTTTATCCGGAGATGGTAATCAAGGCTGTGTCCTTCTATGGCAACAGTATAGGGAACACCAACTATAAGGACAGCCGGGATATCGATGGTACCATCCCCAGGCTTTTCTCTGAGGGCATGTCATTCCTAAAAAGCAATCTCCATGCCCTACAGGACGGACAGAATTTCAACTCTACCGGGCACTTGGAGATACCGGAAATAGCCTTGGAAGAGGTACTGCAGAACGCTCTCGTCCACCGCGACTATCTGAAGCCGGCAGCCATACGCCTGCTCATCTTTGACAACAGAGTTGAGATTATTTCACCTGGAAAGCTGCCTGGTGGAATGGACGTGGACGACATCCGGTTAGGCAACAGTTTCATACGCAACCGTCTGATGGCAAGTTTCTGTGCCAAGACTATGCTCTACCGTGGCTTAGGCTCCGGTATCATACGCGCCTTGAACGAATATCCGAGAATAGAGTTCGTCAATGACGAGTCAGGAAATCAGTTCAGATGTATTCTCTATCGGCCACTTCCCGACCCAATTCCCAAATATGCAGCTGAAGAAGGATTTGTTGGGGAACCTTTTCCCACATATAGGGGAGCATTGGAGACACGTTGCCCCAAGCTTCCAAAAGAAGAGGTGGAACGTGCCGAGAAAGTTCTCAAGCTGTGCCTGACACCTAAATCCATCCTCAACATGATGGAGGCAACGGGCTACAAGAGCCGGACCAGCTTCCGCAGACGGCTGCTGACACATCTGCTGGCAGCCGGCTTGCTGGAGCCTACTGACAAAAAAAGCCCCAACAGTCCAAGGCAGACTTACATCACGACATCACATTATTAAGAATATGACAGGGAAACTGGCTACTATAGAACGTATCAACATCATAAGCGTAAGGCTCACTATGATTGATACGTCCTATAAAACGGGCAGCCCGGTCACATAAGAACATTTAGCCTGTCCTGTGACGACCGACCTAAATGCTGTCAAGTGGTTTCCGAAGATTGGCTTTCATAGCCTTGAACTGTGATGGGGTCATGCCTGTCACGCTTTTGAACTGGCAGGAAAGATAAGCCGCTGATGAGTAGTTCATCAGCAAGGCAATCTGCGTCAGAGTCAGCTCATCATACCGTATCAGCTCCTTAACCCGCTCGATGCGCAGCTCAATGTGATAACGCTCTATCGTTTTTCCTTCTACTTCTGAGAAAAGTTTAGACAAGGCACTGTAATCCTGGTGCAGTTCCTCTGACAGATAGCTGCTGAGTGTCATCGCAGAGTGATTGTCCTGATAATGCACCAGTTTGATGATTGCACTCTTTATCAAGTCTATCGTCTGCTCCCGCCGGTCGTCAAGCAACTCAAAACCAAGCTTATCCAGTTCCGTCCGCAGCAGTCCGCGCTGTTCATCAGTGATGGCTTCCTCCAAGGAAACTTCTCCCAGATCAACCACCTTGGGATGTAACCCTATACTTGTCAGTGTTCTTTCCACTGCCATCTTACAGCGGTCACACACCATATTCTTAATATATATTTTGCTCATGTTATGTGGATTGCAAATTATGATACGCGCATACGGCTTTCCCTGTTGAACTCCCTGAACGTATAGGCAACGATAGGGACTGTCAAGACAAAGGAGCAGACATCACTAAGCGCCTGACACATCTCAACTCCTTTCAGCCCGAAACAGGACGGAAGAATGAAGATGAGCGGAATGAAGAAGAGTCCCTGACGGGCTGCAGCCAGCAGATTGGCACGCCAGGGCTTACGGCACGTCTGCGCCAGCATGTTGCTTGCGAGGATGAAGGCATTGAGCGGGAACGTACAAAGTTGCCAGCGAAGTGCCACCATGCCTATGTCTATCACCTCCGTATCGTTGCGGAAGATACCTATCAACGAACCACTGACCAGCCATCCCACAACTGCACAGACTACAAGGAAGCCTGTCCCCACAATGACCGTGAACTTATAAGCCTCCTTCAACCGGTCATACAGCCCTGCACCATAGCAGAAGCCACAGACTGGCTGGAAGCCTTGCCCAAGCCCAATCACAGCCGCAAAGACCAACATGGCTATACGCCCGACAATGCTCATGGCGGCTATGGCTGAGTCACCGTATGCCCCCGCAGCCACATTGAGCGACATTGTTGCCACACAGGCCAACCCCTGACGCATGAGCGAGGGGCTGCCCCCGTAGAAGATCTCCTTATATGCCCGCCAGGAAGGTGAGAAGTTACGGAAGCTGACAGCTATGTTCTCTCCCTTGTGGGTCATGTAAAACAAGATAAGGAACGACACAACCTGCCCTGTCACCGTAGCCAGGGCTGCCCCGCCGACACCCATTCCACAGGAAAAAATAAGTATTGGGTCAAGAACAACATTCAGGATAGCTCCAGCCACAATGCCATACATGGCATAGGCGGCATTCCCCTGCAGACGCATCTGATTGTTCAGCGTGAGCGAAGATGTGAGGAAAGGCGCACCAAAAAGGATGATTCGCATGTACTGCTCAGTATAAGGCAGAATGGTCGGTGTACTGCCGAGAAGCACAGAGAGTGGAGTCAGGTAAATCTCGCCCACGACAAGTATCAGCAATCCGAAGAGGAAAGAGGTGAAAAATCCTGTCGATGCCATCTTCACGGCATTGTCATGCCGCCGTGCGCCCAGCTCCCGGGAGATGTAATTGCCCGACCCATGACCGAAGAAGAAGCCTGTTGCCTGCACGAAGAACATCAGCGAGAAGACAATCCCCACTGCTGCGGTTGACTGCGTATCAATCTGCCCCACGAAAAACGTGTCGGCAATGTTGTAAAGGCTCGTCACGAGCATCGAGATGATGGTCGGTACAGCCATTGTGAGTATGACTCGATGTATCGGTCCCTGCGTAAGAAACGTGTAATTATCTGTATGTCCGTGCATGCTGCTATTATCCTATTTCTACATGCAAAGGTACTAAATAGTTAGGATAATGCACTTCATTATCACGAAAAGAACGAGTCTGCAGACATCACAAGCTCCTCACTGAAACATTTTAAATCATCACAACCGTCCTTCGACTACAAGAAAAGGGAGGAAACCTGCCGGTTTCCTCCCCAAATATCATTCTCCTGCCAGCCTGCTCAGCGCAGTTCCAACAACGTCTGGACAATACGCTCGGCTGAGCGGCCATCCCAGCGGTCAGGGATGCCAGCCGCCTTCCACTTGCCGGCAACCATGTCAGCCAGGGCTGAGCGGAGCAGTTCCGCATCCTCTCCGACAAGGACATTCGTCCCCACCTTGACGGTCTCAATATGTTCCGTGTAGCTGTTCAGCGTGATACAAGGCACGCTGTTGAACGTTGCCTCCTCAGCCACATTCCCCGAATCCGTCACGATACCCTTGGCATGGGCCGTAAGACAGGCGAATCCAAGATAGTCCATTGGCTTCACAATGTGGACGTTGTGAAGGTTGAGGTTCTTCTTCAGCCCCAGGGAGAGTATCACCTGCACAGCAGAGTCACGCAGGGGAGCGATGACAGGAGTGTCACCAGCAGTCTCAGCCAACGCACGGAGCATCTTCTCAAGATTCTCCTGGTCAGCCAGCAGTGCCTTGCGGTTCAGTGTGAACACGATGTATTCCCCTTCCTTTATGGGCAGTCCTGAGAGCTCGTCAATGTCATTCAGCCGCATTCCCTCTATCCGGTTCCTGTTATAGCGGATATTGTCAATAAGGATGTTGCCCACCATGTAGACCTTTGACAGCTCGGCACCCTCCTTGTTGGCTATACTGTTGTTGCTGAATCCCGCCGTGAAGAGAACATCCGACAGGCCGTCAATGACAAGGCGGTTGATTTCCTTGGGCATCGTTATGTCGAATGAGCGTGTACCCGCAGCAATATGTGCCAGCATGATGGCCTGCTTCTTGGTGACGATGGCAGCCGCCATCGTTGAGGCAAGGTCATCGACAACAATGACTACATCTGTAGGATTATTCTGGAGATAACGCTCAAACTGCGACATGACCTGACCGGTCAACTCATTCAGATTCTCACATTCCACACCAAGGAACGCCTCAGGACGCCGGATGGAGAGATTATCGAAGAGCCTGTCCTCCAACGTCGGATCATCAGCACTGCCGGCATAGACGAGAGAGTAGGAAATGTGACACCGGCCGCTTTCGGCAGGAAGATTGTCAATAACTCTGATGATAGGTGCCACCTTGATGAAGTTGGGACGGGCACCACAGAAGATGCAGAGATGTAGGGTTTGCTTTGTCATTGGTGCTTATTGTTTGAACATATCCTTGATGCCGCCGATGGACCCCATAAGGTTGGAAGCCTCAAAGGGCAGATAAACGGTCTTCTGATTGTTGCTGCGGGCAAGGTCTGTCAGCATCTGGATGTATTTCTGTGCGATGAGATAGTTGGCAGGATTCGTACTCTGCCCTACAGCATCCGTTATCTTCTGAATGGCTATCGCCTCAGCCTCAGCCTTACGGATACGGGCTTGTGCCTGTCCCTCCGCAATGAGAATCTGCTGCTGCTTGTCGGCCTCAGCACGGTTGATGGTTGAGGTCTTCTCGCCTTCCGACTGCAGGATGGCAGCCTGCTTCTCACCCTCACTGGTGAGAATGGTGGCACGCTTGTTACGCTCGGCCTGCATCTGTTTTTCCATTGCCTGTAGCACACTCTCAGGAGGAGTGATGTCCTGCAGCTCCACACGGTTCACCTTGATACCCCATTTGTTGGTGGCATCATCCAGCACGGAGCGGAGCTTCGTGTTGATGGTGTCACGTGAGGTCAGCGTCTGGTCAAGCTCCATCTCTCCGATAATGTTACGCAGGGTGGTCTGTGTCAGCTTCTCAATAGCATTCGGGAGATTGTTGATTTCATAGACAGCCTTGAATGGGTCGACAATCTGGAAATACAGCAGGGCATTGATCTGCATCTGGATGTTATCCTTCGTGATAACATTCTGACGGTCAAAATCATACACCTGCTCACGCAAGTCAATTGAGTTAGTGTAGGTATAACGTCCACCCTTCAACGCAACAATATCCTTGGCATGGTCGATGAAAGGAATGATGATGTTGATGCCAGGCTGGAGCGTGGCATAATACTTGCCCAGACGTTCAATAATCTTGGTCTCGCTCTGCGATATAATCACAATCGACATCTTGGCGAAGACAATCACTAAACCCACGAGCGCAATCAGAACATAAGCTGCAATATCCATAAGCTTGAAAGTTTTTGTTCCCTTCCATTCGCCACTTCTCATGACGGTTGGATTGGGAGGTTGTATTAATGTTTTCCGTTATCTCATCAAAATCACTGCCGGGCAAACCTCAGCAAGGCTCAACGGTGGCTATAATAGAGTCGAGACGGAGGATTCTGACATCTGTCCCCGGTCTTATCTCATCGCCGTCAGCCGAGCGGGCTTTCCAGGAGTCACCGTCAATCTTCACCCTTCCATAACCTCCTGCCTCGATGGTGTCAGTTACCTTGCCCTCACGTCCTATAAGCGCATCGGCATTGCTCAGCCTTCGGTCCTCTCCACGATGGAGATACCTCAAGGCTATAGGGCGCACGAAGAAGATGCTCAGCAGGGTGAACAAGGCAAAGAGAACAACCTGCACGGTGACGCTGTCGGTAAACACAGAGACAGCTGAGGCACAGAATCCTCCAATGGCAAAGCACATGATGAAGAAATCACCGTTCATCATCTCAAGTATCAGGCAGACGATGCCAGCCAGCAACCATGCCAACCACAGGTTTTGTATCAGATAATCAATCATAGATGTAAGGGTTTGATTTCGATTGTAAAGATAGCAATAAAAACACATTCAGGCAAATCTTTAAAAGAAAAAGCAACACTATGTGCTGCTTTTTTCCTCTTTTCCCACGTATCTTACCCGTCTGAAACCTATTATGGCTGTCAGCCTCACCCTGAAAGCATCTGTCATGAGAGCATGACACTACACTGGGGGAAGGCTGACAGCCATAAGGAAATGCCGAAGGAACAGTAACGTCAACGGCGCTTGGTTGTCCGCTTTGTCGTTGTTTTCTTGGTCTTGGCGGTTGTTGTGGTACGTGCCGTAGCGCCTGCCGAGCGGCTTGCGCCACTTGCCTGATAGTACTTCTCAGCCTCAGGGAGCCAGCCCTTGATATTCTGGACCCGCTTGACATCAGACGGGTGGTCGCTGAGAATATCAGAACTGCCGCCCTTGGAGGCTGAAGCCATGCGCTGCCAGAAGGTGACCGCATTGGCTGGGTCATAACCCGCCATAGCCGCAAAGATAAGCCCCATATAGTCGGCCTCGCTCTCATTGTCACGGCTGTACTTCAGATTGCGGAAGGAGAACACGCCACTTGCCACCTGGGCAGCAAGGTCGCCCACCCCGTTGCCGGCAATACCGTTCAGCACCGCACCGCCAATAGAGGTGAGGGTCGACTGGTTCTGACGTTTTGTCAGCTGCTCGGCACTGTGCTTTGCCACTGCATGAGCTATCTCATGGCCAAGGACGATGGCAAGTCCTGCCTCGGTCTGTGTATAGGGAAGCAAGCCCTCGTAGACAACAATCTTGCCGCCAGGCATGCAGAAGGCGTTGGCCTGCTTGTCCTGAACGAGATTGAACTCCCACTTGAAGTTGCTTATCTCATTGGAATACCCATTGTTGCGCAGGTAAGTCTCTACGGCTGTTGCCAGTTTTCGGCCTACACGCTGTACCATTGCGGTATTCTTTGTGTCGGCAGACTTCTTTGCAGATGCCATGAACTTGGTATACTCCTGATTGCTAAGGCTCAGAATCTGGGCATCTGAAACGCTGATACGGTGTGTGCGGCCGGTCAAAGGCACTTTGGAAGCCGTACCGCAGGCTGTCATCGTCGCAACGATGGCTGCCATCAATAAATACTTGATCTTCATTTCTCTTAACTTGTTTTTATAACTTTCTGAGTGCGAAAGTACAACTTTTTCGGGAGAAACTGATAAGTAAACGGCTTTTTTGTATTCCTTGCCCATAAAAAAGATACATAATGTACTACAGCACTCCAAAAGGCGGATATCTCCAAGAACCAAACAAGCACAGTGCCGGAAACGACTTTCCGGACCACACCACCACACGGCCCACACAATACTTCACGAGAAGTACCTGAATACTGCAGCTGGAGTACTGGAATATTGCAGCTGAAGTACTGCTGCAATCGGGCACTGCGTACCTCAGTACTGGTATAGGCATACTGTCTCTATCCCGCACCTGTCAGGACACGGCATGTGGCTTATCGGCCCCCGTCCTCCTGCTTACAGGAATAAACCATGCCACAACAAAGCAGACAAGTCCCAAGAATGACACAAGAAGGAAGAAGTGACGATAGCCGATATACTCCTGCAAGAAACCCGTGAACCAACCCGAGACCAACATAGAGGCACCAGTTATGGCCGTCCCAAGGGAGTAAGTGAAGGTGGGATGCTCGCCTTTCGTGCAGTGGCCGAGCCAGATAATGTAAGCTGTCAGGCCGAATCCAAGACCGAACTGCTCAGCCATGACACAGACGTTGATGACTGACAATGTGGATACAAAAGAATAGCTGAGATAGACAAAGAGGAGCTTTGGCAGCGTGATCGCGCTCACCATCGGCCACAGCCATCGGCCCAGCCCGTCACGGCGCACTACGGCCGCGCCCACACCACAGCCTGCCATCAAGGCAAACGTGCCCACCGTTCCCTGCACCAGACCTAACTCCTGCGGGGAGAGTCCCAGTCCGCCATTACTTCCTGGGTCAATCAGGAAAAGCGGTGCCACACGGAAGAACATGCCCTCAGGCATGAGAAAACAGAACAGGAAGCAGAGGCTCGCCACGTAATGCGGGCGAATGACAAAAGCCGTGCGCACGTCATGCCACCATCTACGGGTCAGGCCGCTCCATATAGGCAGGTTGGCTTGAACATAAGCCCTTGGGAGAACCAGGGAATGGTAAGCCATCAAGACAAACACCAGCACGGTCAACATCCAGAACACTGTTGACCAGGAGGAGTGGATTGCCCTGTTGATGACCTCCAGATTGCCCGCAAGGGTGACTGGTATTGCCATTCCGGCAATGATAGAGAGCAGGTAAAACACAGCACGGACACCAAAGAAGGCTGGACGGCTACGCAACAGGGCTTTCCGCTTATAGAACCGCTCTATAGCCACATCGTGCAGGACTGCACTTGTAGCTATCAGCAAGAGGAACGCCACCGTCCATTCATACCACCTGACCAGCGGCACTGCCATAGCCAGTCCGGCAAGGCTCATCCCCATGACAAACTCGGTGAGGAGTATCCAGTAACGCTTGCTCTCATAACCAATGACCAGTCTTCCCAGCAGCGGCCGCAGGATGAATGGCAGAAAGAACCACGAGGTGGTAAGGGTGATGGCACCATTTGACAGCCCCATGCGGTTGAAATAGACCAGGGAAGTCATCAGGAGGACCACATAGGGAAGTCCCCGCGTCAGATAGAGCGTGGGAAGCCAAAACCAATGGTTATGCCACCAGCTCACGATTGGGATTCCGTTGATTATCTTCTGCTCCTCTTGCATCGTTCTACACCTTATTTATATAGCTCCTTCAGTTCCGTGTTCTGATAGTAGTGATGGAGTATCTGGTCATATCCATACCCCTTCTCGCCCATCATGGCAGCACCTATCTGACACAGTCCCACACCATGCCCCCACCCGGCTCCTGTAAGATGGAAGTGCTGAGGGATGTCACCGGCAAAGTCGCAGCGGTCTACCACGAAGGCGGAGCTGTAAAGGTGGCTCTCACTCAGTGCCCGGCGTATCTCAAGTTCCTTGCCAAGGGTGAAAGTGCGTCTCGTGCCTACGATCCTCAATCGGCAGATGCGCCCACTCCGTCCGCGCTCCACAGGCTGGAGATCGATAATCTCACCAAAGTCAATGCCTGTCTTCCGGCTGATCAGCTCAGAGAGTTCTGCCTGTGAGTAGTCTACCGTCCAGCGATAGAAATCCTGTGTCTCCTGGTCATAGTCGTTCAGGACCTGGCTCAGGACACGGCTGTCACGGGTGTTGCAGAAGGCTTCCGGCGAGGAAAGAATCCACTTGCGGGCAGCCTGCTCCGTGGTGAGGTCGGTTGCTGGGGCCGTGCCCAAGGGGGCACTGTCAGTCACGGCATGCAGGTAAGGCTTGCGCAGGTTTTCCCAGCAGTACTGGAACTCCTCCGTCACACCTCCGCAGCACTTGCTGAACCGGGCATCACATATTTCGTTTTCAGAGAACAGCACTTGTCCACGGGTTGCCTTGATGGCTTCCTCTACCTGTGGACTGGTGGCTCTGGTAATACCCTGGTAACGCTGGCAATGGTCATCGGCACAGACATCAAACAGCAGGTGATCCTCCCGGTCGGACCATCTTACCAGCTCGTCCGCTCTCCGCTCAAAGAGCATGTTGAAGCTGTTCCCGCTCTTCTCAAGCTGCCTCCGCTTCCTCATCTGCGCCAGCAGCCAGCTGCGGGAGATCACGGCATGCGCCTTGAGAAGCTCCAGTGACGATGTGGCACTCATCTCACTTGAGATGACACTTGCCAGATAACGCTCAACGGGCAGCTCATTGATGGCACATATCTTGCCACCATCCACCACCAGATGCAAGCTGCCGAGGAAGGTCTGAGCCTCTTTCCGTTCCCAATGGAAGTTCACTCCGATGGTCACATCATCCAAAGTGAAGGAATACCCAGCACTTGAAGGGATGAAACATAGATCCCTGTGCAGCTTTCCCTGCCAGAGAATCATCCCCTCGGAGAGTTCAACGGTCTGCTCACCTATCACAGTCTCTCCCTCCACGGTATAAGACCCGTTCAGCCGGAAGCACAGTCTCTCCGCCGTGACGATACCCACCGTCACAGCTGGTTCACGAAGTCTATCGGCTGATAAGGACATGTCAGGCTGCTGCCGGGACTGTCTGAGTCGGGCTGCGACAGCCTCCATTGCCTCCTCGGACAGTGACACCTCACGCAGGATAGCTGCAGCCTGATCAGCAGTGATATGATCAAAATCGGTCAGACGGGGCAGGATCAGCAGCCCTGCCATATCAAGACTGCCCGGACTGACCAGGCATTGCTCCTTGCCTTCAGCCGAATAGCACTCTGGACGGTGCCGGTACCGAGGGAAGACTACCGAGATGAAGTCCTCACCTTCCCTCCATGCCACGATGTTCATCATAGGCTCAGTCTCATCACCCTTCAGGGGAAGGGCATCATAGACGTGGCTGAACAGCTCAGCATCATGCTCTTCCGTACGGCTCCGAATGGCTAATGCGGGACAGGCATAGCCTTTCACCCGAAAGATTCCCTCTGTCCCGTTCAGCATCAGCAGTGGTTCCAGCATCTTATCCAACTGCGCCCATGCCTGTTGCAGCGGCAGGATGCCACTCGGCCCAGCCTGGAAGTGGAGATGATCAGGCGCACTGGCTCCACACTTCGGACCGTTATAGAACACCATCAGCTGTGGATAAGCCTCCAAGAGGCGGTGCAGCTCGGGATAATTTTCCTTTATGGCCTGTGGCTGATGTTCATGGGCTGGAATGGTGAAATGGGCAGGGAGGATGGGGAAAGGATTTACCAGAATGTCAAACCGATTGCCAAATGGCTTCACAATCTGCTCTGCAGGGCGGTTCTTGGCACAGAGGAAGCAAGGACGATGGGCGATGGCCGCCTTGTCAATCCTGGCTCCCGTGCTGACCATCCGTGCCGGATTGAACTGCGCCACGAGTCCGCCCAGCTGACGGGTCTGCACTCGGCTCAGGTCGTCATAGCGACTGGCCACATCAGTCCAACGGGCAAGCTGATGATGGAAGAAGTCGGTCAGTTCGCTGCCAATGCCAATGGGCTTACGGCTCTCTTGGTTCTGCCGCTGGCGGGCAAGAATCTCAATGGTACGCAGGCGGTCTTTATAGAGGTTGTTGGCATTCACCTTGTCCACACTCAACACAGCATCGCTGTTGCCTCCCCAACGGCGGCAGAGGTAAATCTCCTCATAGATTCTTCCTATTCGGAAACGGCGGCTGAATGCCAATCCCATGGCATAATCCTCACCGTAACTGGTATTCGGGAACCTCAGCTTGCGTGCCAATGGGGTGAAGAAAGCACGGGGGGCTCCCAATCCGTTGATGCGGAGTGCGTTATTGCAGCCGTTCTCTTCCGTCCATTCACTGTGACTGATCAGTCCTGGAGGCAGTGTGTTGAGATTGAAGTCGCACATGCGATAAGAGCCGACTATCATCGCCGCCTTCTGACTGTGGAACGCATCAATGATGGTTTGCAGTGTGTGGGGGGACGAATAGAGGTCGTCACTGTCCAGCTGTACGGCAAACCTCCCGCAATGGTTGTCGTTGATGGCATAGTTCCAGCATCCGCCAATGCCAAGGTCTGTACGGTTGGGGGTGAGGTGTAGGAGCCGTTGGTCTTCAGCTGCCAACGATGAGAGTATCTCCGTGGTGCGGTCGGTGGAATGGTTGTCGATGACTATCACATTGAACGGGAAGTCAGTCTCTTGAGAGAGTGCTGACAGGACTGCATCCCGTACGGTCTTCTCACGGTTGAATACAGGTATCACAACTGATGCCTCTACAGGGAAAACCTCTTTTTCATAGTTGGGCTGCATGTAGCAGCTGGTGTCTATCAGCGCGCCGATGGCTGCCAGATGGGCTGTGGCTGCCTGTTCCATCTCTATCTGCACCTCCCGGTTGCGCGGATTCACGTAATCGAATTGCTTCTCACCACTCGCCCGGAGGTCATCTTCCTCCTCCGTGTAGAGCAGCTCGTTCAGATGGAACAACTGTCCCTGCCTGCTCAGGAAGAGGCGGAGGTCATACCAGCCGGCAAAGCCGTAGGACACTGACAGTGCCTGTGCGGCATATGCCTTCAGTGCCCTGCCGTCCAACAGGACGAGCGACCCAAAGTCGAAATCATCCCGGATGCTGCCCAGCTGATAGTCTATCACAGGGTGTTTCACAGGCACACCGCCCTCCACAGAATAATGGTCGGCATAGACCATCACAGCCTTGGTCTCCCCGGCCACCTGCAACAGTCTCTCCACAGCCTGATAACCTATAGTCAGAGGGCTTGCCTTCATATAGAACAAGACAAAGTCTGCCTCTGTCCGTTCCGCCATCAACCTCATCGTCTTTGCTGACAGGAGGTTATCCGTCTCCAACCAGTAAGCCGTTTCGGGCAGCATGTCTGACGGCCCTGCCTCAGTTGTGACTATATGGATATGATTGACGGCTCCAGTCTCCTGTAGCTGTGCCACCAGCGAGGTCATCGCCTCAGCTGTTCCGTATGGCAGAAAGCAGTCTATCGTTTTTTTCTTATTCATCTGGTTACTTGTTATTATAGCATGTGAAGATTATGCAAATGACCGTAAGGAACAGTCCACTCTCACTTTGCCGGGTGCAGCTTATCTTATGCAAAGATAATGCAAGCGAGCGCAAAGGAATGCTTGCTTTCACTTTACCGAGTGCAGCTTATCTTATGCAAAGATAATACAAAATCCTTTATTATTCCCTTGTGCTACCTGTTTTTCACTAAAAACAGACTTGGCGCAGCCTCCCGGCATACTGCCAGCCCTCCTCATGGCATCCGGCCTACATCCTTGCTATGCTGAAGTTGTTTCGGTGATGCCCCAAAATGCTTCTTGAACTGGCGGCTGAAATGCTGGGGATAGTCAAATCCGAGAGCGGAAGCCGTCTCCATCACAGTCTTGCCCTCGGCCAGCAGGTTCTGGGCACGCTGCATGACAAACTTGCGGATAGTGTGAATGGCAGTCTCACCTGTAAGCTGGCGAATGAGGTCACCGAAGTAATTGGGCGACAGGAATAGTTCCTGGGCGCAGTATTTCACGGTTGGCACACCATATTCAAGTTGTCGGTTTTCCTTATAATATTGATGGAGCAGTTTATTGAACCGCTTGAGAAGGTCATTGTTACAGCTGACTGCCTCCGTATGGAACTGCCTTTCATAGAAACGGGAACAGTACTCCAGTATCAGCTGCAGATAGTTGACAAGGATGTTACGCTGGCGGGGAGCATCGGGATGTGCCTGCAATTCGTAACGGATCATCCTCACACAGGTCACTATTGTCCGCCATTCGTCAGGCAGCATGCGCAGTGCCTCACTCTGATAATAAGAGAAGAAATGGTAGTCCTCCATCCGTTGTTCAAGATCTGTGCCGATAATGAGCTGCGGAGAGAAGAGCAACACCCAGCCCTTCAGGCTGATTTCCTCCCCCGTGTCTGATACTCCGCCCATCTGTCCTGGAGCTACGCAAATCAGGGAATGATGGTCGGCCTCATACACCCCCTGCCCGTAAGCAAGCGTATAAGGACTTTCTTCCATCAGGAAAAGCCCATACACACCATAGTTGTTCAGGCTGTGCCGGCAATGTTCCAGCTCCTCATAGTGGATGACGCTGACAAGTGGATGCAGTGTCTCAGCCCCTACATGCCTTGCGTAATCATTGACAGAATTGACTTCCAATACTTTCTTCATGATGAATCCTTATCTTTCGGTTGGTAAAGATACACATTTCCACTGACATATCCACAAAAATGGTAACCGTTTCCGTAATTTATTTACCCATCCTAATAGTTTTTCACCTTAACTTTGCACCATAAATAAACAACAGACAAAACAACAAAAGAAAATGAAACAGAAAAATATTGGCTCAGTATTCGCACTCTATCCGTCTCTGGCGGCTGTCCTGGGAACAAAGGACGAGACGGGAAAAGTAAACTTCATGCTCGTTGCACACATTGGGATTGTAAGCCACAAGTTGCTCAGCATAAGCCTTCACAATACAAAAACGCTGGAGAACATCCAGAATACCAAGAAGGTCAGCATCAATCTTATCAATGAGAAGATGCTGGAGCGTGCCGACTATTGTGGGACTGTAAGCGGCAAGAAAACTGATAAATCGGGAATCTTCGAGTGGCATGAAGGAGAGGATGGCATGCCTGTCATCAACGACTCCGACCTTGTCATGGAGTGTCACATGGAGGATGACATCGTTATTGACGGTTTCAACAACATCATCTGCAAGGTGGAGAACACGTATGTCAATGAGCTGATGGTTGACGGGAAGGGCAAACCTGACTGGAGCAAGATCAAGCCTGTACTCTTTGAGATGCCAAGCTACAAGTATATTGCCACAGGCGATGTGTTGGGTGACTGTGTCAGGATGGGCAAGGCATATGCCGGGAAATTAAAAACAGAAAACGAATAAAAGACAAAACAACAATGAAAGAGACTAATATAGCATTGGGAACCTGGGCCTGGGGCGCAGGAGCCTTCGGCGGTGACAGCGTGTTTGGCAACAAGACCGACGAGGAGACGCTCCACCCGGTATTCGAGACAGCCATGAAGGCGGGACTGAATCTTTGGGACACGGCCACCGTCTATGGTATGGGCGAGTCAGAACGCATCCTCGGCACCTTCGTAAAGGAGCTGAAAAGGGAGGACATACTTGTATCGACGAAGTTCACTCCACAGATAGCTGAGATGTATGAGAACAGCGTTGAGAAGATGGCTGAGGCCTCTATGAAACGTATGGGATTGGACTATATCGACATCTATTGGATTCACAATCCTATGGATGTGGAGCGTTGGACACCAGGTCTGATTCCTCTTCTGAAATCAGGCAAGGTGAAACGCATTGGTGTATCCAACCACAATCTTGACGAGATATGCCGTGCCAACGGGATTCTCGCCCAGGAGGGTTTCAAGATCTCCGCCGTGCAGAACCACTTCTCCCTGCTCTACCGCTCATCAGAGAAAGCCGGAATCCTGGACTACTGCAAGCAGAACGGCATCCAGTTCTGGGCTTACATGGTGCTGGAGCAGGGTGCGTTGTCAGGCAAATACAACAAGGAGAATCCGCTTCCCGCAGAGAGCGACCGTGGAAGACGCTACAATCCTGTACTCGACAGGCTCAAAGCACTCACCGATGGCATGAAGGCTATTGGCGAGAAGCATGGCATCTCATGCTCGCAAGTGGGCATTGCATGGGCCATAACCAAAGGCGCACTGCCACTGATTGGGGCTACGAAGGAACGTCACGTACTTGAGGCCGCAGCTGCCGCCCAAGTAAGACTGTCACAGGAAGAAGTAGAACGGCTGGAACAGCTCGCCATAGCTACAGGTGTCGATACACGTGGCGACTGGGAACACACAATGGACTGACAACAAATGATAAGGAATCTCATACTCACAGGACTTATGGCAATATTATCTTTCAGTGCAAAGGCGCATACACTGATGGTGCGCATTGCTGACATAGAGGTCTATCCTCAGTTTCTGGACGAGTATATCCAGGCGGGCAAGGATATTGCAGCCACCAGCATCAGGGAAGAGGAAGGCGTTGTCTGCCTCTTCCCCTGCCAGTTGAAGGACGACAAGACACGTTTCCGCATCCTGGAGATATATGCCTCGCCAGAAGCCTACCAGCATCATATACACACAAGACATTTTCTGAACTACAAGGAAGCAACAAAGAAGATGGTCAAGTCGCTGGAGCTGAATGACCTCAACCCTATGAATACTGCCAGTATGACGGAGCTTTTCAAACGAATGACAAACTACACATCTCATAACACAATGGAACTGACAACAAGACAACAGGCACTTGTCCTCATAGCCTCCATGGAAGCCAAGGGGGACATCGAGGGACTGAAAAAAGCCCTCAACAATAGTTTTGACAATGGACTGACAGTCAGTGAGGCCAAGGAAGCCCTCTCGCAGCTCTACGCTTACACTGGATTTCCCCGCTCGCTGAACGCTCTGGGCGCACTGCAGCAAGTCATCAAGGATCGAGAGGAGAAGGGGCTGACCACGGAGAAAGGATCTGAGGCCGATGCCCTGCCTGACGATTACAATGCCCTGAAGGCTGGAACAGCCGTGCAGACACAGCTCTGCGGGGGCACACCATTCAACTACACTTTTGCTCCGCAGACTGACTATTACCTCAAGGCCCACCTCTTTGGCGACATCTTCAGCCGCAGCACCCTCTCCTTCACCGACCGTGAGCTGGTAACCATCGGAGCCATCGCAGCCCTTCCCGGCTGTGAGTCTCAGCTGCTTGCCCACGTATCAGGCAGTCTGAACATGGGAGTCACCAAAGGACAGTTGCGTGACATCCCATCGCTGTTGCGCGAAAAAGCAGGAGAAGCCGAAGCCAACCGTGCCTACAAGGCCGTTGCAACTGTACTGAAGGATCCGATAAAGGAGACCGCTGACAGTGTCGACTTCAATGTCTGGCCCAAAGGAAATCCCAATACGGCTTATGCCAAGTACTTCATTGGCAACAGCTACCTGGCTGACATGAATGGTGCTGATGGCGGACCTGCCAACGTAACATTTGAGCCACGATGCCGCAACAACTGGCACATCCACCACAAGTGCGTGCAGGTTCTCATCTGCGTTGCAGGCCGTGGCTGGTATCAGGAATGGGGCAAGCCAGCTGTCGAGATGAGGCCAGGCACAGTCATCGCCATCCCTGAAGGTGTGAAGCACTGGCATGGCGCAGCCCGCGACTCATGGTTCCAGCACCTTACCTACATGGTTAAAGCAGAGAAGGATGCCTCCAGTGAGTGGCTGGAGCCGGTGAGCGATGAAGTGTATGACAAACTCAGATAACCCTTGACCTAATCCTCAGACAATGATGAAGAGAACAGTCCTTATCCTGGCCGTGATGGCCGCCGTCTGCCTCACAGCCTGTTCACAGAACAGTAAAATAAAGGAAAACAGCAGCATGAAGAAGACTTTAGTAGCTTATTTCTCCGCCACGGGAACAACCAGACAGGCTGCCCAACGGCTTGCCAAGGCCACGGGAGCAACGCTGTGCGAGATACAGCCTCAGCAACCCTATACGGAAGCCGACCTTGACTGGAACAACGAACAGTCACGCTCATCGGTTGAGATGAAAGACAAGCTGTCGCGCCCAGCCATCAAGAAGCTACAGGTGAACATTGCCGAATACGATGTCATCTACGTGGGATTCCCCATTTGATGGTACACGTGTCCCACTATCATCAACACCTTCATGGAGTCAGCCAACTTCAAAGGCAAGACTGTCATTCCGTTTGCCACATCGGGCGGAAGCTCCGTGACGAAGGCTTACAATGACCTCAAGGGACGCTATCCCGAAGCCAACTGGAAGGCCGGACTGCTGATGAACAACGTAACTGACAGCGAACTCGACAAATGGATACACCAGTAAGAGTCGGAAAGGCTCTCATTATGACCCTACTGACAGCATCCTCCATTCACAACGCTTCAGCACAGGCCGTCATTGACGTACACTCCCACTCCATCCCACAGTCGTACCGCACAATCCTCTCCCAGCACAATGCCCTGCTGGAAGAGGGATTCCCGCTCCCTCAGTGGGACGTGAAAGCCCAGCTGGCATGGATGGATGAGGCTGGCGTGAAAACCTCCGTACTGACCCTGGCTGCCCCACAGCCTTACTTCGGCGACATTCAGGAAAGCCGTCAGGCCGTGCGGCAGCTCAACGAGGAGGCTGCACGTATCAAGAAGGAATACCCAGGCAGGTTTCGATGGTGTGCCACCCTGCCCTTGCCTGACGTGCGGGCAGCCATTGAAGAGGCAAAATATGCCCTCGACACACTTCATGCCGATGGTATCAAACTGGCCACAAACGTCAGGGGGCAATATCTTGGTGCGCCCGAGCTGGACTCACTGATGGCTTTTCTGAGCAGCAGGCACACCACCGTCATTCTCCATCCGCACAAGCCCGACCCCGTCAACAGCCAGGTGATGGAGCAGACACCACTTGCCATGCAGGAATATCTTTCAGAGACAACACGTGCCGTAGCCAACATGATCAGCCGCAACGTACTGGCACGCTATCCTGACATGAAGCTCGTTGTTCCCCATTGCGGAGCCTATCTCCCCATCGCCATCCCCCGTATGAAATCGCTCACACCCGTGATGCAACAGACAAGGCTCATTGGAGAAATTGACTGGGAGCGTAACCTGACCTCACTTTACTATGACCTGGCAGGCTCCCACTCACCTGAAGCCATCAGGCTGCTGCTTACCATCACCTCACCCAGCCACCTGCTCTATGGGTCAGACTATCCCTATGTTGCCCCCCAGGTGCTTACCGCCAGCCTGAAACGGATGGAAGGCTACCTGTCGGCTGAACCCGACCTCCAGCCTTACAGGGAAATGATACTCTGGAAAAATGCCCAGACACTGTTTGGGGAGTGACGGCATCCGACTTCCTGTACAAGATAAGAGAGCAGATTCTTTCCATATCCCAACTTTTTCCGTAACTTTGCGCCACCAAGAACAAGTTTCAAGACTGACAAGGATATGGAAAAAGAGAATCATATTGACCGTGCGCTCGCCTTCATGGAAAACCTTGAAAGGCTGGGCGCACAGCTGCATCAAGCCGATGACCAACAGAAACTCATGCTGCAACGTATGCTGAATATGAGCCAAAACAACCAGACCGGCACTGAAGAGTATCACGAACTGGAACAGCGCAGCCACGACCTCCAGGCCATGATCAATAAGTGGCGCCCCATCTATGAGGAACGTCTCGCTATGGTGAAGGAGGTCAGACAAGCTGCGGAACAGGCGAAAAAAAACAATCAGAAAAGAGGGTAAGAAAATGGAAAAGGCAAAGAACAAAGGCGGCATGATGAGCGTTCTTGCCGCTTTGGGAGCCAACATACTGGTGGCTGTATCAAAGTTCATAGGCTTTGCAGTGTCAGGCTCGGCGGCTATGCTGAACGAGTCAATCCACAGCATTGTGGACTGCGGCAACGAGATACTCCTGCTGGTGGGCAACAAACAGGCAGAGGCTGAAGCTACTGACCAGCATCCGTTCGGCCAGGCACGTGCCAAGTATTTCTACAGCATGGTGGTGGCGATGATGCTCTTCTTCGCCGGAGGTGCGCTGGGCATCATGGAAGCCTCTGAAAAGCTCTTCCATCCCGAACACAGCGTGGAGAACACATGGCTCGTCATGGGAATCCTGCTCTTCGGACTGGTAGTGGAGACGCTCAGCCTGCGCGTAGCCTTTAAGGAAATACGGGAACTGAACAAGGACCGCCTGCCCCTCTACCGTTTCCTGCGCGAGAGCCGGCACAGCGAGATTCTTATCATCTTCGCCGAGGACAGCTGTGCCGTCATTGGCCTGCTGATAGCCCTGGCGGGAACATTCGTGAGCCACCTCACAGAAAATCCGTTCTACGATGCACTGTCGGGAGTACTGATTGGTGTGCTGCTCTGTCTGGCAGCCCTCTTCCTTGCCCGTGAGTTTTACAGTCTGCTCATTGGTGAGAGCGTCACGGAAAAGGATCTGAGACGCATGAAGACATCGTTCGACAGAACTGAAATCAGCCGGCTCATCAACATCAAGACCGTTCACCTCAGCCCCACTGACATCCTTGTCACGGCAAAGATCGACGTGAAGACCGAGTATGAGATGCAGTCCTACGACCTCATCAATGATATTGAGCGTAACCTGAGGGCTGCATTCCCATCTTACAAGATATACATCTATATCGAGACGGATAAGTACAGGGAGGATTACAAAAAGCCCCTATCAGAAATGTAAGGATAAGGAAGAGCGGTCATGGAAACTATGGTCTCCATTGCCATTTCCTCATATCAACGCAGCCATTCGGACGGAAAGTAACTCCCTCGGTCATGAGCAGGCTGCGCTGCTCTGCCCACCCGGGAGCAGTTCTTCCCGCACTGTTCACCACACGGTGACAGGGCAATCCCGCTTCTTCCCCAGCCCCATGCAGCACCCTGCCCACCAAGCGGGAATGGTTAGGAAAGCCTACGAGCCAAGCTATCTGCCCATAACTCAGCACACGGCCTCGGGGAATGGAGGCCACAACGCTATATACTTCCTTGCGGAAAAGACTGATGTCAAATGCCATTTCTCCTCCTGTCTTCCGAATACCCTTCTTACTAAACGCAAAAAAGGCAGTCTCACGGGATGACCCGTCAGACTGTCCTTTACTTTCCTGCCTGTCTGTCTGGCTGCTCAGAGTTCAGCCTCAACAGCCTTCTTAACCTCCTTCAGGTCAACAGTCGGCTCGAAGCGGGCAACCACCTCACCATCGCGGTTGACGAGGAACTTGGTGAAGTTCCACTGAATATCGTCCTGCTTGCGTGGCTCTGGGTTGCTCTTGTTGTAAAGATCCTCCATGACTGCTGACAGCTTCTCATCGTATGCGCCGCCTGCATAGCCTTTCTGGCTCTTCAGCCAGGTGTAGAGCGGCAGCTCATTGGCACCGTTCACATCGCTCTTCTTGAACTGTGGGAAGTCAGCACCGAACTTCATCGTGCAGAACTCATGGATTTCCTCATCAGAGCCTGGCGCCTGATGACCGAACTGGTCGCAGGGAACATCGAGGATTTCCAGTCCCTTGTCCTTCAGCTCGTGATACATAGCCTCCAGGTCCTCATACTGGGGAGTGAAGCCACAACCCGTGGCTGTGTTGACGATAAGGAGAACCTTACCCTTATATGCCTCAAGACTTACCTCATTGCCTTTCTTATCTTTCAAATTGAAATCGAATACCTTTGCCATAATTTTCTGTTTTTATGATTTACTACCGTTTTATTTTATCTCTTTGTCTTTATCTCTCCTCCCTCTCACGCTTCTGCCCCACTTTCTCAGCTGTAACCAACCTCCTGTTGACCACAATGCCCAGGCAATAAGCACTGGCTGGAAAAAGAGGCGGACGAGCCGAGCCTGGTCCGTATCAAGCCCAAAGGCACTGATGTGATTGACCCACTGGTTGATATTGCCGGGGAAGATGGCAACATAGAAGAGTGCCAACAAAGCCCCGACGACTCCCTTATGCCTGGTCAGCAAAAGCATACCAAGCCCCAAGGCTATCTCCACTACCCCAGAAACCAAGACCACAAAGTCAGTGAATCCTGGAGAGAACTGGAGCCATACGGGCACCTGTGCCACAAACTCCTGCCGGGCAAACGACAGATGGGACACACCTGCATAGGTCATGAAAGCACCTAAAAGGAGCCGGAGTATGGTTTTTATCACATTCATCAGTCTTGCTGTCTCTTTTCGTTTCTGGTCTTCCGGAACTCTCTTCTGTTTCCTTTAGACGTTGCAAAGATATGTATTTTATTTTAAATCGCAGACGATGCAGGCATTTAATTAACACCTTTTATTACATATCATCAGCAACAATATCAATATAAAGACACGTTAACACTAAGGTGCTTCCAGTCCTCCTGTCTTGCTCTATGCCATCACCCTCCATTCTGGCCGTAAACCCTCGGAGAGCTGTCAGTGCCATATAGCGGCAGTACTCTTGCTGAAGTACTTGATTACTTCACGTAAAGTATTCAAGTACTTCTCGTAAAGTATTATGCCAGAGTGCCATAGGCATCAGACAACTATAACACAAAAACAAATGGCAAAAAGGCACACTGAACAAAAGAAAAGCAGTAACTTTGCACAAGTTTATGCCAATGGCAGCAACCAGGTGCGTCCCTCTGTCGTTGCCAACAGCTTTTCATACAACAAAAAAAGAACATCATGCAGTTCAGAGAAATGAGGCGGAAACGCCAGCAACTGTCCCAAGAAGAAACGCTCAGTATTCTCCAGCATGCCACGGCAGGTACACTCGCCCTACTTGGTGACGATGACTACCCTTACGCAGTGCCCATCAGCTATGTCTATGCCGATGGCAGACTCTACTTCCACACCGCCCTGTCAGGACATAAGGTGGATGCCATACGCCGCCACAGCAAGGCTTCTTTCTGCGTCATTGACAAGGATGAGATTCACGGCAAGGAGTATACCACCTATTTCCGCAGCGTCATAGCCTTCGGACGCATCCGCATCATCGAAGATACTGACGAGAAACTGCGCACGGCGCGCATGCTCGGCGACCGCTATAACCCCAACGATGAGGAATCGCTGCAGAAGGAGCTGGACAAGAGCCTGGCACACATGGCGATGATCTGCCTCGACATAGAGCATCTCACAGGCAAGGAGGCCATTGAGCTGGTAAGGATGAAAGGATGAGAAAGGGATATTGTATCCCTATGGGTGTCTGTTGGTGAGATAGCCAATGCAGAAGAAAAGCAATAAACAGCTCAGCCAGCCAAGTGGATGACTGCCATATTCTGAACAAGAAAGAGACTGACATAAGCAACTATGAACACAGAAGAACTGAGAGACTATTGCCTGTCGCTGTCGGCAGATGTGGAGGAGAAGTTCCCGTTCCAGCAGTTCAAGGCGGCAAAAGATGTGCTGGCGTTTTACATCAGCGGACACATGTTCTGCTATTTCGACATCAATGACCTGCACCACGTGACCGTGAAGTGTCGCAAAGACGACATTCCATCACTGCTTGAGCAGCACAGCTGGCTGTCAAAGCCTTACAATGGCAATCCCAAATACTGGATAGGCATTGATGCCACAAAGGATGACACAGAAATCGTCCGGAAACTCATTGAGGACTCGTTTTTCCTTGTCCGTAAGAAAAAGAGATAAACCCTCAACCAGTCTCCACATTGCAGGGCTTCCTGCGTTGCCAGCCTCTATGTGTTTTACTTTCATGAATGTGGCTCTCAGTCGTGGTCTTGCTGACTGGGAAAAAGAGAACTTGACTGTGGGAGAGGCTGGGCTTCGACATCAAGGAATAGGAAAAGAAGGGGGAATCAAAAGCTGCCTATCCGCTTTTGATTCCCCCTTTGCTGGCAATGTCCCCTTATGCTGTCTTACAGCTTCATCACCCGCTTCATCTCCAGGTTTTCATATCCCTCAGGACAATGGGTGGAGAGATAGACGGTGGGATGCTCGGCTACAAACTGGCGCACACGGTCGAGTGTCTCCCTGGCAGCTGCCAAGTCCTCAAAGACAATGCTCAGTTTGTTGGCTTTCAAGGCTGCGTCAGTATAGGTCACATCCCCCTGTATCATATAGAAGAGCCCATCGTTCTCCACAATGACGATGCTGTTGCCACGGGTGTGCCCTTTTGCCTCAACGAAACGGATGCCATCGGCAATCTTCTGTGAGCAGGGGAAATTATAGTAGGCACCGTCCTCATAGGTGGCACGGACAATGCTCTCACCCTCCCACTTCAACGCATCGGCATCCTCGGGGGAGATATAAACCTTGGCATTTGGGAAGAACTTGACAGCCGCAGAGTGGTCAGGATGCTTGTGGGTGACGAGAATCTTCGTCACATCTTCAGCCTTATAGCCCAGTGCAGTGAAGGCATCCATGTAGTCAGCCACCTTCTCCCCCATGTAGAGAGGAGCGCCCAGCTTCTTCTCTGGAGCCTTGAAGTCGCTTCCGAAACCCGTGTCAACAAGAATGAGCTCATTGTCGGTCTCAATAAGGAAGTTCTGTAGACTTGAGCGGTAGATAATCTGCTCGTCAAAATTCTCTTTGCCTTCTTCACCTCCGAAGGCGAACGACTGGTTCATGAAACCATGATCGAACATGCGGATTGCTTTTATTTTCATCATCCAATGATATTGAAATGAATAATCTATCTAAAGGTTTGCTGGGATGACGGATGCCCTTGCGGAATGTGCAGCCGGACGGTAGTAGGCCCCTGCTCACTGCTGGTCAGACTGACCTTTATTCCGGTTATGGCCGCAAACCGGCTGACAATGGTCAGTCCGAGACCATATCCCTCTATGCGCTGATGCCCACTGGCAATGGAACGGTAGAAAGGTTCAAAGACATGCCTTGTGTCCTCAGCAGGAATACCAGGACCGCTATTCACCACCTCTATCAGTACATGTCCGTCCTCTGGCTTTGCCGTCAACCCCACAGATCCACCCTTGTTGCAATATTTTGCAGCATTGGCTATGACATTAGTCAAGATGGTGAGCAAGGCTGTATGGTCAGTGTATGCCTTGAGATGCTCGTCCGGCACATCAAGCCTGACGGCAAGTTCCCTTTGCAGCATGACATCGGAAGAGACCGTGCAGGCCTCCGTAAGAATATCCTGTACGGGCACATCTGTATATTGCAGCCGCAGCTTGCCGTTCTCCACACGGGTGAGGGTCAGTAAGTTGTCAACCATTTGGTTCATATTATCCACCACTTGCAGGTTCTCACGTATCTTCTGCCGGTACTCCTCCTCCTTGCGTTGCTTACGGATAAGTACTTCCAGTGACCCTTTAATGACTGCCAGCGGGGTGCGCAGCTCATGCGATGCAAAACTGGTGAATGCCTTCTCACGGTCAAGCGAGTCAATGAGCGGTGCCACACTCTTCCTCGCCACCCTATGGGCTATATGGTAAAGCAGATAGGCCTGCGCAACCGTTGTCAGGCTGATGACAACGGTCAGAATGACCATAAAGAGGAACAGCTGTGACCACGTCACCACAGTCTGGCTTCTGAAATATAAAAGCCCGACGGCAAAAGCGCCCAGGATTATAGCACAGAGTGCCAGCGTTGCCAGCACCGTGTCACGCAGGATGCTATGAGCAATGCGGTCCTCATATTTCTTGAATTGGTTCTCCATATCAGTCGGTAGCTATAAACCCTACGCCACGGATGGTCTTGATGTTGCCATCATGGGGCATGCCCAGCTTCTTGCGCAAGGCATTCATGAACACATCTATCACGCCCGTGTCATACTGAAAGTCGATACCCCAAACGTTCCTGATGATATCCTCGCGCGTACAGACCTCCCCCTTGTGCCGGATGAAGTAAGCAAGAAGATTGAACTCACGTGAGGTCAGCTTCACGTCCTTGCCGTCATTCGACACCTGATAGGTGGTCAGGTTCTGCTCAATGTTACCCAAATGCAGTATCTCATCCTCCTTACGATTGCGGAAGTGTATCTTGATCCGTTCAACAAGTTCCTCAAAGGAGAAAGGCTTCTTGATGTAGTCATTGGCACCGGCACGCAGTCCGCTGATGGTGTCCTCCACCGCATCACGGGCTGTAAGGAAGATGATGGGTGTCTCCTGGTCGGTCCTGCGGATGTGGTTGCACACCTCAATCCCGTCCATCCCTGGAAGCATCCAGTCGAGCAGTAGCAGGTCAGGATGCCACTCGGAATACGATCTGAGCGCAGCCTCACCATCCGTAGCGACAAGCGTCTCATAGCCCTCATCTTCCAGCCCCTCTTTTAGGAAGGTGTAGATACCAGCCTCATCTTCTACTATCAGTATTTTCATAAGCTTATTACCTTGCAAACGCAAAGATACGAAATAAAACAGAAAAAAGAAAGGCGTAGGTGAAGAGTCTTATCACCTTGCGCCTTGGGAACACGTCCTTTAATATATAGGGCCTGCTCTTGTATATCACAGCCGCTTTCAGCGTACGGCTCGTTAGAGCTGCTTCACCAGCCAGTTCTCACGGCCAATCATCTTGATGACCTCAAGCTGATTCTGGCTCCAGTAAAGGTCTTCCTCCTCATCAGCAAGATAAGCCTTCATGATGTCGTAAGTGGTGGGGTCATCCTTCAGGTCGGCCATGCACTTGTAAAGCATCTCCACGCCCTTCTCCTGGATAGCGAGGTCAGCCTTGATGTAGTCCACAGGGTCTGCCACCAGCTCACGGCCTTTCTGATCTTCGATTTTCACCTCTGCGCCCAAATCATTGATACGGGTCATGAACTTCTTTACCCAGCCCATTTCTTCTTCATAATGTCCCGTATACTTCTCTGCCAGCTTCGTGAGACCCATAGCCTCAAAATGCTTGCCCTGTACCAAGTGTGCGAAAGCTCCGTTTGTCAGTCCTGTCGTGAAAAACTGTAATGCCTCAATTGATTTCTTTGCGTCCATAATTGTATGTTTTAATTGTTATAATTGTTTGAATCTGTGTCGTTTCTGATTGACACTGCAAAGATATGGAGATTCCGGCAAAGTTCTCTTAATATTAGGTTAAATCTTTCTTAAGATTCACTTAAGACACCAGACATAGCTTTATCACATGGCACAATGCGGGCAAACGCAGCTCCAATCCTGTTGCGTTTCAGACACAAAAAGAGAGGAAAGCACGCATATTAGTTTTTTTTTAGCTATCTTTGCAGCAACAAAACATTGAGAACGGGAATGGAAACTGCAAAGAAATATTTATTGGGGATGACACTTGGCGAGCTGAAGGAGGTGGCCAAGTCGCTGGGCATGCCCGCCTTCACCGGAGGACAGATGGCAAAATGGCTCTACTGCCAGCACGTGAGAAGCATTGACGAGATGACCAACATCTCCAAAGCCAACCGTAAGAAGCTCGCCGCTGAGTATGCCATCGGCTGCAAGGAGCCCATTGATGCCCAGCACTCCAAGGACGGAACCATTAAATATCTCTTCCCGACAGACAGTGGGAAGTTTGTTGAGACGGTCTATATCCCAGAGGATGACCGTGCCACGCTCTGCGTCTCGTCACAGGTAGGGTGCAAGATGAACTGCCTCTTCTGCCAGACAGGCAAGCAGGGGTTTGAGGGAAGTCTCACCGCAGCTGACATCCTCAACCAAATTCACTCCCTGCCCGAGCGTGACAAGCTGACAAATATCGTATTCATGGGACAGGGAGAGCCGATGGACAACCTTGACAACGTGCTGCGCACCACTGAGATTATGACCGCCGAGTACGGCTACGCATGGTCGCCCAAACGCATCACCGTGAGCAGTGTGGGCATCAAGGACA
Organism: Prevotella sp.; assembly: GCA_024688365.1. Taxonomy (GTDB): domain Bacteria; phylum Bacteroidota; class Bacteroidia; order Bacteroidales; family Bacteroidaceae; genus Prevotella. Next base: position 33,027 of record JAILEG010000036.1, read on the forward strand.
AGCTGAGACGATTCCTGGAGGAGAGCGACTGCCACGTTGCCATCAGCATGCACTCCCCACTCCACGAACAGCGGGCAGAGCTGATGCCGGCCGAGAGGGGCATGCCAATAGAGAGTATCGTTGAGCTGCTGCGCAACTACGACTTCTCCCACCAGCGTCGCCTGTCGTTTGAGTATATCGTCTTTGGGGGTGTGAATGACACGCCAGAGCATGCCAAGAGCATCGTGCGCCTGCTCAAGGGGCTGGACTGCCGTATCAACCTTATCCGCTTCCATCCCATTCCAGACATACCACTGCACGGAGCTGATGACCAGAAAATGGAGAGCTTCCGAAACTATCTGACGGGCCACGGCATCTTCACCACCATCCGTGCCAGCCGCGGACAGGACATCTACGCTGCCTGCGGACTGCTGTCAACCGCCAAGAAGATAGCCGATGCACGGCGGTAAGCGACACATCATGCCCCTTCTGCTGCCTCTCATGCTCATTACGGCAGGCAGTTGCAACCGCGCGGGAAAGCTACCGGCAAGCAGCGGAAAGCCCTACGAGGTGGTCATCATTGGTGACACGGACAGCATTGTGGCCCAACAGCTCACCACACCGATGCCCGGACTGCCACAAAAGGAACCATCTTTCGACATCACACAGGCAAGGACCATACAGACCAATGACCTGAACCTCCTTGCACGCAGTCTCGTCATCGTGACCATTGACCCACGCAGGGGCAAGACCGCACGGCTCACAACAGAGCAGAACGCACATGCCCAACCACAGACCATCGTCAGTCTCACTGCTCCTGACACTGAGAGCCTCCGCCACTTCATGAAGAGACAGGGGAGCAGGTTGCGCAACTATCTGACGAAAGCCGAGCTGCGGCGGGAACAGCTGACACTTCTCACCTGGCACAACGCAGAGGCTGAAAACACCATCCGTAAGATGTTCGGCATCACGATGCATATCCCTGCCGACATGAGGCAGAGCAAGCAGGGCAAGGACTTCCTTTGGTTCTCCCGCCAGGACGGTGCCAGCAGTGTCAACATCTGTCTCTACAGGGCTATGCCCATGAACTTCACACATCAGCGTGACAGCATCATGCGCATCAACATTCCCGGCGAACATGACGGGATGTACATGCAGACAGCCGCCCTCACAGAAGTGACGATAAACCCGGGAAAGTCAGTTACCACGCGAGGAACATGGGAAATGAGGAACGATGCTATGGGCGGGCCATTCGTTGCCTACCATCCCACAGGTACTGACATCACCGCTGAAGCCTTCGTCTTCGCACCTGAAGGGCGGAAGAGAAACCTGATCAGAAAAGCCGAGGCGGCACTCTACACCTTAAAGGCAAGGAAAAGAAAGGCCGACAAACAAGACCTAAGAAAGTAAAAAGAGTAACAAACATATATTAAGATAAAGATATGAACGAGAATAGAAGAATCCGCGTAGCAATCACACACGGAGACACCAACGGCATTGGATATGAACTCATCTTCAAGACCTTTGCCGAGCCTGAGATGCTGGAGCTTTGCACCCCCATCGTCTATGGGTCGCCCAAAGTAGCTACCTATCACCGTAACGCACTCGACATTGAAGCCAACTTCACCATCATCAATGACGCAGCCGAGGCCAAGGACGGACGGCTCAACCTGCTGCCCGTCTTCGATGAGGAGATAAAGGTGGACTTAGGAATGCCATCAGAGGAGTCGGGCACAGCCGGACTCAGGGCTGTTGACCGCGCGCTTGACGATTACCGCCAAGGCCTTTTCGATGTCCTGGTGACCGCTCCGATTGAGAATAACGGCCAGTTCCACTTCAGCGGACAGAGCCGATACATTGAAGACCATCTGGAGACAGAAGGACAGGGACAGTCCATCCTCATTGATGACGGACTGCGTGTAGCCCTCGCCACCCGAAACCTGCCGCTCCGTCAAGTGGCTGAGTCCATCACAAAGGCTGCCATCATCCGTAACGTGACCGCACTCGCACAGAGTCTGCGCCGCGACTTCCGCATCTCTGCCCCCCGCATTGCCGTACTCGGACTGAATCCCAAGGCTGGCGACAACGGTCTCTTAGGATCAGAGGAACAGGAGGACATCATCCCGGCTATTGACGAGTTGGTGGAGAAAGGCATCCAGGCTTTCGGTCCCTACCCTGCTGACACCTTCTTCGGCTGCAACAGTCCCGAGCATTTTGACGGTGTGCTGGCAATGTATTACGAACAGGGCCTTGCCCCCTTCCGCACGCTTTCCGCCTGCCGTGGTATCAACTACACAGCCGGGCTGCCCCTCGTCCGCACGTCGTCAGAGATACCCAACAGTCTCTCACTTGCCGGTAAGGGCATAGCCGACGAGATGTCATTCCGCCATGCCATCTTCCTTGCCATTGACATCTTCCGCAACCGCGCCGAATATGACGAGCCATTAGGCAATCCTCTCCCCAAACTCTATAAAGAACGCAGGGACGAGAGCGACAAAGTGCGCTTCGCCATCCCCCGCAAGCGTGACGACCGTTCACCACGTGGAGAGCATCGCAATGAGAAGGAGGCGCAATAAGCCCTCCTTCCACCTACATTTCACCTGACCCCATCAAGGAAGCTCATGAAAAAGAAGTTTCAGAATATCTTTTTCCTCTTCGGACTGGCTGTCCTCATCATCATGGTGACACAGCTCGACTTTGCCGATGTGTGGCATAACCTTCAGCATGCAGGCTACTGGTTCTTTGCCGTTGTCGCCCTATGGGCTTTCCTGTACATGTTCAATACAGCCGCATGGCTCACCATCATCCGCAGCCAGACAAACGACCCCACCGAGCGGAAGAAGATCACCTTCAGCTGGCTCTACAAGGTAACGGTGTCAGGCTTCGCCCTCAACTATGCCACACCGGGCGGCCTGATGGGCGGTGAGCCCTACCGCATCATGGAGCTGACACCGAGGATTGGGGCAGAGCGAGCCACGTCATCCGTGGTTCTCTATGCCATGACCCACATCTTCAGCCATTTCTGGTTCTGGCTGCTCTCCATCTTCCTTTATGTGCTTACGCAGCCCGTCAACCTCTTCATGGGCTCCATGCTTACACTGACAGGTGCCTTCTGCCTGTCAGCGATATGGTTCTTCCTCTCAGGCTACAAGAAAGGACTGGCCGTAAGAGTAATGAACCTGGTGCGACACCTGCCTTTTGTGAAGAAATGGGCTGGGCCTTTCGTAGCCGGACACAAGACACAGCTTGACACTATCGACCAGCAGATAGCCGCGCTGCACAATCAGAATCCCCGCACCTTCCTCACTGTCGTACTGCTGGAACTGTCATGCCGCATATTCAGCGCACTGGAGGTATTCTTCATCCTGCTGGTCCTGCTCCCCAGCGTCAATTACCTTGACTGCATCCTCATCATCGCCTTCACCACGCTTTTCGCCAACATGCTCTTCTTCATGCCCCTGCAGCTTGGTGGCCGCGAGGGTGGTTTCCTCATGTCAGTCACAGGCTTGGGGCTTACAACCAGTGCCGGGATTTTCGTAGCTCTCCTCGTCCGTATCCGTGAGCTGGTATGGACCGCCATCGGTCTGCTGCTGATAAAGCTGGAGAAAAGAAAGGACTGACACCCCTTGTCTGAAACAGAAACCCCAGACAACAGAACACTCAGAGAGTTCCCACACAGCCACAGGCTTTCCACCAGTGAGGAGCAGCACCTATACTCCTATACACGTACTACCGTAATACACATATGAGTACAGGAGTACGCTGTGTCCCAGTACCCCTATACTTTATGTAAAGTAGTGTTGTACTTTACATAAAGTAATGCAGCACTTTACACGAAGCAGTACGGCACTTCGCATGAAGTATCAGGACACAGGCCTGCCCGAGGACGAGCCAAAGCATCCCTCTCCCCGTCCGCCCTTGACTGTCAGCTTTTGTTTACACCAAAAGCTACGTGCGGAACAGTTGCATATACTTTATACATTTGATGGCAACATAGTTGTTAAAGTCTGCCAAAATTGCAGCTTTTCAAAATTAAATAGGTAATTTTGTCAGTCCAATGAACACAACAGAACTGCAACGTACCAAACAGCGATACAACATCGTCGGCAACAGCGATGGGCTGAATCACGCACTGGATGTCGCCCTGCAGGTGGCACCCACTGACCTTTCCGTGCTGATCATCGGCGAGAGCGGTGTCGGCAAGGAGATAATCCCACGTGTCATCCACGACAACTCACCCCGCCGCCGTGAGAAATACTTTGCCATCAACTGCGGGTCCATCCCCGAGGGAACCATTGACAGTGAGCTTTTCGGACATGAGAAAGGATCGTTCACAGGAGCCATCGGTGAGAGTGAGGGCTACTTCGGCACAGCCAACAAAGGCACCATCTTCCTTGACGAGGTGGGAGAATTGCCTATGGCAACACAGGCACGCCTACTGCGAGTGCTGGAGACCGGAGAGTATATCCGTGTGGGGGGACAGGAGATACGAAAGACCGATGTGCGCATCGTGGCAGCAACCAACGTCAACATGCGCAAAGCCATCAGCGAGGGTAAGTTCCGCGAGGACCTGTTCTATCGTCTGAACACTATCCCCATCCAGATGCCGCCGCTCCGTGACCGTGGTGAGGACATCGTGCTGCTCTTCCGCCTCTTCGCCATGCAGATGGCCGAGAAGTACCGACTGCCGAAAATCACCCTGAACGACGAGGCCCGCCAGATTCTCCTTCACTACAAATGGCCAGGCAACGTGCGCCAGCTGAAAAACATCACCGAGCAGATGTCTGTCCTCAGCGAGAAGCGTGAGATTGACGCTGACACGCTGCTCCACTTCATTCCCCGCGACCAGGACAGCACCCAGCTGGCTCCCATACAGAGTAATGGCGCACACAGCTATGAGAGCGAGCGGGAACTTCTCTATAAGATTCTCTACGAACTCAGGGGAAACGTGAGCGACCTACGACGCGACCTGAACAACGTGCGCAAGCAACTGGAGGAAAGCAGGCAACTTAATGGAGCAAGCGGCTTCCAGCCAGCAGTCCCCACCGCCCCCACTCTCCCTGCTGCCCCACGTAAGCAAGCCATGACTCCGGCAGCCCCCCTCCCACAGGTGGAAGATGCCGAGGCTGAGGAAATATCCGAGCCGGAGACCCTCAACCTCAACGACATCGGCAAGCAGATGGTGGAGAAAGCACTGGAACGCAACAATGGCAACCGCAAGAAAGCCGCACAGGAGTTAGGCATCAGTGACCGCACCCTGTACCGACGCATCAGACAATACGGACTGGATAAAGATTAAAGAAAACCAAGCTGAGATAAGGACCGGAAGGCCCTGGCAACACAATGAAGACTGGAAATAAACTGAAAGCACTCCATCCCCTTTCCTGGGGCATGACAGCTCTCTGCCTGCTTCTGCTGGCAGCCTGCAGCGTGTCCTATAAGTTCAATGGCGCAAGCATCGACTATAACAAGGTACACACCATCCAAATAGCCGATTTCCCCATCCGGGCAACTTATGTTTGGGGACCGATGGGCCCGATGTTCAACAACCAACTGAAGGATGTCTTCGCCAATCATACCCGACTGCAGCAGGTGAAACGCAATGGCGACATGAAGATTGAGGGCGAGATAACCCAATACCAGCAACGCAACAAGAGCGTATCAAGCGAGGGATATTCCGCACAGACGGAACTCTCCATCACGGTCAACGTGCGCTTCACCAACAACACCAATCACAATGAGGACTTTGAGCGGCAGTTCACTGCCACCTCCAGCTACGAGACTACCCAAAGTCTCAACTCCGTGCAGGAGGAACTCGTAACACAGATGGTAAAGGACCTCACCGACCAGATATTCAATGCGACCGTTGCCAACTGGTAGTCCCCCGCCCGGCAGCACTACCATTCATCATCACCCAGCACTCACCATCCACCACCCAACATCCAACACCATTCATGGATATAGCCACACTGATCAAGCATCCGGAGAACCTGAACAAAGAGACCTTGTACGATCTCCGGAGCCTGCTTGCGCTCTATCCCTACTACCAGCCAGCACGCATCCTGCTGCTGCAAAACCTCTTCCTGCTGCATGACCCTACATTTGATGAAGAGCTGCGGCGGGCAGCCATCTACATAACCGACCGCCGTATCCTGTTCAACCTCGTTGAGGAGGCACATTACCAGCTGGCACCACAACAGAAGCCTGCTGAGCCAGCCAGCCTGTCAGCTGTCAGCAGCGGGGAGACAGCACAGGTCACGGAAGACCGAACCACCTCGCTCATCGACAACTTCCTGGAGCAGATACCTGAAGAGGAAACGCACACCACGGAGACCGCACATCGTAAGCCGACACCGGCCGATGCTACCGTTGATTACGTTGCCTATCTGCTCGAAACCGAGAATGAACAACAGCAGGACACCACACCACAGCTCAAGGGCCAGGAACTTATTGACGACTTCATCAATAAAGATGGCGGCAAGATAACCTTACAAGAGGAAACCGAATACGAGCCGGAAGAGAATGATTCCAGTGAAGAGGCTGAAAATGAGGACACTGGCTACTTCACTGAGACCCTGGCAAGGATTTATATAAAACAAGGACGATATTCAAAGGCTTTGGAAATTATTAAGCGATTAAATTTGGTATATCCGAAAAAAAATCGTTACTTTGCAGACCAAATCCGCTTTTTAGAGAAATTGATAATAAATAACAATAAAAAATAAGACAAGAAAAATGTACACGTTATTCGTAATTCTTATCGTGATAGCATCACTCATGATGATTGGAGTCGTACTGATCCAGGAGTCAAAGGGTGGCGGTCTGTCATCCAACTTCTCATCATCAAACGCCATCATGGGCGTACGAAAGACTACAGACTTCATTGAGAAGGCTACATGGGGCCTGGCTATCGCGATGGTCGTCATCAGCGTAGCAAGTGCCTACGTAGTGCCGTCAGCAACGACAGACGAGAGCGTTATCGAGAAAGCTGCGACCGAGAGCAACACGACCAACCCCAACAACCTGCCTAACTTCGGTGCGAGCCAGCAGAAACAGGCTGCTCCAGCAGCTCAGGGTGGTGCGTCAAAAGCTCCGGCAGCCCCAGCAACTCCAGCAAAGTAATGTACAAAACAAAAAAAGTACGGGAATTATTTGGTCAATCCAACTAAAACCCGTACCTTTGCACTCGCTTTTCAGCAATAACCAAACACGGTGGATGTAGTTCAGTTGGTTAGAGCGTCAGATTGTGGTTCTGAATGTCGTGGGTTCGAGTCCCACCCTCCACCCTAACGAGCGGAAGTTCTTTCAACGGACTTCCGCTTGTTTTTTTTCTCCTTCTATCATTATAATACTTATTGAACAGGCTAAACAAAGCATGGCCAGGGCTCAGAAGGAAGGCACTGGCATTGCATCTATTTCGTTAAACATGTTGAATGATGCTGTAGGCAAAGGGCATACAGGAAAACAGGGGCAGGATATAGCGTTCACCCTTCCAAATCCAACACTCTCTGTCTGACATCGCTAATAAGCATGTTTCTTCAAATACTCCTCCTTACCAGGGAAATGGTCCGGTGCAAGTGTACCAGACTGACAGTAAAAAACAACATGACGATTATAGACCACTATGGCTGGGCTGCGGTCAAACTTACGTATGAGGGAATCAGCCAATGGTTTATCATAGATATGGTAATAAAGAACAGTATTTCCATTGGTCCCATAAGTGATCTCGGTATAATCACCTGCCCCCTGTTTGCCTATACTTATCCCACGATAGCCCATCTCCTGCAACGCTGTACCTAAAGAGTCCAGGCGTTCCATGCTCAATCCAACCTTTCGCAACCCTTTATCTTTCCCCGCTTCAGAAGAGTAACCATCACTATATGCCCTGACACTACCATTCCCCTCAACGCTCCAGGCAGTTATCTTACCATGCCTTGAGCAGTCTATGGAAAAGTACGTACTGTCAGACAACCAGTCCCTCGTATGGGCTATCAGTTGCATGATTTCCACCTGATGTTGCCTGTAGTCGGCCTCCATCGCCTCTGGTGTGAAATCTTTATGGGACACATTACTTACCGCTATGGCACATATCAGCTGCAAAAGGTTCAGACAGTGGAACACAAGGAACGTCACGTCAGTACGTGTGCGCATCCGTATGGCTCTGACAACCGAATAAATATATGCCATCATGAGTGGTGCTGTGATGTAAATCACCACAACCATAAAGACAGCTATCCATTCCAGCACATCATAAGGATCATCTTCGTCATAGAGTACCGTTATCAAGAAAAACAAGAAAGCTGTGGCAAGAGCAACTGATACAGCACGCAAGGCAAGCCAAAAGAAACTTGCCCAGCTTTTACGATAGACATCCTCAGGCCCAATATTTCCCTTCCCGATTCTATGTCTTTCCCGATGATTGGCCAGTAACGTAAATCCAACAAGGATAATACTCATCAGAATTACAATGAACAATGTTATCATAAACATCCTTAATGACAGGCTGATACTATAGGCAAGAGAATATTACTCTGTTTTCCAACCATCTATGCACCGCTTCTCCAAAGAGAAGTTCACACCTATCTTATATACCCTGCGGCTGCACATAGCCCTTCCCATTGATTTGCTGCAAGGTGGCATCATACAAGGGTGTGCCCGTCTCAGACCAGTAGCTACCGAAATGCAGCCGCTTGAAGGTGTTGAGCAGACTGAAGGGATTGTAGATGCCGATACCGTTCTCTACGAAATGATAACCGTCATAACGTTCCTTCAGCTTGGCAAGCGTCTCCCCGGTGGTCAGATGGCTCTTCCGGGCAAGGACCGCTATGGGCTCGGCAAGCAAGTCAATAGGATTTTTCATACCGTTTTCCTTTCTTTGATGGATGTTGCCACAAAGATACAGATATTTTCCTAATGCGAAAAGACTGTAACAGGGAAAAACATACAGCACTGTAGGATTAAGCCCCGCATTACAATAAACCGACAGATGGCAGACAAGTTCAACATGAATGGCCTAAACGACAGGACAGGCCAGGGTCAGAACACGGTACAGAAAGTAATCATGCCAACACTCCACGATCACTTTCTGTTACAGACATTCTTCCCTTTCATTATTTATTCCGATATTTGCAGGTAGGAACCAACCTGAACGAAGTATGCAGATATACGTCATACAGAAGAAGCTCGGAAGCAGAAAAGAATTGGGCAGACACCCTGTGACACTCACCCGCCAGTCTCCCACACTCTCTGTCCTGCTCCAAGACCTGACTTTCCTGGGACTGACAGCAGCCCAGGCCCACCCAGGCATCACAGCCTTGGAAGAAGAGGAGATTGCCACACAAGCCACTGAAGGACGAATCAAGTTTGCTGACCGATATGGCAAGAACCGTGACACGCTGGACAAAGCCATGCAACGTACCCAACAGGCATTTGATGACGGACTTTTCCGTGTGTTCATCAATGGTGAGGAGATCACATCATGGGATGCAGCCATCAATATGACCGAGGGTGACGAAGTGGTTTTTCTCCGGCTGACCATGCTGACCGGACTTTACTTTTTCTTTTGAACTTCCCGTTTCACCTTGAGGCATAAGCCTGAATACTTAGAGTAGAACAACCACATATAGATATATACCACCTAAACCTGGTGGAACTGAAAAAACCTATTATGAAAACAAAAGAAGACCTGCTGGCACACTGCCGACAATACGTAGACAGCATCAGCCTGTGGCAATGCAACATTTGGGAGAAGACTATCGTGGCCTATTGCAAGGAGAACGACTACTCGCTCGACACCTACAATGACATTCCCACCAAATTAGAAGACCAAAAGCGGTTCACGCTGCTCAACGTCAGCCAGTTCCTGCTGGCTGGAGGACACCTGCCCCATATCCTGCCCAAGGAGTATGCACAGCTTCTGGAAATCTACATCAAAGGCATAGGCAACCTCTCAGACACGAAGGGACTGTTCCGCATTGATGTCAGGGAGAAGAAAACTGTAGAGGGAAACACCTCCCGCCTATCTGCCATCTACCGTTCTTTCTTCGCCGCAGCTGCCTACGGGCTGACCATTGACGAGCTTGTCCGTGGACAAATCCCCGATATGGGCGGAGGTTATTTCCATGTCTCCTATGCACCCGTCCTCACCGCAGCCATCCTTCATGGCGATACCAAAGCCATTGAGGCGGTCAAGCAAGTGTTGACAAGCGAGAACAACGTAGGTATCCTTACGCACGACCTGATTACTGCCATCGAGTGCAACAGCAATGAGGAGCTACACTCACTCCTGCTCGATGTACTGCGGGCGGCAAAGCTGCAGGAAGGTCTGCGGCAAAGCATTGTGGAGTGTGGCAACGAATACAACCTCACATTCTACAAACGGCTTCTCGATGTCATAGCCGAAGAGAACATGCTGCGGTACAGCTCCGTCCGCCGCTCCGTACAGACATGGGCTGGCTTAGGCTATGCCGCGGTTACCGACAAGGACATCAAGACCATCTTTGAGGGTATCCGACGCTTCCTCTTCCATCCTGAAGAGCGGACGAAAGCCTATGTATCTGACAATGCCCTGCATGTTTATCTTGCTCTCTACAGTGCAGGTTCAGAAGACTTCACAGTGGCACAACATGATGCCTTACAGCTCATTGACAGCGAGGCACCACTGCAAAACCGCATCGCAGCCATCTATTATTTAGACCGCTCTGACCATTTTGAAGTCACCAAACACCTCAGCTTCTTTGCCCAGCACCTTGACGACAAATTCCTGTTGGCATTCCTTGTACAGCAACTCCACACAGAAGCATGGGCAGAAAAGGTATGTTATGGTACCGTCAAGCCCGTCACAGGCGAGAAACAGAGATTATTCCTAACACTTTTCAATCACATCTTTGCCCGGCAGAAAGAGATAAAAGCCAAGGAGGTGTTCAAGTTCAAGGGCTTTGAATGGTTCTCCATCCAGCTCGAACGCTGTAACTATGTCAACGCTCTTTGGTTTTTCGCCAGTCACCTGAAGACCAGCGAGAGCATTAATGACCTGCTTACCATGAAGCTGCCTACGGGAGAAATCAGCTTCCTGTGTGACTACACCTATATAGACAAGGAACACAGCAAGCCACCTGTTAATTCTTTCATGCGCCATTACTATCCCTTGGGAAGCGCTGAGGCACGCCGTCAATTCCTTATCAGGACTATCTTCAACAGCAAAGATAAGGTTTTCAATCTACTGCTGAGCTACTTCCACAGCGAGACCTTCACCGAAGCTGAGGTAAAGGAGATAGAAAAGAAACTCCAGTCGAAAGTATCTGACACAAGGAACAAGGCGGTACAAGCCTTGCTGACCCTACCTTACACCCAGCTACACGCAGCTTACGGACGATTGCTGACCACTAAGGGCGACCATATCACGGCCGCATTGACGGAGCTGCGGGAAGGAAACACACAGCTGACGAAAGACTTTGCCATCACTGCTGGTGCCAGCCTGGCAATCGAGCCAATAGACTATCCTGGCGCAGAGGAAGGCTACGGGCTGTATAAAGTGGGGACTATTCCCGACATCAGACCTTACAATCCTTTTGAGTCATCAGCAGAGAAGAAGTCGCTCATAGGTAAACTTATCGGGAAAGTAACGGGCAGCAACCGTGCAGATGCCTCCCTTGTCTTTAGTTATACCTATGAAGAGCTGCACAAGCTGTATGCCGACTTAGAGAAAATTATCATTGACAATGCTGATAAGGAATACAAGCCTCATTGGGGAGAGGCCATGACGTTGGGAGAGAAGGAATTCCTGCATGTTGGAAGTGAGTATTCATTAGACTGTCTACCCTACCCCGAACTATGGAAAGGCTTTGTCGCTGATCACCCCATAAAGGATGAAGACCTCTTGGGCATAGACATCATGCTGCGGCATATAGACAATGCCCATTTCTATACCCTCATTGAGCTTGAAGCTGACAACAATCCATTCGGCAGGCATGATATGTGTGGTAAATGGAAGTACGCTGGTCACTTCAAAGTTATTATTGAGGATCTGCTCACAGAAGTCCAAAAGCGCAACCCCACAGCCTTATTCAATGCCGCTTACAATCTGCTTGCCCTGTTCTACTTCTATTGCCCAAGCAATAAATTCAAGAACATCTATAGTAAATACACCCCGTCAGAAGGTGGAATCTTTGGCCATTATGCCTTCACTGGCGCAAGATCCTATGCAGAGGCCTGTTGGCAAAGCGAAACAGAAAAGACGAGACTTACCGAGCTGCTCATAGCCATGTACCCAAAATATGTCGTCAACGGTGATGACGATACTCCATATTGGGCTGATCGGTTTTTCCCAAATCTGCTTCTGCTGTCTGACTATAATCTGCAAGACAGGATTTCAGACAATGCCGTCATGGAGATTCTGTTGAATAAGGATGGGTATGCACTCCGTCAGGAATGCCACGCTATCTATTCGCATCGGGCTAACCGACTCACGATTGTTTACGAGAAAGAGGAGGAACGGGATCCTCGCCTGAACAAAGAGGTATATGATAACCTGCGCAGGTTCATCGACCGCATAGCCCAGCATCTCTTCAAGATTGAGCTGACACGCCGCAATGCACCCACCGTGGTTTCCGGACTGATCTCGCATATCGGCACAGCCATGACCCTTCAAGGAAGCGACTATCTTATCAAGGCCATGCAGGCATTGGGCAAGGATCATCTTGTTGCAGGCGGATACGGCACGGAGAAACGCACCGTTCTGACTGAGATTATCCGGTCCTCCTTCCCTCTGCCATCCGACACACCCAACTCGCTCAGCCGTATCAGCAGTGACCGGCTGCTGGAACTTGCCTACTTCGCCCCACAATGGCAGGCTCTTGTCAAGGCATACCTTGGCTGGGAAGGATTCGATTTGGCTTACTACTACTTCATAGCACACACGAAGGAGATGAGCTATGATGAGAAACGGGCTGCCACAGTACTCTATACCGACCTTGCACCCGAAGACCTTACCGACGGTGCCTTCGATGAACGACTTTTCCACGAAGCTTACACAACAGTGGGTGAGAAACGGTTCGACCTTTTCTACAAGGCTGCCCGATACATTGGCAACAGCAATTTCCACAGCCGCGCACGCCGCTTTGCCGACACTGCTTTGGGGAAGATAAGCGAGGATACAATAACCGAACAGATACTGACGAAGCGCAACAAGGATGCACTCTGTTCCCTGGGACTTCTCCCTGACAGGAGCGATGAGGCTTTGCAATGCCGCTACCAACTCATACAACGCTTTCTGAAAGATTCAAAGCAATATGGGGCGCAACGTCAGGCATCGGAGAAACGGGCATGCGAGATTGCCCTGCTGAACCTCTCACGGGGAGCAGGATATGCTGACCCCATCCAGCTGACATGGCGGATGGAGAGCCTGCAAGTGGCAGAGAATGCCGAATATCTCAACGGTATCAGTGTCGAGGATTACACACTGTCGCTGAACATTGCCGCTGACGGAACAAACAGACTCAGCATCAGGCAAGGAGAGAAGAAGCTGAAAAGCGTACCCACTAAAATAAAAAAACATCCCGACTACCTCCGCATTGCCACTATGGGCAGGGAATGGACACAGCAATACCGTCGCGCCAGAGCGATGATGGAAGACATGATGATTCGCCAGACACCCTTGCGCCCGCAGGATGCCGAGGTGATAGCACACAATCCAATCGTCAGTCCGATGTTCCGGCAGTTGCTTCTCAGCCAAGGCAGTACCATCGGCTTTTACACAGATGAAGGCTTGGAGACGCTAAGCGGCATCAAGGCAATGGATTCAAGTGCCCCACTGACCATCACCCATGCCTGCCAACTCTATAATGACCACTCGTGGTCGGCCTGGCAGCATTTCGTTTTCAGCCGGAAGATGGTGCAACCCTTCAAGCAGGTGTTCCGTGAGATTTATGTCCCAACACCTGATGAGGCAGGGAGCTATGAGTCACGACGTTACAGTGGCTACCAGATACAGGTGAGACAAACCGCAGCAGCACTGCGCAGCCGAGGATGGACCGCCGACTATGAAAGCGGCTTGCGCAAGGTGTTCTACAGGCAGGGCATCGCTGTTGAGCTGTATGCTGAAGCCGACTGGTTCAGTCCTGCCGATGTGGAGGCACCTGCAATTGAGTATGTCAGCTTCTATCCTACACGCAGTCACGAACACCTGAAGATTGAGGATATTGACCCGATACTCTACAGTGAGGTGATGCGTGATGTGGACATGGCGGTCAGCATCGCCTTTGTAGGTGGTGTAGACCCCGAGACACACAACTCCACCAAGGAACTGCGTGCTGTCATAGCTGAGTGTACGGCAGAACTGCTGAAGCTCAGCAATGTCACCATTTCCGACAATTTCATTCACATCCGTGGCACACTCGCCAATTACACCGTCCACCTCGGTTCAGGCATCGTACGTCAGGTGGGTGGCATGGAGATTCCTATTGTACCCGTCCACAGTCAGCATCGTGGCAAACTCTATCTCCCCTTCATGGACGAAGACCCCAAGACCGTGGAGATTATCTCAAAGATGGTGCTGCTGGCAGAAGACAACAAACTGAAAGACCCTACTATCTTGCAGGCTATCAAGCGGAATCTATAATCCAATGCCCCTTAGCATCGCTTTATACCTCATATATTCACCTATCCTATTGGACTGGATTCCTGATTTGGAGTCCAGTCCTTCTGTTTACATCATCTGCATTGCAGAAGAAAAATGTTCATGCCCTCATATTATCCGCAATAATTACTTTGCACGAACCATCCTGTCTTTGCCTAAAAACCAGCCGAAAACATATCAGTCCAGTACCAGACTTGCACAAAGCACACTGATTTTATCCAGTCCCCAAGGATATATCAGACATGATTAGGGCCAACCACATCCTGAAACACAGGTGGAAAGGAACGTACTGCTGTCTGACCCAAGCCAATATCCCCAGTAAGCAAGTCGTAACAACATTGGAATTATATTGCAATAAGGGTGCAAAGCTCCTGTAATATGGATCCTGTACCTTTGCCGACGTGAAATGAAAATCATTATCAGTATTGAAACAAAAGATGGATATAAGCAAAAAAAAGCTGACAACAATGCTGCTTGCGGTTTCTGCCTTACACGTATCTGCCCAGCAGATTGCCGGACGCATTATTGACAAAAACACAAAAGAACCACTCATCGGTGCCGTAGTTGAGGTTGAAGGGACAACATTGAAAGGAGTAGCTGACATTGACGGTGAGTTCCATATAAATGGACTGCCAGAGAATTCCTACACCTTATCTATAAAATATATAGGGTATAAACCAAAGAGGATAAAGGGCACAGCGGTCAAGAACTCCAACCAGGATGATAGGACGATGACCGTTGAAATGATTACGGATGAGCAGCAGCTGAAAGGGGTCACGGTAAGTGCCATAAAAAGAACAAACACAGAAGCGGCAGCCATACAAACCCTAAAGAGCAGTTCGGTCATTCTCAGCAATGTATCGGCACAGGAGATACAGAAGACACAAGACAGCAATGCTGGAGAGGTCATCCGTCGCATACCAGGCATAAGCATCATCGAGGACAAGTTTGTCATGGTCCGTGGACTTTCACAACGATACAACAATGTATGGATCAACGGCGGAGCAGTCCCAAGCAGTGAGGCTGACAGCAGGGCCTTCTCCTTCGACATCATACCAAGTTCACAGATTGACAACCTTACCATCGTGAAGACACCCTCAGCTCCCTATCCAGCTGACTATACAGGTGGATTCATCATCATAAACACGAAGGAGATTCCCACACAGAACTATATATCCGTACAAGCAGGAAGCAACTGGAATGATGCTACCCATTTCAAAAGCTTCCTGAAGAACCAGAGAAATGAGAGCTGGTTCACAAAGACAATAACCCCTATAGCCGACTTGAGACTGTCAGCTACTACGGGGCAGCAATGGCATCTGAACGGGGCACGGCTCGGAATGGTAGCAGCCGTCAACTACACAAAGGAGTACCGTACCATTACAGATATGGAAAACAACCTCTACGGTGTATATGATGCCTCCAATGACCGCAGGAATTACCTCCGTCACTCATCTGATGACCAATATAATGCCAATGATAGGCTTGGAGCCATGCTGAACCTTACGCTTCTCAGCAGGAACGGCAATAACAAGTACCAGCTGAAGAACATTCTCAACCGACTGACCAACACTCGATATACCTGGCGCGAGGGTGTCACAGCCCAGGCAAACATGGAACATTCCGCGGAATACTATTACCGGACCAGGACAACATATAACGGACAGATGACGGGAAGGCATACGGCATCCAGCGGCGATGCACTTGACTGGAGCATCGGCTATGCTTATGCCAACCGTTATCTCCCTGATCGCAGAAGGTACCTCGTTGACGACGCTCTTGAGACTGGCATATATGCCCTTAGTACCGGAAACGACATTTCCCGTGAATGGACAAAGCTTGACGAGCATATCCTGTCGGCAAATGCCAACTACTCGCATAAGTTTCAATTAGCATCCTGGGCACCCACGCTCATGGCTGGTGCATACGGAGAATACCGTAGCCGTAAATATACTACAGAAGAGAAAGTGTACAACTGGAACGCTGACAGCAATAATATGCCAGCTGGATTCCGCCACATGGATATCCCCTCTCTGCTGAGCAACAGAGAAAACTACGGTACAGACAAACTCTACCTACTGGAGCTTTCACGATGGCGAAACAACTATCGTGGCCATAACACCCTTGGAGCAGGCTATCTCTCAGCCACTCTCCCTCTTGGGCAACTTGACATTCTCGCCGGAATCCGGTATGAATACAACGACATGGAACTCATCTCCAACACAAGGGATAATGAAAAGAGCGAGGCTGCACGACATTACAAGACGCAAGACTTTTTCCCTTCCGTCAGCGCAACTTATAAATTCAACGACCAGCATCAGCTTCGCACAAGCTATGGACGTAGCATCAACCGACCTGAGTTCAGGGAAGTATCATCGTCGGTCTACTACGATTTCGACCTGGCATCCGACGTACAGGGCAATACCGAGCTGACCAGTTGCTACGTTGACAACCTCGACCTGCGCTGGGAATACTACCCCAGCAAGGGAGAATACATCTCACTGGCCACGTTCTACAAACATTTCAACAGTCCTATAGAATGGACCTACACCGTTGCCGGAGGCACCGACTTGATTTACTCCTACAAGAACGCTGTGAGTGCCAACAACTACGGAGTGGAACTTGACATACGGAAAGACCTATCAGGCATTGGACTGACCAACTTCAGCTGGTCATTTAACGGGGCACTGATCAAAAGCCGTGTGAAGTTTGAGGAAGGCAGCAAGGAGGAGAACCGGCCAATGCAGGGCCAGTCACCTTACCTTATCAACACCGGGATTTTCTATCGGAACGAGAAAGCGCAATTACAGGCAGCCCTGCTCTACAACCGCATAGGCAAGAGAATCATCGGAGTCGGAAGGAGTGAAGGATCAGTGACTGGTGAGGAGACAGCTCGCATTCCTGACAGTTATGAAATGCCACGCAACACCATCGACTTCTCCATGACCAAGAAATTCGGAACACATTGGGAAGCCAGATTGAATGTCCGTGACCTCTTGGACGAGAAAGTCTACTATAAGCAATTTGCAAATGTAACCTATTCTGATGGAACTCACAGAGAGGTGGAAGAAATAACACGCAGTTTCAAACCAGGAAGAAACATTGGCTTATCAATAGAATATAAATTTTAATAACTCTAAATGATGAAAGTTATGAATGGTAAAAAGATGATTGGCTGTATGAGCCTCATGATGGCTGTAGCCGGGTTCACAGCATGTAGCAGCAGTGATGACGTTACTGAGGGCAAGGGAACGACACCCGAAAACACAAGCTACTTATGGTCAACCGACAATGGGCTGAAAGCCTGCGACCACATTCTCTTCGATGAGAAAGGAAATGAGAGCATCAGTGGCAGCGTTATCGGTAATGGTGACCAGGAATTCGTATTCAAGGGAAAACAGACCTTAAAGAAAGGAACCTATCTGCTCAAGGGATGGGTATATATCGCCGACGGGGCGCAGCTTACCATTGAGCCAGGTACCATCATCAAGGGCAACAAGGATACCAAGGCAAGCCTTATCACAGAGCGTGGAGGACAGCTGATTGCCAAAGGAACAGCCAAGGAGCCTATTGTATTTACCTCAGAACAAGCGGCCGGAAACCGTAAGCCAGGCGACTGGGGAGGTGTCATCCTCTGCGGAAAGGCCACAAACAACCAGACTGAGATGCAGATTGAGGGCGGCCCAAGAACCAAACATGGTGGCAACAATGATACTGACAATTCAGGGATCCTCGAATATGTACGTATTGAGTTCGCTGGTTATCCATTCCAGAAAGACAAGGAAATAAATGGTCTCACCCTTGGCTCTGTTGGCTCAGGCACAACTATTGACCATATCCAGGTATCCTACTCTAACGACGACTCCTACGAATGGTTTGGCGGAACCGTAAATTGCAGGCATCTCATAGCCTATCATGGATGGGACGATGACTTCGACACAGACAACGGATATTCAGGTAACGTACAGTTCGGGCTTTCCGTCCGCGACAGCAAGATTGCCGACACATCACAAAGCAACGGGTTTGAGAGCGACAACAGTGCTGACGGTTCTGCTGTAAGCCCATATACCACGGCTACTTTCTCTAACATTACCTTTGTAGGCCCTAAGCTTGACACACAGTTTACCAACTCAGTCGATTACATCACAGGAGGCTCAATGAATCCCAACAATGGAGCGGCACTCGGAAAATTCCAGGCTGCCATGCAGATCCGGCGCAACTCACGTCTCAACTGCCATAACTCTGTTGTGCTGGGATGGCCCATCGGACTGTTGCTCGACAATCAGAAAGGTGATACACAAGGAGCGGCAACGGCAGGAAGCCTGAAGGTTAACAACGTTTATTTTGCTGGTGTGGATGCGGTTGGTACTGATGCCAACAAATTGTATGATGATGTTCTCGTAACCGAATATGACAGCAACGGAAAACCTGTCACAGACAAGACACAGAAGAGCTTCTCTGCGACATGGTTCCCTAAGCAAAATGGGAACAAGGTTTTTGCCAACATCTCCGACCTGGCGTTTACAGCCAACGGATATATCCCAAGCCCAACAAGCCCCGTACTCAATGCCGCCAATTTCAGCAGTCTCAGTTCATGGTTCAGCAAAGTAAACTATATCGGAGCTTTTGCAGCAGCTGACAGCTGGATAGACAGCTGGACCAACTTTGACCCACAGAACACAAAATACTAAATTGCCCTATTTCTCAACATAAAAGCCTATCGGCACAAATAGATGCCGATAGGCTTTTATGTTGCTCTCAAATCAGAGAGGAGGCTTACTGCATATCATAGACAACCTGCATGAGCTTCTTGCCCAGGGCATCGGCAGCCTCCATCGTGTTGGCCTCGCTGTAGACACGGATGATGGGTTCGGTGTTTGACTTACGGAGGTGTACCCAGGCTTCAGGGAAGTCAAGCTTCACACCGTCAATATCAGTCACCTGCACATCCTTCTCCTGGCCATACAACTCTTTCACACGCACGAGGATAGCATCCACATCCGTCTCTGGTGTAAGGTCAATGCGGTTCTTGGCAATGAAATACTCTGGGAATGTCTTGCGCAACTCACTTGCCTTCATACCCTTCTGCGCCAGCGAGCTGAGGAAAAGGGCTATGCCTACAAGCGCATCGCGGCCATAATGGCTCTCCGGATAGATAACACCACCATTGCCTTCGCCGCCAATGACAGCCCCGACTTCCTTCATCTTCGTTGTAACGTTGACCTCACCCACCGCAGCAGCATAATACTTGCAGCCATGCCGCTCAGTCACATCACGCAAGGCACGGGTCGAGGAGAGATTGCTGACGGTGCTTCCCTTCACATGGTCGAGAATGTAATCAGCAACGGTAACGAGCGTGTACTCCTCACCATACATCTTGCCGTTCTCCTGGATGAATGCCAGACGGTCAACATCAGGATCAACAACAATACCAAGGTCATAGCCACCCTTCGCCACCTCGTCCATAATCCCCGTGAGATTCTTCTCTATTGGCTCCGGATTATGGGCAAAGTCGCCTGTAGCCTCACCGTTGAGGAACTTATACTCTACACCCAGACGGTCGAGCAGCTTGGGCAGAATGACACCACCGACAGAGTTGACTGTATCGACAACAACACGGAACTTACGGTTCCTGACAGCCTCAAGGTCGAGCAGCTCAAGATTCATGACAGCCTCAATATGGCGGTCATCAAAAGTGTTGTCATCCGTATAAGCACCCAGCCCGTCAACATCAGCATAGTCAAAATCCTCCCGTGCCGCAATATCCAGCACCTCAGCACCGTCAGCAGCCGTAAGGAACTCGCCTTCCTCATTGAGAAGCTTCAGGGCATTCCAGTGGCGTGGGTTGTGGGATGCCGTGATGATGATACCGCCATCAGCACCGCTCATACGCACGGCCAGCTCTGTTGTTGGGGTTGTTGCCAGCCCGATGTTGATGACATCAGCACCGATACCCATCAGTGTTCCACAGACAACATTCTTCACCATCGGTCCCGATATGCGCGCATCACGTCCGACAACTATCTTCAGTTTCTTCCCCGGATGCTTGCGGGCAATGAACGTAGCATAAGCTGAAGTAAACTTGACGATGTCCAGCGGGTTCAGAGTGTCTCCCGCACGACCTCCGATGGTTCCACGGATGCCGGAAATAGATTTAATAAGTGTCATACTTAATATGTTTCTGAGGGTAATCCCTCCATTGTAACTTCATTGCCAGCAGCTTTCCAGCCCCTTTGCCGGCACCTGTCAGAGACCACGCTGGAAAGTAAGGTCATAGAAACAGGGATAGACGCTCTGCGATGCATTGATCTGTCCCTGCTGTGAGGGCACTATCAGCTTCACATGTGCCAACTCCGAGGAAGCTGTGGCCAGTCGGCCCAGGTTGACATAAGTCATCGGAACCAGCCAGCCTGCCGGGACTGACGTACTCCTATAAGCATTATACATCACGCTGGACGAGGCATCAAATGATGCCGTGTAGGTTCCGCTGGTATTGGTGACCGACATCTTGTCGACCACACCACTATAATAAAGGACATTGTTTGTCAGCTGAAGCGTGTCAGTCAGCAGGTTGCGCTCAGAGAAGCGGCACAGCACCGTGGCCGTCTCACCCTTCCGGATAGGCGTCCCCGTCCCTTTCTTCACCAACTGCATATAGACACCTGAGCTGGAGAACAGGACGTACTGGTTCTTTGAAACGTCCGTTGTGTTCCCCTGCTTTTCAAACTGTGCCTCATTGATGACGTTGATACCCTGCTTCACGATGTAAGCATTGATGGCATCTCTTTCCCGGTCAAGCTGCTCTGCATAAGTCTCAGTCTTGTTACAGGAACTGAACGCCAGCACACCAGCCAGCATCACAAGGAGAAAGGTTATCTTCTTCATTCTTCTTTTTTGCGTTTAAATATGTCGTGCAAAGGTAAGAAAAGTATTTAGAAAGGTGAAATAACTAATTAGAAAATATATTAAATCATCACCGCCAGTCATGCTGTCTCACCCAGTCGACCACCATCTTCGTCTGCTCAAAAGGGATGTCTTTCATCAGTCCGTGACCCAGGTTGAATATCCAGTCAGGGTGTTCACGGAAGTAAGAGACATAGCTATCCAGCTTCCTCCGTATTACTTCCGGGGCGGCATAGAGCAGCCGTGGATCCATATTTCCCTGCAAGCCTACAGCCGGATCAACAACCTCACGGGCATATGCCAAGGAGGTCTGCCAGTCAACGCTGAGAAAGTCGGTCACCTCATGGGTCATCATCCTTATGCCAGTCCCTATCCCCTTGGGGAAGAAGATGGCAGGTACTCCTTGCTCCCTGACGGCATTAAGGATCCGTCGGACTGACGGCAGGAACATTTCCCAGTACAGCTCCTCTGGAACGACACCTGCAAACGATTCAAACAACTGGAAAGCATCAATGCCATGCGCTGCCTGTCCACGCACATACTCAACCGTAACTTCAGTCAAGGCATCCAGCAACAATCCCGATGCCTGCCGATGCCGATAGATATAGCTGACAGCATCGGAAAAACCAGCACTGCCCCCTGTGCCCTGCAGCATATAGCAAAGGCAGGTCAGCGGCCCTCCGCAGAAGCCTATCAAAGGTACATTCTCCCGTCCATGTTGCTGCAAGACAGCATCTATGGCTTGGTAAGAACGGTCAAAAAGGCTCGTGTCAATATGAACATGGCGCACAGGGGCATCATATTGACAAAGTGGATTGGCCAACGATGGCCCCTTCGCTGTCCACTCCACCTGCACTCCCATCGCCTCAGGGACAATCAGTATGTCACTGAAGAGTATCGCCGCATCCACTCCAAGATCCTCAACGGGCAGCCAGGTGACCTCAGCCGCCAGACGGGCATCAGTCATCAGACGGGCAAAGCCGTGCTGGGCTGAGAGTTCCCTGTAGCGAGGCAGCACTCTTCCTGCCTGCCGCATCATCCAGACGGCAGGACGGTCACCATATATACCGTGTAATGTGTTGGTGAGCAAACTACTGATTGATCGTCTCATAATCTCCTTTTTTGATTTGGATTTGCTGCAAAATTAGGGCAAATTGCCCTTTCTCACAATCCTCATTTATAAGGATAAAGTCCACTATATAAGCCAATTTCCTTATAAATGAGGATTGTGGAACAATTATGCCCTACGTACCTTTGCAAGCATAAAATAATCTTAAAGCAAAAACAACTTATGTTAAATGCCCTGTTACTTGCCTCACTCGCCATCAGCGGAGTACCAGAGGTAACCCCCGACTCAAGCACCAACAAGAATGTTCCACTTGAGGAAGTCGTTGTTACTGACTTCAAGCAGAACAGGAAGAATCTTACTTCTACCGCCGTATCCACCGTTGACGCACGCCAGCTGCAGAGCCAGCAGATTGTCAGCCTGAAAGAACTGACAGCCGTCATGCCCAACTTCTACATGCCCGACTACGGCTCACGCTCCAACACACCAATCTATATACGTGGTATCGGAGCCAAGAGCAAAGGGTCAGCCGTTGGCTTCTATGTCGATGGCGTACCTCACTTCGAGTCATCAGCCTTTGATATTGACCTGAGCGATGTTGCTGAAGTCGAGGTCTTCCGTGGTCCCCAAGGCACACTCTACGGCAGGAATGCCATTGCAGGCATCATCAACGTCTATACACACAACCCGCTCGACTATCAGCTCACACGTCTCAAGGTGGGCTACGGCCGATATAATGACTTCATGGCGCAGGCTTCAAACTATACGAAGCTCAGCGACAGCTTCGGCTTCTCTGCCGCTGCCTCCTACCATCACAATGACGGTATGTTCACCAACAGCTACCTGAACGAGAAGGCTGACGACATTGACGAGGGCGAGGGACGCATCGGGCTCTACTGGCGACCAGCCACCAACTGGCTCCTGCACCTCAACAGCACCCTCACCTACAGTGACCAGGGAGGCTACCCATACGCTCCCTACGATGTGAAGAAGGACGAGCTGCAGTCCATCAGCTACAACCGCCGGAGCCTCTTCCGCCGGCTCATTTCGTCAACTGGATTCAACGCACGATATGAGAACAGCCGCATCAGCTTCAACAGCCAGACGGCCTATCAGTTCATCAAGTCACATCAGGGCATTGACCAGGACTTCACCACTGACGACAAGTCATTTGTCGACAATGACTATCGGCAGAACATGCTCTCACAGGAGTTCACCCTGAAGTCCAATGACAACCGCCGCTACCAGTGGATTGTTGGTGTTTTCGGCATGCTGTTCAACTCTGACCAGTCAACACGGAACAGCAATCACATTGCCATGACTGCCACTCCGACCCATTATGACAATCCAACGGCTGCCTTCGCCGTCTATCATCAGAGTTCCTACAACATCTGGAGAGGACTGTCGGCCACCGTCGGGCTGCGTTTCGACTACGAGCATGCCAAGACTGACTACTCACGTGACAACCTCAACCTCATGACAGGGGCACTCAAACATACCAAGGACTTCGTGAGCCGTGCCAACTTCCGCCAGTTCACACCCAAGTTCACCCTCCAGTACCTCACCAGCCGCAGCTGTCTCTATTATGCCAGCATCACCCGTGGCTACAAGCCGGGCGGCTTCAACACCAGCTTCACCAAGGACGAGGAGCGTTCCTACGCACCGGAATACAGCTGGAACTACGAGGTGGGAACACGACTGAACTTCCTTGAGGGCAGGCTGACTGCTGAGGCCGACCTCTTCTACATTGACTGGCGGCACATGCAGACCACCTATACCGTCCTCGGCGTGGGCAACCTCATTGCCAACGCCGGACATACTGACAGCAAGGGATTGGAACTGTCACTGGGCTACCGACCTGTAAAAGGGCTGCAGCTCAACCTGAACTACGGATATACTCATGCCCGGTATCTGGACTACCGCAAGAGCGGCAAAGAGGATTTCTCAGGCAACCGCCTTCCCATGGTGCCCAACCACACCCTGTCATTCAACGGCACCTACACCATCCTGCCTGACGGATGGCTTGACAGGGTTGTCCTCAATGCAGGCATGACTGGCTTAGGCCGCATCTACTGGGCCGATGATAATGTTGTAAGCCAGGACTTCTATGCAGTCCTCAATGCCAAGGCAAGTTTCACCAAGGGTATCTTCACCTGGGACATTTGGGGCAAGAACCTGACCGCCACCGACTACATGGCTTACGGTTTCAAGTCGTCAACAGGCAACTATGCACAGAAGGGCAAACCACTGACCTTCGGTACATCACTGAGCGTATCGTTTTAAATAAAGAATTTAAAGGTGTTAAGGAGTTAAGATACAACAGTTTATTTTGCCACATGGGTGCAAAAAATGATTGACAATGATATTGGCACTTAATTCCATTAACTCCTTAACTCCATTAACTCCTTAACTCCTTAACTCCCCTAACAAAATCCTCCCAATGCCAAACTCCAAGAAACTCAGCCTCGGCACCTTCTTCTGCCTCTACATAGCGCAGATGATGCCCTCCTCCTTCCTCATGACGGCCTTGCAGGTTATCATGCGCGAGGGCCATTACAGCCTTGCCACCATCGGTCTGCTCCATTTCGTCCGACTGCCCTGGACACTGAAGTTCCTTTGGTCGCCCTTTGTCGACCGCCATTGCGTCACCGTTGGCGATTACAAGAAGACCATCATCACCACCGAGCTGGTCTATGCCATTGCCCTCCTGGCTACAGGTCTTATCAACGTCCATTCCGAGATGATGCTGGTACTGATACTTTTCTTCATCTCCATGATTGCCTCAGCCACGCAGGACATCGCCACCGATGCTCTCGCCATACTTTCCTTCAAGAAGAATGACCGCAGCCTGCTCAACAGCATGCAGTCAATGGGGGCTTTTGGAGGAACCGTCATTGGCGGAGGAGTATTGCTGATGATTCTCAAGAGCTATGGCTGGAACGTGGTTGTGCCCTGCCTGGCGATATTCGTTCTCATGATGATTATTCCATTGGTGCTGAACAAGAATATCGAGATAGAGACTGAGAAGCCAAAAGACCGTGCTACCTGGACGGACATCTTCAGGTTTTTCGGTCGCAGGGAGATATGGCCACAGATAGGTTTCCTGCTCCTTTATTATATGGGCATCATCGGTGTGCTGTCCATGCTGCGTCCTTATCTTGTTGACAAGGGTTATGACATGAAGGAAATCGGATTCCTTACGGGCATCGTGGGAACAGCGACTTCATTTGTCATGGCATGGCTGTCCGGGGTTATTGTCCGCCGCATCGGCATCCACAAGGCACGCATCATCATTGCCTGCCTCATAGTCCTTGCCCCACTTTACTTCCTTGCCATGACCTTCACTGACTTCAGCAAGGCAGCCTTCGTCATCGGCATCATGTACATCCAGGCCTGTTACGGCCTGGCAACCGTCATTGTCTACACCACCTCCATGCAGTGCGTACGCCCCGGGCGTGAGGGTACCGACTTTACCATCCAGGTTGTCATCAGCCACCTCAGCGGTCTGCTCATTGCCGTGGCAGCCGGCAGCATTGGCCATCTCTTCGGCTATCAGGGCCTGTACATCGTTGAGACAGGCATAGCCATTCTCAGCCTTGTCTACATTCTCTTTGTATTCAAGGGAAAGGACGGGCTGCAAACGGAAAGCACCGACCTATAAACAAGCGGCTTGCCTGCATCACAGCAAGATGCACACGGCAGAGGGCTGTCAGCCTCATCATGAGAACAGCCCTACCTTCCAGACTGTCCTCCCCCAGGTCTCCTCACTCACAGAGGACTCAGGGGAGGGCTTTTGCAAATGCCTGGAACGAGCTGAAATCCTTGGATACGAAATCAACACGCAACCCTTCTTTCCTGCAGCACTTCGCCGTATAAGGCCCAAAGCAGACCACACTGACCGACCTCATCACCTGCTCATAGTCAGGCATCAATGCTGAAAGACGATGGAACACCTGCGCTTCCGCCCCACTGGTAAAGGCGACATACGTCAGCTGCGACCGCTCACGCAGCACGTCAGCTGCCCGCAGCAGCTCCTTCTCCCCAACTCCGCCCGTCACGTAAGCAGGTACAAACGTCACTTCCATTCCCGCCTCAGCCAAGGCATGCAGGAAATCGGGCACCGTGTCAGGCTCTGTCAGATTCTCCACCCGCGGTCCCAACACCGCTATACGCTTGCCACGGATGTCCTCCCGATGCTCCAGCTCCCGGACGATTCCCACCGGACTGGGTTCCTCTGCCATGAAGCATGGCTCCACATGCAGCTCTGACCGCAGGAAGTCATTGTCTTTCCCTATAGCACAGCATCCCCCTCTCAGCTGTTCCCGCAACACTTTTCCAGCCGCCATCACCTCTGATACAGCAGCGATGGCACGCCGGCTGGTAAAGACGATGTAGTCAAACCCGGACAGGCTGCTCACAAACTGCGCGAACTCCTCACTTTCCGTATCCGTCCATGTCGCTATCATGGGGATGCCTACAGGGCATAGCCTTGCGCCATCCAGCCTTCTGACCGTCTTCAGAGCCTTGGCCAAACGCAGCGCATATCCCTCCGGGGCAGTAATAAGTACCCTTATCTTTTCATTTCTCATTGGCAATCTTAATCTTTATGAGACAGGAGAGAACTGCCCGGCTCAATTACCGCCTCATGCACTCCTCCTGGTTTTACAGTGCAAATATACTTATTTCCAACTGAAGACACAATGAATCGTGGCTGTCATTTTCACCGCCAGCTCCCTGCAAGGCTGCCCTTCCTGCCAAAACACACTCCTCCGCCCCCTGCCTGGCCAAGAATGTGATACGTTTAGAAAACATAACCTGCTGACAGCAGCCATCTGAAGAAGCATGGGCCGAAGCCTGGGCAAGCTGCATGCCAGGCTCAGAAAGATGCCCCATAGCACAGTACTTGAGGAGAAGTACTGCACTACCACACGAAAAGTACTGCAATATTGCAGCTGCAATACTTCTGTAATCAGGCACAGCGTACATCACTGACCTGCGCCCGATTACAGAAGTACTTTATCAGAAATACTCGATTGGAAAGGGGGCTTCCCATTTCACAAGATACCGTTCTGCCTACAGACGGCTCTTCTCGGCATTACCCGCACCCGTCCCCTTGTACTTGCTCCGTCTGGCATTGAAGTTATAGGTAACGGTCAGCGAGACTGCACGGGCATAGTTGTTGCAGTCCTTGTCTATCACCACACCATATCCGCTGAGCGTCCATCGCTCACGGTCAGAATTGAGAAGGTCGCTCATGTTCAGATGAAGGACGAGACGGTCATTACTGAACGACTTACGCAGCGACAGGGACATTGCTGTCCTTCCCTTTATTTTCTGAAAGCCGCTATAGACAGCCGTACGCCATCGAAAGCCCAATGTTGCCATGAAACTCTTAGAGAGGGAAAGACGGTTGTTCAGGTTGAGCCTGAAAGTGGGCTTGCCTCGCTGTGACGAGACATTATCTCCCGGTGCATGGAAGATCTGTTGCAGATAACCGACTTCCGCCATCGGCTGATACCAGCCCAACTTAGGAGAGGCGGTGACGGAGGCATATAACTGCTGGAGATGGTCGAAATTGTAATTGGTCAGATAAATGACAGTCTGATCCTGGTAAAGACCCGGTGTCCACTCCATCGTGTTCCTGATATATTTATAGCCTGCTGACATGCTCAGCCAGCCGTATATGCCGGATGCCTCTACATTGTGTATCTGAGCCGGACGCATAGCTGGATTGCCACCCTCATAGGTGTAACGGTTGTTATACTGGATGAAGTTGCGCAGCGAACGATAGCTCGGACGGTCAATCCTGTCGCTGTAGCTGAGCTGGAATGCCCATCTGCCCTTATTCCATGACAGCGAGACCGAGGGGAAGAAATTGCTGTAACGGCGGCTGGCATCATCCTGTCGCATGCCAAAGGAGTAATAGTCTGACACAACATGCTCGTAACGCAGCCCCACACTGAGCGAGAAATGGCCCAACGGAAGCGTATAATCGGAAAAGACCGCCTGGTTACGCTCACGTATATCCGTCTCTGACGATGAGACATATTGCTCACGGTTGGAGAAATTGCCCCATGAATCTGTATAAGTGAACTCAGTTCCCAAATTCAGACTTCCCCTCCCTACGGGATGGCTCAGCACCAGTTTACCAGCCCAAAGGTGGCTGCGCTGCATACCGTAGGAATGGACCTGACGGCTGCCAAGTTGGTCTGACCATTCCGTCTGCTCATTGCCCTCCTTGTACTTCATGAACATATAGGAGCCGTTGAAGTCTATTCCCAGCTTCCCCACCTTTCCCGCATAATACAAGTCAGCCTGCTGCCGGGAGACAACCCGTTTCTCTATCATGCCATCCTGTCCCACAACACCTTCCGGCACTCCATTTTTACTGATATTCTGATGGCCCGTAAGCGTGCCCATTGACGGCAGATCAGCATATCCCCAGTAGGAACCGCCAAGCGAATTGCTGTCGTTCACAAGGAACGAGGCACCGATCCGCTCTGACAGGACATTCCGGCGCATCTGGTCGTCTATATGCTGGCGAATATCCACCTCGTCCCCATTGGCACTGATACGGTTGTCAAGGTCGTTGTTCTCCCTATACACATCGCTCGTCCAATAGAGGTTGTTGAACAGCTCCCAGTGCCTGGTACGGTAAGTGAGCCTGACCGATTCTGAGCCTGACCACATCGTGTTATACGCAACGCTGGCATCATTCCGGAAACTGAGACCATCAGCTTGCCGCCGAAGAGTCCTGATACGGATGACCGACTGTACCTGGGCATCATACTCCGCACCCGGGCTGGTGATGACCTCGACGATCTTGATGTTGTCCGACTTCAGCTCGGCCAGCTCTTTCATGTCGCTTATCTTCCGGTTGTTGATGTAGACGAGCGGCTGCCCCTTGGCAAAGACCTGCACGCCACTGCTGCTGGCTGACACACGGGGGAGCTGCCCCAGCACGTCAATGGCGGTGCCCATCTTCGCCAGCAGAGAGTTCTCAATGTCAATCGTCATGCCACCTCGTGTCATCTTGTACTGCGGGCGGACAGTCTTCACCGTGATAGCCTTCAGCTGCAGGGCATCGGGGGTTAGGTGTATGGTACCTGCGTTCTCGGTGGAGAAGGTTCGGTAAACGGGCTTGTAACCGATGTAGCTGACACGGGCAATGACCTTAGCAGGCTCATAGGGTATGACAAACACACCGCTCTCGTTGCTCACGCCGCCTGCCACGACACTGGAGTCGATGACTGACAGGAGCAGGACATTGGCATAAGGCACGGGCTGGCCCGTCTCGTCAACCACCGTTCCCGTCAGATGGCGCCGCGTCTTGTGCGTACACTCCACGAGAAGCACGCTGCCCCGCCGTGTCATCCGGATGGGATAGAAGCCAATGAGCTGACGGACGGCATCGGGCACGCTCTCGTTGCGGATGGTGGTGGTGACACGGAAATCCTCCAGCTCGTCATAGATGAAGTTGACCGTGTAGCGGCCTTGCAGGCTGTTCAGTTCCCGCAGTGCCTGCGCCATCGACACATTATCGTACCGCCGGGTGATACGCTGGGCCACAGCTCCGCACACGATGGCGCAGAGAAGCAGGATAAGGAAGTATCGTCTCATGGCTTATTCTATCGTTAGGGTGTTGTTGGTATAGGTGAGGTTCACACGGTCAAAGCCGTTCAGCAGGTCTATATTCTGCTGAAGCGTAGCCTGCCTGTCCCATTTGAAGAAGAGACGCATGCGGGCTGCGCCGGGATTATCCACCTTCAGTTCTGCATGATAATACTGCGCCATTGCCGTGGCGACGGTCTGTAGAGAGGCATCCTCAAAGGTCACAGGCTCTACGGGCATGCTGTCGGGGTGCTGGATAAGCGTCCGTGTAAGGCTGTCGATGGTGGCCTTGCGCTGCCGGCTGACCTCTCTCAGCGAGTCGGCTGGTGTCATCCGCACGGGGCTCGGCTGCGGCGGTACAGGTTGTCGGCTTCCGAAGAAAGGCAGGAAGCCGAACTGTACCGTGGCAGCAAGGGCAAGCCCCGAGACAAAGACAATGCCCACGATGGAGGCAGCCACCTTCATCCTGCTGCGGCGGTGTGGCAGTCGGACGGCTGCAAAACGTTCCCATTCGGCTTCCACATCAATGCCGGCTGGCTCATCCCGCATCATTGCCCGCTTGGTCATTGCCAGGTAGTGGGCAAACTGGCGGATGTCGTCATCGGCAAGCAGTTCCCTGACCTGTCTGTCAGTGTACTTCTCGGGATGTTCCTGCATGTCGAGCAGCAGCATCCGCTTCTCGTCTCTTCCTCTGTAGTTCATTGTCTTGCTTGTTTTAGTTGTTCCCTTATAGTGTCAATAGCCGCCGAAAGATGATGACAGACCGTTACACGGCTCACACCTGTCTCCTCAGCAATACGCTGAAGAGGTATGCCTTGCAGGTGGCGCAGTCGGAGAATCTGTCGGCGTATGGGTGGCTCAAGGTGTTCGATGAGCAGCATCAGCCTGTCAAGCAGGTCACTGTCATTATCGGAAAGGATGGTCTCAGCATCCGCCAGAAGCAGCTTTGCCGTCCGCTCCCTTATGTCCTTGTGGGCAATGATGTTCAGACAGCGGTTGCGCACAGCCCTCACGAGATAGCCCTCCTCGCTCTCCGGCAACAGCACGATACCGTCATCAAGCACATGGGCAAACACCTCGCTCACCACGTCACGGCACTCGTCAGCGTCATAGAGGAGGCTCCTTGCCACCCTGTACATCGGCTCATAATAGCTCTTGAACAGCCTTTCAATCTCGGTCTTACCTTGTCTCATACACTATCCTTACAGTTCAGGAACTGAAAATGTAAAGCAGAACAATGACTTTTTCTACTAATCAGATTGCAAAAGTAATAATTCTTCGACAGAAGTCAACCACTCCTAATCCTAAACTTACTACTAATTCCATTACTATCAAAAAAGAGTTACCAACGAAAAAAAACTGCCAAATGATATACTTGACCATGGATTTCTTTTGCTGTCATTTTGAATGCATCACTTAATCATAAGAGATATAAATATTTGTACATCAGAATGGTATGACAGGATGACGGCATTTTTCTTTCCAAAAGCTTTGCCCTTCCATAATATTTATGTAAATTTGTGTCACCAAGATTTACTCATGGTAACCATTGCATAAAAGGCTATGTAGTATGACAAAAAGATATACCCAGACACAACAAGTCATTGATACCATGCGAAAACATGGCGGTTACTCCACATTGGGGAATCTCTATCGCCTTGTAGACACATCCCATTGGAAAACAAAAACTCCGCAAGAAACGATCAGACGAATAGTACAGGAGTCAAAAGATATGTTCAGAATCCAGCCTGGCCTATGGGCTTTGAAGGAATATCACGACATTCTGATGGTTAAGTTCTCTTTAAATGAGAAGGAGAGTATGGACAATGTACTGTTCACCCACAGCTACTATCAGGGAATGGTGGTCGAGATAGGACGCATGAAAGAATATATGACTTACGTCCCAGCACAAGACCAGCACAAACTTTTCATTGACAGACCATTGGTTGATGTGTGCGACACAATTGAAATTCCTCCCTTTTCCTATCCAATACTGACAAATCGTGCAAAGACTGTTGATGTGATTTGGTTTAATGACCGCGATATGCCCAACAGTATGTTTGAAGTTGAACATTCTACGGATATCCAAAACTCCATCGTGAAATATTGTGATTTACAGGACTTCCACTGCAAGTTTACCATTATTGCTCCCCAAAACCGACATGCCCAGTATGACAAGGTTATGGAACGCACAGCCCTACGTGATATGGCTAATCGGGTGTACTTTGCCTCTTATGAGGATATTGTGACACAATACACTACCATGTGCAAACTCACATCTGTCAATAAAATATAGGAACATCAAAGATAACAGGTAAAAGCATTTGCCAACAACTATCAAGGAGAAACAGACAATCGAGAGTATCTGTCCCTACGACAGAGACCTAATTGATCATTTTTGATCACAAAACTTAAAGAATGATCTAATGACCATTTTGTGATTTCTTTTCAGGAACTTTGCATCCAGAAATGAAATACAAGATGAGAAGAGAAGAACTGTTGGCACATGCACTGACGATTGAGGCAGAAACATTGGAGGCGGAAAAGTCTGCCATCCATAAGCTGTATGCCAACAGTGACATCGTACTGACGGATAATAGCAATCAATACGCAGAGGGCAAGGCTGGCGGAATCATTCCCTACTACATCTCCCCCTCCTCCGATTTCCTTCTTGCACACGGCGACTGCTTTCAGCTCCTTCAGGAGTTTGATTTCAAGTTTGACATGATATTTGCTGACCCTCCTTATTTCCTCTCCAACGGCGGCATATCGCTGCAGAGCGGGAAGGTGGTGTGTGTGGATAAAGGAACATGGGACAAGGGAAAGACACCTAAGGAATTGGCGGCATTCAACCGGGAATGGCTACGGCTCAGCCGTGACAAACTGAAGGAAAACGGGACGATATGGATAAGTGGAACCTATCACAATATCTTCTCGGTGGCCAACTGCCTGACGGAATTAGGCTATAAGATTCTGAATGTCATAACGTGGCAGAAGACCAATCCACCTTGCAACATCTCATGCCGCTTCTTCACTTATTCCACAGAGTTCATCATCTGGGCCCGCAAGCAGCCCAAAGTTCCCCACAAATTCAACTATCAGTTGATGAAACTGCTCAATGACGGCAAGCAGATGACGGACGTGTGGCGACTGCCCGCCATCGGACGATGGGAAAAGACGCAGGGCAAGCATCCCACACAGAAGCCTCTGAGCGTCCTGTCACGCATCATCCTTGCCTCGACTGACCCTGGTGACTGGATTCTTGACCCCTTCAGCGGCTCCAGTACAACGGGCATCGCAGCCAACCTATGTGGCCGGCGTTTCGCAGGAATTGAGCAGGAAGAGGAGTTCTGCCGCATGTCAAGAGGCAGAAGGGAGGAACTGGAACAGCCAGGACGCAGGGCCGACCTGACACGTCATATTGCTGACCTACGCCTTCTAAAGAAAGAAGATGGCATCACCGTCAACGAGCCGCCAGTCATCTATGGCTGCCTGCCCTTTGGAGAAGAATAAATCCCGTTGTCCTCTCCACCCTTATCTCTCACAGGATGACCGGGACTCCTTGCCTTGACACTTCCCACTTGATTTAATTTGATAACGGGATAAGGACTGCTAAAATGTGAGAGCGGCCCCAAAAGACCGCTCTCAACCAACACAAAAACTAAACTAGACTTAACTTAACGAAATCGGCTATTTATCACAAACAGCCATGAAATCGTACTGCAAAAATAGTATAATTATTTCTTTTCGTCTGCGTCTGTAGCTTTTATTTTAGGGATTATAAGTGAAAAATCATAGTTTTCCAGACTTATAGACCAATAACGCATCAAGGATGGTCATTGCCGCCATAGCCTCAACGATGGGCACGGCACGTGGCAGGACGCAGGGATCATGGCGGCCGCGCACGTTCATCGTTGCGGGATTGCCGAACCTGTCAACCGTCTGCTGCTCCATCAGCAAGGTTGCAACGGGCTTGAAGGCTACACGGAAGTAGATGTCCTCACCATTACTTATCCCTCCCTGTATGCCTCCACTATGATTGGTACGGGTGGAGATGGTGGGTGATGGGTGGTGGGTGGTGGGTGATGAGATGGAAGTAAAGGAGTCGTTCTGCTGGCTGCCCCGCCATGAGCTGCCAGCAAATCCCTCCCCATACTCAAATCCCTTCACGGCATTGATGCTGAGCATGGCTGCGCCTAACTGTGCATGCAGCTTGCCGAACTCCGGCTCACCCAGCCCCACGGGACAGCCCGTGATAAGACAGGCAATCACACCACCAACCGTATCGCCCTCCCGCTTCACCTGGGCGATGAGCGTCTCCATCTCCTTGGCTTTCAAGGGGTCAGGACAGCGGACGGGATTGGTCTCAATGAGCGTGAGGTCATGCTTATGATAATCACGGTCAACCTGTATGTCGCCTACCTGCGTGGTGTAAGCCGTGATGCTGATGCCATGCTGGCGCAGCACAAGCTTCGCCAAGGCCCCAGCAACGACACGGGCTATCGTGATACGGGCAGAGGAACGTCCGCCACCACGATGGTCACGGATGCCATATTTCCTATAGTAAGTGTAATCGGCATGTGACGGGCGGAAGAGGTCACGGATGTTGTCATAGTCCTTGGAGTGCTGGTTAGTATTGCGGACTATGAAGCCAATGGGCGCACCCGTCGACTTCCCCTCAAAGATACCACTCAACAGCTCCACTTCATCGGGCTCCTTACGGTCGGTTGTGATACGGCTCTGTCCAGGCCGGCGACGTGCCAACTCGCTCTGAATGAACACAAGGTCAATATCAATACCTGCCGGCATGCCATCGACCACACCACCTACGGCTGCCCCGTGGCTCTCACCGAAGGTTGTCAACGTGAAGAGATTTCCAAATGTATTGCGCATAAGCGTCAAGAGTTAAAATCCAAAGGGTTATCCTGCATCGGCTCACAGGAAACCAAACAGGGAATTAAGAGTAAAGACTGGTCAGTGACGACCACAGCTACAGTGTTCGTGATTGCCCTCACCATGCTCATGCTTGCCACAACAGTGGACACCATCGCCATGATCATGGTTACCGCAACAGTGGCCACCATCCTCATCCGCGTGACCGCCGCAACCACCGCCGCAACCCTCACAGCCACCACCGCAATGGTGCTGGTTCAGCTGATCGAAGAAATCCTTTACCTCCTCATCGGGCACCTCGCGGTTCTCCAACACATGCCCACGGAAGCTGAGATCCTTCCCTGCCAACGGATGGTTGAGGTCAATGGTGACGTTCTCCTCACTGATGTCAAGCACCTTGCCAAGGAAACGCTGCCCCTGCTCGTTCTGCAAAGGGACGATTGCATCCTTATATATGTTCTCGGAGTCAAATCCCCCTTCACGCATGAACATCTCTTTTCCAAGAGCCAGCACACTCTTCGGGTCATGCTCACCATAAGCCTGTTCCTTGCTGAGCGAGAAGGCGAAGTCGGCTTCAGCCTCATACTTGGCTATCTCCTGCTCGAAAGCCGGCAGTGCCATCTCGCATCCTGTATAGAACCGCATGGGCTTTTGCTCCTCGGTTTTCTCTATCAACTGCTCTTCTCCATTCTCTACACTGTACAGTTCGTAGCTTACCACGATGAGTCGGTGTGTATTTGTCTCCATTTTCCTTTTTTACTTATTATTGTTTGTTAGTGCAAAGGTAACGATTTAAAACGAGAAAAGCTCCGCACAGCTACTGATTTTTCGTTTTTCAAGGCTTCAGGAGTCCAGTCTGTAAGAAACAAAGGGCGAGGAAGTACACATTTGTTACTGATTTACATCAAACTGCTTGACGTGAGTCAAAAATATAAGATAAAAGCAGGAAAAAGTGACGGATAATCATTGTATATGGGAATAACCCCGTACCTTTGCAATCGAAATAAAGATAAAGACAACAAAAGATTTAGGATAACGGAGCCTCTACACAGGCTTCAAAATGAATTTAGAAAGGAAAAGATTATGAAGAAGATTGTTTTGACAGTGGTAGCAGTAATGAGTATGACAATGGCTTTCGCAGCTGGTGAGAACGACAACAATACTGCAAACGCAAACGCATACAAGTTCAACCTCAGCACCTACGCTCTGAGCCGTGCGCTGAACCTCAACCAGGATCAGGTAGACATGGTGGAGGACATCAACAACACTTTCGCAGCCGAGATGATGAACGCTTCTGTTGCTGACAGTTCTGAGCGTGCAGCAAAGGTGAGCGAGGCTATCAAGAAGGACCTCTCTTACATGCACTACGTTCTGAACGACAAGCAGTACCGTGAGTATGTCAAGCTGCTCAACGTCACACTGAACAACCGCGGGCTGAACAAGTAAGCAATTACTTCTTTTCTCCCGCTACTGGGAGAAATCACAAGATACATATCAAAGGCTATGAGTCGGGAAACTGATTCATGGCCTTTTTTATTGCAGCCTGGCACTTTTCCTTTGAGAACAGTACTCTTCCTATCAGTCTATTTACATGTCAGCAGACCAATTATTTACACGTAAGTAAATATTTCCATACACGTAAATAAATATTTCCATACACGTAAGGAAATTATTTTCTACACGTAGAAAAACTCAGCAAGCAGACATTCTGCACGCATAGAATACATTATTACAGATGTATCGGCACACATTTTCAAATGTGAATGTTTACTTGCACAGGTCGGTTTTTTTTCGTTTCTTTGCAGGATGATTGGCTGACCCGATACCTGGCGAGTATCCATCTGCCGATATTGAACAAAGATAAAACGAATGAGACCACCACTATTCCTCTTCCTGCTGGCACTCCTCCCACTCGGGCTTAATGCCCAGCAGCCCCGTTATGACAAGATGTCGCCTTTCGTCAGACAGGCAATGGCATCCACATCCCTGGCACTACGCCGCATGCCTACACGGCTGCCCACACAGACGGACAGCCGACTGCTGACGGCTTTCGTACGCATCAATGGTGATGCCGGGGACGTGCTGCGCCAACATGGCTGCAAGGAACTGGCACGAGTGGGCGATATCAGCATTGCCGCCATACCGCTCAGCCGCCTTGGCGAATTGTCATGCAGCAGACAGGTAAGCAAGATTGAGGCGGGCAAGCGGTGCAGTGTACTGATGGATACCACGGTAACGGTCATCAATGCGCAGCCCGTCTATGCTGGGGAGAATCTGCCACAAGCTTACACAGGCAGCGGTGTTGTGATTGGCGTACAGGACATTGGCTTTGACCTTACCCATCCCAATTTCTACTCTGCTGACATGAGCCGTTACCGCATCAGAGCCATGTGGGACCAGCTGTCACGTGACAGCATTGGATCGGGGCTTTACGTGGGACGTGACTACGTGGGACAGGATGCCTTGCTGCAGACAGGGCATCCGCTGGACGGACTGACCCAGACGCATGGAACTCACACCGCTGGCATCGCCGCAGGAAGCGGGGCCGAGGGCAACGGTGTGGTATCGCCTTACAGGGGCATGGCTTACGATGCCGACCTCGTGCTGGTGGCCAATGCGACAGGCAATAATGCCGCACTGATTGACTCCGCAGACTACTACAAGTTCACCTATGCCACGGACGCATTGGGATTCAAGTATATCTTCGACTATGCCGACCGCCATCAACTGCCCTGCGTCATCAACTTCAGCGAGGGCGGCAATGAGGATCTCCACGGCTATGACCAGCTTTACTATGAGCTGCTCGACAGGCTTACAGGCCCGGGCCATATCATCGTCTCCTCGGCTGGCAATGATGCCGGCCACATCAATTACATCCACAAGCCTGTGGGACAGGAACGGGCAGGCTCATTCGTCTATGGCAATCCCAACAGTGCCAGCTTCACCTGCCGGTCGGCCCGGCCGTTTATATTCCGCACAACAATATATAACGACACTGATACCCCTACGGTGGTCAACATCCCGACAGGTGATGTCTGCGCCGCAACCGACTCACTCCTCACCGATACGCTCGTTGTGGACGGAAAGCAATACACTTGGCAGCTTCTGGCCTATTCTGACAGCTACGACCAGCACCAGACGGCTTATGACTTCACGGTCAGCAGCCCTTCAGGGCTGGGCGGCCAGCCTTACATATCACTCCAATTAGTGGGCAGGGATGCAGACATCGAACTCTATCGCATGGCAGGCTACCTGCTTCCCCTGCCCAACGTTGACCCCAGCCTCAACGATGGCGACAGCAGCCACAGCATCAACTCGCCCTCCAGTGCGCCTTGTGTCATATCAGTTGGCGCAACGGGCTATCGCACGGGATTCATCAATTATTTGGGCGAGCGTAAGGTCTATAACAGCGGTGAACATGGCATACGGACTCCTTTCTCGGGTGTCGGCCCA
This sequence comes from Prevotella sp., assembly GCA_024688365.1. Taxonomy (GTDB): domain Bacteria; phylum Bacteroidota; class Bacteroidia; order Bacteroidales; family Bacteroidaceae; genus Prevotella. Next base: position 71,567 of record JAILEG010000036.1, read on the forward strand.
ACCCTTGACGGCAGGGTGAAGCCTGACGTGATGGCTCCGGGACAGAATATCATCTCCTCTTACAGTACATTCTTCATTAATAATCCTGACAATACTGGCGGACCGCAGTCGAGTGCTGTCCGTCACTTCGATTACAACGGACACACCTATGCCTGGACCGCAGATGCCGGAACGTCTATGGCGGCTCCTGTCGTGACGGGTGCGATAGCCCTGTGGCTGCAAGCCGACCCCACGCTGACACCAGCCGACTGCATGGATATATTTGCCAAGACCTGCACCCATTATGACACCTCCCTATCTTACCCCAACAACTTCTACGGATATGGTCAGATTGATGTGGCAGCCGGTCTGCGTGAGGTGCTGCACCGGCAGGCGACAGGCATATCCTCCATTGTCAACCACACAGATGCCACTGTCACCGACAACCGCATCTATCGCTTAGACGGACGGTATGCAGGCACCTCAACCGACCGTCTGCCCAAGGGCATCTACATCAGAAACGGCAGGAAATTTGTGAAATAGCCCCCACCACCTCACCTCACAAAAGAATCCCCTGCCCGTCCTCTTGTATAGGACAGACAGGGGATTCTTGGCTGCAAAGACAAAAGCCCACACCGCGCTTTGTCATTCAATCTTCCAGCCCTCTATGCACCGCTTCTCCAATGAAAAGTTCACACCTACCTTATAGAGCCTGCGGCTGTCCATGACGAATGGCTGCGCATAGCCTTTCTCATTGATTTGCTGCAAGGCGGCATCAGCAGAGCCATTGAGCTTGAACTCCACGATATAGACATAATCATTCGTCTCGATCGTCAGGTCCATATGCCCGTTGCTCGTCGTGCGCTCCACCTTCGTATAGAAGCCCATCATCTTCGAGACAAGATAAAAAGCGTTCTGGAAGTAAAGCTCCGAGTTGCCTACAATCTTGTAATCAGTGTCGGCAAAGAGAGTAGCCATGCGCCGCATGAAATCCTCCGGACGGCCCGAGCGCAGGTCACGGACGAAGTTGGCTATGGCAAACACCGTCTCCGACTCGCGCACACGCGTGTAGAAGGGCATAAGATAGGTGAAGAAGCCCTCCTCCACTTCCTTGTTGGGAAAACCGAGACGGTAGATGCGGAACTCGGGGTCATAGTCCTTGATGGTCAGGTACCCGCTCTGGTAGATGACAGGGATGGGATTGTTGGAAAGAGAGTCGATGCTGTTCAGGAAGTCACCCGTCACCTGCTCCTCCGTCAGGTCAGGCAACTCGTAGTTGTCCGCCTTGAGCAGCTCTACGAGATACGAGGGAGTGCCCGTCTCAAACCAGTAGCTGCCGAATTGCAGCCGCTTGAAGGTATTGAGCAGACTGAAGGGATTGTAGATGCCGATACCGTTCTCAACGAAATGATAACCGTCATAACGCTCCTTCAGCTTGGCAAGCGTCTCCTCAACGGTCAGCTGGCTCTTCTGGGCAAGGGCAGCTATGGGCTCGGCAAAACAGCTCTTCAGCTCCGCCTCAGTAATACCGCAGAGCGACTGGTACTCCTCATCCATCGACAGGTCCTGAAGGTTGTTCAGGTCACTGAACACGCTCACCTTCCCGAACTTCGTCACACCAGTTAGGAGAGCAAAGCGGATATAGCGGTCCTGAGTCTTCAAGGCACCATAGAAAGACTTCAGAGTGGAACGGTAGGCAGCCTGCAAAGACCCATTACCGATGGCCTGCAAGAGTGGTTTGTCATATTCATCCACAAGTATCACCACCTGCCTGCCTGTCTTTTTACAGGCACGCTCAATGACACCGGAAAAGCGGAGAGACAGGGTGGTCTCCTCGGTATAGCGGCCATAGAGTTCCTCCCATTTCGACACGTTCAGATTGAGAATCTCGTCCAGGCTTGCGGGAGTGTCATACTTTTGAGTATTCAAATCAAGATGCAGGACAGGATAGCTCGTCCAGTCCCCCTCCACCTTCTCCATCGCCAAACCAGAAAACAGCTCTTTCCTCCCTGAGAAATAAGCCTCAAGGGTGGAGATGAGCAGGCTCTTGCCGAAGCGGCGCGGACGGCTGAGGAAGTAATACTTCCCCTCCTTTACCAAACGGTAAATCAAGTAGGTCTTGTCAACATACAGGAATTCCCCCCGCCGTATATCTTCAAAACTCTGCAAGCCAATAGGATATTTCATACCTTTTCCCTTTCTTTGATGGATGTTGCCACAAAGATACGGATAATATTTGAAAAAGGGAAAAGGACGAGGCGAAAAAGCCTGCTTCTATACCGAGGCAAGATGTCCTGAAGATAAGACAGGAAAAGCTGGTCAGCATCACGGACAAGCCGCATGGCCGACTATGCTCTCCGCCATATCAACCGCCTGCTTGATGCGGTCGCCCATGCCGATGCCATCCTTCAGATTGCCGATAATGTGCAATCCAGGATGCGTCTGCTCGACTTCACGGATGGTCAGGATGCGCTTGTCAGTCCCCTCCATATACTGTGGAATGGCATGGCGGTGCCGATAGATGCGTATAACATCGGCTTTCGTCCCTTCAGGATAGCCCAACATGCTATGAAGAGACGTGTTGACCAGCTCAGTCAGCTCCGCATCAGTACGGTCAAGATACTCCGGGTGACGCGCACCACCAATGAAATAGGCATAAGTGACACCCCCTTCAGGCGCACGATTGGCAAAACAGGCTGAGGGCATCAGTATGCCCAGCACCTCCTGCCGCTCACAGGAGGGAACCAGTCCGCCAAAAGCATCCCAACGGACACAGCCCGTATGTCTCACGCCCACTCCTATCTCTATGACAGGCGCATAATAAAGATTGCTCAATTCTGCCAGCTGCGATGCAGGCAGGAAGCCCAGCAAGTCTGGCAGAGCGTATGCCGGACAGGTGGTGATGACATGGTCTGCCACAATGGTGTCACCTCCCCAGGAGAGCCGCCACCTGCGTCCGCATGGCTCCACACGCAGGCTGGCACAGCCTGTGGTGATACGATTCTTACCTATGGCAGCACCCAAGGCATCAACAAGATTGCGGAAACCGCCACGGGTGGAGAACACCTCCTTCGTGGCACGGCGGTCACGGGCTGTCTTCGGCTGCCTGGCAAGGGCAAAAGTTCCACGGATAAAACTGCCGTAGTTCTGCTCCAGGTTGTACAGTTTGGGCAGAGCCAGACGTGTGGGCAGCCTGTAAGGGTCGCCTGCGTAGACACCAGAGAGGAAAGGGTCAACCGCATAATCCACAAACGACTTGCCCAGCCGACGCTCAGCCAGCGAGCCTACACTCTCATCTGGGTCAGTCCCCCGCTTCCGCCACGGCTCACCCAGGATGCGGAACTTATCCTTCAGCGTGAAGAGCGGTGTCATCACCGCACTGACCAGCCCCGATGGCAAGGCACGGAAACGTCCGTCCTTCCAGATAAGGCGGCATTTGGCGGATGCCTGTGCCACCTCCAGCTTGCAGCCGGAACCTAACTCCTCAAACAGCTCCGCTACCTCCGGATGCTTTATGGTTCCAGTGCTGGGGCCCTGTTCCATGATGAATCCTTCCACCTCATCCGTCTGCATGAGCCCACCAATGCGGTCAGCAGCTTCCAGCACCTCCACATCCTCTCCTTTCCTGCACAAGTGGAAAGCACAGGTAAGCCCTGTGAGACCTGCTCCTATGACAACTGTCTTCCTTTGTCTTTCCATGATAATTATATAGGTTTTGAGAATTTCTTGTCCGTGTCCACCATCATCGGGTCAAGTGCGGCGGCAACATTGCGCACGAACGGGTTGCCCTCGCCGGTCATCTCCAGTGCGTCAGCCGAGAGGTGGAGAATACCGTCAGCCTCCATCTCCCGCAGCCGTGGCTCATCATAGTTGACGGCAGCCTTCACGTCAGCCACCGTCAGAGAAAGCGTGGCGGCAAGCTGTGCCCAGTCAATGTGGTAATTGCACATAAGGGTCTCTATCACTTCCCGCACAATCCGCTCCCTGCCGGTAAGCCGATAGCCTTTCCTCACCGCCAGCCGTCCCGAGGACACATCGGCAGTGTACTCTGGTATCGACTTGGTATTCTGCGCATAGGCAGAATCCAGCTGGCTGATGCCCGTCACGCCAAGGGCATATACCTGCCCTGTCGTGCGGCGTGTGCAATAACCTTGGAAGTTGCGGTGCAGCTGACGACTGCGCAAAGCCTCAGCCAGCTCGTCGTCAGGAAGGACGAAGTGGTCAAGCCCGATGCTCTGATAACCAGCCGCATGTAGCACCTCCCTTGCGTTCCGGAACATCAAAGCCTTCTCCTCAGCATCCGGCAAGCCAGCCTTCTCCAGTATCAGCTGCCGCTTGAATATCCACGGACAATGCCCATAGCTGAACGTGGTGACGCGGTCAGGATGCAGTGCGGCTGCCCGCTCAATGGTCTGGCGGAAACCTGAGGCTGTCTGAAGGGGCAACCCGAAGAGGAAATCCATATTGATACTGACACCTGCAGCCCGAAGGATACTGACAATCTCATCCATTGGCAGTTCAGCCGGAGTGCGGTTGACCACACGCAGGACCTCCTCATTGAAATCCTGCACCCCTATGCTGAACCTGTTGAAACGTGCGCTGACCAGTCCCTGCCAATCGGCCTCGGTAAGGTAACCCGGATGGCACTCTATGGCAATCTCGGGATTGTCGATGGCAGGGAAGAGTGACAGGAGATGCCCATTCAGCTCTTTCAGCACGCTGACAGGCATCGCCGTAGGGCTGCCACCACCATAATGAATCTGCGAGATGCTGCGGCTGCGGTCCAGGTGTCCGGCGAGAATGTCAATCTCCTGATGCAGTGCCTCCACATACCCGGCTATCTCCTCATCCTTCTGCATCGGATAAGAATTGCAGCCGCAGTAATGACAGAGCCTGCGGCAGAACGGCATGTGGAGATAAAAGGAGAGGTTGTTGTCACGTGCGCCATTGCTGCGCTCCACCTCGCCAAGCAATTCCTCCTGCGTGAAAGGGCGGAAGAAATTGGCGGGCGGGTAGCTCGTGTAGCGTGGCACGGAGACATTATACTTATCTATCAGTTCTTGTTTCATCGTACGAAATAAAATATCTGACAAAGGTACACAGTTCATCGCGCACAGACAATCCTCATTTATAAGGAAAACAGCCTACTCCTCAAGTTTCCTGATGACCCGGCACGGATTGCCTGCCGCAAGCACACCATCGGGAATATCATGCGTGACGACCGATCCTGCGCCAATAGTGACGTTGTTGCCTATCGTCACACCGGGCACAACCACCACGTTGCCGCCTATCCAGACGTTGTTGCCTACATGGATGGGCAGGGCATACTCAATCTTGGCATTGCGCTGCTCAACGTTGAGCGGATGGCCGGCGGTGTAGAAGGCACAGTTGGGGGCAACGAACACGTTGTCACCGAAAGTCACTTTTGCCTCATCGAGTATCACGCAGTTGGTGTTGGCAAAGAAATTCTCACCCACCTCTATATTGTAACCATAATCACAGAAGAACGGAGCCACGATAAACAGCCCGTCGCCAGCCTTGCCAAAGAGCTTACGCAGTCGTTCCATGCGTTCGCCACGGCGCGAGGGGGGCAGCTGGTTGATCTCGAAACACTCATTCTCACAGTGGTACAGGTCTTCAAGTACCTCGGGGGCATTGGCCTGGTAGAGCATGCCCCGTTGTTGTTTCTCTTTCTCCGTCATATTCGTTCCTTTATGTTTTATCGAGACAAAGGTACAGGATTATTTTTTAGAAAAAGATTTTTTCCACCAAGAGAAAACAGATTTTAAGGAAGAAAAGCATGGGAAACCATGCGGAATTTTGTATTTTTGCGAACACATCGCTCATATAAAGGAAAGGAAAAAGCACATGAACGCAATAACCTACGAATTCATACTGCGACTCTTCATCGCCGCCATGCTGGGCGGCATCATCGGCCTGGAGCGCGAATACCGCGCCAAGGAGGCGGGCTTCCGCACCCACTTCCTCGTGGCCCTGGGCAGTGCCCTCTTCATGGTTCTGTCACAATACGGCTTCGGAACTGTACTCAGCCAGATTGCCCATGCCTCATACGATCCCAGCCGCATTGCCTCACAGGTGGTGACGGGCATAGGATTCATCGGAGCCGGGACTATCATCTTCCAGAAGCACGTGGTGCGCGGACTGACCACGGCTGCCGGCCTGTGGGTCACCTCCGCCATCGGCATGACCGCCGGAGCTGGCATGTACGTCCTCTCCATCGCCACCACCATCCTCGTGCTGCTGTGCCTGGAGGCCCTCAACTTCATCCTCCACCGCTTCGGCGCACGCACCATCACCGTCACCTTCAACACGGACAGGCAGGAGAACATACAGACGATACTGCAACGCATGAGGGAGAAGGAGGTGAGCATAGAGTCATACGGGATGCAGCGCAGGGAGACCTCAAAAGGCTGCTGCTATGTCGTCACGATGGAAATGAAGATAAAACGGGACCGCTATCAGAACCAGATTCTTGACTTCATGGCAGAGTTCAAGGACGTGACTGTGGAAGAGATTGAATAAGGAACTGATGTCATGGAAGCATCTCCAGGACGCTCCGGAGCAACTGAAGATAAGGCTTTTACCAGTAGCCTCCGCCTGCTTGCCAACTGAAGAATGACTTCCCGCAGAGTACTCGGTACCCAACCGCGCCAGTACTTCACGTGAAGTAGTCCGATACTTCAGCTGCAATACTCCGGTACTTCACGTGAAGTATCGCGCAGCTGGTCGCCCTGCCCATATCAGCCTGCCGTTATCAGCTGATAAGCCAGGCGGCTCTCGCCATTCTCCAGGTAGATGATGCCACAATAGGCGAATCCCAGCCGGGCCAGTGCAGCCTGCATCGGACGGTTGTCGGCATGGGTGTCGATACGCACAGAGCCCGTCCGGGCTGCACAATAGGCGATGATGTCAGCCATCACGCCATGCACCCCCTCCACTGAAGCCACCCGATGAATGACGTGGTAAGGCTCCCCATTGAGCCAGCCGCCTCCATCAATACGGGCATAAGTGGGGTCCGGGCCAGGCAGAAAGGCAAAAGTGGCTATCACATGCCCGTCCTCACAAAGAAGATAAGAGCCTCCCAGGGCTATGTCATGGCTGACCTGGGCCTGGGAGGGGCGGGCCGCCGACCACTGGTTGGGGTTCCCGGCGGCAATCATCTTCTCACGCCCCTGCCGGATGAGTTCCATAACAATGGGCAGATCAGCCAAGGATGCCTGGCGGACGGTACGTCCCGATGAAAGTTTTCCAATATTTTCCTTTGTCATTATATTCTGTATTTTGAATGTCTTACGCTGCAAATATACAAAGAATCCCCTTACATCAGGAAGTATCTCCCCTATAAAAATATGCAAAAAGTCAACCTTTCTCCACCGCATCCCATAAAAAGTGCCCGGAAATAGTGGGCAGAATAATTGCGGATGAGGATTTTTATGTGTATTTTTGCCTGCACAATCAAGTACTGACTTAAAGAACCAATGACAATGGAAAACAACCTTTTCACACGGTCAGCCAACAGGCTGGAGGCTCATCTGGGCAAGGATGCCCACAGCTTCACAAAAGAAGATATAAAGCAGGTGGTAACCGACCTGAGCATCAGGATGGTCAACTTCATGTACCCCGCTGATGACGGGCGGCTGAAGACGCTCAACTTCATCCTCCACTCGCCCGACTATCTGGAGACCATACTCACCAGCGGCGAACGGGTTGACGGCTCATCGCTCTTCAGCTTCATTGCCGCCTCAAGCAGCGACCTCTATGTCCTGCCGCGTTTCTCCACAGCCTTCATCGACCCCTTTGAGGAAATCCCTACGCTCTCCATGCTCTGTTCCTTCTTCGACCGGGACGGGAATCCGCTGGAATCAGCCCCCGAGCATACGCTCAGAAAAGCCATGAGCGCCTTTAAGAAGGTCACGGGGATGGACTTCCACGCAATGGGCGAGCTGGAATACTATGTCATCCGCCCCGATGAGGGCATCTTCCCTGCCGACGACCAGCACGGCTACCACGAGAGTACTCCCTTCGCCAAGGGCAACAGCTTCCGCATGCGTGCCATGCAGCTCATTGCCGAGTGTGGCGGGAAAATCAAGTATGGTCATTCTGAGGTGGGCAACTTCGTTGAGAACGGACGCTGCTATGAACAGAACGAGATTGAGTTCCTGCCCGTACCAGCCAACGACTGCGCCGAGCAGCTGCTCATTGCCAAGTGGATCATCCGCAGTCTGGGATACGAGGAAGGACTGGACGTGACCTTCGCACCGAAGATTACCGTGGGCAAGGCAGGATCAGGCATGCACATCCACATGAGGATGATGAAGGACGGACGCAACCGCATGCTTGCTGACGGACAGCTGTCGGCCGAGGCACGCCGTGCCATTGCCGGCATGATGGACCTTGCAGAGAGCATCACAGCCTTTGGCAACAAGAACCCAACCTCCTACTTCCGTCTCGTTCCGCACCAGGAGGCCCCGACCAACGTATGCTGGGGCATGAGCAACCGATCTGTCCTCGTGCGTGTCCCCCTGGGCTGGACATCGGGAGAGGACATGTGCCACAAGGCGAACGACATAGAACCGCTCACCGAACGTGACTACACGGGCAAGCAGACAGTGGAGATGCGCTCGCCTGACGGATCTGCCGACATCTACCAGCTTCTTGCCGGACTCTGCGTTGCCTGCCGGCACGGCTTTGAGATGCCAGACGCTGAAGAGGAAGCTGAGCGTACCTTTGCCGATGGCGACATACATGATCCAAGGAACTCCGCACGCTATGCCACGCTGGCGCAGCTGCCTGACAGCTGCGCTGCGTCAGCTGACTGCCTGGAACGTCAGCGCAAGGTGTATGAGGAACACGATGTCTTCTCCCCAGCTATGATTGACGGCATCATCCGGCAGCTGCGCGCCTTTGACGACCGCACGCTCCGGAAGGACATAGAGGGCAAGGAGATGATGATGGAGAGGCTCGTGCGGCAGTACTTCAACTGCGGATAGACAGCATGGCTTACTGAGCGAGGATATATCTGTTGGCAGAAACCTCACCCAGTTTTATTGCCATTCGTGACATAATTAGGAGAAAAAGACGTATCTTTGCCTTATCGTAAAGAATCAGATAGCAAATGAACAAGGACATCAAGGATTTGAAGATTGCTGTTGCCGGAACCGGATACGTAGGCCTCAGCATCGCTACCTTACTCAGCCAGCATCACCAGGTGATCGCTGTTGACGTGATAAAGGATAAGGTTGACCTCATTAACAGCCGCCGCTCACCCATCCAGGACGACTACATTGAACGGTATCTGGCGGAGAAGGAACTCATGCTCACCGCCACAATGGATGCCCAGGAGGCCTACAGGGATGCCGACTTCGTTGTCATCGCCACGCCAACGAACTATGACCCAGTTAAAAACTACTTTGACACACAGCATGTTGAGGAGGTTATTGAGCTGGTCATGAAGGTGAATCCCGAGGCTGTCATGGTCATCAAGTCCACTATTCCCGTAGGCTATACCGAGCATGTGAGGAGGAAGTACCAGTGTGGCAACATCCTCTTCGCACCCGAATTCCTGCGCGAGAGCAAGGCCCTGTATGACAATCTCTACCCCAGCCGCATCATCGTGGGCAGACCTGAGGACGATGAACGGCTCGACCGTGCGGCTCATCTCTTTGCCCGCCTGCTGCAGGAGGGGGCCATCAAGGAAGACATCCCCACCCTCTTCATGGGGCTGACGGAGGCTGAGGCCGTGAAGCTCTTTGCCAACACCTATCTCGCCCTGCGCGTCAGCTACTTCAATGAGCTGGACACATATGCCGAGGTGAAGGGACTCGACACGGCGGACATCATACAAGGTGTATGCCTTGACCCACGCATCGGATCGTTCTACAACAATCCCTCATTCGGCTACGGAGGCTATTGCCTGCCGAAGGACACCAAGCAGCTCCTTGCCAACTATGCCGACGTGCCCGAGAATCTTATCCAGGCCATCGTCGAGAGCAACCGCACCCGCAAGGACTTCATCGCCGACCAGGTGCTGCACACCGCCGGATACTATGACTACTATGACCGGGGCGACTATGACCCCGATGAAGAGAAGGAGTGCGTGATTGGAGTCTATCGACTGACAATGAAGTCGAATAGTGACAACTTCCGCCAAAGTTCCATCCAGGGAGTCATGAAGCGCATCAAAGCCAAGGGCGCACAGGTCATCATCTATGAGCCAACGCTGACTGACGGTGCCACCTTCTTCGGCAGCCGAGTGGTCAATGACCTTGCCGACTTCAAGCACCGCTGCCATGCCATCATAGCCAACCGGTATGACAAATGCCTCGATGACGTGAAGGAGAAAGTGTACACAAGGGATATTTTCAGAAGGGATTAGGAGGACAGATCCCCGTCCCTCATCCCAGCATCCCATTCTTCCTCCGCTTCCCAAACAACAGAAAAACAGGATAATGACCAGCAAGAAAACAACAACAGAACGAGTCAAGCCCTCCTCCCCAAGGGAGGAGAGGGCGGTGGATTCAGTAGATATGGTAGGAACCCGCATCCACGTTGACATCACCAAGCCCCGTATCGACACCATCAACGAGGTCGTCTATGCGCAGCACTTCAACAACGGGACACGGTCACTGCACATGACGCTCTTCGTTCCTAACACCAGAGAGCCCAAACCCTGCATACTCTATTTCCCTGGTGGCGGCTTCACCACCTCTGATTACGGCAAGTGGAGCCGGCTCCGCATGGCACTGGCGCTGCAAGGCTTCGTTGTCGCTGCCGTGGAGTACCGTGCCATCCCTGACCCGTTCCCAGCCATTCTCGTTGATGGCAAGACGGCCGTGCGCTATCTCCGTGCCCATGCTGCCCAGTTCGGCATTGACACTGGCAGGATAGGTGTCATGGGCAACTCCGCCGGAGGTTATCTGGCACAGCTCATCACGATGACGGCTGACGAGGAGGAGTTCAACACGGGCGACTTCCTTGACCAGTCGTCAGCCGTGCAGGCATGCTGTGACATCTTCGGACCAACTGACCTTGCCTCTATGGACGAGGGCTTCCCGCCCGAAGTGCATGAGTACCACAAGTCACCCAGCGCGACAGAGGCACTGCTGCTCAATGGTGTCACTTACGGGCGCAACCAGAGCTACGACATCCATGATGACCTGGAGCGGGCCCGATGGGCAAGCCCTATGGGGCATCTCAAGCCTGGGCTGCCACCTTTCCTCATCATGCACGGCACAGCCGACAGGATGGTCTCCAAACGGCAGAGCGACCACCTCTACACAGCACTGCGAGACCTCCACGTACCCGTTGACTACATTGAGATTGAGGATGCAGGGCATGGTGACGACCGCTGGTTTCAGCAGCCCGTCATTGACATCATTGTGGGCTGGTTCAAACGCCAGCTGCAGGACTAAGCCTTGGCCCCTCAGGGCATGGCCGCACACTGCCCTCCTTCCGTCTCACCGCCAGCCATCCCCTACATAATGGGACATGAGACGGCTGAATACCAATCCTGTAAGGTAAAAACAGCTGAATGACAATCCTGTAAGGTAAAAATAGCGTAGACCTCGTACATTCTGAGACCCTTTAAGAAGACCGAATGTCAATCCTGTAAGGTAAAACAGCCTTACAGGATATTTTTTTGCAGGAAGAAAACGTTTAACAAGAAATTTTATCTATCTTTGCAGTTGAACTTCCATTGCATCTGTGTGCAGGTGTGCGTTATAAAGAGTTCAACTTTAGAAAAAGAGCGTTTGACATATTGTCCTGTGTTCAGAATCTGCAAAATTCAACTACCAAGGACAATAGGCAGTACGCTCACGCTTGAGATTATTGTACCCCTACCAAAGGGCATGATATACCTCACGGCGTGGGCTATTGTTTGTTGTTTGGTAGTGGGTATTGCAGAACCTTGAACACGACAGCATTCAATAGTTCCCACGCTTTTTCCGTTTAATAACCGCTTACTTCTGGGAAACAGTTGGCATTTTGGGAAATAAACTATGAGTATTCCACAGTTATCAATGATTAAGGCAGGTGCAGAAGTTGCAATCGCTCGTGCACTGCGAAATTATCGCTTTACAGATGGTGGCAAAAAGTATATCATCATTGCCCCACATGCACAGACTATCCAAGGAGAATTTCAAGGAGCGGGGACCTACAAGTTTCAAGGGGCAGCAGAAATTAAGTTAGACAATGGAAGCAAAGAAGGAGCGTCTTGCGTAAAGGACATTAAAGGAGATACCGAAATAACAGCAAGTGAGGCTGGGGAACCTGTTGCAAAAATCAACTCAGTATCTTTAGTAAAATGAATAAACAAATTCAATCCATCATCAAAGACATAGAGAATATATGTATTCGATGATACCATCGAACGGTTTTATATAGGTAAAACAGCCGATGTTAATGAGCGAGAATGTGAACACTCAAACAATGGTTACGCTAATTTTAGCGAAATTGCAAAGGGTGTTCCTGATGCAATCAATAAAGCAGAAAAGGAATTGATTTCGTATTTCCTTGAATCATCCCTCAAATCGAAATGTGATAATGAGAATAATGGTGGAGGAGGTAACTCAGAAGCAGATACCCTTTATATTGTATTCGTCAGGAACAAGATCAAAGATATTTCCGAAGTTGACGGCAGCCTGATGCCTTCAAATTATCCAATAAACTTAGAATAAATCAGACATGAAACAAATTTGTATCATATTACTTGTCTTGCTTGTAAACCTATCGGCTAATGCCAAGGCATCCGGTACTTGTGGAGATAACTTGAGCTAGTATCTAACAGATAAGGGTGTACTGACAATATACGGAAAAGGAGATTTATATGTTAAAGACTGGCAGAGGACTCCATGGGATATTAATGATATTACTGACAAAATTCGAGAAGTAATAATAAGAGACAGTGTTACTGCAATTGGAAGAGAGGTGTTCTATCTATGTAGTAATCTCATGAGAATTACCATTCCTAATAGTGTTACTGAAATAGGGGATGACGCTTTCGCTGGTTGTAAGTTTCTTGCAGAAATTACCATTCCTGATAGCGTAACTTCTATCGGTTCATGGGCCTTCCATGGGTGCTCTAATCTTAAGAGCCTGTATCTGCCTGCTAATATCAAAACCATTGGCGATGCTGCTTTCAATGGTTGTGGAAGCCTTACACGCATCAATGCTAAGATGAAGGATCCGGTCGCTATTGGCAAGGACACATTCACAGGTTTGGACTACGATAAGTGCGAACTCCTTGTACCAGAAGGTTCAGCCGAGGCATATAGACAGGCTGCGGTGTGGAGCAACTTCAACAACATAACAGATATCACCGTTGTTGTTACAGACTATGCAGGCTTATTGCAATATATGATTGAAAAGAACGACAAAAACTATAAGAACAACATAACACGCCTGAAGGTGATAGGTCCCATCGGCATATACGACATACAATATATCCGCGAGATGGCAGGATGCTGGCTTGAGGAGAGGGGTAAAAAGACCGATGGCAATCTGCAATACCTCGACCTCCAAGAAGCCAAACTGGTGGGTAGCAACGTGAGCATCAACGTTTACACTAATGGTAGTAATCAAGGCGAGACTAACACAGTTGAGTGTACTGCAAAGATAGAGCCTGACGGCAATGACTTCTCTAACCTGTTCAGAAAAGTGTCGAAGTTGAATACCGTCATTATGCCCGAATATCTCACAACAACGGGTAGCGGCACATTCATGAATAGTCCTCTGTCGTCAATCACTCTGCCAAAGAACCTAACCTCTATAGACGACAATGCCTTTAATGGATGTGACGGTCTTAGAGACATCAGTATTCCATCTGGCGTAACAAGCATCGGGGACGGAGCGTTCAAAGGCTGCTGGCTTCAACATATTTACTTGCATTATGGTTTGAAGAGCATCGGCAACTATGCCTTTGCTAATAGCGCATTGAAAGAAATCAATATTCCTAACAGCGTGGCATATATAGGTGATAATTGTTTCCAAGGTTGTGGAGGGTTGGAGGAAGCTGTGATATTGTCAGACCAAATCACTGAAATTCCCAATGAGGCATTTGCTGACTGTAATGCTTTGAATATAATAAAGCTGCCTGCCAATCTTGAGCGCATAGGCGAAAGAGCCTTCATTGGAACTTGGAGATTGGGTACAAAAGAGGGCCTCACGATACCATCAAAGGTGAGAGAGATTGGCGCTGAGGCTTTCTATAAGTCGTTATTTGATGCAGTTGACATTGTGCTACCTGCCAGCCTAACGAATATTTATAGTGCATTTGAGGGAAGTGGCGCTCGAGTAATTCATTGCTACATGCCTGAACCTTTACCATTGAATGGTTTCTCTTTTGGTGGTGGTGGTTCTCTCAGTAACTGCAAGCTCTACGTCCCCAAGGGTTGTGCTAATAAATACCGCGATGCCGAGGTATGGAGAGATTTCGATATAGAGGAAATAGAGGTAACTGGCATCGGTAGTGCAACCAACGACAGCACAGCAACTGAGGTTGCTCGCTACGATGCTAACGGCAATCTGCTCGCCGCCCCAGCCAAGGGCCTGAACATCGTGCGTTATAGCGATGGCACAGTGAAGAAGATAATGGTGGAATAGAAAAAGCCACGCTTGTCTATGAAAGGATAAATAGAAATAAAACAAACAGGAGGAAATGGTCTACGTTTCCTCCTGTTTGTTTTATTGTACGCTCGGTATGAGCATTATCTAATGGGTGCAAGTCCCGAGTAAGCCCTAATAGTGGGAATTATATAGCCAAGAGCAAGGGTGTTCATCATAAGGTGAAATCTGAAGGAAGCGCAGGCTGGCATGAAGGCGTTGGCAGAGATAGCAGACATCAATCCTCGTATGACGAGCATTCACGACAGCAGCCTATTTGACGATAGCTTCGCAATGGACTTCATTAATTATGGCGACAAAATATCTATTGTGCTATGTACCTGTATGTTGGCTACATCAACGAGGCTACCAACTTTGCTGAAAGCCAAAGTGGCAGTGGCAGCGACACCAAAGACTGGGGACGTGAGAAGGACGAAGACGAGATAGAATGGATTAAACGGTGTCTGCGACAAGCTACTCGGATGGAAAAACAAAGAAAGAGCACAGGGGGTAAGACGGTGAATGATTAGATGTGAGAAATCATATAGGCTTCTCACATCTAATCGAATACACCGATGATGTTACCAAATAAAATACACATCACTTCTTCTTTTACAAAAAGCAACAGCCACATCACGTGCCGCTTTTATTCTATTTTTTTCAAGATCCGCCTCACGTTGTGATTGTCTTTCGATGAGTTCAACTGCCCGCCGAGCTTCTGCATCTTTAGTTTGCTTGATTTGCATGCATAGTTGTTTGGCTTCAGTAGCACAAGAGCTTGTCATATCTATTTGTTGCAGATATTCGACTGCTGCATCAAAATTACCATTAGAGAATTCTGCCCGAGCTTTCTGAATGACATTATTACATTCCTGCGTTTGGTATTGACGATAAATTGTAGTTATCTCGTTATTGACTTTTGTGTAACCTGAGATTGTCGCAGGACAAGAAAACAACAGAGCCAGCCCCTCGCCATATTGTTGAATATTGGCAAAAGTGCGAGCACGTGATATAACAGAATTAAGATTATGCTGATAGTAATCTATGATTTTATCTTTTGCCTTATTCACAAAGTCTGTTAGACGTTTGTCTTGGGCAGGCAATTTAGAAATGGCATTTTTTATTGCGTCATCATCAGAGAATCCTTCCCCACGTACTGTAACGACACAACTTGCAAAAGTTGTACTTGTGGCAAGATTGGTACAGACAAAATTGAATTGAATGTCGCTTGTATGTATATTCCTCATACCGCCTTCAACAACTTGTTTATTAACGAAACTAATCTCTGGCTTTATGGCAATGGTACTTACTTCGGCTGTTTCAACTCCACTTTCAGTCATGGCTGGCAAGAACTTGCTCCTCAGCATCTTTGCCGTATTATCACTTAATTGGCAATTACCAACAGGAAGCGCAAAAGCTATTTCTATTCCTTGTGCGAAAATAGTTGCATAAGAGGTCAGCAAGATTATCATTGTAAGCAATTTTTTTCTCATAATCCACCCTCCTGTTATTTAATGGTTACAATCAGCATATTGGTGCTTGTAGTTCTCTCAATCTTGATTCCAAGATTCTTGAAAAATGTCAGCAGCTTCAATCCAAACTTATTGATATTATATGTTCTTCCGTTCTCGTCTTTTAGCGGTATGCGAATATCGTCGAAGAGCATCTGCTTGTCGGTTGTTCCCTGGATATGGTAATTGCCTTTATAGGCATTTTCTTCTACCCACATTTCCAATGCATCGGACAAAGCAAGACCGTCTGCGCCAGCCTCTTGCGACATAGAGCGAGATGATGCCTCGTCAATGCCGACTGTTACCGCTATGGATTGTCCGTTTTCAGCTATGTCCATCAGTTTCTCCTGTATGGTGTTCAAGAATTTGTCCATCCCTATCTCGACAGCTCTTGATGTAAGTTTACCATAGTCATCGGTGTAAAACTTACCACTTTCGCACACAGCATTGGCAAGCGAATTTGCAGTAGAGGTTTCATAACCAGACAGGATTACTTTCATGGCATTGCCAGAAGGAGATTCCAGCAGGCTTATTTCCGCTTCGACATAAACATCTGCACCAGACTGTTGTATAATCATAGTCTTGACATCCTGTTGTTGGGTGTTGCCTAATGCGGTTGCTTTTGACAAGGCTTTTACCTTGGCAAAAAAATCAACTGTAGTATACCCCCTTTGATCGAATGCTTCCTTTATTTTGGTTAAAGCGATACGCTTATTCACGTCATTCTCCAAAACGGTACGTATGTCTTCACCTTGCGTTGTATATGGTATGACCATAATTTTGGGGCGTGCCATAGGCAAAGAAGTGACCTGTGACTCTATGCTTTGTGCCCATGTGCAGCAGAAAGCACACAGTCCCAATAATATTGTTGCTATTCTTTTCATACTCATTTTTTGATAATTAAGTTACAACGAACTAAATTGTGAGAAGCTTTACTATTTTCAATAGCGGTAATGACTTTGCGTGACGTGCTGCATTCGGCGAATGACTCTCCTGAGAGTTTTGTCACCTTTGCCTTTCCAATCTCTGATGGATAAGGTTTGCCATCAAGCATCTCTACTGATTCTATCGTAAACGTATCACCGACCTTGATTCCAGCTTCCTTGCCGACATTGAGAAGTATCGTGCTTTTATCTATCGTCTTCAAGACTTTTCCCTTGACGGGGAAATTGATACGGAAATATTCATATATGTCGGATTGCAGGCTTTGCATGGCTGCTGTAACTGCACTCTCTGGTGACAGCATTTCCTTACTGCATTTTCCATCAAAACTCTGTGCCTCATTGCTTACACCTGTCTCCACGTCAACAACTTTCAACTGAAATGCCACACTCGCTTTATAACCACGTGTGCTTCCGTCACCGTTCTTCATGCGATAAACTGGTATCTTAACAATATGTCCTGTTACCAACTGTTCGGCAGCAACAGCCGCACCTTGTTCTGCAAGATTATGGCTGTCGAGAAAAGCCTCGCTCTTCTGTAGTTCAAGCTCATCAACTACTTTATCGCGACTTGTTTTGTCAACTACAACAAAGCGGTGAGTGTTAGTCAGCATTTCCACAACTATCTCTGTTACAAGTCCTGTGTATGGACTCTCTTCATCGCAGGTAAACTGAGTTACGCCTACGACAGGGCGGTCATCGGCTGCTAAGGAAACTTGCGTATACCCACAAAGGATACACGCAAGTATGACCGCATATAAAATGCGATAATTTCCCATTACAGATTCTTTGCAGTTTTTGCAGTTTCAATCATCTGCTTGATGGCTGCGACCTTCGCCTTTGACTCTTCAAGCAAGACAGGGTAAGCATCTTTTGTAAAGGCGAGAGCTGATGCTATCTTAGCTATTTTCATTGGATTCTTGTTAGTAGAAGATGCCTTGGTTGCAGCTTCTGTACCTTTCCCAGCCTCAGCGATAGAAACACCTTCTGCAGTTAGAGTTGTGCTTAATGCGACAAGTTCCTCTACAGTAGGTTTCTTGATACTTACGTCTGTAACACCATCCTTCGTCTCGCCAATCTGACGATAATAAAGGTCTTGGAGTAGAGCTGAT
>JAILEG010000042.1 GCA_024688365.1 Prevotella sp.
ATGAAAGGGCTGTAACGTCTGTTTTGTTTCTCTGTCACTCCTTCGGAGTTCTTCATATATGTGTCCTTTTTACAGGGGTTCCGCTATCGCTCCACCCCTGCCTATACTCTGACAGGCTTTCAGCCTTCTTTTTAATCTCTCTGCGTTCTCTGCGGCTCTGCGTGAGATATGTCAGTGTGCCTGCACGCTGCTGGGAGCCGGGTGCGAATACTCACGCAGAGTAAAGGAGTAAGGCGGGGGCTGCGCCCACACGGGACGGGCACGCAGAGCCGCAGAGCCGCAGAGTCACGCAGAGTAAGGGGTGGAGTAAGGGACGGGGTCAGGGGGCGGAGTGTGGAGGAAGAATCAAAAACCTCTATGAGTTTTGCATTTATGTGCCTCTGTCACTCCTTCGGAGTTCTTCTCCTTATGTCTCTATGTGGCTGGGGGGACGTGGCAGCGGATTTCCCTGCGGGATAGCGGATTCCCCTGCGGGGCTGAAAGTCTGTTGTGACAGATGGGCAAGGGCTGCCCCGGCGCAATATTTTACGTGAAGTACTCCAATATTTCACATAAAGTATTGGACTACTTTAGCTGCAATAGTCGGGTAATCCAGCACCTGTTACTCAGCTGCCCGGCAGGGATTACACGGGGAATCATGTGGAGTGGTGGTTCCGTCAGCCACAAGTCGGCAGGGAGAAGCCGGACTGGCGGAGGAAGTCTTACCCGGTAAGTGAGGGAAATTTGTTCCTGCAATTTTCCAGGACTGCGGTTATTTCGTTCTTTTTATCTTTCCTTTTTCTTTCTTTTCCCTTATCTTTGCACCCATGAAGATGACTTTTAAAGACATGGTGAACGACTTTGTGTCCGTTCCGCTTGACGTGATAGCCAGCGGAACCCACACGGATGAGGGAAAAATAAAGTGGGGAGGTGTGTTCATGGTAGCAGCCTTCTGCTGTTGGGCACTGGCGCTGCTTGCGCTTGGTTGTAAGTTTGTCAATATGCCTTTTGAACGTGGAAACCTGATAGCCGACTTGATGTGGTATGTGACATCCACCATGTTCCTGTTCTTGTTTTCTGCCGCTACCTGTCTCAATCGGTGGATGGGACCCAGGTGGCTGCGCTGTACGGAGGTGGTCATATTCTGTTGTCTCGGACTTTTCACCGTCAGTGGGGCCTGTAAGTGTGCTGCCGACCTGATAAGTGATGAGACGGAGGTTTACCGAGGCGGCTTCCGTTTCACGAAGCGTTGCATGTCTGTCTATTGGGCGGAATCGTCTGGAGCCATATTTGACTTGTTTGAGAACAGTGACACGCACCCTGTCAATCAGCATCAGCGTGAGGATCTGTCCACGGCCAAGCGTATCTATGTTGAATATTGGAGACGGAGCGGACACATCAGGCGGCTGAGGGTGCTGGAACGCCTGCCTCATGGGGAGAAACGGCAGGACTGCGCGGACAGGTAATCAGGCCTGCTATCCATAGGAGGGCAGGAAGCGGTGTGTTGATATGGGAATGAGGGACAGGGATTTTTCTTCCTATATGAACAGGCTTCCTATCTGGAAGACCAGCGCGCTGACCTCCCATGCCAGCACCGTGGTGTAGCCGGCGGCGAAGAGAGCCCATCCCCAGCTGCCCGTCTCACCCTTGATGGCGGCGATGGTGGCGATGCAGGGGAAGTAAAGCAGGACGAAGAGGAGGAAGCAGAAGGCCGTCAGCGTGGCAAGGGGCTCAGCCTGATCGTAGCTGATGCCGTGAAGCTGGGCTACGTCGGCCGTGATCTGCCTGTGCAGCAGGCTGTACTTGCCCCCCTGGCTGCTGAAGTCCGTGTCATTGCCGAAGCTGTCGTCATTGGAGTAGAGCACGCCCATCGTTGAGGCGACAATCTCCTTGGCTCCCACACCGGCGATGAGGCCCACGTCGAGCTTCCAGTTGAAGCCCTGCGGGCGGAAGACAGGCTCCACGGCCTTGCCGATGCGCCCGATGTAGCTCTGCTCCTGCCGTGCCTGCCTGTCGAGGCTGGGGTCATCAGGCAGGGGGAAGTAGCCTAAGGCCCACACGATGACGGATGCCACGAGGATGATGCCGCCCATCTTCTTGAGATACTGCTTGCCCTTCTCCCAGGTGTGGCGGCCGATGGCCTTCCAGGTGGGGAAGCGGTAGGGGGGCAGCTCCATGACGAAGGGAGTGTCGTCGCCCTTGACGAGGAAACGGGAGAAGATGCGGCTCATGATGACCGCCATGAGGATGCCGATGACATAGAGCGACAGCATGGCCAGCGAGCGGTACTTCAGGGCGAAGAACGACCCGGTGACCATGATGTAGATGGGCAGGCGGGCCGAGCAGCTCATCATCGGGAGGATGAGCATGGTGATGAGGCGGCTGCGGCGGCTCTCGATGGTGCGGGTGGCCATCACCGCCGGGACGTTGCAGCCGAAGCCCATGATGAGGGGGATGAACGACTTGCCGTGCAGTCCCATCTTGTGCATGAGCTTGTCCATGATGAAGGCCGCACGCGCCATGTAGCCGCTGTCCTCCATGTAGGAGATGAAGAAGTAGAGAATGAGAATCTGCGGGAGGAAGACGATGACGGCCCCCACGCCGCCGATGACGCCATCGACGAGCATGTCCTTCACGGGTCCGGCGGGCATGTTCGTGCTGACGAAGCTGCCCAGCCATGCCACGCCCGCGTCAATCCAGTCCATCGGGTACTGCCCGATGACGAAGGTGGCGGTGAACATGATGAGCAGGATGAGGAAGAAGATGGGGAAGCCCAGGTACTGGTTGGTCAGTACGCGGTCAATGAGATGGGTCGTCTGGTAGGTGTCCTTCTTCTTGCCGGTCTTGAATCCTGCCTCCTCCAAAGCCCCGTGTATGAAGCCGTACTTAGCATCCATTACCGCCGTCTCGCTGTCGTCTCCCGTCTCCTCCTTCACGCGCGCCGCCGCCGTGTCGCGGTGCCGGAGTATCTCGGCCGAGTCCTTCAGTGGCCTGACGAGCCGCTCCACGTCCCTGTCACGCTCGAGGAGCTTGATGGCGAGGTAGCGGGTGGAGTAACGCTGGCGCAGGTCAGGGTATTGCTTGAGGTGTTCCTGTATGTCGGCGATGCCGTTCTCAATCTCGTGCCCGTGGTTGATGTGGATGTGGCGGAACTGGAGCGTCTCGTCCTCCTTGCCCTCATAGACGGAGATGACCTGGCGGAAGAGCTCGCTGACACCCCGCCCGCTGGTGAAGACGGTGGGCACCATCGGCACGCCGAACAGCTCAGAGAGCTTGCCGTGGTCAACGTGGTCGCCCCGCTGCTCGGTCTCGTCAAACATGTTCAGGGCGCAGACCATGCGCACGTGCATGTCGATGAGCTGCGTGGTGAGGTAGAGGTTGCGCTCCAGGTTGGAGGCGTCAATGACGTTGATGACGATGTCGGGTGTCTGCTCAACGAGCTGCCTGCGCACGTAGAGTTCCTCGGGGCTGTAGGCCGAGAGGCTGTAGGTGCCGGGAAGGTCGGTGAGGTCAATGTGGTAGCCCTCGAACTCGGCATGCCCCACCTTCGCGTCCACGGTCACGCCCGAGTAGTTGCCCACCCGCTCATGTGCCCCTGAGGCGAAGTTGAAGAGCGATGTCTTGCCGCAGTTCGGGTTGCCCACGAGAGCCACGCTGATGGTGTGCCGGCGGCGGTTGGCAGCATCGGTCATCTCGTCGGGGGTCAGCTCGCGGTCGGCCTTGTCATTGGGGTCGGCCTGCAGGGCCGACTTGTCCTCCTGGGGGCCATCATGCCGCTCCAGCGAGCGGGCCTCCTCCCTGGAGAGAACCTCAATCTGGTCGGCCTCGCTGTGGCGGAGGCTCACCTCGTAGCCCATGATCTTATATTTCACGGGGTCGCGCAGCGGTGCGTTGAGCAGCACCTCCACCTGCTTTCCCTTGATGAATCCCATCTCGATGATGCGCTTCCGGAAACCGCCGTGCCCGGAAACCTTGACGATGATACCGGTCTCGCCGGTCTTCAATGCTGATAATCTCATTCTCTTTCCTTTTCTGATCCGGGCATCTCCTTGCGCCCATCAACCTGTTCCTGCTGGTCCGTCAGGCCGTTGGCCAGTCAGCCCGTTGACCTGTGTTTCCGTCAGCCGGCTTTCCTGTCAGCCTGGAAACAGGCAAGCAAAGATAGTGAAAAAAAACGGCATAGACATCACTTTCCTGCCGTCCATGCTGAAAAATACCTATAAATAGGTATTCTCGCAGGTGGCTGTATGCAAAAAAAAGGGGATTCCCTTTGTTATGAAAACAAGGGGAATCCCGCTGTTTACTCCCCTCCCTGTGGGGGAGGGGCTGGGAGAGAGGCTGCCGGGGACTGCTGTCGCCTGTCGGCCTCAGGCTGTTATCCCACCTCGATGCGCTTCTGCACCTTTGCCTCGGGCGCCTTGCGTGGCATGACGATGTGCAGCACACCGTCCTCCACCTTGGCTGAGATGCCGTCGCGCTCCACGTCATCAGGCAGGACATAGCTCTGCTCATAGTTGGTGTAGCTGAACTCCCGGCGCAGGTAATGCTCCTTCTTGTCCTCCTGGCGGTGTTCCATCTTGTTCTCCAGCTTTACCCTGAGGTTGCCGCTGTCATCAAGGTCGACACGGCAGAACTCCTTTTTCAGCCCCGGGGCAGCGATGTCCATCTCATACTGTTTCTCGTTCTCCTTCACGTTCACGGCCGGTGCCGTACCGTTCATGCGTGGCATCCAGTCGGTGTCGAAGAAGTCGTCAAAGAAATTTGACATCCAGTTTGAATCATTGTTCCTACGTGCAAGTAACATAATCAATACCTCCTGTTTATCTTTTAGTTGTGTAAATGTTTGTTTTTTAGCCTCTTCGGTCTTTCAGCCTCCGAGGTTCACTTATCCTTCCGCAAGTAACATGCCATGCGTGAGAAAGGTAAACAAAGTTTAAAATATCTGACAGATTCTGCTCATTCAGGCCCTGTTGTGCAGTCTTTGAATGACAGAATGACAGTCGGGGAGACAGATTGTCATTTCTCTTTTCCCTGCTTTTCGCCCAACATCTTTGCTGTTCTGCGGATAAAAGTGTATATTTGCAGATTGATTCCAGTTCATGAAGAACGTGAAAATGACAGAGAATACCATCATACTCCTGCTTTTAGCTGTACTGACGCTCAGCAGCTGCGCAAAGGGGCAGCGGAGCCAGGCGGCAGCCGGAGAGCGCGTCGTGAGCCAGGTTGACACGGAGTTCGTTGACCTGGGCGACCAGCGCATCAAGGCCGTCAATGAGAACAATGCCGGCTTCCAGTCTGGCAGGCTGCGTGCCGTCACGGTCACCGTGCCCAGCTTCGGCGTGCGGGATGCCCAGCTGCTCGACATGCTGCCCCGTCCCGATGAGGCATCCCGCAGGGATTCCACGCTCATCGCCCGACTCAATGCCGGCGAGATATTCCTGCTGCAGGCAGGAGAGAAAGGCGAGGTGGAGATGGACGACGGCACCTGTCTCCTCGTCCGCTTCCAGGTGGGCGAGCTGTGGATTTGGAAGTCGGCAGTGAGATAATCTGTCCTGTTTCTCCACAAAAACGTTCTCCGAAACAATAAAAAGCAGGCAGGGCATACGATTATTGATAATATTTCGTATCTTTGTGCGCAATAAATTAGAGATTAGCCTGGATATGACACGAATATCCACAGACTGGCGACAGACTTACATAGTAATGGCAGACGAAATTAACGACATCCTTTCCAACCACGCATCCTCCGGGAATGTTGTCCGTGCCACCCGTGGCGGGTGGTTCCAGCGTTCAGCGGGTGTCCTGCTGCGGGCTTTCTGCCCCTGGCGGCGCATGTCCGTGCAGGCTGGCATGCGCACGGGCCATCAGTCCCGGCCGCGGATTGCCGCGGCATCCAGTCAGGCTGTCCGCCTGTCTTTCTAATCCCGTCGCACACCGACGGATCCGGTTTTTCCTGCGGGCACGGTCACATCCAGTCCTGTCCTTAAGCGGTAGATGCCATCCCTCCCTCAGCCCCGCGCTGAGTCACTTAGCCCGCCAGTGGGCCAAGGAGGGATGGGAGTGCCTGGCAGGTGCAAAATCCAGAGTTAAAGTCTATCATTCATTATGTTACTCTGAGTGTTCCTGCGGCTTATAAGATGTTTATTAGAAGGACAAGTCCAACTGATTCTTCAATTACTGACTGGCTGGCTCTGTCTGATGGTGGTTATAATCTTTAGTCATGTGTAATGTTCTGAAATATGATGTAAGAACATTTTGCGGTAGTTGATACTTCCGTATTCATTATTATATATATGGGAATTATTGGCAGTGTAGATGCAACAATACAGAAAAATACCAAAGAGTTAAAGGCTGTTGACTTCTTTTGTGGGGGTGGCGGTATGACTCATGGATTAAGGCAGGCTGGCATAGCGGTCATTGCTGGAGTTGATTTTGATAAATCTGTGGGCCTGACCTATGAGTACAATAATCCTGGTAGCAAATTTATAAATACTGATATACGTAGATTGCGGAGTAACTTTCTGGAAAAGAACTTCGGGCTACAAAAGTATGACGATAATCTTATATTCGTAGGTTGTAGTCCTTGTCAGTATTATAGTGTGATAAATACTGATCATACAAAAGCTTTGCAATCAAAAGATCTGCTTAGGAATTTTGCCCGTTTTGTTGAATATTACAGACCGGGAATAATTTTGGTGGAAAATGTACCTGGTATTATGACCAATAGGGATAGTATTCTTCCTGAATTTCTAAGGATAATCACCAAAATTGGATATGTGAATTGTACTTATGAAGTAATAGATATGAGTTATTATGGAGTACCACAAACGAGAAAGCGATTTTCTTTAATAGCAAGCAGACTGTCTGGATTGACTATTCCGATGCCACCAAAAGATGAAGAAAAAGCTATTCTCAAGGACTACTTAGGGGTGTCTAATGGTTTCCCTAAGATTCCTGCTGGACATAAAGATAACACAGATTTTAATCACACAACAGCGGGGCTTAGTCCTAAAAGCCTTTTGCGACTCGCTAAGACGACTCATGATGGTGGAAGTAGGTTGTGTTGGGCTAATGATACAGAGTTACAATTGCCATGTTATATAGGAAAAGACAATTGCTTCAACGATAACTATGGACGTATGTGGTGGAATCGCCCTGCTCCCACTATTACTACAAAGTTTTTCAGTGTTTCAAATGGTAGATTTGCACATCCAGAAGAAGACCGTGCTATATCAATAAGAGAGGGTGCAACACTTCAGACTTTCCCTGTAGACTATGTATTTAAGACATCAAGTATTGCCAATGCTGCCAAAATTATAGGAAATGCTGTTCCTTGTGAATATGCCCGGAGACTTGGAGAACATATTCGTCATTGTATAAATTTATGAATGAAAATTTTTCAATAACCCCAAGAATCATTGCTCACTTCGGAGAATTCTTGATTAAAGACGAGAAGATAGCCTTAGTAGAGTTGGTGAAGAATGCTTATGATGCTAATGCAAGGCATTGTTGGGTAGACTTTCATGATCAAGATGGGAAAGTCGTCCAGCTTATCATAAAAGATGATGGAAGGGGTATGTCAGAAAACATCGTGAGAAATGCCTGGCTAGTCATCGGGACAGATTATAAACAAAGGGAGATAGACAAAGTCGGCAAGGGTGAGCGTGTGCCGTTGGGGGAAAAGGGTGTTGGTAGACTCGGAGTGCATAAATTAGGGAGGTTGATAACCCTGATAACAAAAGCTAAAGAATCTCCAGAAATAGAATTAACAATTAATTGGGATGACCTTGCCGGAGCAGCAACGTTAGATGATTTTGGTATACCAGTAACAATAAGAGAGACCCCTTCTTTTTTTAAAGGAGTGGAAACTGGAACAATTATAAAAATTGATAAGCTTAAATCTGGATGGGACAGACGACAACTTCGTGAAGTATATAGGAATCTGATGTCTCTGAATAATCCTTTTGCAGAGACAAATGAAGATTTTGTCGTAAAAGTTGAAAGTAATAACCCCTATATTTTTCAAGGGATGCAATCTTTCGAGGATATCATCTCTAATGGAGGAATGTACTATGGCAGCTGTACAATGGAGGGGACATCAATTGTTGAATTTCAGTACGATTACAAGCCATGGCGCACCTTAACCAAAGTAACTAGTGGAAGACACATAGGACTGTCTGATTTAGATTCTGTAGACTTAACTCTGACAGGAAGGAAGGTTGTTAACGAGGAAGGAAGAGAAAAGGAGATAGACTATCAAATAAATCTTGGTGAAAATGGATTAAAAATAGGGAAAATAAAATTTGATATTATCATATTTGAAACAGACACTCAGCTCTTTAACTATATTAATACCGAGAAGAAAACTATTAAGGATTATCTTAAAGAGAATGGGGGAATAAGAGTCTATCGAGATAACGTTAGAGTATATAATTATGGTGAGCGTGACAATGATTGGCTTGGAATAGACCTCAAGCGTGTACATAGACTCGGTGGAAATGTAAGTAACAACATTATTCTGGGAGCTGTCCGACTTGATAGACTGTCAAGCAAGGGCCTGGAAGAAAAAACAAACAGGGAAGGATTCATAGAAAATGAATCGTATCTGGGCTTTGTAGATGCAATTAATTATGTGCTTTCCCTTATAGTTAGGATGCGCAATGAGGATAAGGAACGGTTAACCATGCTTTACAGAGAGAATAAGGCTGTAGAGCCTGTGCTCTCAGATTTAGATGATGCCATCCAATACGTTGAGAAGAAAGTTTCAGACCCAAAGGACAAGAAATACTTGACAAAATGTCTTAAAAGAGTAAATGAGCAATATAAAACAGTAAAATCTACTCTTATAAAGAGTGCAAATGCAGGTCTTAATCTTTCTATTGTAATTCACGAAATTGACAAGCAAATATCAGCTTTGACAGGGGCAGCAAAGCGAGGAGAACAAGAGAGGGTAGCCAATATTGCTGCGAATTTAGAGAAAATTGTTAGGGGATATACACTGATGATTAGGAAATCGTCCGTTTTGGAAGGAGATTTGTATGAGGTGATAAGACTTGCTGTCAATAATTATGAATTCAGATTCTCAGACCACAAAATAAAAGTAATAGTCGAATACGATGACGCACACCTTCGTGCAAGATTTGCAAAATCAGAAGCTGTTGCTGTTTTAACCAATCTGCTCGATAATGCTATATATTGGGTGTCAAAAACCAGGGAAAAAGATAATAGAATAATTTCAATATATCTTACACAACAAATTGCAGGATATTCAACTATCGTCGTAAGTGATAATGGTCCTGGATTTAATATAGGAACTGATGTGGCTGTGCAGCCTTTTATAACAGGAAAGCCTAATAACATCGGTATGGGATTAGGATTACACATTGCCAGTGAAATGATGCATGCCATAAAAGGTAATCTTGTGTTTTATGAAGATACAGAATTATTATTGCCTGATAATATTAGGAATAATGGAGCTGTAAAGGCAATTGTAGCTCTATGTTTTCCTATGGTATGACACAATAAAGAGATTATGAATATAACAGATTCAGTCAATAGTGTACTGATTATTGACGACAAGAAGGATGAAGTTGAGGGGTTGATAGAAGTCCTAAAGAAAAATGATATCTACTATTTGTTTTATAATCCTGAGGATGAAGACAGTCCTATACCCCGCAAGAACAGACAAATAATTTTCTGCGATTTATATCTCAATAGTACAACTACTAAACTGACAGGTAATATAGCTCTGTTGCGTAAGACTTTGAAGAAAATTGCAACACCAGACTTTGGCTCTTATGGAATTGTCTTATGGACAAAGCACACTGATGAAATTACTCAAGTCATGGAAAAGTTATCTATTGATCAGCAGGAGCATAGCTATAATGTACCACTTTTCATAGTAGACTTGGATAAGCAAGACTATTTGGAAGAGAATTCATTTGACAATATTTGGACAGACTTAAGTAAGAAACTTGAAAATAATACTGCTGCTTATTTCTTTTTTAATTGGCGTGCATCGGTAAATAAAGGAGCAGACAAAGCCTTAGCTGATGTATATAGTCTATCTCCAGATTATCAAGAGCAATCTAAATACTTGACTTACCTGCTTTCACTGTTAGCGGTCAATTATTCTGGTGTGGACTTGCATGGTGAAAAGGTTTATGATGGAATGTATAAAGATGCTTATAAGGCCTTTGACGAACTTCTATCCAGTGATTTGGCACTAATGCAGGCAGAAGACAAAGTTGATATATTCTCACAAATCCTCAGTAATCCCAGGGAAACCAAATTTAACGAAGAGCTTGATGCCATTGGGAGACTTAATGCAAAACTCCTGATAGAAACGACAGATTTACACCAAGAGCGTAATCTTCCAGGAAGTGTCTATGAAGTAACAGATAGTTCTTCTTTGCTATATATACCTGATGAAAAAGTTATAAAATCAGATCTGACTCGAATAGCCATAGAATTGACACCACCCTGCGATTTTGCTCATAAAAAAGTACATTCCCGATTGGTTGGTGGTTTCATAGCAGATATACCTACTGATACAATATCAACAAAGAAACAATTAGATAAATTCATTGATCAGTATAGTAAAAAAGGGGCTGAATATTCATATTCTGTCTGTCCGATTTATTATAATGGTGGTTTGAAACTTTGTTGCTTTGACTTCAGGTATCTTTGTGGCATAAAAAATGAAGATTTGCAGGACTCTAATAAGTTCAAGCTCTTGTTTATTGCCAAAGATAAATTCTTTGCGGACGTTCTTCAGAAATTCTCATCACATGCATCAAGGTTAGGTCTATCTATGATAACCCCATAAGCAAAAGGGAACCAATGAATGGTGGTGTTTGGACAGAGGCCATAGGGGGACTTCGGCTCATCTGGAGGTTTTCAACAGTGTGACAGGTCTTCAGATTCATGTGAGTGATGTGGATAAGATAAATTTCTATAGGGAGCTGACGGAGAAAGAGAAAAAGCGCAAGTGGG
This sequence comes from Prevotella sp., assembly GCA_024688365.1. GTDB lineage: Bacteria > Bacteroidota > Bacteroidia > Bacteroidales > Bacteroidaceae > Prevotella. Next base: position 10,975 of record JAILEG010000042.1, read on the forward strand.
ATAAAGAGCCAATGCCATGAGTTTTATGATGGGCATCGGAATCTGAAGTGTCTCCCCGTTGGACAATTAGCTATGGGACAGAATCATTCGGAAAACAATAAGCGGATAGCCAAGAACACAATGTTCCTGTATATGCGGACGTTCGTGACACTTATTGTGACATTATTCACATCGCGTGTTGTGCTTCAGGTTCTGGGTGCAGCAGATTATGGCATATACAATATTATAGGCGGAGTAGTTGTCCTGTTTTCTTTTCTGAATACAGCTTTGACGCAGGCGACGCAAAGATTTCTTAACTTTTCGCTTGGTAAAGAAGATAAAACAGCTACTCACTCTGTATTTTGCATGAGTATGAATGCTTATCTACTCCTATCGGTAATACTCTTTGTTGTCGCAGAAACTATTGGCTTGTGGTTTGTTAATACTCAGCTTAACATACCAATAAATAGAATGGATGCAGCATTATGGGTATATCACTTTTCTGTTATTACTTTTATAGCTAATCTTATCCGTATTCCCTATAATGCTTCTATCATAGCATACGAGCAAATGGATTTCTTCGCCTATTTAAGTCTTTTGGAAGTAATCTTAAAGCTTGTCATTGTTTATTTATTATGGATTTCACCTTGGGATAAGCTCATCGTGTATGCTCTCATGTATACCCTTGTTACCCTTCTTATTACGGTACTTTACAAATTTTATTGCAATCATCATTTTGATATTACTCATTATAAATTTATATGGGATAAAGATCTTTTCAAGAAGTTGTTTTCTTTCTCGGGGTGGTCACTCTTTGGCAGTTTAGCTAACCTTGGGGCCAGTCAAGGACTAAATATCTTAGTGAATATCTTTTATGGTGTTACGGTGAATGCTGCAATGGGTATTGCCAGTCAAGTATCAGGTGCAGTTACACAATTTTTTTCCAACTTTCAGACTGCATTTTCACCACAGATTGTCAAAGACTATGCAGCAGGTGAGTATGAAAAACTGAATAAGTTAATATTCTCGTCAGCAAAGTTCTCATTCTATCTGATGTTTGTCATTTCTTTACCACTGATACTTGAAATGGACAAAATCTTAGATATTTGGTTGGTTGAGGTTCCGCAATATACTGCTATATTCACTGATCTTATTTTGGTTTTTATGATGCTTGAGGCATTGTCTGGACCATTATGGATGTTTGTTCAGGCTACTGGTAGGATTAGAAGTTATCAGATTTTAATGTCATTATTGATTGTTCTGAATCTCCCGATAGTGTATATAGTATTGAAGATAGGTTACCCGGTTTATTGGGTGTGGATTGTTAGAATATTAGTAGATCTACTGGTAATTATCGCGAGATGTATCTATATTAAACTTAAATTTAACTTTCCATCGGAGAAATTCGTCTATATGGTTTTTTTACCTGTATTATTGGTTGCTGTTCTGGCTACTCCCTTACCTCTTATCGCTAAAGAGGTACTTCCCGGATATTGGGTAGGAATAATAGGAACCATATTGATTTCTATCGTTGGATCTTCGGTTGTGATATATTTTGCCGGCATGAACTCATACGAGAAAAATTTTATAAGAAGTGGCATTATTGCCAAATTCAAGAAGAAATGAGTGAGAAAATAGTAAATCTGCGGGCATTGGCTATCATGCTTGTTGTCTTGGGGCATAGTATTATCATTTATGATCCCCAATGGGCCGCAGATGCAGGTATGGCAGTTTCTGTTTCCAGTCCTATCCTTTATTGGATAAAACAAGGCATCAACCTGATACAAATGCCACTGTTCTTCTCGATATCTGGATATTGTTTTTACTTTACAGTTGATAAGATTAACAAAAGACGAAGCGATGAAAGCGGTTTTGTGCAAAAGAAGTTTAAGAGGATCATTGTACCGTTTGTAATAGTGCTTTTAGCCTATAACAACCTTGTTAAAATGGCCGTTGGCCTAAAAGGCTATAGTATTCACGACCTGCCTGACTTAATATGGCATCAGGCTTTCATGCTTGATATAGGACATCTATGGTATTTGCCAACCCTCTTCATTATTTTTGTTTTTTCTTACGGTTTTCGTAAGATTCAACAGAGACAATTTGATCTCATTTTGCTTTTAGGACTCTTGCTACTTAATATCATCGCATACAAGCTACCATCTGTATTTTGTATGTCAAATGTAGGAACTTATTGGGTATATTTCTATGTAGGATTCCTGCTTAATAAGAGTAGGGCCTTGCAATACTTGGAAAATATTCCTGAATCCATATCTCTTATGGCTTTAATGATTGTTATCGTTTTAGGTACAATCAATCCATACAAGCATGTATCTGTGCTTTTCTCTATCGCATCGATTTTGCTTTTCTATAGGAGTATAAGCCAAAAGGAGAGCAGGCTTTTACAATATATAAGTAAAAATTCCTATGGGATTTATCTTTTCCACAGCCCCTTAATCTATATAGCCTACACAAGGTTCCCAGATATACAACCAGTGGCAATGCTATTGTGGAACTTCTTTTTATGTGGGGCAGTTGCTTATAGTATTACATCATTCATAAGGCGGACTAATTTAAAATTTATAATAGGAGAATAATGCAATATAAGCTTTTATCTGTTTCTAAGACATCAAAGTTAAAAGGTGTTGTTAATATAGGAGACTATATTCAGGCCCTTGCCTCTTCACAATATCTTCCTCAAATAGATGGGTTTGTTGACCGCGATGAAGAACTGAAAGATTATCATGATGAGCCAACGGCCGTCATCATGAATGGTTGGTATATGCATAATCCCAAGAATTGGCCACCTTCGGAGGATATTATTCCACTTTTTGTGGCTTTCCACCTCAATGTGCTTGCAAAGAAAGAAATGACCAGTCCTGAGAGTATTGCCTATCTCAAAAGACATGAGCCTGTCGGTTGCCGTGACATGGCTACGATGGAACTATTGAAAAGCCATGGAATTGAGGCTTATTTTTCGGCATGTATGACTTTGACGCTGGGAAAAAAGTTTCATGATGGCAATAAGAATGGAAATACATACATTGTTGATCCTCCTTTCTCTGTTGATTTTACCTGTGTCAACTTAGTAAGAAGTCTCTGTCATGGTATATGCTATTGGGCAGATATAAGAAAAATATGGAAGTATAAATTACTGTTTCCACACAGTAAGAATTTCATTAAGCGATTTATAAAGTTATCGCTTTACCATAAAGAATATTCAAGAGTATTCGGAAGGGACGTTATTTCAAATTCTATCTATATCAGTCAGGAGAACTCTCAATATGGCGCAGGTTTACCAGATGATGCGGAACGCCTGAAAGAAGCTGAGCGTCTTGTTCTCAGTTATGCAAAGGCAAAGATGGTTATAACGTCACGCATACATTGTGCATTACCCTGCCTCGGACTTGGCACGCCTGTCATCTATATCGAAAAACAGCAGGATATAGAGGCGAGTAAATGCCGTCTGAATGGTCTTAAGGATCTGTTCAATATTGTTAAGTTGGATGGAAACCAGCTTAAGCCTGATTTTGAGACATCTTTGCCTGTGAATCCCGGAAATTGTCCCCCGAACAAAGATGATTACAAGAAATATGCAGAAGCACTTGACAAGAGATGTTCAGAATTTATTTCTGCCACACAAAAGTAGGACAAAGCTCTCATCTCGTAGGTTTTTAGATTATGCGTGTACTCTGGTTTGAAATAACGGTGCCTGGTCGATACCGGGATGATGGGGCTCCTGTTGCAGGGTGGCAAGATTCCTTGGAGAATATTGTCAGGGGCTGTAAGGACATTGAACTGTCAATAGCCTTTGATGCGACTGATATCAAAAGTGCGAAGGAGAAAGAGGTTGATGGAGTCCACTACTATCCCTTAGTGGCACACGATAATATCATTGACAGAAAATTCCGTAATAAATATAGTGCGTGGAACCGATCTAATAAGATTATCCCACAGGCAGTAAAGCTAATAGAGCAGATTAAACCTGATATTATACAGGTTTTTGGCTCTGAGTGGGAATTTGGTCAGGTTGCGAGATATACTGATATTCCAGTCGTGCTGCATATGCAAGGCTGCATAGCTCCGTATAACAATGCACTCTATCCTCCTGGTTATAGTATCAATGATGAGAGAGTGTTTGCAGGACTAAACTTAAAGCGGCAATTTTGGATTTGGAAATATAATCATTATAATAAGACACGTGCTGAATTAGAACGATCAAACTTCAAGGCCGTGAAATACTATATGGGGAGAACCACGTGGGACAAACAGCTGGTTGAATTATTCCACCCTGGCGCAAGATACTTCTTCTGTAGTGAGGCTTTACGTCCTTCCTTTATAGCGAATGCACAGACGTGGCAGCCTAAGACGAATAAAAAGGTCAGGCTTATCACTACAGGTTGCGATACGCATTGGAAAGGTATGGACACGCTGCTTAGGACTGCTCATATCCTCACGAAATATGGTTTTGATTTTGAATGGCTTGTTGCAGGGAACATGGGACGACAACGGGTCATAGAGAGGAAGGAGAGGATGGAGTTCAGGGATAACAATGTGAAAATTCTTGGATTTACAAAGGCCGATAAACTCACAGAGTATCTGCTTTCTTCTGATATCTATGTGCATACTGCATATATTGACAATAGCCCTAATTCCATTTGTGAGGCACAATACCTGGGACTGCCTATCATCTCTACTTTTGTCGGAGGTATTCCATCACTGTTTGAAGATCAGAAAGGTGGTGTGTTTCTGCCAGCCAATGCTTCTGAAAACATGGCGTATGAAATCATGAGTTTGTCAAGAGATAAAATACGTCAGCAGCAATACTCTGATTATAACATGAAAGTGGCACGTGAGCGGCACGATCCTTCAAATATCCTGAAGGATTTGCTATCCTGTTATCAAGCAGTCAAAGAAGATACATGCCAATAATTCCGATGAGAGCAACGATGTCTCATAAAATTGATAATACTCTCACTTTGTTCGTCTCCATATTAGGCAGACTTTATCCACATTCTTTGCACAATAAGCTCATGCGCTTAGAGGATAAAATCTACAGTGCATGGATAAAGGCATCGTTTGGCTCTGTAGGCCGGAACAGCTTTATTCATGTGGGTGTCAGCATTGGAGGTGGTGGCGGGCGAAATATTAAAATTGGAGAAGATTGTGATATTGCAGGTCATACGCTTTTAGAGTGTTGGCTGCGGTTCAATCACCAACATTTCACTCCGCGCCTCGTGATAGGTGATAATTGTCATATCGGAGAATACAACCACATCACGGCGATAGACGAGATTATTATTGGCAAGGGTGTGCTGACAGGACGCTATGTCCTCATCTCTGATAATAATCACGGCAGGGCTGATTTCTCAGACGTGAAGACAGAACCCATTAAAAGAGCTGTTACCAGCAGAGGCCCCGTCCATATAGGTGACAACGTCTGGATAGGCGATAAGGTGGCTATACTGTCAGGGGTGACCATAGGTGAAGGAGCTGTGATCGGCGCAAACGCTGTCGTGACAAAGGATGTTCCTCCTTATTCTGTCGTTGCCGGTGTGCCCGCTAAAGTGATAAAAGAAATTCTTCAGTAAACAATTTACTCAATGAGTTATAAAATCAACAATAAAGCGCGTGTTATCGCTTTTTATCTTCCTCAGTTTCATGAAATACCTGAAAATAATGAATGGTGGGGAAAAGGTTTCACGGAATGGACAAGTGTCAGGAATGGTAAACCCCTGTTCAAGGGACATGTCCAGCCTAAGGTGCCCGGCGAGTTAGGATACTATAATCTTCTTGATGCTGAAGTCAGGGAGAAACAGGTACAGTTGGCTAAGGAAGCTGGAATTGAAGGGTTCTGCTATTGGCATTATTGGTTTGGCAATGGCAGACGTCTGCTTGAGAAACCATTTCATGAAGTCCTGACATCAGGACATCCGGATTTCCCCTTTTGCCTGTGCTGGGCGAACCATACATGGGCGCGTACCACATGGGTCAACATTCAGGGAAAACCTGGCAAACAGATTCTTATGGAGCAGACTTATCCTGGAGATGAGGATATTAAGCTGCACTTTATGACATGTCTTCCAGCCTTCCAGGATGCCCGCTATATCAGAGTTGATGACAAGCCTGTTTTTGGGATATGGGCACCATTCGACATTCCTGACTTCAAGCATTTCAAGGAGATGTGGAATAAGTTGGCAGAAGAAAACGGATTAAAGGGCATTCACTTCATTGGACTGACTGACGGGTGGATAAGCAGAAATCAGAAGGCACTGGATTTAGGCTTTGATGCCATCTGTCCGACGTATTTCTGGAATGCTGAGCTGAGAACAAACAGAATCAAGACATTACTGTACAGCCAGTTGCATAAGAAATTCGACATCGGACTGATGAAGTACAAGTACAAGGATATCATCCGGAACTGGTTTACTCCTGAAGACAGTCGGGAAAATGTCTATCCCTGTGCCATTCCCAATTATGACCGTTCGCCCAGAGGAGGTTCAAAATCGGTGATGTATTATGGTGCTACTCCCGAATTGTTTAAGCAGCATGTAGAGGAGGCCATCAATATGGTCAGCTCCAAAAGTCCGCAGCACAAAATCATTTTCATCCGCTCATGGAATGAGTGGGGTGAGGGAAATTATCTGGAGCCTGACCAGGAGTTTGGCAGAGGATTCCTTGAGGCACTGCGGGAGGCTCTTGGTTAGACATGACATGTTGTAAGATTTAGTCCATATCCTGCATGAGACGAAATAATAAATATAATAAGGTCTATCTGCTTACAGGGCTGTTGTTCCTGACTCCTGTAAGGGCAGCCCTCATTCTGTTACTGCCTGTATTACTGTTTGTTACGGACAGATACATTCCCCTGTCATATGACAAATTCGTGGCAAGGGCTTTCTTTTCGGTTTTTATAGTCTCGGGTATTTATAACATGATAGCGGGAAATACTGGAACTCCCTATTACCTGCTGAGTTTCTGGCTTGTAGCCCCTACTGTACTTCTGATGTTCGCACATCCTAAAAGGCATATACCGCAAATAAGCCTTGATGATTTTATGGGCAAGACAGTGTGGGTTCTGTATGCTGTTGATTTGATAGGCTTATACTATAGATTTAACGGAGGAGGTCAGGATGAGTTCGGAGCAGGGTATGGGCATCACTATGAGTATGTTCATGGCCTGGCTATGATAAATTTGCTGTATGCGCTGTATTTCCTTACCAATTTCCTGAGAAAGAAAAAGACATGGGGCAGTTTTTTGCAGTTAGCTACAACAATAACTGCGTTTGTACTTTGCAGCTATGGCTTAGGATATATTATTCTTTTTGTCTCGCTCATTGTATGGCTGTTGGTCAGAAGACGCTTCAAATATGTGTTTTTAATAGCAATGCTGGTCGCTGGCGGGGCTTTTCTCTTGAGTCTCGATTCCTTTGAGTATGAGAGAGAGAATATCTATGATGCTCGCAATAACCAGGATGATGCGAGAAAAATGATTATGTTCCAGGAGACGTGGCACGTGGCGTCTGAAAGTCTTTCCATTCCATTGATAGGCACAGGTCCTGGCTCCTACAACAGCCGGGCCCTGATGTTGGTGATATCCAAGAATAGTCCCTTATATGGTCTGTTTGCCGGTCAGTATCCTCCTTATTATTACAAGTACATCTATCCTTTGTGGAATGACCGGTTTGTGTCACAGGAGAGCTACACGGATGGAACGAGAAACCAGCCGTTTTCAAGTGCGGTTGCGTTGATTGTGGAGTATGGCCTTGTCATATTCATGGTAATAGCCTGTTTTTGGATAAGGCAGATTATAAAATATAATAGGGAAGGAAGGGATGACGCAACAGCAGAGTATCTTACGATGATCAATATTCTCATGTTGGTTGCCTGCTGTCTCCATGAGTGGGCCATTTGCACCGAGTTCTTTTATTTCCTGATTATTTGTACAATAGGTAAGAATACATTAATGGTAAACAAAGAGAATGCACATGAAATCCAAAAGTAAGGTGTTTTTTTGTGGCAACTTTTTTGATGACAGTGGACCAGGAGTTGTCAATAGAGGGTATTATACTTATCTGAAAGATTACTTTGTTTTTTATAGATGCCGTAACAAGTACGTTAGGATCCTGGAGGCCGTCTGGTACACCTTGATCAATGATGTCATTATCTTTTCAGGAGTGGCTGAGGTTGACAGGGTTCTGATTCCATTGTGCCGGTTGCTGGGCAAAAAGATGATATACATCATGCATGGTTGGATGAGGCTGGAGAATGAGCTTAATGCAGCTGTCAACAGAAGTGGCGAGGCTTCAGAGGCCAATCTCTTGGAGTATTCTGACTTGATTCTCTGTGTCTCCGAGCAATACAGCCTTATGGTAAAGGAAAAATTGCCACAGTATTCTGCTAAGATAATGTATCTTACCAATGGCATTGACTGGAGTCTGATGCCGCCCTTGAGGTCGACGGAGCAACGGGCTTCTGACTCAATTATATTGATAGGTGGTGGCAGGCGCACTAAGAGGAACTTGGAAGTATGCAAGGCTGTAGAGCTATTGAACAGCAGGAAGCGGTATGACTTGAAAGTCAATCTTTACGGTTATGCTGATGGCAGGGACATTCCTGAGATTATCAGTTTCCCCTTTGTACATTTCCATGATATCGTCCCACATCAGGAATTGATAGCAGCAATGGGAAAAAACTATCTGTTCATTCAGAACAGTGACTTTGAGTCATTCAGCTTAGGCGTGGTTGAGGCACTGATAAATGGATGCAATCTGCTGGTTTCCAAGAATGTCGGGGCACGTGATTATTTGTTAGGAGAAACTGATGACGATATTATAAGCAATCCTGAAGATATAGAGGAAATAGCTCGGAAAATAGATAATGTGTTGTCGCATCCCAATAATTTACGTTTATTGAATTCAATAGATAAGGACAAATCTTCTATTTCTCACCAGGCAAGTAAACTGCATAGGATTGTGAATGAGTTTTTGCAGGAAAACAAATAATATGGTCATTTATGTTAAGCATTTTACTGTCCATACCCCAGACGGTCATTTTTAATTTCCGTTATCTGCCATTCACACAAGCTCTGAAATTGCCTGTTTGGATTCACTACCGATGCAAAGTAAAAATAGAAGGGCACATAGAATGTGAATCAAGCAAGCTTGCTGATATTCGAATAGGATTTCACACCGTCTCACATCTTTATCGTCCTGTGACATCGCTCATGGTAAGTAGAGGCGCAAGGCTGGTCTTCAAAGGATCAGCGCACATAGGCAGAGGAAGCAGTCTGCTTGTTTATCCTTCGGCTGTCATGGAATTGGGGACGGATTTTACGATTTCCGCAGCTTCTACACTTAAATGCTATAAGAAAATAGCAGTAGGGGATAACGTCCTGTGCAGTTGGGATATACTCATAATGGATTCGGATACCCATAGTATTGTTTATTCCGATGGACAAGAGAACAATGACAAGCCGATTATCATTTCAGATCATGTTTGGATAGGCTGTAACAGTGTTATCCTGAAAGGTGCTGAAATCCCGGAGAACTGCGTAATTGGAGCAGGCTCAGTCGTCTCCGGCAAGTATTTTGAGAAAAATTCTATTATTGCTGGTAATCCGGCAAAAACGATTAAGAACATCCTATCTTGGAGAAAATAATGAAACAGATTGATACTGAGGAGTTAAAGAGAATACAGTTATCCATTCTTTCGGATATTGACAAGTTCTGCCAGCAGGATCAGCTCACTTATTTCCTTGCTTACGGCACACTCCTGGGGTCTGTGCGGCATCAGGGATTCATCCCGTGGGATGATGATATCGACATAGCCATGCCCCGCCCCGATTATGACCGCTTCATCAGGAGCTATAACAGCCGGAAGGGCGGTTATGAGAAAGCATATAAGGTGATCAGCCCTATAACAGACGGAGATTATGGGCTTCCGTTCGCAAAGGTCTATGACCAGCGCACGGGAATGGATGAGTTTCTCTATCGGCAGGAGGATTTTGGAGTGTATATTGATGTGTTCCCTATTGATGGTGTCAATCAAAACCTAAGCCAAATATCCCGTTCGTTGCGATGGGGAAAATTGCTGAATACGAAAAAGGCAATACTCGGAAACGGGAGATCATTTGGAAAGAATCTTGTCATGTTGTTAGGGAAGGTCATCTTACTCCCTATCTCAAAGTCTTCAATTCTGAAGCGCATAGACGCAATCGCTACCGCTGCTGACTATAACCAGTCGGATGAGGTAGCCTGTGTGGTGGCTCCTTATTCTGAAAGCGACATTGTGCGTAAGGCAGATATCAGTACGACAATAAAAGCTACATTTGAAGGCAGACAATTCTCCGTACCTGTGGGCTATGACACTTACTTACGCCATGTTTACGGCGATTACATGCAGCTTCCTCCTGTCGAAAAGCGCGTGTCGACGCATACCTTTAAGGCCTGGTGGAAATAAGCTCGTTATGAAAATGAAAGATAAGCTTCCTACAATACTCTTCATCATGCACATGCCGCCTCCCGTGCATGGTGCGGCGATGGTGGGGCAATACATTCATGACAGCAGGCTGTTCCAAGAGCGCTTTGACTGCCATTACATCAATCTCGCCACGGCCAAGAACCTGGAGGACATCGGGAAGAAGAGCCTTGGCAAGCTCTGGCATTTTATCTGTCTCCTGGCCAGGATCTTCAAGGCCGTGAGAGCGTTGCGCCCTGCCCTCGTCTATGTCACGCCCAATGCCAAGGGAGGGGCTTTCTATAAGGACTTCATTGTTGTGGAACTGCTAAAGTGCATGGGATGTCAGGTGGTCATACATTATCACAACAAGGGAGTCGCTGAGCGGAAGGATCACGTTCTCGACCGTCAGCTTTACAGGCGTTTCTTCCGTGGCATCAGGGTCATTCTGCTTGCCAAGGAGCTTTACGGCGACATCAGCGATTTCGTAACACCTGCACAGGTGTCAGTGTGCGCCAATGGCATCCCGTCTGCTGGTGTTTCTTCTGCTGAGCGTACACCATGCACTCCATTCAGGTTCCTTTTCCTCTCCAACATGATAAAGTCTAAAGGGGTTTATATTCTTTTAGAAGCCTGTAAGTTGCTGAAAAAGACAACTGTTCCTTTTTCCTGTACATTTGTAGGGGGCTGGAAAGATGTCAGTGAAACTGATTTTAAGCATGAAGTTGAGGTAAATGGTCTTGAGGATTATGTACGTGTCACAGGGCCTGTATATGGAAAAGACAAAGAAAAATATTGGCAAGGCGCAGATGCCTTTGTATTCCCGACTTATTATCCTAACGAGTGCTTCCCCCTGGTCCTGTTGGAGGCGATGCAGCATGGCCTTCCGTGTATCAGCACCGGTGTGGGAGGAATCGCCTCCATTATTGATGTGCCCGGCACGGGCTTCATCGTCCCTGTCGGCAGTGCCGATGAGCTGGCCGGAAGGATGCAGTGGATGGTGGAACACCGTGATGAGGCTGCGGCAATGGGGCGGCGCGGGGCAGAGAAGTACAAGAAGCAATACACACTTGAAATCTTTGAGGCAAGCCTGCTGAAGATTTTTGAGGAAATCCTTAAATAGCAATGATGTTACTGAAAATCAGAGAGTTGAAATTAGTAGAGAGCAAGGAGGCGCTGGCGGAGATTCCCGATGGGAAGCTGCTCATCAACACCATCAATGCCCATTCGTTCAATACAGCCCAGAATGACCGCCTCTTCGCCGATGCCCTGCGGGGGGGCGACTACCTGATACCTGACGGGGCGAGCATCGTGAAGGCCTGCCGGTGGCTTCATGCGCCGAGCCAGCCCAGGGAGCGGTGTGCGGGATGGGACCTGTTCGAGTTTGAGATGTCGAGGCTCAATGCCAGAGGAGGCAGCTGCATGTTCATGGGCTCGTCTGAGAGGGTGCTGGATGCCATACGGAGGAAGGCGGCCGCCGTCTATCCCAACATAGAAATCGTTACTTATTCTCCTCCCTACAAGGCTGAGTTCTCCAAGGCTGACAATGAGGCTATTGTCACGGCCATCAACTCAGCTGCCCCTGACCTCCTCTGGATAGGCATGACCGCGCCCAAGCAGGAGAAGTGGGCCTACAGCTACTGGCAGGAGCTGGATATCCACTGCCATGTGGGAACCATCGGCGCCGTATTCGACTTCTTCGCCGGGACAGCCGTGCGGGCTCCCCGCTGGTGGCAGGACCATTCGCTGGAATGGCTCTACAGGCTGTGCATCGAGCCCCGGCGCATGTGGCGGCGCTATCTCATTGGCAATCCGCTCTTCATCTGGAACATCACCAGGGAGCGGTGGCTGGGATAGGACTGCGGGCGGACTGTGCCCCGATTGTGCTGGTACTTCATGCAAAGTATCCGGGTACTTCGCATGAAGTAGTCCGATACTTCACGTGAAGTATTCGGGGAAAGATGCTCCGCAGCCTTTGCCGCCGGCCCTGGCGGCATGCCAGGGGCTTGTCGGTTTGATATTTACCGATTCTGTAACCTGATAATATCTTTATGAGTTTTCACCGTATCTTGTTAAGTATGCTCGTCCTGTATTCCGGCTGTGCTTTCGCCGCAGGTGCCGACTCCCTGTCGGTCAGCAGGGCGGATAGCCCGTTGAGCCTGTCGCTTGAGCTTTCAACGAAGTACATGTGGCGTGGTATCGAGTATGGCGATGCGCCAACAACCTTTGCCATCCTGTCCTATGAGCGGGGCGGCTTCAGTGCCTATGCCGAAGGTGTCTATGCGGTGAACGGCTCACATTCCGAGGTGGACTTGGGAGTGGGCTATGCCTATAAGGACTGGTTCATAGGCCTGGCCGACTATTACTATCCTTCCTCGGTTGGTGAGAAGGACAAGTATTTCAGGCTGAGCAGCAGGGACACCGGCCATTATGTCGAGGCCTACACCACATTCTCCCCGCAGCGTGTCCCGCTCTGGCTGACGCTCTCGTGCTACGTCTTCGGGGCTGACAAGCGACAGGACGGCAGCCAGGCTTATTCCTCCTATGCCGAGGTGGGCTATACGTACCGTTTCAGGCACGACAACAACCTCAGCCTGGCGGTGGGGGCGAGCCTGAACCGAGGATTCTACACTGATTACAAGCCGGGCCTCAAGGTTGTGAACATCACCTTGAAATATGTCACGGCCTTCCGTCTTGGCACTTTCCGCCTGCCGGTAAGTGCCTCCTATGTCCTGAACCCGTACAGGGAAAAGTCATTCTTCACCTTATCACTTTACTTCAACAGCAGCTTATGAGAACAGCAGTCATACTTGCGGCGAGGAAGGAGAAAGGCTCTGCCGTTCCTTTTCCGCTGAAGCGTTTTTCCATCGGGGGAGGCAGGGAGACCTGCCTGTTTGAGCGGATTCTTGAGACGCTGGATGAGAATCATTATGAGAGGATATATGTCGTGACGGGCTATCGCAAGGAGCTTTTCGCAGAGTATGCCTCCGGGAGGGTCATCCTCATTGAGAACAAGGACTATGAGTTCACCTCCTCCATGGGCTCCTTGGCTGTGGTGGAGTCTTACGTGGAGGACGATTTCCTGCTGATAGAGAGCGACACGTTCTTCGAGAAGAAGCTCATTGAGCGGATGTCCCAGGTGACTGACGGCAACTGCTTCTCGGTAACGGAGGAGTCAGGCAATGGGGATGAGGCTTTCGTGCAGCTGAGGCATGGGCACGTGGGATATGTCTCCAAGGACCGCCATCAGATAGCCAATGTCGACGGTGAGATGATAGGGGTCACGCGGATAGCCTCGGAAACCTTCGCCAGGATGTGCCGGGAATATGGGCGGGCAACCAACCCGTGGGTCAATTATGAGTATCTGCTCCTGGCCTGTACCGATGTCATCGACCGTCCTGCGCTTATGTTCAGCAATATTATCTGGGGAGAGGTCGACAATGAGGAGGAGTTCAGGCGGCTGGAGAACTACATCTATCCCCGGCTGCGCCGGAAGGAGAATCCCTATGACCGGGAGAACCTCTATGACCATCTCCGCGCGATATTCCCCAATGAGACGGTCGACGGCAGGTGGAAAGTGGATCAGATCGGGGGCATGAGCAACAAGAACTTCAAGGTGGTCTCCCCCCAGGGCGACGAATATATCCTCAGGGTGCCGGGCATAGGCTCGGACGGGATGGTGGAGCGGAGCAATGAGGATGTCAACGGGCTGCTGGGAAGCCGGCTGGGCCTGAATCCTGACGTGAGGTATTTCAACAGTGCCACCGGTGTCAAGCTGGCCGACTTCATACATGATGCTGAGACCCTGAACTCAGGCACCATCCAGCGTATGCCGAACATGAGGAAGATTGCCGGCATCTTCAGGACGCTCCATTCCGCCAAGGTCCGCATGGCCAATGAGTTCAACGTCTTCCATGAGGTCGTGAGGTATGAGCGGCTGCTTGAGCAGTGCCATGGCACGGTGTGCGAGGGCTATGCTGAGGTGCGTGCGAGGGTGATGGGGCTTGAGAGGTATCTTAATGAGCTGGGCGTGGAGCTTGCGCCCTGCCATAATGACCTTGTGGCTGAGAATTTCATAAAGGACGGTACGGGGAGAATCTACCTTATCGACTGGGAGTATTCGGGCATGAATGACCCTATGGCCGACTTTGCGGCCCTCTTCCTTGAGAATAACTTCAGCGAGGAGAACAGGGACTACATGCTCAATCTGTACTTCGATGGCAGCATACCTGCCAACACGCGCATGCGTATCCATGTTTACCAGATACTGTGGGACTTCCTTTGGACGCTGTGGACCTGGATCAAGGAGGCGCAGGGCGACGACTTCGGCACTTATGGTATGGACCGCTACCGGCGCGCAATAGCATTGCTTGACCAAATGGAAAACGAAAAGATATGAAAGCCAACACACCTGCCCTTCTCCGGAAGGGCTATCTCACCGGGCTGGGCTCAGGCATGACCTGGGGACTTGATGCCGTCATGCTGGGAATAGCCATGGCCATGACTCCCTTTGTCAGTGACCCGCTGCTTCTTATCGGAGGCGCTTTCGTCTGCAGCATGCTGCACGATGTGTTCGCCGCATGCTGGATGCTGCTCATCATGCTGGCAAAGGGCAGGCTGAGGGAGTTCCCCCGGCAGCTCGCCTCCCGTGACGGAGTCTTCTGCGCACTGGGTGCCCTCTTTGGCGGTCCGCTGGCCATGACGTTCTATATGATGGCCATCTCCAAGGGCGGTCCGGCATTGGCGGCTACGGTCACGGCCTGCTATCCGCTGCTGGGCTCGGTGCTTGCCGTCCTCATCCTGAAGGAGACGGTACAGCTCAGGGGCTGGCTGGGCCTGCTGGTCTGCATCCTGGGTATCATCTGGATAGGCTATTCGCCGTCAGAGGGCGGTAATATCAATGTCTCCCAGGGCATCCTCTTCTCCCTTGTCGCCGCAACGGGCTGGGCAACGGAGGCGGTGGTGTGCGGCTTCGGAATGAAGAAGGGCAATGTCGACCCTCAGATGGCCTTGCTGATCCGTGAGTTCACCTCGGGTGTGGTCTATCTGCTCATTGTCTCTCCCCTCATGCTTGGGGGTTATGGCAACATGATGCAGGCCACGGGAGCCGTGTTCGCTTACACACCCTGCTGGACGCTCATCCTGAGCACGGCGCTGGTGGGCATGAGCAGCTTCTTCATGTGGTACACGTCCATTGACCTCATAGGCGCGGCAAAGGCTCTGTGTTTCAATGTCACCTATTCGTTCTGGGCAGTGGTGTTCACGTTCGTCCTCATAGGCAGCCAGCTGACGTGGAACATCGTCATCGGCTCGCTCCTTATCATCGGAGGCGTGGCGTTGGCAACCTTGATACATAAAAAACAGTAACCGTACAGTATATGAATGCAGTGATTATGGCGGCAGGCACGTCATCCCGGTTCGTTCCCCTTTGCTGGGAGCGTCCGAAGGGCCTGTTGGAAGTGAGGGGAGAGGTGCTTGCCGAGCGACAGATTCAACAGCTCAAGGAGGCGGGCGTGGACGATATTACGCTTGTCACGGGATATATGGCAGAGAAGTTCGAGTATCTGAAGGATAAGTTTGCTGTCTCGCTGGTCTTCAATCCCGATTATGCAAGATATAACAACACGTCAACCCTGCTGAGGGTCCTTGACAGGTTAGGGGATACCTGGATCTGCTCTTCGGATAATTATTTCACGCAAAACATTTTCCTTGAGCGTCCCTCCCAGTCGCAGTATTCTGCCGAATATGCAGAAGGGCAGACTGCGGAATATTGCCTCTTCGGCAATGAGCGGGATGAAATCGTAAGCGTGACGGTCGGCGGGGCTGATGCCTGGTATATGATAGGTCCTGTATTCTTCTCCCGTGAGTTCTCCGAGGCTTTCAGGCGTATCCTTGTCAGCGGGGCGAATGATGAGGAGATGATGATGGGATATTGGGAAGATGCCTACATACGGCATCTCAGCGAGCTGCCCATGATGAGGATGAGGAAGTTCAGCCCGGGCATCATCAATGAGTTTGATACGCTGGAGGAGCTTCGCGCCTTTGACGGCAGCTACCTCACTGACACACATTCTGCCGTTCTGAAGAAGGTGTGCAGGGAAATCGGGGCGGAGGAAAAGGACCTCGCTGACATCAGGAAGACTGCTGACAACGTCTGCTCTTTCAGGTGGAAGGACGGATTGTATGAGGTCAGGAATGATGAGGCACATGCCTGCAGGCTGATTGCCGGCTGATGTGCTGACTTGGATAAGATTAAGAAAAGTAATGAGATAAAATATGAGTAAAATGAATAAAACAGCCCTTATCACCGGCATCACGGGCCAGGATGGCTCCTATCTTGCCGAGTTCTTGTTAGAGAAAGGTTATGATGTCCACGGCACCATCCGCCGCTCTTCCGTCGACTTCCGTGAGCGCATCGCCCATCTTGAGGGCCAGCCTCAC
>JAILEG010000002.1 GCA_024688365.1 Prevotella sp.
CGTAACAGGGAGCCATTCAGCGATCATGAGTACTGAATATCAGATACTTACAGATAGTCCCATATAGAAAAACAGACTAAAATGCAGTGATCTTGATAATTTACTCTTTTTCTTTATTATGTAAACCGTTGATAATCAGAGGTTGTTTAATTTCGATATTGCTGAATAGTTACTCCTAACATATAAATACTCCTGACATTTTGTTATACCCTCAAGCATTATTGGATTCAAGGACTCTCCCTTTCTCCCTATCCATAAACATCGCTCATTTTTCGCAAAGAAGCAAACTGGAAAGGATAATACAAGGATAAACAATGATAGAAGAAAAGGGCAGAAGAATTACCTATCCCTGCGCCATCTCCTTCGTCAGAACACTCTCCAACTGTTCCGCCGACAGCCTCAGCTGGAACTCGCCATGCAGGGCCACACTGATACGCCCCGTCTCCTCTGAGACGATAATCGCCAGCGCATCAGAGTCCTGAGAGATACCCATCGCAGCACGGTGGCGCAATCCAAGCTCCTTAGGAATATCCTGCTTGTGGCTCACGGGAAGGATACAACCCGCCGCCTTGATGCGACGCTTCGATATAAGCATGGCACCATCGTGCAGTGGCGAGTTCTTGAAAAAGATGTTCTCTATCAGCCGTTGGTTGATACGGGCATCTATGAGGTCACCTGTCGCGACAATATCCTCCAGCACAACCCCACGCTCTATGACTATCAATGCCCCCACCTTGCCGCGGCTCATGCTCATACAGGCCATGACGATAGGCATGATAGCCTCCTTGTCAACCTCCTCCTTGTTCTGTCCGGTGAAGAGTTTCATGATGTTCTTCACCTTCCGATGTGCGCCAAGGCTATAGAGGAAATGGCGTATTTCCTCCTGAAAAAGCACAATCAGACCGATGACACCCACCGACACCAGCTTGTCCATAATGCTTCCCAGCAGGCGCATCTCCAATACCTGGCTGACGATAAGCCATACGATGACAAACACCATGATACCGATAAAGACATTCAGAGAGCGTGACTCTTTCATCAACCGGTAGACATAATAGAGCATCAGTGCCACCAGCACGATGTCAATAATATCCTTTAAGCCAAATTCAAAAAACATATATTCACCCTATCCCCCCATCACCCTCCAACAGAGAAGGGACCCAAATATGCTTGCAGGGGTATCTTCAAATTATAATCATTTCCTCATTTCACTCTCCGCGGCTGTTCCGCAATGGCCCTTTCTGCCCTTACTGAAGGGCAAGATTCATCCCAACCGGACAAGACCAAAAACGTTTTTTGCCGGACAGCTACCTGTTCGTCCGCATTGCATCAACGATTCTCACAGCCTCAACCGCCTCCCGGACATCATGCACACGCAGGATATTGGCCCCTTTCAACAAGGCAATGGTATTCAGCACGGTTGTCCCGTTCAGGCTCTCCGCAGGCGTGATGCCCAGCAGCTGATGGATCATCCGCTTGCGACTGATGCCAACGAGCAGGGGCAACTCCATCACCGTCAGGCGCTCCATCACTTCAAGCAGGGCAAAATTGCCAGCGACAGGCTCCTTGCCAAAGCCAAAACCAGGGTCAAGGATGATGTCCTTCTGTCCCAAGGCACGCAGCTCCTGCACCTCTCGTGAGAAATTGACGAGCATGTCATGCAAGTTGGCTGCCGTTGACATTAATATATAAGGTGTACCCGTCTCTGCCACTGTCCGGAACATATCCGGGTCCCTGCCTTCCTCAACATCATTGATGATGTCGGCCCCAAACTCCTCAACCACCCTCCGGGCTATCGAGGCACGGAAGGTGTCGACAGAGATGGCAGCGTCCGGCTGTGCCTCACGGATGACTGGCAGGGCAGACGCCAGGCGTCTCATCTCCTCCTCCTCGCTGACAACCTCACCGCCAGGGCGGGTAGAGCAGGCCCCCACGTCAATTATCTCTCCGCCCTCAGCAATAATCTGATTGGCACGGTTGCGGATAGCCTCTTCCGTCTGCACCCTGCTGTCGGCAAAGAACGAGTCGGGGGTCACGTTCAGAATACCCATTACCAAAGGCTTACTCAAGTCCATGAGCCGCCCACGCACGTTGATCGTATAACTGACCGGCATTGCCATTGCCGGATTATTCATCTGTTCCATATCCGCAAAGATAGTGCAAATCAACCATACTCCCAAGGAAACAGCTCCATTTTTAAGAAAACTACAGACAAGAACCACAGACCATAACGACAAGATACGGCACGCAGCCATAAAGGAAGGACAAGAAACTGCATGCCATAACTTGCTCATTTGCAGAAAATATCGTATATTTGCAGCAAAGACAGAGTCTGCCAGCCTTTGGGCAACAGGTAATCCAGGCATCTGCCCGCACAACGATACAGTAAGCAAAAAGGAAAGGGATGGAAAACTACATCAGATTTGACTGGGCCATGAAGCGCATGCTGCGCGACAAGGCCAACTACGGAGTACTGGAAGGATTGATGACAACCCTCCTCGGACAGCCTATCAAAATACAGAAGCTGCTTGAAAGTGAGAGCAATCAAGAGAATGAGGACGACAAACAGAACCGAGTCGATGTGCTGGCTGAGGGAGCTGACGGAGAACTCTACTTGATTGAGGTGCAGAATGAGACCGAGTTTGCCTACTTCCAACGTATGCTCTTCGGCACTTCCAAGCTCGTAACTGAGTACATCAACCGCGGACAAGGCTATGAGAACATCCGCAAGATATACAGCATAAACATCGTCTACTTCAATCTCGGTGAGGGGAAGGACTACGTATATCATGGAAAAACCGAGTTCTTCGGCATACACGACAATGAGAAACTCCGCCTATCGCCCTTCCAGCAGCAGAAGTTCAAAGTGGATGCTGTCAGCGAGCTTTATCCTGAATACTGGATACTGAAGGTAAATGACTTCAACAAGTGGAGCAAGACACCACTGGAACAATGGATTTACTTCCTCAGCACAAGTGAGATTCCCGAGGATGCTGACGCTCCCGGACTGCCTGAGGCACGCAAGAAGCTGAAGGTAGACCACATGAGCCATGCCGAGCGTAATGCCTATTACCGCCATTTGGATAATGTGGTTATCCTCCGTGACAATATCATCACAGCACGAGGAGAAGGAAAGCTGGAGGGAAAACTGGAAGGATTGGAAGAAGGAAGGAAGAAAGGAAGAGAGGAAGGAAGAGAGGAAGGAAGGAGAGAAGGGCATGCCGAAGGTGTGAAGGCTGCCAAGCTGGAGACCGCAAAGAATCTGCACCGGATGGGCCTCAGTCTGGCTGACATTGCCAAAGCCACAGACCTGTCGGAGGAGGAACTGAAAGGTAAGCTCTGAACAGCCCCATACATCAGTCAAACGGGCAGCTGCCACCCTCCGTGCCAACATAACGGGAGGATATATAGCCACCGAGGAAATTCCCTCACCGGAAAAGGACATTCCCTATCCACGTTTAGGAATTTCACCACTGACGACTAATGTGATTATCGTATATTTGCAACTGACAAAGAACACAGCCACACATGCCGTGGCACAGTTCTGTCAACATGTTGAACAAACTAAAACCCGATGATCATGAAACGAATACTGATGACACTGCTTGTGGCGATGACCATCTTCGCATCAGCCAAAGCCATGGGATACGATGAAGCCCGCATTGAGGCAAAGTACCTGACAGACAAGATGGCTTACGAGTTAGGACTCTCACCACGTGAGTATGATCGTGCCTATCGTGCCAACCTCGAATACCTCCTGAGTGTTGACAACTACGATGACCTCTATGCTGCCAGCTGGCGGTCACGCAACTCAGCACTGCGCATTGTCCTTGGAGGACGGCGATGGAACACCTTCGTCAATCTCAACTATTTCTATCGCCCCCTGGCCTGGCATAATGGTGTTTTCGTCCATCGTATCTACGACCGCTATCCCAGCCGCCATATGCCACGGCGCTATGTCCCAAGACCACGAGTAGCCCCACGACATGATATCCACCTACATCCATCACGTCCGCACCACGACTCCTATCATCGCCATCCGCATCACGACAAAGGAATGGGACACGCATGGGGACACCACAACGGGAGATGGTAAGCATGCCACGTCACTACATAACGGCCAAAGAGGGCACACCACGGTTTGTGATGTGCCCTCTTTCCTTATCTTCTGACCCAGCCGTCAGCATCGGTACAGCGTGAAGCACGCTACCCGACCAGCATTGGAACAAGATGTTTCGCAAGACAAGAGCCACCGCCTGTCGGCAAGCACCAAAGCAAGACGGCAAGCAGGAAAGACTTAAAGCCCACTTTCCAGAACAAGCCACAACCCGGAAGCACCGCCTGCTTATGTGCCCATACAGCCAAAAACCCTGCACACTACGACATAAGAGAAAGGGGAACCAGCTGCGTCACGCAGCCAGTCCCCCAAAAGAGAATTTATGGTATTCTGTGTTGCCTGAATAAATAATCAGATTATTCAAAAAAAGAAGAATCCCAAATTAAGCTTACTCTGGGAAGCTATCATCCCAAGTAAAGATGAATGAGCCGGAACCTTCAACCTTACCTCCCTTCAAAGCTAAAAGATGGAAAGTAAGAACTGACCCATCTACCGTCACAAAGCATTCCTGTGCATTGTTGGCAGCATCATAGTTGAGCGTGTAGGAAATTACCTTGCCGCTTTCGTCAATGACATACTCACCATCAGCCATAGAAGCCTTGCCGTCCTTGAAAGTGAACTGGATGTTACCACCTGTAGGAAGATCAGACTCGCCATTCTGCTTGTAGACATTTGCATAAGGAGAGACTAAGCGATAGAGTCCATCCCTCTCCTTGGCCTTTTCCACATAGACCGTTCCCTTGTAGCCACTGAAAAGCTCATCGTCAAACGTACCATAACCAGCTTCCTGCCAGGTATAGTCACGATTGACTGTTACCGTAAGGCTATCATGTCCATACACTGTAGCCTGTTCGGAAGGAACAGAGAATGTGACGCTTTCCTTAGTTCCGATTTCCATATCGAACGTCACTGGAACCTCTACTACCGACTGTCCTGCGGCGAAACTTACCGTAGAAGGGGCTTTGAAGGCATCGTTGTCCTTCTTGAGTTCCACGGTTCCAGCCGTGGTGCTGTCAGTCCTTCCCACTTTCAGGATAAAACTCTGTGCGTCATCTGGTACCAATGTTATATCAGCATTGTCAGTATAGAGATACGCACCTGGATCAGACTCACCTGCAGCATAGTCTTCATCATCGGCAGCACAGGAGGTAAAGCCCAATACTGCAATCGACGCCAGAGCCATCAGACCATATTTCTTGATTATATTCTTCATTGTCTTACTCGTTGAATTAGTTAAACATTAATCCTTGTCAGCTACAGCGGTAGGCTTGCTGAGGCCACCGCCTGTACCTGTCGGAATCAGCTTGTTGTACTGCACCTCATTTTCAGGGATAGGCCAAATAAGTACCTTGTCACCAGCCTTGATGTCAAAGCAGTCATTGGCATCAAAGCCACCGCCACGACGGTCAAAGTCCTTGTTCAGACGGATAAGGTCGAACCAAGAGAGACCTTCACCCCAGAACTCCACACGACGCTGCTGGTAGACAGCTTCCTGCACAGCCTCACCCGTCGTTGCAGACAGAGAGTAGGCAGGGTCACGATACTGACGTACGAAGCTTACGAGATCCTGGGCACCCTTAGATGCGTTTCCACCCATAGCCTCAGCCTCAGCCTTGATGTAATACATTTCCTCTACACGAATCAAAGGAATGTCCTGTGCATTGGTTGACTGGCCGGCAACATCCTTGTAAGGAGCAAACTTCACCTGAGCATAGGCAGGGGCAGCCTGCTCTGCCAAATAGTTATTCTGTGCGGCCGTAAGCGAAGAGGAGCTGGCGTTCTCATCGAGGAACCACGTCTTGCGCTTGTCAGAAGAAGGAATACTATTGAAAAGTTTCTTGTTGATGCGACGCCATCCACCCACCGTAGCATAGCCATAACAGAGAGATCCCATGTGGGAAGGCCAGTTCACGATACCTGACTTCACGACATCATCCGTCTCGGAAATCTTGATGCCCCAAAGCCAGTCATTCTCAGTCATACTATTGAACGAAGGAGTGCCTGCGTTACCCAGGTCCTTGGGAGTAGCACCACTGTTGGAGATAACGTACTCGGCATCTTCCAGGGCAGCCTTCCAGTTACGCATCACGAGATAAACG
The DNA here is from genome assembly GCA_024688365.1 of Prevotella sp. GTDB lineage: Bacteria > Bacteroidota > Bacteroidia > Bacteroidales > Bacteroidaceae > Prevotella. Next base: position 6,217 of record JAILEG010000002.1, read on the forward strand.
CGGGCACGGATGGCATGAGCCACATTGATATCAACATACCGCTTGTCGTCACGGCTCACACCACTCTTACCAAGCAGTGTGATAGCACGGTCAAGATCGCTGAGGATTTGCTTGTAGACACCGGCTACAGAAGCACGCGCACAGCCATTCGTGGCAGCCTCATCCTTGTTCTTCTCTGTGATGACAGGGACAGCCGCCGTCTTGTCAACATCAGTGTAACCATAGGTCGGAGCGTAAATCTGAACCAAGTTGAAGTAGTCAAAGGCACGGATGGCCAAGGCCTGGGCCAAATAATACTGCAACTGTGAGTCCGTCGTCATAGAGTCAACGACAGCCGTCACGGCGTTGGCGGAGTATATCTGATTGTACAGCGTACCCCATATCTCACGGTCATTGCCATAACTGTTGTCCACATTGTCGTATGACAGCGAGAAACCAAACCAGTTGTAGCCAATGTTCTGCGACACCATATCAATGCCACGGCTCTCCAGATGGAGCATGATGGAACCAAATCCAAAGTCACTATGAGCCGAACGAATAGCCTCATACTGTGAGAAATTGGCTGTGATGGCAGCCACGCTGGCAGCCAGACGTGCAGGATTCTCTGCAACGGTCGAAGTCTTTTGGGTTGTGGTCAGGTCTGTTCCCTGAGGCTCTGTATCCATGCAGCTGCCAAGAAGCAGAGAGGCTGAGACCACCATTATATATTTCAGAATCTTCATATTTGTCTGTTTTGAATTTCCTATATGTATGATTTAGAACACGAGCTTGATACCTCCTGAGATGGTACGACGGGAAGTGTACCAGCTGGTGGAAGCCGAAAGCAGGCTCAGACGCGGGTCAAGACCCTGACGGGCAGAGAAGAGAGCCACATTCTCTGCTGAACCGAAGATGCGCAGAGACTCAATGCCAATCTTGTTAGTCCATGCCTTTGGCAGGGTGTAACCCAGCGTGATGTTGTCAATAGAGAAGTAGTCGGAGCTGACCATCCAGCGATCCGATTCACTGCTGGCATAGGAGTCTACATCGTCAAGACGGGGAACATCAGTATTACGGTTCTCCGGAGTCCATGCGTTCAAGATGTCCTGGTGCCAGTTCTGTCCAGCCTGGAAATCTGTACCGCCAGAGGCCATAAGGCTCCTGTAGCCCGCATCGTAAATAGTTCCACCCAGCTGGAAACTGGTTTGTACAGAGAAGTCAAAGCCCTTCCATGTGAGAGAGGTGTTCAGACCGCCGTAGAAATCAGGCAGCAACGAGCCTGTCTGCTTGCGGTTCCAAGAGTAGGCATTGTTGTAGTCGGTAGTTGTCTCCTCTATGTAGTTGCCGTTAGCGTCCGTTACAGGTTTGTTGTCACTACCCAGCTTCACACCGGTGTACATAGCAAGACCTGTCTCCGGGTCTACACCTTCGTAGTGGGGGAGGTAGAGATTGTAAATGCTCTGTCCTTCCTTGAGGATACGCAGTCCGCTGACGTACTGTCCGTTCTCGTAGTCGGAGCTGAGCGTCTTGATGCGGTTCTTCTGGAAAGTGCCATTGAGACCAACATTCCATGTGAGGTCTTTGTTCTGAATGATGTTGTAGTTGGCCTCAAACTCGAAACCATAGTTCTGAATAGTACCAATATTCACTGGCACTGACTTGTAACCATTAGAGATGGCCACGTTCTTATAGTCGAGCAGGTTGGTCGTGGCACGGAAGAAGAAGTCAGCCGATCCCGTGAGACGTCCCTTCCAGAAGCTGTAGTCTGCACCAAAGTCAAAGGCATTGGTCTTCTCCCACTTCAGATTGGGATTACCCTTGTAGGCCAGCTTGCCGTCAGCGAACACACCATCGGCACCTGAGAGTTCATACTGATCCTCGTAGGCATACCAAGAATAATAGGTATCATCATTGTTCAGCGTCACGTTGTGGTTGTCGTTACCTGTCTGACCGAAAGAGGCGCGGAGCTTCAAGAGGTCAACGGAATCCACGTCCTTCAGCCATGCTTCCTTCTTCATGTTCCATCCCAGACCGAAGTTGAAGAAGTTGCCCCAACGGTTGTCCTTGGCAAAAGCGGAAGTTCCGTCACGGCGATAACCAAGATTGACGAAGAAACGTTCATCGTAGTTGTAGTTGGCTGTGAAGAAGAAACCTGCCGTGTTGTACTTGTGTTCTGAGCCAGAGCCAGTACGCTGGTCGATGGTATTACCCACTGTCGGATCACCACTCTTGTAGAGGTTCTGCCCCAAAGCATAGAAGTCTATCACTTTCAGGCGATAGCCCTCAAAACCAGCCGTAACGTTCACATTGTTGAGACCAAAGCCATTCTGATAATTCAGAAGATACTGATGGGTCAGGGCTGTGGTACGACTCTGCTCCTGTACGTTCTCACCACCGTAACTGCTGCTCTGTCCATAGAGGGCGTTGCTCATGCTGTTGAAGATGGTATTGTCTGAGTTCAGACCAATGCGGGCTGTCAGGGAGAAGCCGTGAGTGAGGTCGGCCTTGGCATACCAGTTACCGTTGAAGATATCCATGTTGTACTCTCTCTTATTATAAGTAAGGTCTGAGAGAGGGTTGGACATTGACATATAGTTGCGTGATCCGGCAGAATACTTGCCGTCGCCGTAGTCATAGAGAAGATTGCCCGTATTGGCATCACGCATGATGTTACCCTGGGCATCACGAATATACATGGGATAGATAGGAGCCATCGTGTTGGCAATGTAGAAAGCATTGGCGGACGAAGTGGAGTGGTCGCTGTCCTGATCGTCCGGAGAGAAGGAGTTGGTATGGGTGAAAGCCATGTTCGAGCCGATGGTCAGCCAGTCACGCACCTTGTAGTCAACGCTCAGACGTGTGTTAAGACGCTTGAACCCCGAGCCCTCGATAGTTCCCTCGTCGTCAAGATAGCCGAAAGAAGCATAGTAGTTGAATCTGTCACTGGCACCGGCAATGCCCACGTTGTACTCCTGGCGTAAGGTATTCTTGAAAGTCTCGTCTGACCAGTCGTCTGGAGTATAGTAGTTCTTGCCATCGCTGTAGCCCAAGGTAGCTTGTGGATTGAGCTTTCCGTTTTGGCCAATGAGGAGCTGACCCTTTGGTACAGTCCATATGTTGTAGCCCGTCTTGCTCAAATCGGCATTTGACTGTACCCATGCCTCGCTGGCAGACATTCCGTTGTTGATCGTATGACCGTTGTAGTAAGTCTGATAGAGCTTCTCGTAGTAAGTTCCGGCATTGCCCAGCACCTTGTAGTTAGGCACCTCACGGGACACCATACCCCACTTGGCATCCACACTTACGACAGGCTTGCCCTGCTGGCCTTTCTTGGTTGTAATCATTACCACACCATTGGCACCGCGCGAACCATACAGAGAGGTTGACACGGCATCCTTTAGAACGGTCATACTCTGAATATCAGAAGGATTGATGGCTGACAGGTCACCATCGTAAGGCACACCGTCAACAACATACAACGGAGAGGTGACACCATTGATGGAGCTTATACCACGGATACGAACCGTAGTATTCTGTCCTGGCTGACCGTTGGTCTGCAGTGTCTGCACACCGGCCATTGTACCAACAAGGGCACTTGAGACATTGGAAATCTGTCTGTTCTGAATCTTATCAGCCTTGATTTCCGAAGCGGCACCAGTATAAGCCGAACGCTTGGCAGTACCGTATGCCACAACCATTACCTCGTCAAGGTTATGTCCATCCTGTCGCAAGGTTACCTTCACGCGAGATGCCACTGCAACATTCTTTGACTGCATGCCAATGTAGCTTACACGAAGTGTCTTTGAACCTTTGGGTACCGACAAGGAGAAGTTACCGTCCACATCCGTGACGGTTCCCATTTGGGTACCCACTACGAGGACAGAGGCACCAATCACTGGTTCACCGCTCTCGTCATTAACGGTACCCGACACTTGGGTTTGAGCCAGCGCCACTCCCAAACACAGGAACAGACCGGCGAAAATCATTGATAGTCTTTTTACCATAAATTTAAAATATAAATGTAAAATTCTCCATAAAAACCGAGTGCAAAGGTATAAATATTCGTTAAAACAACCAAAGAAAAAGTAACTATTTTCTCAAATAATCCTCTTTCTGCTTTCATAATGCAATTTTAGAAGCTAAAAATATATCAAAACAATAGAATAAAATCTGCATAAAACAGTAAGAACAAAGATGGCACACTTTAACATACAGAAACACATACTCATGTCCTAAACAGCTGGCAATCTTGCATATATAGTCCGTTCCAGTACCCATACCGGTACCCATACGCCTATCTGGCATTGGAAAAAACACAGCTTTCCTTTTGCATTATCCACCATTTAGGCTACCTTTGCAACAAGAATAAAGTAAACATCATGGACATACAGGAACTTTACAGAATTTACCAGAGTCACCCTGTGGTGACTACTGACAGCCGGAACTGCCCCGAAGGCAGCATATTCATAGCCCTGAAAGGGGAATCCTTCGATGGCAACAAGTTTGCCGAGACAGCACTGGAGAAGGGATGCAGCTATGCCGTTGTCGATGAGAAGGAATATGCCAGACCGGATGACGGACGCTTTATCCTCGTCGATGACGCACTCCTCACCTACAAGGAGCTTGCACGTGAGCATCGCCGGCAGCTCAGCATCCCCGTCATTGGCATCACCGGGACAAACGGGAAGACAACTTCCAAGGAACTCATATCTGCCGTGCTGGCCGAGAAATTCAACGTCCACCACACCGAAGGCAACTACAACAATGATGTTGGTGTGCCCCGCACGCTCCTCGGCCTGCGTCCGGAACACGAGATAGCCGTCATTGAGATGGGTGCCTCCCACCCAGGTGACATAGAGAAACTGGTCAATTACGTTGAGCCTACCTGTGGACTTATCACCAACGTGGGACGAGCCCACCTGCAGGGCTTCGGCAGTTTCGAGGGTGTGAAGCGCACGAAAGGTGAACTTTACGATTTCCTGAAGGCACACGGCGGCCTGCTCTTCCTCAATGAGAGCAATGCTGACCTCACTGAGATGGCTGAACAGCGTGAGTTCGACCGTATCATCACCTACGGGCAGGACGATACGGCTGACGTGCAAGGCAATGTCATCAGCTGTGCCCCCTTCCTCAAATTCTCCTGGCAATCCCTCAACACCCAGCATCCAACATCCAACAACTACGAAGTACAGACCCATCTCATCGGTGCCTATAACCTTGACAACATGCTGGCCGCCATCACCATCGGCCTGCACTTCGGTGTCACACCGATACAGATATGCCATGCGCTGGAGAACTATGTGCCCAACAACAATCGCTCACAACTCACCGAGACAGCCCACAATAAACTGATCGTAGATGCTTACAATGCCAACCCTTCCAGCATGGCGGCTGCCATCGAGAACTTCCGCCTGATGGAGGTGGAGAACAAGATGGCTATCCTTGGCGACATGCGCGAGCTGGGCGAGGTGTCAGACGAGGAGCATCAGAAGATTGCCGACCAGCTCAAAGCTGCCGCCCTGACCAATGTATGGCTCGTTGGGGAGGAGTTCGGCAAGACGCATACCGCCTTCCGCAAGTTCCATGACGTGGAAGAAGTGAAAGCTGAGATCCGCCGCCAGTGCCCCAAGGATCACTACATCCTCATCAAGGGCAGCAACGGAATCAGACTCTTTGAGCTGCCCGAGCTGCTGTAGGATTCACTCCTGCCGCACAGCAGAGCCAACAAAGCCATCATGGAAAAAGGCAGATGACATCCAAAAGCACAGGGCAACCATTTCGTCAATGGAACTGAAGTCAGATATAAGATGGTGGGGAAAGGACGAGATGGAAGCCGGAATGTTTGCTCATTTGCCTAAACATGCTGTATATTCATAATACATAAAGGAATCTTTAAGGGAATGATTCGTGTTAGTCCTTTGCTGTATATAGGCTGGGCCATCATCACAGCCCTGTTGTTTTGCGTCAAGTATGTCTTATTGGACAAGCTGCAAAATCGCAGACTGAAATATATTCTCGGCATGTCCTTGGCATACGCTGTCACACTGCCTGCCGTATATGGCTATTTCAAGATCAAAGGGCTCGACTTGAGATTAGAGCCTGTCACAGGTATTCACCCTCTTGATGCTATCTTCTTTTATAGCATACCAGCTTTTTATTCTTGGATATTGCTTCAATATAAGAGGTATGAAGAGAGAACACTTCCCCTGTCAAGGAAAGCAGGAATCATGGTAAGTATATATATCAATGTCTGTCTCACGATATGTGCCATATTTGTCATAAGGGTGTACATGTTTGGGACTTCACTCAGCAAAGAGCTGCATCTGCTGCATATAGAGACTGACAGCATGATAGGAGTATTAACCATAACTGGTGTATGCATAACTTTTTTCCTGGGACTGTTGGCATCAGTGGGCATCGTATGGTATGCACACAAAAAGGGATGGAAAGGAGGAATATTTGACATAAATATCCCTTCATCTCATTATGAAACCTCGCACGAGACCCCGCACGAACAGGCAAACAGGAAAAAAGAGCGCAAAACATTGCTGTAGTTCCGAAAAAATCATTATCTTTGCAGTCGCTTACAGAGCAATCGGGATGTAGCGCAGTTGGTAGCGCACTACGTTCGGGACGTAGGGGTCGCCAGTTCGAGTCCGGTCATCCCGACAGAAAAGGGAAGAAACCTCATGGTTTCTTCCCTTTTTCTTTTCAGAAGGAAGTGCTGGTTTGGATAAGAACTGGCACGATACACCTGAGGAGGCCAAGGGCACACTTTGCGTCTCTGCACTCGCTATCTGCCTCATGACAACATGCACTTGCGGCTCCAGACATGCCCTTCCACGCATCTGCACCTGACTGACTGACGAGTGCCCGGCAGCCGATTACCGGAGTATTGCAGCCGAAGTACCCAAGAACTTCAGCTGCAATACTCCAGTACTTCTCATAAAGTATTTTCCCACTGCTTACCTTTGCTAAAGAAAAAAGGGCTGCCCTTGCACATAAGCAGCCACGAACAAAGTGATGGTCAAGCCATTGAGCCCACCAAACGGACGTATTTTCCTATCGCGTCACGGATTTCATCCAGTCTGATGAACTCATCCGCAGAATGGGAACGGCTTGACTCTCCAGGGCCCAGCTTGAAGGATGGGAAAGGCATCAGTGCCTGGTCAGAGAGCGTGGGTGAGCCGTAGGGCTTCATGCCCATCGCAACACAGTGATGGATAAGGGGGTGATCGGGGGAGATGTGGGACGAGTTGAGACGGAACGAATGGGCACGCACCTCGCTCCGGAGGTGGCGGCGGATGATGTCGAACACCTCTTCATTGGTATACAGCTCGTTCGTCCGCACGTCAACCAGCATCGTACACTCATCCGGGACTACGTTATGCTGTGTGCCGGCATGGATGACCGTCACCTGCATCTTCGTAGGACCAAGCAGCGGACTGACACGGTCAAAACGATAGTCACGCAGCCAGACAAGGTCATCAAGTGCCTCATAGATGGCATTGACACCCTCGCCACGGGCGGCATGCCCCGATTTTCCACGGGCCATCACGTCCAGGACCATGAGTCCTTTCTCAGCTATGGCAGGCTGCATGCCCGTCGGCTCGCCCACGATGGCCACGTCAATCTTCGGCAGCAAGGGCAGGACACGGCTGATTCCGTCCCTGCCTGAGACCTCCTCCTCGGCTGAGGCAAGATAGATGAGATTGTAGGGTATGCGCAGCTGGGAGAGAATCCGGTAAGCCTGCAGCAGCGACACCAGCCCTCCTCCACAGTCGTTTGAGCCTAAGCCATAGAGCCGGCCGTCATCAACGGTGGGACTGAAGGGATCACGCGTCCATGTCCTCACAGGCTTCACCGTGTCAATATGGGCATTGAGCAGCAGGGTCGGCAGGCTGGCATCAACCTTCTCCGGCAGAATCCACACATTGTTTCCCTCCCGCTGGCAGCCGTGACCGTAAGCGGCGATGTGGCGCTGCATGACATCGGCAGCCCGCGCCTCGTCCCGGCTGACGGACGGAGTGGCTATCAGCTCCTTGAGAAGGGCGATGGCATCAGTGTAATAACGTTCCAGTTCAATCATGTGGCAAAATTACTAATTCACAATTTAATATCCAAATTATTTCTTGTTTTGCAGATAATTGCTTATTTTTGCACATAATAAAATACAGATTACAATGCAGACAACGTGTCACCTCTCCGTTCTTATTCACGAACAAGCCAAGAAATATGGTGCCAAGCCGGCTCTTACCTTCCGTAACTTCGGCAGTCTGAAGTGGAAGACGGCTTCATGGAATCAGTTCTCCATGCGGGTGAAGGAAGTATCGAATGCCCTTCTGAACCTCTCTCTGAAGCCACAGGAGACCATCGGTGTGTTCGCACAGAACTGCATCCAGTACCTCTACACTGATTTCGGCGCATACGGTGTGCGCGTGATAAGCATCCCTCTCTATGCCACCAGTTCCGAACAACAGATACAGCACATGATACAGGATGCCGGGGTGCGCTTCCTCTTTGTAGGCGAGCAGGACCAATATGACAAGGCTCACCGCATCTTCGCCCTCTGCCCTACGCTGGAACGCATTATCATCTTTGACCCAAGCGTACGCATCAGCACGCATGACCCGCACGCCCTCTACTTTGAGGACTTCCTCAAGTTAGGCGAGGGATTCCCCCGCCAGCCGGAGGTGGAGAAGCGATGGGCTGAGGCTTCCGACAGTGACATCTGCAACATCCTATACACCAGCGGCACGACTGGCGAGAGCAAGGGCGTCATCCTGACGTACAGGATGTATCGCGCCGCACTGGAGGCAAACAGCAAGTGCGTGCCCGTGACTGAGAACGACCGTGTCATCAACTTCCTCCCTTTCACACACGTCTTTGAGCGTGGATGGGCCTACCTGGCACTGAGCCAGGGGGCACAGCTGATTGTGAACACCTACCCGAAGGAAATCCAGCAGAGCATGCGTGAGACCCACCCGACGAGCATGTCGGCCGTGCCCCGTTTCTGGGAGAAGGTCTACGTGGCCGTAAGGGAGCGCATGGAGGGGGCTGGTACCGTTCAGCGCAGACTCTTCTATCATGCCCTGAGCGTGGGACGGAAGCGCAACATCACCTATCTTGCCCGGGGCAAGCGAGTGCCGCTGGCACTGGAGATGGAATATAAAATCGTCAACAAGACCATTCTGAGTCTCGTCCGCAAGCAGCTGGGCCTGGAGAACCCCAACATCTTCCCGACGGCAGGGGCCTACGTGTCGCCTGAGGTGGAGGAGTTCGTCCACAGCATCGGACTTGACATGATGGTAGGCTACGGACTGACCGAGAGCCTGGCCACAGTGAGCTGTGACCACCGGGGAGAGCCCTACACGGTAGGATCCGTGGGACAACCCATTGATGGCATCCAGATAAAGATTGGAGAGGACGGTGAGGTGCTGCTCAAAGGCCCTACCATCACACCGGGCTACTACCACCGTGAGACCACCAATGCCAAGGCTTTTGATGCTGATGGCTTCTTCCATACGGGCGACTCAGGCTATATGAAGGATGGGGAGCTGTTCCTCAAGGAGCGTATCAAAGACCTTTTCAAGACATCCAACGGGAAGTATGTTGCTCCGCAGATGGTGGAAGGCATGCTGCTGGTAGACAAGTTCATCGACCAGGTGGCAGTGATAGCCGACCAGCGCAAGTTTGTCTCGGCCCTTATTGTGCCGGAATTCCGCCTGCTGGAGGACTGGGCAAAGGAACACCACGTGGAGTTCAAGACCCGTGAGGACCTCTGTGAGAATGGGAAAATACACGAGATGATGATGGAGCGCATTGAGACGCTTCAGCAGCGTCTCGCCTCCTATGAGCAAATCAAGCGGTTCACTCTCCTCGCGCACCACTTCTCCATGGAAAGTGGTGAGCTTACCAATACACTGAAACTGAAACGCCCCGTCATCAACAAGAACTTCCAGGAAGTGATTGACAGGATGTATGAGGAATGAGCAGTGGATGAATTGACAAGTTGACAGACAGACGAATTTATGGGCCAACTGTCTTTGGCAGGCTCTTCCCGTCAGGTAATTGCCTGCTGACAGCCCAGCACAATCAAGATAACAAAAACATCCCCCAGTCCAACACACTGCCCAGACATTGGGAAAGAGACACATTGGGACGGGTCGAAAAAGATATGATAACAGCAGACCAACTGAAAGATATACAAGAGCGCACCGATGCGCTGCACCGCTATCTGGGCATTGAACAGAAGCGGATAGAGTTTGAGGAAGAACAGCTCCGCACACAGGCACCTGACTTCTGGGACGACCCAAAACGGGCACAGGAGCAGATGAAGAAGGTGAAGGACATAGAGAAGTGGCTCAAAGGTTACGATGAGGCACATACGCTGGCTGAAGAGCTGCAGCTGTCATTCGACTTCTACAAGGACGAACTCGTCACCGAGGAGGAGGTTGACGCTGCCTATGCCAAGGCTCTCAGCACTGTCGAGGGCCTGGAACTGAAGAACATGCTTCGCCAGGAGGAAGACCCTATGGAGTGTGTGATGAAAATCAACTCCGGAGCCGGAGGGACGGAGAGCCAGGACTGGGCATCCATGCTCATGCGCATGTACATGAGATGGGGGGAGGCACATGGCTACCGGGTAACCATATCCGACATCCAGGAAGGCGATGAGGCCGGAATCAAGAGTGTGACGATGAAGTTTGAGGGCGGAGAATATGCCTTCGGCTATCTGAAGAGCGAGAACGGTGTGCATCGGCTGGTGCGCGTCAGCCCGTTCAACGCACAGGGCAAGCGCATGACAAGCTTTGCCAGCGTATTCGTAACCCCCCTGGTCGATGATACCATCGAGGTGTTTGTCGACCCGGCACGTGTCAGCTGGGACACCTTCCGCTCAAGCGGTGCGGGAGGCCAGAATGTGAACAAGGTGGAGTCTGGTGTCCGTCTGCGTTACCAATACGAGGATCCGGACACAGGCGAACAGGAAGAAATCCTCATTGAGAACACTGAGACCCGCGACCAGCCCAAGAACCGTGCCAAGGCCATGCAGCTTCTGAAGTCACAGCTCTATGACCGTGCGATGAAGAAACGCATGGAGGAACAGGCAAAGATTGAGGCGGGAAAGAAGAAGATTGAGTGGGGAAGCCAGATAAGAAGCTATGTCTTTGATGACAGGCGCGTGAAAGACCACCGCACAAACTATCAGACATCTGACGTAGACGGTGTGATGGACGGCAAGATTGACGACTTCATCAAGGCATACCTGATGGAGTTCCCTGTGGAGGAGTAAACTCACCAGAGTTCTCCCCCATCCCTTCCACGGTGGAAAAGGCCTCCTGGCAAGCCTCCAAGGGAGTTATCAGCGCATTTACCAATGCCTTATAGATACCTATCCTTTTCCACAGCAGCCTTCCATAGTCCATGCACCCTACTACCACTGATGTTCCCTCATGCCTAAGCTAACCTATTAATGTATATTAATCAATCAACCTTATAAACAAATTTGCTATGAGCGAAAGAAGTAAACTGAACCGTAAAGCACGGGAAGAGAGACAGGAAAAGCAAGCAAAGCATGTCATTGCCTGGATTGGCGCAGTACTGATTGTATTGGCACTGGCCTATGTTGTCTGGACTACAGTGAACATCTGATGAGCGGACTGGAGATTGAACGCAAGTTCTTAGTGCATAAACAGACGGACTGGAAACACCATGCCAGCAGCTGCAGCCACATACAGCAGGGCTATTTCGCTGCCATCAATACCGTCCGGGTACGCATCCGTGATGACAAAGGCTACCTTACCATCAAAGGGCCGTCACGCAACGGGGGCATGACCCGCTACGAGTTTGAGAAAGAGATAAGTCTGCAGGAAGCCGAACAGCTCATGCAGCTGTGTGAGCCGGGTGTAGTCGACAAGCACAGATACATCGTGGAGCATGCCGGACACACGTTTGAGATTGATGAGTTTCATGGTGACAATGCCGGGCTTGTCATGGCCGAGGTGGAGCTGGGAAGCGAGAACGAACAGTTTGACAAGCCCGACTTCATTGGCCAGGAGGTGACGGGTGACCGCCGATTCTACAATTCCCACATGCGTGGAAATCCCTTCAAGCTCTGGCGCGACACCTTACCAGAAGAATACCGATAAGGAGAGCCACCGTTGAGCCGATGCCATCAGCAAGGAAGTCAAGCCAGTCGCCACTGCGCCTGCCTCCCGTACAATAGGCCTGAAGAATCTCTATGAGTCCGCCCATGAGAAGCGGAGCAAGCCAGTCCCAAAGCACTACAGCCTTGAGACTGGCTTTTTCCGTTGTGCGCAGGTACTCAAGGAGGATGGAAAGCCCCAGGACAAGATACATTGCCGTGTGCGTCCACTTGTCCATCAGCCTGACATCACTGAGAGGAGTCTCCGGAACATTCATGAAGCAGAGTACCCATATTATTGCAATAATACTGCAACTGACGGGAAATTTGGTTAATATGTATCGTGTATTCATCATCTTTACTTCTGATCTGATACAAAAGTAGATAAAATTTCGTACTTTTGCATGAGATTTAAAGAGAATTTTTCATGTCACAACAAGAAAGAGCTAAGTTTGGCAGTAAGCTGGGAATGATTCTCGCCACTGCCGGTGGAGCCGTCGGACTGGGAAACGTTTGGCGCTTTCCCTATATGGCCGGGCAGAACGGAGGTGCTGCCTTCATCCTCATTTATATAGGCTGCATCCTGCTGTTGGGGCTGCCCTGTATGATAAGTGAGTTCATCATAGGCCGTCATGCAGCCTCAAACACGGCACGCGCCTACACCAAGCTGGCAAACGGAACCCCTTGGCGTCTGGTGGGTTACCTTGGTGTTCTGACAGGATTCCTCATCACAGGCTATTATGCCGTGGTAGCCGGATGGTGCCTGCAATACTCATTCGCCTCCGTCATGGGACATCTGCATGGCACACCCGAGTATTTCAAAAGCTATTTCTCCACCTTCTCCGGCAATCCCTGGAAACCCATTATGTGGACCGCTGCCATACTTCTGATAACCCACTACATCATCATACACGGCATCAGGAACGGCATTGAGCGTGCATCAAAGATACTCATGCCGGCACTCTTCATCCTCCTGCTCGTCATAGTCGTGGCCTCCTGCCTGCTGCCTGGTGCGGGGAAGGGGATTGAGTTTCTCTTCAAACCCGACTTCAGCAAGGTCAGCCGGGACGTGTTCCTCGGTGCGCTGGGGCAGTCGTTCTACTCTCTGAGCATAGCAATGGGCTGCATCTGCACCTACGCATCCTATTACAGCCGACAGACAAAGCTCCTGAACTCAGCCGTACAGATCAGCATCATTGACACGATGGTGGCCATCCTTGCCGGACTGATGATTTTCCCCGCAGCATTCTCCGTGGGAGTGAACCCTGACAGCGGCCCATCCCTCATCTTCATCACCCTGCCCAATGTCTTTGAGCAGGCTTTCGGCGGCATGCCGTTTGTGGAATTCACCATCTCCCTTGGCTTCTATGTCCTCCTCTCAATGGCGGCACTGACCTCTCTGATTTCCCTCCATGAGGTGAGTACGGCTTTCTTTCAGGAGGAACTTCACATCACTCGCCCGAAGGCTGCCACCATCGTGACCACCTGTACCGTTCTGATCGGTTCAGTCTGCTCACTATCGCTGGGCAACTGGAGCTTCCTGAGCCTCTTCGGCAAGAGCCTCTTTGATGTGTTCGACTTTGTGACAGGCCAGATCTTCCTGCCCATCGGCGGCTTGCTCACCTGCCTCTTCATTGGCTGGTATGTACCGAAAAAACTTGTCAAGGACGAGTTCACCAACTGGGGAACAGTGCGTGGCAGCCTCTTCGGGGCTTATTATTTCCTTGTCAGGTTCATCTGTCCGCTCGGTATATTGGCGATATTCCTGCACCAGCTGCAAGTCATTTAGAAGCCATCCGTGTCTCTCTCCGACGAGGAGCAACACCCGACTGCCAACAGCCAGGAGTTATTGCCCCACCCAATCGCCCACACCACCCATCATTGCCTGCCAACACCCTCTCCCTCCCCTTCCCCTAAAAGATAACAATCATGCCACAAACAGAAAAAAGAGCCAACTTCGGAAAAATAGGAGTCATCCTGGCAACGGCAGGGAGTGCCGTAGGGCTGGGCAACATATGGCGATTCCCCTATATGACAGGACAGGATGGCGGCGCAGCCTTCATCCTGCTCTACATCGTGTGCGTGTTCCTCCTGGGCATACCGGGCATGGTTGCTGAGTTCATCGTCGGACGGCATGGCGCATCCAATGCAGCCCGTGCCTACAAGTCATTCGGGAAGGGACGCTGGTGGAGTATCGTCGGCGGAATGGGTGTCTTCACCTCATCAATCATCCTGGGCTTCTATGCTGTTGTAGCAGGCTGGTGCCTGCAATACCTGACAGCATCCATAGCTGGGCAGATACAAGGCGATGCAGCCTTCGTGAAAAACTATTTCCTGACATTCTCCACAAGCGCCGTCATCCCAGTTCTCTGGGCCGTGGCATTCATCCTGGTTACCCACTTTGTGGTCACACGTGGTGTACGTGAGGGCATAGAACGGGCTTCCAACATACTCATGCCCACGCTCTTCCTCCTGCTCCTGATACTGGTCATAGCCTCCTGCACCCTTCCCAATGCCATGAATGGAGTCCGTTTCCTGTTTCATCCCGACTTCTCCCGGCTCACCAAGGGCGTCTTCCTCGATGCTTTGGGACAGGCTTTCTTCTCCCTGAGCCTTGGCACAGCATGCCTCTGCACCTATGCCTCCTACTTCAGCCGTCACACCAACCTCTTCAAGTCGGCCACACAGATAGCCTTTCTTGACACAATTGTGGCCATCCTTGCCGGACTGATGATCTTCCCAGCGGCCTTCTCCGTGGGCATACGGCCTGACAGCGGGCCGTCACTCATCTTCATCACCCTGCCCAACGTGTTCCAACAGGCTTTCAGCAGCATGCCCATCGTGGGCTACCTCATCTCCATACTCTTCTATGCCCTGCTGGCTTTGGCTGCCCTCACCTCCACCATCTCCATGCATGAGATCGGCACCTCCTTCTTCCGGGAGGAGCTGCATCTGTCCCGGCGAGGCGGAGCATGGATCGTGACAGCCTCATGCAGCGTCCTGGCAGTGTTCTGCTCGCTGTCAATGGGATCCTGGGAGGGGCTGCGGCTCTTTGGCATGCCACTGATGGACTTCTGCGACTTCTTCACCGCACAGGTTCTCCTGCCCTTGGGAGCCTTCCTCACCTGCATCTTCGTTGGCTGGGTGATACCTCAGCAGGTTGTCAGCGATGAGTTCACCAACTGGGGAACTATCCGTGGGACCTTCTATCGTCTCTGGCTATTCATGATACGCTTCGTGGCTCCACTCTGCATCATAGCCGTCTTCCTGCACCAGGTGGGACTGATATAACGACCTCTCCCAGCCCCACCCAAGGAGGGGACACCTGACGGAAGAAAGTTTGATGTAATCAGCTATCACCGTTTATCACCGCGTATCATTGTCCATCATCTCCTATCATCGCCCACCAACCTAATCCCTTCCTCTATGAATCTACGTTCTTTCTTCTATCTCCAGCACTCTGACCGCAAGGTGATTCTCTTTCTTGCAGCCCTCATCCTGGCCTGTCTGGGACTGATCATCTACACTGGCAGCCGCATGACCGAAACTGAAGTGACTGACAAGGACAGCGCATCACACCCGAGTCCCATCCCATATCAGCGACAGCAGCTGCCGACAGAGCCGTACACGGAGAGTGGAAAGGACAGAAAGCTCTTCGCCTTCGATCCCAACACAGCCACTCCCCATCAGCTGCAACAGCTTGGCCTGGCAACCTATCAGATACGCAACATCATCAAATACCGCGCAAAGGGCGGCATCTACCGCTCACCGATGGACTTTGCCCGGCTCTATGGCCTCACCCGCAAACAGTTCAGAGAGCTGGAACCTTACATTGCAATAAGTGATGACTATGCCCCTGCCTCCACACTTGCCTCCGTACAGGCATATATTGCCGGGAAACAGGCTGAGCGGCAGGCTGCCCACAAGGCCTATCAGGCTTTCAAGGCAAAGAACACCTACAAACCCTATCAGGAGTATGACCGCGACACCATCCGCTACCCACTGAAACTGAAGGCTGGCGAGCATATCAACCTCGCCACGGCCGACACGACCCTGCTGAAGAAGGTTCCCGGCATCGGATCAGGCTGGGCACGTGCCATCGTCAGCTATGGAAAGCGATTAGGAGGATATGTCGCCGTCGGTCAGCTGCTGGAGATTGACGGCTTCCCCGAGGAGTCCCTTCCGTTCTTCTCCATCACCAATCCCAACCCTGCAAAGCTGGATCTGAACTCGCTTACACTGAACCAGCTCCGCAAACATCCCTATCTGAACTTCTTCCAGGCCCGGGAGATCTGTGACTACCGCCGGCTGAAAGGAAAGCTGACCAGCCTCTCCCAGCTCCGGCTTCTCAAGGATTTCCCACCCGAGGCCATTGAGCGACTCCGCCCCTATGTGGATTTGAGGTAAGCAAGGACAGCAGGGACAGCAGAGAAAAACACTCACAGGGACAGACCGTGCTGCTGTCAACATGCGGAATACGGGCTTATCTATCCGTAAGAGACGGGCCTCAAGACCGCAGGCGACGACTCGTAGGAAAGTACTTCACATGAAGTAGTCAAGTATTGCAGCAGAAGTACTCCAGTACTTCACGTGAAGTACTGGGATAATCCAGCACTGCGCAGCCACCTATCAGCCCTCTCCGGAAATGCAGTACAGGCCCATCTTCCCGCTGACCAGCCCTTCCTTCCATCATGCCACGGCTACCAGAGCGGTGACAGCACCTGTAAAACTTTGCACGGTCACATAAACGGCCATGCAATGTCAGACTCCTTTCAACAAAAAAAACGGGGATTGACAATCCCCGTTTACTATATTCGTCAGCAGCCTTAATCAGCCAAGCTCCTGGAAAGCCTTGAAGATCTTAGCGGCAATCTCCTTCTGTTCCGCATCCTCCACCTTCACATGATGCCTGAAGTCGACATCGGCCTCGCTGTTCATTGGCATGAGATGGATGTGAGCATGGGGAACCTCAAGCCCCAACACCACCTGCGCCACTTTCCTGCAAGGGAAGACGGCCTTGACGGCACGTGCCACTTTCTTGGCGAAAAGCTCAAAGGCGGCGAGGTCATCGTCATCCATGTCGAAGATATAGTCAACTTCCTTGCGTGGAATAACGAGTGTGTGGCCCTTCGTCACCGGGTCAATGTCGAGGAAAGCGTAGAACCTGTCGTCCTCCGCACACTTGTAGCTGGGAATCTCACCAGCGGCAATCTTGCTGAATAATGTCATGGGAAACCTCCTTCTTGAATCGTTAAGCCTCAATGGAAATATTGTCAATGCGCAGCTTGATAGTACCACGGGGAATGGCGATTTCCACCTCGTCGCCCACCTTCTTGTTGAGCAGTCCCTGCGCAATAGGGGTCTTGATTGAGATCTTGTTCTGCTTCAGGTTCGCCTCAGTCTCACTGACGATGGTGTACTTCATCTTCGCATTCGTCTTGACATTGGTCATCTCAACAGTTGACATGATCTGCACGGCATCGGTACTCAGCCGTGACATGTCTACGATCTTCGCCTGCGCCACGGTCATTTTCATCTCATTGATTTTCGCTTCCAGGTGGCGTTGTGCCTCCTTGGCTGCATCATACTCAGAATTCTCGCTCAGGTCGCCCTTGTCGGCAGCCTCGGCGATGGCTGCCGATGCCTTCGGACGCTCAACTGATTCTAAATACTGCAGGTCGGCCACGAGCTTGTCGTAGCCTTCTTGTGACATATAAGCCATAATTATCTTGTCCTTTAAAAGTTAATACGTTTTTCAATAGACATAAAAAAGACAGAATTCCAACATCATTTGCCCAATGCCAGAATCCCATTTCCTTGAATGTCCTTATTTTCTTATGTGCTGCAAAGATAGGCAAACTTTTTGGATTGGCAAACTTAAAGATATGAAAACTGCCTTTTCAGACGGGTATTTAATGTTTGTTCCATGATTTTTGCGAATATTTGTCATCTGTCTGTTGATACTGTCTCTCTACAGTATCAGCAAGCACAAATTCTTGATATAAATCAAAAACTGACATGATTAGCATTTTTTCAAGCGAAATATTTTGCGGGAAAAAGAATATTAATTATCTTTGCAACGTGTTTTTCATAGTATTAGATTTAAGGTTAACAAAGGTTGGACTACAGCGGTAGTCCTTTTTTTGTGCCCTTTTATGTGATGGAAATGAGCCTTCCTCCAACTGGAGACATATCATATCTTGTAATTCTTTTCATAGGAGCTGTACTGCTTCTGGCTGCCCTCTGCATCCCTTACTACAGATTCCGCCAGAGGCATGGGGGGCGGGTGTTCGCACAGGAAGGCGACAGTCTGGTGATCAACAAGATGCTTACGAACGACCTGCTGCGGATGATATGGCCTACAACGATCCGTTTCCCAATGAGTGATATTCAGTCAGTGGAGGTGGGTTGCATGAAGCCTCACCCCAGAGCTTTATCCAATGGCTATGCTTATGCTACTGTCCATAAGCATAACGGAAGGCGCAAGACCTATTGCTTCTCACTTACCACCTATTCCCGTTGGGGAGAGTTCACCTCACATCCACGTGAACGGACATGGGAAACAGCCCGGCGGATAGCCGCTGAACTGACCGAGTTGAATATCACCGTCACGCTCCGGAAAGAGGAGCGGGAATGGGAATGGTCCGATTAAGGCCTCGTCCGCAGCGCGTCTCCATACCCGTTTCTCTCTTCAAGTCTGCCCGCATCAACAGTCTGGACAGTAGCCTCCCTTTTCCTTTATATAGTCAATCAGTTCTGAGAAGAGCTGGTTCTGGCGCAAGGTGGCTTCGTTCCCAACCAGAACAAGCTGCTTGCGGGCACGGGTTATCGCCACGTTGAGCTTGCGGTCTATGGGCTGCCCGTCCTCAAAGAAGGTGTTGGCGGTGAGGAAGTCGAGCTGATAGCGGCTCTGAATGGTGAAAGAATAAAGGATGATGTCACGCTGGCTGCCTTGGTAACGCTCCACGGTGTCGATGCTGATCTGCTCCAGGTCGGGTATGCCGATCCGTTCAATCTCCTTGCGTATCATCGCAATCTGATTACGGTAAGGCACAATCACGCCCACAGACTTTAGCGGATGAAAAGCCTGTCCGAGCTGCCGGTGAAGCCGATGGAGCAGATTGGCAATGATGCGGGCCTCTTCCGTGTTCACTTTCTCTGATATGTTCAGCCTCCGGCAGGGCTTTGAGGGAATAAAGATCATCCGGTGGGATTTCAGGAAGTCGTCCGTTGCGTCCTTGCTCGGCTCATTATAAGGCAACGACTGCTCCAGCTGGTGTTGCAGGGGTACACATTCCAGCTGCTCACGGACATAAAACTTCCGGTTGGGGAAGTCGGCAATGTCTGGGTGCATGCGTCCCTGTTTGTGTAATGTGCCGATAAAATCGGTCCGTCCAGCCGCCCGCTCTGTAAGAATAAGGCGTTCAAAGAGAGAGTTGGCACAGGAGTTGAGATGGATGTTCCTCAGCAGAGGCGAGTCAACGGAGGCCTCGGTCTCGCTCTGCTGCACCACGGCGGGCAGCTGCTTGTGGTCACCCACCAGGACAAACTTCCCAATGGCACATTGTCCGCTGCGTTTCTCGGACAACAAGCCTATAACATTCGGTTCAAGAATCTGACTTGCCTCATCAATGATGGCAAGGCTGAAATGCTTGATGTTGAAGAGGGCGGCACGGGAATTGATGGTGGATGTCGTCGCCACCACGATACGGGCATTGAGCAACACCTCCCTGATGGAGGCAAGGCTCGGGTTACTGCCGAGAAGCGAAGAGAGGAGTTGCCCGCTGTATTTGGGGTCGCAGCTGAACTCGTTGCCTAAGCGCACATAGCTGAGGGCATTGTCCGTGAGCATCCCGCAAATCTCATCCACGGCACGGTTGGTGTAGGTCAGGAGGAGGATGGAACTTTGGGTGTTGGGTGATGGGTGTTGGGTATTGAGGGAATCCTCTGTTGCCAGTTGCTCCCGAACAAGGAACTGAAGGGCCTGAGAGGTCTTACCCGTTCCGGGAGGGCCAATGAGAAGGAAATAATCCTGGGCTTGCTTGGCCTTCAGGACAATATCATCATAGTCGGGATGATACCCTCGCGATAGCTTCAGAGCCTTGTCGGCACGGGGCGCACGCTGCCCCATGAGGAGCTGGCGCCGGCTCTCTCCGGACGTGACAAAGGTGTACAGGCTGCGTATAGCCGCCGTTCCGCCTATGTCACTGCCGGCATGCTCTACGGCAAACAGCTCTCCGTCAATGAGACTTGGGTTTTGCTGGCCGTCGTTCAGGTGGACAACAAGGCTGTCACCGTGTATCTCCTGCAATGCTCCTTTGAAAAGGATGGCATGGCGGACATCTGGTGTATCATTGCTTCTGTAGGCATAGAGATAGACCATGTCACCCCGGCGGAAGTTGGGCAGGAAGTCATCGCCCTGCTGCGGTACGGCAAGCGTGATGGTATCGTAGCCGTTGAAGGAACTGCTGCGCTCCTTTGAGACAATGGTCAGCCCCGTATAGATATTACCAGTCTCCTTCTTCTCTGCCAAAGGCATGTTCCATAGGTCAGCACTGCTGTTGCCAACACCTTCCTGTGCGCCCACTTTCGACACGAGCTGCTCCTTGATGACAAAGGTCATCATGCGTGAGAAGTAAGCACGTTCAAGTTGGCTGAGCTGATGGAGTGGCGCAAGCGTGGTGGTGAGCTGCGGCAGCAGGTAGCGATGATAGAAGGAGTCATTCTGTCCCGCGGTGTTCAGTGTCTGCGGTGTCAGCAGGGGCAGCATTCTGCCAAAGCCGTTCTCGGCCATCCAGAACTCCGTTGCCACGGCCTGATTGCGGAAGCGCAGAGCCTCACGCATCAGTGACTGCAGCGGTTCCACCTCAAGCAAGCCATCAGGAAGCGGATATTTGGAATAAAGAAGCTGTATGTGTGCCTTCTTCGCAGTGAGCTGGAAGTTGTATTGAAGGATGCCATAGTAGAGGAGCAGCTGCACATAGTGCTTCTCCACATGAAGCGAGCCATGCGGATTTCGGAACTTTCTCTCAATGAAAATGTTTTTTCCCGACTTCTGCTCCACAAGGAGACGGAGGTCAGTTGTCATCAGGTCGACACGTCCCTGTATGCCCAGCTGCTCACAGACAAAGGACGGTTCAAGGATGGCCTTGCCCCGGTCGAAGGTGCGGAACAGCTCACTGACGATGCCCCTGATGTTCTCCACCTGGCTTACGGCCTCCTGCCTGAACTCCGCTCCATTGAAATCAGGACACGTGGCATAGTCAAGAGCCTTCTCCCGGAAGTTGGAACGGAAGGTGTCCTTGATGTCATAATGTGCCGGATGGTTGATGATGTCGTCGAGAGCTGACCCAGCGAAGTTACCCAACACGATGTGTTTGTTGTTCGGCCGGGCCTGCAGCCGATTGACAGTGAAGAGCAGCGGATGGTGCCCATAGCTCTCAAAACAGTTGGCAATGGTGGAGATGTCAAGCAGATAGTCAGGCTCGACAATGATGATGCGAGGCACGACCTTCTTACGTGTGACACTGCAGTCAAGCAGGTTCAGCTGCATGCCCTCACGAAGGAGCGGACGGAGGTAACTGAGGTCAACATACTCCGGTGTGTCCATATAGTCAACGGTCAGGAGTTCCTCGCTGCTGTCCTGGTTGGTGACGGCAACCTGGATGGTCCTTTCATCCCATTGGCGCACGATGCAGCGGATGTAGCGGTAGTTGGTCAACTGTATGCTCTCCGTCAACCGTCTGTGCGCAGGGATGCGCCCGATGAGCAGAGACGGTATATCCTCCTTGAATACTGCCGAGATGAATACAGCCAGTGCCCGGCAGTCGTAAGCCAGGTCTTCGGGCAGGATGGGTGCCGATGAGTTGCTGTGACGGCGCATCTTCTGGATCGCCACGATGTCCTGCGGAGCCACATCATGCCGCCGGCAGAGTGCCTCCACCTGCGAGGAGAGATTGCCGAATCCGTGCCTTGTCTCCTTCAGTCCCTCATGACAGGCGAGGACAAGTGTCTCGTGCATGATGAGAGCCTGTGCCTCAGAGGGGGCTGACAGGATGTCGGATATGCGGGAGAAGAGTTCTTGTGCGGTAGTCATTATTGTCCGCCCAGTCTGTCGAAATAAGTGATTACTTCTTCCCACGTCTTGAATTCATCACTGCCAAAGAGCAGGGATGTGCCGAGGAAATCGTCATGAACGGTGCTGCTGATGAGATAGTCGCCATAGAGAAGCTGGGGGTGATTGGTGAAGATTGCGTGATTCCATGCAGGAGAGCTGAATGTTTCCTCTATCCAGGCCTGCTGCCGGCTGATGAAAGATGGGTCATTGGTGGGAGCTGGACTGACGAAAAAGATGTTATAGTTGTCGAGTAACAGTTCATAGGCCTTGTGCAGACTTGACTTTGGCTTACCATAACTGTCGGCAAGTGTGTTCTGGTCAATGAGAACCGTACGGCGCTCGCGCCCCTCCTGACGGTCATCAATCCAGCGGATGACAGGCATCAGATAATGGAAGATTGCCTTTTCAATGAGTCTATGCTCACCGTGGAAGCGGATGGCCTGCGGGTAATGCTCCTGGAAGAGGTCGAAGGTGTGTACCACAGGGTCAGCATCGCCGAAGAGACCGAACACGTGTCGTTGCTCATCGGGGGTGACTTGGGAGAAACACTGCTCAGTCATGTCCTTGTACTCCTTTACCAGTGACTTGGTAACGATGACTTCCTGTACACCGTCCTGCCGCCTGTTCTGAAACACCTGCTTCCCCATCATATTGCTTTCGGTAATGGTTGAGCCCATCTGGAAGGCAGGATTCACACAGATACGGTCAATGCCATAGAGCATTTCTGTGTACATTCCACCCATAGAAGTGCCGATGACGAGGTCGGGCTTCTCAGTCTCTGCCAGTTTCCGGAGCAGTGCCATAGCCTCCTCCGGGTGGATGGGAAGGTCCGGAGCAATGACCGTTGCCTCCGGCATATAGTCCCGCAGGATCTGCGCAGTGTGGGTTGATCCGGCTGACATAAAGCCGTGAACGTAGATAATCTTCTTCCCGACCATCAGGTCAGAGAAGGTTTTTCTATATTGATTTTCCATTTTATCTTGTTTTTTTGACAAAGAGCGAAGGTTGCTTGGCAGCCACCTGTGACGGGAGAGACCTGCAACAAACAGACTAAGCGCAAGACCTGCGGCTGACTTGGAGCCGCTTGTCTTCGCCAATCCGCACCAGGATGCCACCAAATGTTTCTTTCCATGCTTCCGTAAGGTAGCCATCCTCCTCAGCCGAGAGGCGGGGACTCTTAGATTATAGGCAGACTGATGCCGTTTATCTTCTGATAAATATCCAACGCATAGATGTCTGTCATACCGCTTATATAGTCGATCACAGCCATAATACGAGTCTCAAGGCAAGGGCTCTGGATGTCATATTGGCTGGAGAAGCGGCGGATGAGCTGCTGGCTGTGGAAGCGTTCCGGGTCAATGGCGGCACTGACGAGGGCTTCCATGAGCGTCTCCATAATCTTATAGCCCGACAGCTCCACATCGAGAACCGTCTTGCTGCAGTAGATGCGCTGCACAGAAACCTCCGTGCAACGCTGGTAAGCCTTACGCGGCAGCTCGGAAATATGATTGATAAGCGAGCTTTCAAACGTGCCGTTGAGTATTTCCTGCTCATGCTCCACAAAGGCATTGACGCACTCTGCCTCCAACAGTCCGACGGCACAGGCACGGAAGTAGACCACCTGCTCATTCCTGTCAGTGACCCCCTCTTCCTCTATCCGCTGGCGGATACTTGCCCGCGTGGCATCGTCAAAGAAGCCTAACAGCAGGTCAGCTGTCTCCTCAAAGGAGAGGAGCTTCAGCTTGTGGGCATCCTCGATGTCCATAATCTCATAGCAGATGTCGTCAGCAGCCTCAACAAGATAGACCAATGGATGCCGGGCATAGCGCACACCGCCATCCGTCTCCTCCTTACATATAAGCCCCAGCTCGTCAGCTATCTTCCTGTAGGTATGTTCCTCGGTGGCAAAGAATCCGAACTTGGCATGCTTTCCTGCAAAGGAAGAGCTGAAGGGATACTTCACGATACTTGCCAGCGTGGAGTAAGTCATCACGAATCCTCCGTCCCTCCGTCCCAGGAAACGGTGCGTCAGCAGGCGGAAGGCATTGGCATTACCCTCAAAATGAGTGATGTCGTCCCAGAACCGTTGGCTTACCTTTGCCTGCAGGCCAGCTCCGGCTCCCTCGGTGAAGAATGTCTGGATAGCTTTCTCGCCACTGTGGCCGAACGGCGGATTGCCCATGTCATGGGCATAGCAGGCTGTCTGCACAATAGTCCCAATCTCCTCGAAGAGCGTCCCACGCAACTCCGGGTGGATACTGGTCAGCCTGTGCGCCACATCGTCGCCTAATGACTTGCCCAATGACGCCACTTCCAACGAGTGGGTGAGCCGGTTGTGTACGAAGACGCTGCCTGGCAGGGGAAACACCTGAGTCTTGTTCTGCAGACGGCGGAAAGGAGCCGAATAAATGAGTCGGTCGCTGTCACGCTTGAATTCGGAACGGTCATCGTGTCGGAGAGCATGACGCTCCTCCTGCCCGAGTCTTTTGTTGGATATGAGTTGTTGCCAGTTCATGGGCGGTATTGGGTATTGGGTGATGAATGTTGGATGGTGGATGATGAATGTTAGTGATGGCGACGGGCTTTTTGATGGATACGGATGGACGAAAGTCCATGATTCCACATGCTGTCTGGCTGTTTGAAACATCCAGACAGGCCTGAAAGACCAGTACAAAAGTAATTAAAATTGGCTAAAAACAGGCTTTTTGCAAAGGAAAAATTCAGCTATGTGCCCTGAAATGATTAATTTTGCACCTTATTAAATAGCAATGATAAAGATAAAAGTCATCAATAAAGGGCATCAGCAGTTCCCTGCTTATGCCACCCCACAGAGCGCAGGCATGGATCTGCGTGCCAACATAGACAGCCCCATTGTACTTCATCCCATGGAACGCAGGCTCATTCCGACAGGACTGCACATAGCCTTGCCGGAAGGATTTGAGGCACAGATACGTCCCCGCAGCGGACTGGCCCTGAAGCACGGGCTCACGGTTCTCAACACCCCGGGTACGGTCGATGCCGACTACCGGGGAGAAATCATGGTGCTGCTCATCAACTTCTCCACCGAAGACTTCACGGTCAACGATGGCGAGCGCATTGCCCAGATGGTCATAGCCCGTCATGAGCAGGGCGACTTCATCGAGGTGGAAGAGCTTGACGATACCGAGCGTGGCGAGGGTGGATATGGGCACACTGGTGTAAAGTAAGGATAAAGAAAGGAAACGGAATGTTTGATAAGTTCAGACGGAAGGCTGCCGCTGGCACCAACCTGAGGAAGGCCGTCATCATGGCAATGCTATCAGCCGGCACGCTCGCAGGGCAAGCAGCCTCGGCTGACAGCCTGCAGAGCTATAACTACTTCTTCCTGGAGGCTTTGCGCCAGCAGGACATGGGCAACCTGAGTGCAGCCTTTGACCTCCTCAGTCATGCCCACGAGCTCAACCCAAAGGCAGCGGAGGTGTATTACCACCTGGCTGGCTATTATGTTGACATGAAGGATGATGCCCGTGCCCGTGCCTATTTCGAGCAGGCGGCGGCATTAGCCCCCGACAACTCCACCTATCAGGAGAAATTAGGACAGCTCTATGTGACGCAGAAAGACTACCCCAACGCCATCAAGGCATACGAGCGGCTCTATGAGTCGAGCAAGACCCGTGGCGATGTTCTCCGGATTCTCTTCCAGCTCTATGGCTCTCAGAACGACTACAAGAAGATGATTGAGATGCTCAACCGCATCGAGACGATTGAAGGAAGCAACGAGCAGATTTCCCTCAGCAAGATGCAGATATACGAGCAGATGGGGGAAAAACGGAAGGAGTATGAGGAACTGAAAGCACTTGTCGACAACCATCCCCTTGAACTCAACTACCGTGTGATGCTTGGCAACTGGCTCTTGCAGAACGGAAAGAAGAAAGAGGCACTGAGGGAATACCGTGGTGTGCTGAAGGAAGAGCCTGCCAATGCTCTTGCCAAGCTCTCCCTGCTCGACTATTACCGCTCAACAGGCGACCAGAACACGGTCAACGCACTTACCAAGGAGCTGCTGCAGTCGCCCAAGACTGAGAAAGATACCAAGATGGCACTGCTCCGGCAGGTCATCTCAGCCAATCAGAAGGCGAACGTCTCCGACAGTGCTGAGGTGATGCGGCTCTTCGCCGAGGCTCTCTCCACACCACAGGAGGATGCCGACATCATCCTGATGAAGGCGGCCTACATGACCCTCCGCAGGATGCCACAGGATGAGATCAACCACGTCTACGAGCAGGCTATAGAACTGGAACCCGACAACTCACGCGCCCGTCTGGCTCTGATACAGAGCATCTGGGACACAAAGGACTACGACCAGGTCATAGCCATCTGCCGCCCGGCGCAGGAGTATAACCCCGAGGAGATGGCTTTCTATTATTTCCAAGGCATGGCACAATATCAGAAACATGAGAATGATGCCGCATTGGAGACTTTCCGAAAGGGTGTTGCCCAGATAAATAAGGACAGTAACCCCGACATCGTTTCGGATTTCTATGCCATCATGGGCGACATCCTGCATGAGAAGGGGCTTGATGATGAGGCGTTCCAGGCTTATGACAGTTGTCTGCAGTGGAAACCTGACAACATTCCCGCTCTGAACAACTATGCCTACTACCTCAGCGTGAGGAACCGTGACCTTCCCAAGGCTGAGCAGATGAGCTACAAGACCATCAAGGCTGAGCCTGACAACAGCACCTTCCTTGACACCTACGCATGGATCCTCTTCCAGCAGCAGCGGTTTGAGGAGGCAAAGATATATATTGACCAGGCCATCCGCAACGACTCCACGCTGAGCAATGTCGTCATTGAGCATGCCGGCGACATCTACGCACAGGCTGGCGACATGGCGAAAGCGATGGACTTCTGGCAGAAAGCCCTCAAGGCCGGCAACGCAAGTGCCACATTGAAGAAGAAGATACAACAAAAAAGATACATAGCAGAATGAAGACAAGCAAGATAATCCTCACAGGCATAGCAGCCCTGATGCTCGCCGCCTGTGGCACACAGAAGGCTGCGGTGACACCGAAGCCAGCCGCTGGAACAGACAAGGCCGCTGGAACCACCGCAACCGATAACACCCAACGGCAGAAACTCGGGTTCGTGCAACGGGTGTCCGACCAGGCGCTCTACCAGCGCAACCTCGTCTCCAACCTCACATTCACCCTCAGCGATGGGCATAAGGACATCACCGTCCCCGGAATACTGCACATGCGCAAGGATGAGGTAATACGCCTGCAGCTGCTCATCCCCATCATCCGCAGCGAGGTGGGCCGCATTGAGTTTGCCAAGGACTATGTCCTCTTCATCGACCGGATCCACAAGCAGTATGTCAAGGCAAGCTACAACGACGTGGCTTTCCTGCGTGACAACGGCATCAACTTCTACTCCCTCCAGGCGCTCTTCTGGAACCAGCTCTTCATCCCCGGTCAGCAGCGGGTAAGCGAGAGCAGCCTGTCAAAGTTTGATGTCGACCTCGCACGCCTTGCCAATACAGCCAATGCCACCACAGCCGTGACGCTGAAAGATGGCAAGATGACCTACCGATGGATGGCACAGACGCTATCGGGACTCATCAGTGAGGCCAGGGCACAGTATGTCAGCCCCAATCATGGCACCTCAACCCTTACCTGGAAATATTCCGGTTTCATGAACTTCGGCTCCAAGAAGTTCCCCACACACCATGAGCTGACCATCGAGACTGAGGCTACCAAGCAGAAGAAGACACTCAAAGCCAATTTTGAGCTGGATGGCTTCAGCGACTCGGCCGACTGGGACACCATGACCACACCGTCAGACAAGTACAAGCAAGTAAGCGTTGAGGAAATCCTCGGCAAACTAATGAATTTCTAAATGAGACGACTTTTCCTACTATTCTTATTATTGACAGCCTGCGTACTGGCTCCCCTTGCCCAGCACACAACAAGAAACAAGACCCCACAGAAAGCCACGGCAACACAGAAAGCCACCAAGAAGACTTCAGCCAAGGCACAACCGGCCCGTACCACTGTCCATCAGAACCGTAACACACGTAACGGAAAGAAGGGCACAAAGGCACCCAGCTATGTGACAACCGAGGAGATAAAGGGGCTGCAGAAGCAGAACCAACAACTTCAGAAGGAGATTTCCGAGCATGAGGAGGAGATGAAGGCCAAGCAGAAGGATGTGGAGGACCGGCTGCAGAAGATCATACGGCTCGACACCGAGATTGGACAGCACCAGCGCACCATCGACACTATTGCCACCGACATCAAGGGACTGGATGGAAACATCGGCATCCTGAAAGGGCAGCTGGCATCGCTGGAGACACAGCTGGGCGAGCGCCGTTCCCGGTTCATCCGTTCCATGCGCTATATGGCCCGCCACCGCAGCATCCAGGACAAGCTGATGTTCGTCTTCTCAGCCAGGAACCTCACACAGATGTATCGCCGACTGAGGTTTGTCAGGGAGTATGCTGCCTATCAGCGTGCGCAGGGCGAGCAGCTCAAAGCCAAGCAGATGCAGGTGGACCAGAAGCACACACAGCTGCAGCAGGTGCGTGGGCACAAGAGCAACCTGCTCTACAAGGGACGGCAGGAGCATGCCCAGATGGAACACAAGAAGGTGGAGCAGCAGACGGTTGTCAGCTCCCTGCAGCAGGACCAGAAGGTACTCCAGGGTGTCATTGCCCAGCGCCGACAGCAGCAGCAGGCACTCAACGCACAGATTGACCGCCTTGTACAGATAGAGATTCAGAAAGCCCGTGCCCGTGCCATCGCCGAGGCGAAGGCTGCCGCCCGAGCCGCCGCTGCCAAGAAGCGTGCTGAGGAGATGGCACGCAAGAAAGCTGCCGCTGAGGCCGCCGCACGTGAGAATGCCCGCCGCATCGCCGAGGCGAAAGCACGTGAGGAGAAAGCAAAAGCCGCTGCCCGTGCTGCTGCGGAGGCAGCTGAGAAAGCACGAAAGGAGGCTGCTGCCCGTGCCGCCGCCGCCCGTGCCTCCGCCGCCAAGGCACGACAGGAAGCAGCCTTGAAGGAAAGGGCAGCCGCCCGTGAGCGTGCCATCAGGAAGGCTGAGCGGCAGGAAGCGGCCGCCAAGGAGGCTATGGAGAAGGCTGAGGCCAAGGCCGCTGCTGAGAAGGCACGTGCCGACCAGGCTGCCCGCGAGGCTGAATCGAACCGCATTGCCGCCGAGCGCAAGGCTGCTGCCGACAGGGACAGGGCTGCCCGTGAGGCAGCTGCCGCAAGGGCATCAGAGGCTGAGGACGACAGGCTCACCTCGGCCGACCGCGCCATGACCGGCAACTTTGCCAACAACCGTGGCAGGCTGCCAATGCCTTTGTCGGGCCGCATCGTAAGCCACTTCGGACAATATAACGTGGCAGGCATGTCGAACGTCCGCCTGAACAATGATGGCATCAACATCAAGGGTGCGCCAGGCAGTGCCGTCCGCAGCGTCTTCATGGGCGAGGTGAGTGCCATCTTCATGGCAGGCGGCACCAGCGTCGTGATGGTACGTCATGGTATCTACATCTCCGTCTACTGCAACCTCGGCTCCGTCAGCGTCAGCAAGGGGCAGAAAGTGGGAACCGGGCAGACCATCGGTACGGTTGGTGCTGGCGGCATCCTCCAGTTCCAGCTGCGCAAGGAGACGGCCAAGCTCAACCCGGAGCAATGGCTCAGATAGCCGGCATAGCCTGCCCTGCGGTATTATGCAGGGCAGAACCACCAAGACTGGTGACCTGATGGTATATGTGCGGTATAGCTTCCCTGTATGGGAAACGTACTGGTCTGGCAAAAAAGCCATCCGCAGGCCAAGACAGAAAGACAGGCAGAGGGACACGTGACCTCTGCCTGTCTTTTTTCATGTCTGCACCTGTCAGTCTGACCATTACGGCCGCATTGGCTGTTGTGAAGGGACCGCCAGGACAAGCCGGACTGCCTCCGTGCAAGGGCACATATCACCCATCGGGCATCATCGGGTGCGGAACCGGAACGCAACTCCATGCAAAGCACCACAGTACCAGGAGCCGGATTACCAATTCAACCTGTACCCGCACACGCCAGTACTTCACATGAAGTACCCTACTACTTCAGCTGCAATACTTCAATACTTTACATAAAGTACTCAGCAAGTGTCCGCCTCATTGACCGCCAAAGCACCCTCTCCCTCTGGGAAACAAGGATATGCCCCTACACAAAATCCTCTCCTTTCTTCATCTGCACCTCATTGACGTATTTCCTCACCAATGCCGATGAGTCCTCTTTCTTGCAGATGAACAGGACGTTGTCCTGCTCAGCCACGATGTAGCCATCCAGTCCGTTGATGACAGCCAGCCGGCCCTTGGGCAGCTTTATCACGTTATTGGCCGACTCCTCCAGGATGACATCCGAGTCAATGACCACGTTGTCGCCTTCCTTCTTGCGCATCGCCTCGTAGATCCCGTGCCATGTGCCAAGGTCAGCCCAGCCGAAGTCACACTTCATCACATAGACATTGTCCGATTTCTCCAGCACACCATAATCCAGTGACACATTCGGGTAACGTGGGAAGTTCTCCTGCATGAAGGCATCCTCCTCCTCAATACTCATCAGCTTTCCCGCCGAATCCACATCCCGCAGGACAGAAGGGAGGAATCGGTACAGGCACTGGCGCAGGTATCGGATATTGGAAAGGAACAGTCCCGTATTCCAGTACCACTCCTTGCTCTCCATGAATATCCTGGCAAACTCCCTGTCGGGTTTCTCCGTAAACGCCTTCACCTTGTAGATGTCATCACTCCCCGTGTACTCTCCCTGCTGGATGTATCCGTAACCTGGCTCTGCCCGGGTGGGACTGACCCCCATCGTCAGCAGCGAGTCACTCTTCTCCACAAAACGCAGCCCCTCCGTCATGTTCCGCATGAAAGCCTCCTCGTTGAAGATGCTCTGGTCTGAGGGCGACACGATAAGGTTCGCCTCAGGGTTGCTCATCGAGATACGATGCATCGCCCATGCCACACTCGGAGCCGTGCTGCGATGGATTGGCTCAGCCATGATATGGTCGGCCGGCACATCGGGCAACTGCTCACGCACGAAGCCAAGATAGTCCTGACTGGTGTTGATGTATATGTTCTCCTTGGGAAGGATACGGGCGAAACGGTCAAAAGTCTGCTGAAGCTGGGTGCGCCCCACGCCAAAGAAGTCAATAAACTGTTTGGGAAACTTGTCTCTGCTGCTGGGCCAGAGCCTTCTGCCCTTGCCACCGGCGAGAATCACACAATAATTATTCTTGTTGTCAGCCATTTTCAATTAGGATAGCCTTTTCTGTTCTTAGCGTCAAAGATACCTTATATATTATATCCCTACAAATGTTTTAAGATTTAAATAGCAAATTTTATAATCTTTGGTGCTGTCTCATCCACCACCCCCTGCCCTCTTTCATTCCCGGAACAGCTCCCCGGGCATCAGGCTGACATGCGAGGCGACACATCTCAGAATGGCTGTCTGCTGCCCATTTCCCTCTGTCCCTCCGAGGATGCTGCCCTACGCACCGGGATACGACTACGGCCCAAACCGCCATTCCATCCGTTTTTATACCTATATTTTACATCTATAGTAACCTATAATTCCATTTTGTCACCCAAAAATTTGTCCTATTCAGATTTTCTCCCTACCTTTGCACCGCTTATAAAACAGCAAGCCATGCCCAGATGGCGGAATAGGTAGACGCGCTGGTCTCAAACACCAGTGCCGCAAGGCATCCCGGTTCGAGCCCGGGTCTGGGTACGAAGAAACTCTGTAACTGATTGATATTCAATCTTGTTACAGAGTTCTTTCTTTTTAATAGCAAAGAGGAAATAGATAAGTATATAGACAGTCAGAAAGCCGAGGTGAAAGCAAAGCACCTGATTCCGAACCCTTTGAAATTCAAAGGATATGTAATCTTCTTGTTTCCTAACCATACCGTGCCGCGATTCCTCGATTTGTGCAGAGAAAATAACAGGATGGGAGAGTTCAGGGCACTGTACGAATATACCAACCGATGCTACTATTAAGCAACGGGAAAACTCTTTGAGGATGTGTCAAAATAAAAACTCACAACTTGACAACATTTCATCCGCAAGTTGAGTTTCTATATAAGCAAATGAAAGGCCCATTTCTACACTCTATAATGAGTGATGAAATGGACTTTTCTTATAGGGTTGTTTCAAACAGTAAGGGTTCTAAAAAAGAGATTTACATCTTGACAACCCCTCAAGTTTATTTGTTTCAAGAGTTCCCACAAGATTATTCACTACGGCGACGGAATTCCAATGCAAAGTATTACCTTTGCTACAATAAAATCAAAAACGAAAAACAAGATGCAGGTCTTCTATCACGGATCGCCAATGCTCTTCAGTAAGTTTGACCTTACCCATATCCTTGAAGGAGATAGAAAAGTCAAGTTTGGATATGGAGTATATCTGACCAGTAGCTTTTCTTCGGCTGCTCATTATAGTGGAGCCAATAGAAACGCTACCACCCACTATGTATATACCGTGGAAGTGCCGGATTTGACAGATGACAACCATATAGATTTCAAAAGACCTATTCCATCAGGCATTATAACAAAAGCCGAGCAGAAACTGGGAGAGTGTATTCCACATCAAGTGTCGTTGGACGCAAAGCACTTCCGGAAGTACATTGCGAGGAAATTGTATGGAGAACTAAATATCCACGCAGAAAAAGCTGCAGCAAGTTTCTTGAAAAGTATTGGCGTAGATTATATCACATGGCCCTATTCTTGGAAGAATCCCGCACTCGGTATAAACGTGGCAGTGCTTGATGAAAGTATCATCACCATCACCAAAATACAGCAAGTAGAACTTGACTACAAGCAGAGATTAATCAGTGGCTCAGAAAAGAAGATACAACTATGACAATTGGAAAGTTAGCACCACTTATCAGAGAGTATTACCCAGAATACTATTCTTGGAACGAATATCCGGCTGATCAATGCGCCTTAATCGGAAAGGTAAAAGATAAATGGGGGATTTTGGGAAATTTCGCTCCCACACCACTTATTGTCAACGATGTACCTTTCGTCAATGCAGAGCAACTCTTCCAGATGATGAAGTTTACGGATGTAGAAACTTTACTATCCATCTACAATGCGAGAGGGCTGCCCATAAAATGGATGGCCAAAGCAGGAGAAAGGAAAGGGTTGAGGCGTGAATACTGGGGCCGTATCATCATTGACTGTATGAAGTTCTGTCTGCAAACCAAATACGACCAATCGCACGACTTCAGAACGGTTCTTGCAGAAACTGGAGAATTATACATTGTTGAAGATCAGACCCACAGCAAAACCAATCATAGAACGGGACAGGTTCGGGATGCTGACACATGGGGAGTTGTACTCCGAGGAGACAGATATGTTGGGAGCAATCTTCTGGGCAGATTATTGATGGAACTGCGTAGCAGACATAAGTTTGATTATCACCTCCCCGATGACACACTTGATTTCATCTCCTGTCTGAAATTAAAGATTTCAAGCCAATGACATCCGCTTGATGCCAATCTCTGTGATGGCTTATAATCAACAAGGAATATCTTTTTTATGAATTTTATTTGGATATTTGTATCTTGTTAGTTACCTTTATACGATGAGTTCAATATCCAACTCATACGAGATGAGAGTCAGTCTTGGCTCTAATGAATACAGAAGTATGCTTTTCGCCGTAGATAATGACAACCTTATCGAAGCTACAAGCATCATCCTCTTAAATGCCTTCTTGAAAAAATCGACGAAGGACTATAACAAACAGATAAAGATTGCAGAACGAATACTGAAAGGACTGAGCAATGAAGTTGGATGAAAATAGATTGAAGAAACTGTCAAGTGCCGATGAACTGCTTGACAAGAAACACGGCAAGGCAGGGACAGAAACTCGTGATACATTCAATTCCGAGGCTCGTGCATGGTACTTGGGGAAACTGATAAGAGACCGACGCAAAGAATTGAACATTACCCAACAGGAACTTGCAGACCGTGTTGGTACTGCCCGTAGTTATATAGCACGGGTGGAACGTGGCCAAACAGACATACAGATGTCCACGTTCTTAAAGATTGCCGGAGCACTCGGTATCAGTTTCTCACCCGTGTTTACTTGAGTTATCCATCGGTCACTTTTGGTCACCATTTCACGTCTCTATTGACACGAGAGTGATGAGATAAGTTACCAAACAATACAATAACCAAGAGTTATGACACATAGTAAACAAAAAGGGTGTCACGGGTCTGGGTGCGAAAAGGATTCTGAAAGTTAATTTCAGAATCCTTTTTTCATGTGATGGCCACACGAATATGGCCATCAAAAAAGTCCTCATGACAGCATGGTGGTCAATCCATGCTGCCACGAGGAGCGAGTCAAGATTCTAAGGGGGGAAGAGCAAGACTGCCTGACCACACGGTCAATCCCAATATGAGACGCTTCACGTAATCATCCATACAATCATTTAGGAAATCGTTCAGATCATCACCCCGTCAATCCCCATCAATCTCCCGTCCATCAGAACATATAAGTGACTGAGGCTATGAAGTTACGTCCTGGTGCAGATATTCCCGAACTGTAATGACGGTAGCGCCTGTCAGCGATATTTTCCAGCCCAGCGTTCAGGAGGAGATGCTTTCCCTGCCTGTACTGTGCCTTCAGGTTGAGCGTCCACCATGCGGGAGAAAACACATTCCCATCACTATCAAGAGCATATATCTCGGTCTTGCCTTTCTCTGTCTCAGGCATATCCTTGAATGACCGCTTAGCCTGGAACTGCGAGTAGAGTTCCATCGTCAGCCTGTCATATTGATAAGTGACGGCAGCACGCCCGAAGAACGGGGCTGCATGACGGATAGTACTCTTGCTGCCATCATCCAGCTCTTCCCTTCCATGCTGTAGATTGAGCTGCATATTATAGCCGAACCCCATAGGAAGCACGGCATGACATCCCAACTGGAAGCCTGCCACATAGGCCGATGCAGCATTCTGTATGGCAAGGATATTGGCTTCTTCACCTTTGTAGGTCATGCGGCTTTTGCCATTGAGCTGATAGTCACGGCGCACCATAGCATTGTCAAGGTGGGTATAATAGGCCGAGAGGTCGAACTTGAGGAAGTTGCCGAATGTCTTCACCACTCCCAGTTCCACATTGTGGGCATATTCAGGCTTCAGTTCAGGATTGGGCACCACCACGGATCCGTCAACAGAATCATAAAGTTTCCCCATATCGTCTACGTTCGGTGTACGGAAGCCACGACCGGCATTGAGAGAGAGCAACCAGTCAGCGGCAGGGCGATAGGTAAGCCCAAGACTTCCCGATACGGCTCCCTTGTGGTTTCTCTGCTTTGGAGCAAAGCCCAGCTCCAGCCCGTTGTTGCTGAAATCGGCCGAGAGGCTGTAGTAGTTGTAACGTAGTCCAGCCTCAAGGTTCAGCTTCCCGGAGAGTCTGAACAATGCCTGCACGTAGGCAGCATACGACTGCCATTGAGCCTGTGGGTAACGGGCGAACGACGGCTTCTCCTCATTGCTCTCCACGTTGGTCTCAGTACCATGCGAGTGTACATTATTGCGCACATACTCCAGACCGTAATAAAGGGTGTGGCGGGCAATGTCTTTGGTGAAGTCGACACCTGCCGAATAGGCATCCACTGTTTCCTTCGTCGTGTTACGGTCCTTCTTGTTGAACTTCCGGTCAATGCGGCTTTCCTCAAACCGCTGTAGGGCCAGGCGTATCGCCATTTGGTCGTAGAACAGGTGGCGGGCGGCATGGCGGGCGGTAAACTGGTTGAGCATCCATATCTGCGGACCGTAGTTCCACTCGCCATATTGTGGCAACCCCTTCTTGATACGTGTATGTCGGTCGTACCGGGCATAATCGGATGTTTCCGAATAGTGGAGGGCATACTGCAGGTCCCACTGCTCAGTGGGTCTGAAACCAATCTTTTGCATCAGGTTGATTTGGGAATAGCCCGATGGCGACTGTACAAGAGGATCGGGATTGGCAATGGCAACGTCCCTCACATTGTCCTGGCGCTGTACAAGATAAGGCTTCAGATAATCAGCTGGTCCGTGCCGTCCCTGCTTCAGGTCATCGAAAGCGAAGGAACTGAAACTGGTCAGAAAAGCCCATTTACGTCCACCCACACTTACATCGAAATGGCCCGTCCGCTCATTGTTGGCTGACGAATAGCGGGCCGTGGCACTGCCCTTGACCTTGACAGAGCCAGGAGCAGATGAGAAAACTGGATTCTTGGTGGTGAAGCTCATCACACCTCCCATAGCATCACTGCCATAAATCACCGAGCCTGGGCCGAACAGCACCTCGGTTCTCTCCATGACAAAGGGGTCTAAGGAAATGACATTCTGCAGGTTGCCCGACCGGAAGATTGCCGTGTTCATCCGAATACCGTCCACGGCATACAGTAACCGGTTGGTGGAGAAGCCCCGTATCATAGGACTGCCTCCTCCCAACTGGCTTTTCTGGATGTACACATTCCCCGACAGTTCCAGGAGGTCAGCCGCAGTCTGTGGGTTCTCAAACAGAGCCTGTCCAGGTGTAATCAGGCTGATACGTTTCGGCTGTTCCGCACTATATTGTCTCCACTTACTGGCTGACACCACAACCTCATCGAGCCCTACAGCTGTCGTGTCACTGATTTCCATCTTGCTGGCAGCAGCCGTTGTGACTGCCAGCATTGTGATACACAAAGTCTGAATTCTTTTCATCTGATGACTATCTTTCCCGTTTTTCTAAAGTTATTGCCAGACAGCAAATAGAAGTACATGCCTGGAGTTAGCATTTGAGTATTGATATTGACTATTTCAGCTGCTGGAATCTTCTGCGTGCCCACCAGGTGCCCGGAAGCATCAAACAGCTGCCACACACATTCCCCACTGATGTTCTGCGGACGCAGCGTTATCACGTCCCCTCTGCTGAAGGTATTGCCCGATAGGATGACATCATGCTTGAGAACCTCCTGCCCAGCTATGCT
>JAILEG010000019.1 GCA_024688365.1 Prevotella sp.
TTACCGAGCAGCAGCTTGACTACTACGGCTTCTCCGAGCGTTCGGCTGACGCACGTCTCAACGCTGAGAAGAACAACATCATCGCAAGTGAGTACGGCAACCAGCCGGGTATGGTCCTCCCTGACGGCAGCGGACGCATCGTCCCCATCCAGTCATACTACCAGGCCATCGGCTCATCCGACAGTCCTGCCGACTACATCTACAGCGGCACCAACTTCCGCATGCGTGAGCTGTCGCTGGGTTACACCTTCCGCAACCTCTTCGGCATGAACCGCAACCTGTCACTCTCGTTCATCGCCCGCAACCTGTTCTTCTTCTACAAGGATGCGCCGACCGATCCTGATGTGTCCCTCTCAACGACCAATGGCCTTGGAGCTTTCGAGCTGTACAACACACCGTCAACACGCTCTTACGGCTTCTCGCTGAAAATGAATTTCTAACCAAACGATAAAAGCTAACGACAATGAAACTGAAAACTATAGGAAAAGTAATGGCGTTCTCGCTCGCCGGGCTGATGCTCAACTCCTGTCTGGATTTCGATGTCACCGGAGCCGAGTTCAACCAGAACCAGAAGAACCAGGAGAAGGTGGTGCGCCAGGGAAAGGTCGACTCCATCAACTATCGGGTCAGCATCACCGAGGAGCAGTACAACGCTGTATATGACAAGGTGAAGGACAACCTCCAGACTGCCCTCGGCGGACTCTATGCCACCCGTGGCGGAAAGAACGGAGAGCCACCTGTGACACACCAGTACCAGTATCTTACCACCTTCTATCAGGATGCCTTCGCGCAGTACGGTGTCATTCCTCACGTGAACTTCCCTTACTCAGGCATCAACATCGTCTCCTCAACAGCCATTGACGTGAAGGCCTACGGCGGTGCCTACGGTGCTTTCCAAACGGCAAGCAAGGCTCTGGTGCCGTTGCTGAACATGGAGGCTGTCGACTCACTGCCTGAGATCAAGGCAACCTACCTGCTCTTCTACGACTTTGCTGCCATCGAGTGCGTCGACAACTACGGCCCGATGCCTTATCAGGATCTGAAGACCAACAAGCAGCAGCGTCCGTTCACCTATGATGATGTGGAGACCATCTACAACACCGTTGAGGCCAACCTTGACAGCATCGTGAAGTGCTACGAGTACTATGAGCTGAACCGTCCGCAGTGGTACAAGGACAAGATTGTCAGTGCGCTCAACGACAATGCCCGTTGCTACACCACTGACGCGGGCCTGTCAGGCCTGGATGTGTTCAAGCGGTTTGCCAACTCCCTGAAGCTGCGCATGGCCATGCACATCGTCAAGGCCAACCCTGACCGGGCTAAGCAGTGGGCTGAGGAGGCTGTGAAGAGCGGTGTCATCGAGACCGAGGAGCAGGAGATGGGCTTCCGTCAGACTGTCACCGGATATGCCAACCCGATGGTACAGCTCTGGAACGACTGGAACGACATGCGCATGGGTGCAGGTATGGAGCAGGTGCTGCGCGCCTTCAACCATCCTTTCCTGGAGATGGTGTTTGCCAAGAACGGCGAGATTGCCAACAAGGACAAGACCAAGGAGCCTTACAAGGCTGACCAGACCGCACGTGGCATCCTCTCAGGTGCCCATATAGGCCAGGAGCAGGGCTCCACATCCAATCCTTACAACGGATTCTCCAAGCTGAACATGAAGTGCATGGGCAATGCGCCGCTCTATCTGATGAAGCTCTCCGAGGTTTGCTTCCTCCGCGCTGAGGGTGCCGTGAGAGGCTGGGAGATGGGCGGAAGTGCCAAGCAGTTCTATGAGCAGGGCATCCGTGAGGGTGACGTCATGGACCGCCTGATGCAGCTCAAGCCTTACCGTGGCATGTACAAGGCTGCCCTTGACAAGTACATGGAGCTGGAGAAGGCCTATCCTTTCACCTATGTTGACCCGACGGGCAACGATGCCGACCGCGTGAGCGAGATCACCATCGGTGTGAAGTGGGAGGAGAGCGACGCTCCTGAGGTGAAGCTGGAGAAGATCATCACCCAGAAGTACATCGCCGGATTCCCCAACAGCCTCGAGGCA
The DNA here is from genome assembly GCA_024688365.1 of Prevotella sp. GTDB lineage: Bacteria > Bacteroidota > Bacteroidia > Bacteroidales > Bacteroidaceae > Prevotella. Next base: position 2,048 of record JAILEG010000019.1, read on the forward strand.
TGGGTTGACCTCCGCCGCACGGGCTATCCACGCCTGTTCAAGATGCTGAACGTACAGGACGGCGACGGCTCTCTGAAGGAGGGCGACATCGTGCGCCGCCTGCCATTCCCTGATGCCTCCGACCCTGCCACCAAGAAGGACATCGAGGCTACGGGCCTGAAGGCACTGGGCGGTGCTGACCAGCAGGCCACACGCCTGTGGTGGGACGCTGACAAGCCAAACTTCTGAAAATCTGCATACCTGAGCCATTCCTGCCGGAACCATCCGGCAGGGATGGAACTTTTGCTTTCATCGAGAACAATAAATAATTATCCTAATTAATCTTTTTAATAACCAAACTAAATCATTATGAAGAAAAAGAAAACTACTCTTGCGGCTCTGCTGATGGCAGCTCTGCTCAGCGGAAGTCCAGCTTCTGTCCAGGCACAGAACTACGACTTCAGCAAGGTTGACTGGACCAAGATGGTTGAGGTGTTTGAGAAGGCCCTGGAGCGTGGCGACAAGTACCCAAGTGACCAGGAGATCATGGCCCTGGGCATCTCAAAGGCTGACCTTGAGTTCATGCGCTCACACGTGAAGCAGCGTTCACTCCTTGACAATGCCAACCGCCTTGACCAAAGCACCTTCGCCGGGCGCAAGCTCTGGATGAACACGCCTATGGGCAGTGGCTCCGGTGGCGATGCAGGCTATCCTGCCGGTGTATGGCACAATGACGTGTTCTCCCTGTGGAACTACACCGCCATGTGGGGCTCATGGAACCACGGCATCGGTCAGGTGCCAGGCTCATGGACTGATGCTGCCCACAAGAACGGCTGCGACATGCTGGGCGGCACGGTGTTCTTCGATGCCTCACATGGTGACAATGCTGCTTACTATACTTGGAGGACCTATTCCAATGCTGTGAATGACAAGGGTGAGCTTAAGTATGCCAAGCCATTGGTGAACATGCTCCGTTACTTCGGAGTTGATGGTATCAACATCAACTGGGAGACCGGTACCCCTTACTCAAGCGTTGAGTTCCACAAGGCATGCTACAAGTATGCCCATGAGATTGGCTTCAACAACTTCCATATCGGACTGTACACTACAAACAGCTCGCTGAACTCCAACAGTACCAGCTATCTCTATGCAAAGAATGACGAGCAGGCTGCTGATGCCATGCTGAACTATAGTGGTGAGTATTATGCAAGCCAGAATGTCAATGTAGCCAAGACCGCTAACCCAAAGTTAGGTGCTTCCGGTGTATGGCAGGGGTTCTGGATTGTCAGCATGAATCAAGGCTGGACATCTTTGAATGAGGATGACGATGCCAAGGAGATGAACATCTGCCTCTGGGGTGAGCATAAGGACAGCCGCTTCTGGAGCTACAACTCAGGTGCGGGCACCATGGAGCAGCAGGACAACTACCAGAGCTTCCTGGAGCGTGCCTTCAGCGGTGGCTACAGAAACCCGGCAAAGCGTCCTGTGGTTTATGACAGTGGCAACGAGATGGAGTGGAGAGGAACAACACCTCCATTGTCATCATTCGCAGGTTTCGCAACTTGGATTCCTGAGCGTTCAACTGTAGACGGCACATTCCCGTTCGCTACCAACTTCAACCTCGGTAACGGTGAGCGTTACAACTACCGTGGAAAGAAGGCTGCCGGCGCATGGTACAACATGTCAGCACAGGACATCGTGCCTACTTACCGCTGGCTGGTGCTTGAGGCCGGACAGAAGGTGGGTGTCACAGCAACGACAAGCACTGCGCTCAACGTCAGCTTCTCTCACAATGATGCCTATACGGGCGGTTCCTGCCTGGAGCTGAAGGGTGATGCCTCAAAGGCAACTGATGTCATCCTCTACAAGACTGGTATCACACCTAACGATGCCAACAACTATGCCCTCATCGCCATCAAGGGTGCCGGCGAGCGTCCTGAGGGTGCGGTTCAGAGCAACCTCTCACTCATCCTTGAGGTGAACGGTGCATGGAAGGAGTATGCCGTTCCTGACAACAAGAGCAAGAACTGGGAGGAGCATCGCATCCCATTGAACCTGACCTCTTCAGACAAGGTGACCCACATCGGTCTCCGTGTCAAGGGCGGTTCTGAGGGTTATGACATGTACGTGGGCGAGCTTCAGCTCAACGATGGCAAGACTGTCGCTCCGAAGGAGCTTGGCAACCTGATGGTGGAGAAGACCGCAGAGTCTCCTTCTTCTATGGACCTGAAGCTGAACTGGGATGTCACCGTGACTCCTAACGAGTATGGTATTGCCTATAATGACGACGCCGACATCGACCACTTTGAGATTCTCTTCAAGGACGGTGCTGACGGCAAGGTGAAGGAAATCGGCCGCACCTCACAGTGGGCTACCTTCGTTCCGTCTGTCGACGTGGAGGGCGTTGCCAATCCGTTCATCGGTGTGGTTGCAGTCTCCAAGGACCTCAAGACCCTCTCAGCTCCTGTATGGCAGGCTCTGGAGAAGGGCAAGGACCTCAAGGAGAATCCATTCGGCACTTATGGCCAGTCATCTCTCAACGTCAATGCTGAGGGCTATGCCGCTGCCATCAAGGTGCGTGGTGTGGAGAGCTTCAAGACAAAGGGTGCTACCCAGGACATCGACTATAAGCTGACTTATGCCCAGTACAATGCCGAGAACGATGGTGGCAGGGCTGAGTATCTGAACTATCACCACGCTTCTGACCAGGTGCTGAAGGTGACCCAGGGCGAGAAGGTTGAGTTCTGGCTCAAGGGCTTCGATGCTGAGAAGGTTACTACGGGTACAAAGGACGACGTTCGTTACTGCTTCGTAGGTGGCTGGATGGACTTCGATGGCAGCGGTACCTTCAACTATGGCAAGGGCGTTGTTGAGCAGCCACTGTGGTCAGCAATCTATGCTGATACCTATGACGGTGAGGAGAACTTCTACGTTGACGAGAGTACCAAGGACGGTACGGAGCCTTATGGCGAGCGTGTCTTCCGTGCAGGTTCTCTGCGCAAGGGCAATCCTTGCCTCGTGAAGAATGACGGTCTCCACGGCTTCATCGACATTCCTGCTGATGCTCATGTAGGCAAGAGCCGTCTGCGCATCGTCTACTCTGACGCATGGTTCGCAGGCCAGTTCAGCCCGACAGCCAACACCACAAAGGGTTACACCCTTGACATCGACGTTGAGATTCTCGGCAACACGGCTGGCCAGCGCGGTCCTAAGGACCTCCATGACCAGGGCGAGACTGAGGACTGGACGGTTGTGACCGAGATTGATGAGGTTGACCAGAACAGCATGGCTACCGTACAGGTAGTTGGCGGCAACCTGGTATTCAAGGGTGTCAAGACAGCCGTTGTCTACACCACTGACGGCATGCAGGTAAGAAGCCTCACCCGTCCGACTGTCGTTTCAGGCAGCGAGCTGGGCCACGGTGTCTACCTTGTCAAGCTGAACGGTGGCAAGACCACGAAGGTGGTTCTCTAAACCTGCTGCACGGGTCAGCTGCAGGTAAGGCCACACAGGCCCGGAGCTGCATCTGACTCAGTGATAACAATGAGGGGCAGGCTCAAGCTTCTCTCCCAGAGAGAGAGGCCTGTCGCCTGCCCTTACTCTTTCTTCTCCGTTACAGGAAGACCTGAGATTCCTGGTAACTGATGAGGCATGACAATCTGAAACCAAATAACAAAGCAATAATACATTAAAAGAGAGTGGCGTATGCCTGATGGTACCGTCACCGTAATTCTCACTAATCCCCAAACCTATGAAAAAGAAATCTACCCTGGCATCCCTGCTCCTGGCAGCGTTGCTCAGTGGCAGTCCTGCCGCCGTGCAGGCACAGAACTATGACTTCAGCAAAGTTGACTGGAAGCAGATGGTCGAGGTGTTCTGCAAAGCCCTGGAGCAGGGGAAGCAGTACCCGTCCGACCAGGACATTATGAACCTTGGAATCTCCAAGGCCGACCTGGCATTCATCAAGTCACATGTGCGCCGCCGTCCGCTCATCGGGGCCGACAGCCGCCTGCTGCAGGACACCTACAAGGGACGAAAGCTTTGGATGAACACGCCTATGGGCAGTGGCTCCGGCGGCGATGCCGGCTATCCTACGGGCACATGGCACAATGACGTGTTCTCCCTGTGGAACTACACCGCTCTCTGGGGCGCGTGGAATCATGGCATCGGCCAGGTTCCCGGCTCGTGGACTGACGCTGCCCACAAGAACGGCTGTGACATGATGGGCGGAACGGTGTTCTTCGACACTGGGTCGACGGCTGGCTTCACCGAGTGGACCAGCAGGGGCAATGCCAAGAGCAATGACCCCAATGTGAGCTACAACGGGTTCAAGTACGTCAAGCCGCTGGTCAACATGCTGATGTACTTCGGCATGGACGGCATCAACATCAACTGGGAGCTGAACGTCTATTCCCTGAGATACTATAAGGATTTCCACCAGTCAATGTACAAGTACGCCCATGAGGTGGGCTTTGACAATTTCCATCTTGGCATCTACACCACCGCCACGATGCTGACCACTGATGTCGCAGCCGACAGGTATGCCGATGCAGGCGGGCAGATTGCCGACCTCATGCTGAACTATCACGGCGAGAGCTACTCGGGCAATTCCGTCGAGACCGCCTACAGGGCCAACCCAACCCTGGGTGCCTCAGGCGTGTGGCAGGGCTTCTGGATTGAGACGATGGACCACTACTGGTCTGAGCTTAATGCTGATGAGAAGGCCAAGGAGATGAACATCTGCCTCTGGGGCGAGCACAAGGACAGCCGCTTCTGGAGCTACAACTCTGGTGCGGGCACTATGGGGCAGCAGGAAAACTACCAGGGCTTCCTGGAGCGTGCCTTCAGCGGAGGCAACCGCAGCCCGCTCGACCGCCCTGCTGTCAATGATGCCGGCAACAAGATGGAGTGGAGCGGGAATACCCCGCCGCTGTCTACCTTCGCCGGCTTTGCCACCTGGATTCCCGAGCGGTCAACGGTGGGAGGCAGCTTCCCGTTCGCCACCAACTTCAACCTGGGCAACGGCGACCGCTACAACTACCGGGGCAAGAAGGCTGCGGGGGCATGGTACAACATGTCGGCACAGGACATCGTGCCGACTTACCGCTGGCTGGTGCTGGAGGCCGGGCAGAAGGTGGACGGCAATGCCAGGACAAGCAAGTCGCTCAACGTCAGCTTCTCACATGCCGATGCCTACACGGGCGGCTCCTGCCTGGAGCTGAAGGGCGATGCCTCACGGCCCACTGATGTCATCCTCTACAAGACCAGCCTCACGCCTAACGATGCCAAGGGCTATGCCCTCATCGCCACCAAGGGGGCCGGCGAGCGTCCTGAGGGGGGCGTGCAGAGCAACCTGTCGCTCATCCTTGAGGTCAACGGCGCATGGAAGGAGTATGCCGTGCCTGACAACAAGGGCAGGAACTGGGAGGAACACCGCATCCCGCTGAACCTCACCACGGCTGACAAGGTGACCCATATCGGCCTCCGCGTCAAGGGCGGTTCAGAGGGCTATGACATGTATGTGGGCGGAATCCAGCTCAACGATGGAAAGACGGTGGAGCCGAAGGCGGTCACCTCCCTGGAGATAGCCAAGACGGCTGAGACGGCCTCGTCCATGGACCTGAAACTGAACTGGGATGTGAACATCACGCCTAACCAGTATGGTATTGCCTATAATGACGATGCCGCCATTGACCACTTTGAGATTCTCTTCAAGGACGGCGAGCAGGGTACGGTGAAGGAGATCGGCCGCACCTCACAGTGGGCAGCCTTCGTTCCCGCTGTCAGCGTGGAGGGCGTTGCCCATCCGTTCGTCGGCGTGGTGGCTGTCTCCAAGGACCTCAAGACCCTCTCGGCTCCTGTATGGCAGGCCGTGGAGAAAGGCAAGAACCTCAAGGAGAATCCGTTCGGCACTTATGGGCAGTCGTCACTCAACGTCAATGCCGAGGGCTATGCCACGGCTATCCGCCTGCGTGGTGTTGAGCGTTTCAAGACAACGGGTGCCACGCAGGACATTGACTATCATCTGACCTATGACCAGTATAAGGCTGAGAACGATGGCGGCAATGCCGAGTTCCTCAACTATCATCATGCCTCCGGACAGGTGCTGAAGGTTACCCAGGGCCAGGAGATACAGTTCACCCTCAAGGGCTTCAACGGCGAGGAACTCAATGGCGGCGGAAGCAAGGACGACTGCCGTTACTGCTTCGTGGGAGGCTGGATGGACTTCGACGGCAGCGGCACCTTCAACTATGGCAAGGGTGCTGTCGAGCAGCCTTTCTGGAAACCTCTCTATGACACCCGGACCGATCAGGAGAACTTCCTCTTTGACGAGACCTCAAAGGACGGTACGGAGGAGTACGGAGAGCGCGTCTTCCGTGCAGGCTCCCTGCGCAAGGGCAATCCCTGCCTCGTGAAGGGTGAGGGCCTCAAGGGCACCATCACCATTCCTGCTGATGCACACGTGGGCAAGAGCCGCCTGCGCATCGTCTACTCTGATGCCTGGTTCGCAGGACAGTTCAGCCCGACAGCCAACACGAACAAGGGCTATACCCTCGACATCGACGTTGAGATTCTCGGCAGCGAGGCTGGCCAGCGCGGTCCTAAGGACTTCCATGACCAGGGCGAGACTGAGGACTGGACGGTTGTGACTGAGATTGATGAGGTTGACCGGAACAGCACGGCTGCCGTGCAGGTAGTTGCGGGCAACCTGGTGTTCAAGGATGTCAATGCGGCTGTTGTCTACACCACTGACGGTGTGCAGGTAAGAAGCCTTACCCGTCCGACAGTCGTTTCAGGCAGCGAGCTGGGCCACGGTGTCTATCTTGTCAGACTGAATGGCGGGAAGACCGTGAAGGTGATACTCTGACCTCTTGATATACCCGTATGATACAGAAGGAGGATTCTGATTAGTAGTGATGAGCCAGGGCAGGACCGCCTGCATGGGCTGCTTCCGCCCCGGCTCTCTTTCCCTTCAGCCAGCAGCCGGTTCAGCCAGTTCTGTTTGTCGGTAATCTGTTCAGCCAGTTCGGTTGGCTGTCATCCCTCTCCGCTCACCCTTCACGCGCGGAATCCAGCACGTGAAGTACCAGGGTATTGCAGCCAGAGTATCTGACTACTTCACATGAAGTACTGCCGCAGGCAGGCACAGCCCCGTCTCCTGTGACGGGGGAGTGGGCAGCGGGACTTTCCCATGACGCTGCAAGTCGGCGGCAATGGTCCTCTCCGTTCTCCTCCCAGAGGGGAAGAAGGTGGGAGGTGAGGCTTCCTGACGGGATTCTTCTTACGTGATTTTACCTAAATCCCCCCTTTGCAGGGTGGGCATATTACTAACTAAATATTCAATAAGCTATGAAAAAGAAAACTTTACTGCTTGCAGCGCTCCTCGGTTTGGGGACGCTGAACATGGGCGCAAAGGATTTCTACGAGTTCGACAATGTTACGGCAGAGTCGATTCTCAACCTGTTCCTGCAGGCAAAGCAGGAAGGCCACAACTACCCGACGCTGGACGAGTTCGCCAGCATCGGCATCTCGGCGGCCGACATCGAGTTCATCCGCTCGCATGTGCGGCGCAACGAGCTGGTCAATCCGGATGACCATCTCTATCCTGACATTTACAAGGACCGTAAGGCGTTCATGTGTTTCCCTATGGGCAACGGCTCACAGGGAGCGCACGGCTACCCGACCAATGAGATGGGCAAGACCGATGCGTGGACGATGTGGAACTACACATCCAACTTCGGCTCATGGAACCACGGCTTCTTCCAGGCTCCCGGCAGCTGGGCTGACGCAGCCCACAAGAACGGCAGCCGCCTGATGTCGGGTATGTACTTCTTCGAGTCGGCCTTCGGTGGGGCTGATGACACGCCGTGGGTGAACTTCATCTCCAAGAAGGAGGACGATGGCACCTACACCTATGTCGAGCCGATGATCAACGCGCTGATGTACTTCGGCCATGACGGCATCGTCTACAACTGGGAGGCCTACAACTACAAGGATCCTAACGTGGTTGCCTTCCACAAGGCCCTCTACAAGAAGGCATGGGAGCGTAACTTCACTGACTACAACTCGCTCATCTACGTCCTGAACAGCAGTCTGTCGAGTGGCAACGCCCCAGTGGTCTACGGAACGAAGGATGAACCCATCCATGAGCTGTTCCTGAACTACATGAGCGGAATGATCACCACGATGGCCCCCTCATCCTATGAGTATGCAGCCAACACGGCCGGCGACGCAAGCCGCCTGTATGCCGGCGTGCATATCGTGGACATTGCCAACCGCAACTGGACGGAGCTGGAGGAGGACGGTGCTGAGAAGATAAACCTCATCATGTGGGGCGAGCACACGTGCAACCAGCTCTATTCCCACACGTCAGGCACGGAGCCAGGCGAGTGGCAGAAGAACTACCAGTGGATGCAGGAGCGTTTCTTCTCAGGAGGAAACGGCAATCCGGCCAATCTGCCTACGGGCGATCCTGACGCTGTGTCCTATCCGGGCATCGGGTCGTTTGTCGGTCTGGCGAAATACATGCCTGAGCGGTCGGCTGTCAGCCATCAGTTCCTCACCCATTTCAACCTTGGCAATGGCGAGTTCTATTATGACAAGGGTGTGAAGACCACCGTGGGCGGATGGTACAACATGGCAAGCCAGGACCTCGTGCCCACTTACCGCTGGCTGGTCTATGATGCCGGCACGACGAATGCGGGCAGCGGGGTGCGTCCTTCCTTCACCCATGAGGATGCCTATGTGGGCGGATCATGCCTGAAGCTGGAGGCTACGGCCAATGCCGGCGGGTCAGACATCATTCTGTACAAGACGGGCATCAAGCTCACAGGTGTGGCAAAGGCTGCCGTGGCTGTGAGGAGGCTCTCCGGCGATGGCGAGCTGTCGCTACTTCTGAAGGTGGACGGCGCGTGGAAGGAGTATCCCGTCAGTGCCATCACCAGCGAGTGGGGCGAGAAGCCGCTCGACCTCAGCGGTGTCAGCGGAACCATTGAGCGTGTCGGCTTCCGTGTGAAAGGCAACGGACAGCTGCTTGTGGGCAAGCTGGAGGTGAGTGGCGACAAGACCGTGCAGCCAGCCAAGATCAAGGAGCTGGTATCGGCTGAGTCGGTTTCGGAAAGTGAGACTGACGTGACGCTGAAGCTCTACTGGACCGTTGACGGCAAGGTGGACGAGTACGGCCGCTCCTACAACGAGGACAACAACATTGACCACTTCGAGATCTTCATCATGAAGGATGGCAAGGAGGTTGAGGTGGGACGTACGAGCCAGTGGGCAACCATTGCCGCGCATCTTCCTTTTGCCGCTGACGCTGAGCAACTGAAGGTGGGTGTACGCTCGGTATCGACTGACCTGCGGACAGCTTCCCCGATTGTGTGGAAGGAGGTGCAGAAGGGACAGCCTGATGAGGTCATCAACCCGGACGACACCTCTGGCCAGGGCCCTTACTACCAGGTGAACTTCAACAAGAAGGCCCCTCATGAGCGTGAGGACCGCTACGTGATGCACGTGGGTGTCTATGACTATGACAATAACGGTGACGGTGCGCTCCAGCAGTATCCTGACAACGACCTCACGGCACGTATCACTAAGCAGTTCTATCTGGACAAGACGGATGAGGTGGTGTTCAACCTGACCGTCGGCAAGGCTTACCGCCCGTACATCGCCTACCACGGTCTGTGGATGAGCGGCTTCGCTTACATCGACTGGAACAACGATGGTGTGTTCAATGCGACGGAGGGTATCACCTTCGACGACTACGGCCGTGTGACGCGGGCTGATGACCATTGCGAGCTGGTGAGCTTCTCGGCTTACCGCCAGGATGAGGATAAGTACTGGTACAACAGCAACCGGAGATATTTTGACTCAGGAACGGAGTTCCCGAAGGAGAACAACGTGAAGAAGTGGATGGGCTGGTTCAAGGTTCCTGCTGATGCGCAGCCTGGCATCTACCGCATGCGCTTCAAGCTCGACTGGAACAACTTTGACGCTGGCGGCTCTGACGAAATCCGTAAGGACGGTGGCGACATCGTTGACGTGCTGGTGAATGTGCAGCCAAGTGACGGAATGGTCAAGGTGGGTGCGAAGGCACAGAACGGTACGGTTGAGATGGGCGCGCTGAAGCTCGATGAGACGATGAACGGAAAGGCTGCGGCCAATAATGACCTGGCTGTGACCCTCACACCGTCCACTGGCTACTCCGTGGCAGGTGTCACGGTTCAGCATGGCTACAACTTTGACAATGCAAGCGGTGTCGACAAGGTGGGCAACCGCCAGTGGTGGATTGAGAAGGAGCAGGTCACAACGTCTGCCTATACTGTGCCGGCCAAGTCGATGAATGGCAACGTGCTGATCACACCGGTATTCCTCTCAACCGATGGCATTGATACCATCCAGGTGACCGAGGCCGACATGCAGGCCAATGACATCTACAACCTCAACGGGCAGCTCGTGCGCCGTGCTGGCAGCAAGCGTCAGTTGCCACGGGGTGTATACGTCATGAAGGGCCGGAAGGTTGTTCTCTGAGAAGTGATTTGTCCTTAGGCTGTCAGCCCTCTCCGGGCTGACGGTCTTTATGGCATTGACAGTCTTTTCCTTCAGTTGACAGGCTTCATCGGGGGGCTTGCATAGCGTTCAGCTTCCCATCGGTTTGTCACTGTCGAGGAGGCTTGGGAAAGCAAATGAGCCGGAACGGGCATCCCTACAGGGGGATGCGCCGTTCCGGCTCTCTTGTTCAGGTGCGGTGCCGCCAGGACATTGTCCTTACCGTCCGCACAAGGGGGTATCTTCTACTGCTCGCAGAGCCAGTCACTCACCGTCCCTGTCTCGGTGCTGCGGAAATCCTGTATGCCTATTGGGTATCTCATGTTGCTGCAAATATAATGTTTTTTTTTGAGATTGCACGGTAAGCGGGACTAAATTCTGCCGGTAACGTGCGGGCATGGCCCTTGCCGGCGGGGGGAGGAGGCTCAGTCCTCAGGTACGGGTACGCCCCGTGTGTTCTTGGTCTCGTCAATGACGAAGATGCTGTGCAGACTTCCCACGCACTCTATGCGGCCCAGCGTGTTGAGCATGAACTGCTGATAGGCTTTCATGTCACGGGCATAGACCTTGATGAGGAAGTCATAGTCGCCGCTGGTGTTGTAGCACTCGGTGATCTCGTCAATGGTCTGCACGGCATCCATGAACTGCTGTATGAGATGCTGGGTGTGCTGCCGCAGCCGGATGTTGCACAGGACGAGAATCCCGTTGCTCACCTTCTGCGGGTCGACGACAGCCATATACCTCTTTATATATCCCTCCCGTTCCAGCCGCCGTTGCCGCTCAAAGGTGGGCGAGGGGGAAAGATGCACTTTTGCGGCAAGCTCCTTCACCGTCAGATGGGCATCCTTCTGGAGAATACGCAGTATCTTACGGTCGGTCTCATCCAATTTTTCCATATTCGCATGTATTGATAAATGTTTGTTTTGCAGAATAATATTCTGTCTGATGTGCTGTTTTGGTGCAAAGGTAGCATATTTTTCCGAAAGATAAAGAATATTTGTGTAGAACTGAAGAACTCATTATCTTTGCATGCAGATAACCGATAAAAGGTAAAAAGACAGATATATATAAATATAAAAACATAAAAAAGCAGAAGCAATATGAGTACACAAACACAACACACACCCTTCCGCGCAGATGTCGTGGGAAGTTTCCTCCGCCCTGAAGAACTGAAAAACGCACGTGCCCAGCTGGCTGAGGGGAAGATTGATGAGGCTGAGCTGCGTGAGACTGAGGACCGCCTGATTGCCGACCTCATTGCCAAGGAGAAGGCGCATGGCATCAAGGCCATCACCGATGGCGAGTTCCGCCGCAGCTACTGGCACCTTGACTTCATGTGGGGACTGAACGGCGTGGAGCATATAGAGCTTGACCACGGCTACCAGTTTCATGGTGAGGAGACCACGAAGGGCTCCGTCCGCCTGAGCGGGCGCATCAGCGGCGAGAACCATCCCTTTGTGGAGGACTTCAGATTCGTGAGGCAGTTTGAGGAGGATGGCATCGTTGCCCGCCAGACGATTCCTGCTCCGGCACAGCTGCTGGCCGAGCTCTTCCGTGGTGATAACAGCCGCAACACGCTCGATGTCTACCCGAACATAGCCGAGCTTATCAGTGACATTGCCGCTGCCTACCGCCAGGTCATCCATGACCTCTATGCCGCAGGTTGCCGCAACCTGCAGTTTGACGACTGCACGTGGGGCATGTTCTGTGACACGCATTACTGGGCAAGCCGCCAGAAGGAGGGGGTGAGCATCGAGGAGGAGGCTCTGAAATACCTGCGGGTGAACAATCTTGCCCTGGAAGGGCGGCCTGCCGACCTGACCGTGACCAGCCACATCTGCCGCGGCAACTACCATTCCACCTATGCCTGCGAGGGCAGTTATGACCCGGTGGCTCCTTACGTCTTCGCCCAGGAGCATGTCGATGCGTTCTATCTTGAGTACGATGACCACCGCTCGGGCGGCTTCGGGCCTTTGAAGTTCATCCCTGAGGGGACGAAGGTGGTCCTGGGACTCGTCACCACGAAGGCTGCCGGGCTTGAGGACAAGGCTGCCATCATCAGTCGCATCCGTGAGGCGGAGCAGTATGTCCCGCTCGACCGCCTCTACCTCAGCCCGCAGTGCGGCTTTGCCTCCTGCGAGATTGGCAACAAGCTGACCGAGGAGGAGCAGTGGGCGAAGGTCGACCTGGTGCAGGAAATAGCCCGTGAGGTGTGGGGAGAGAGTTAGAGTGTTGGGTGATGGGTGTTGAATGATGGGTGTTGATGGTGTGCGGCAGTCGGCTGGGACAGCATCTCGTGCTTTTGTCAGAAAGCCAGACGGGACACGCATACTTGCGAGAGACACCTACCGTTAGGTGGAACGCTTGCCTTCTCCTTTCTTTTCCAGCATCTTGGCATCCGCCTGTCATTCTCTGCGGCTCAGCATGAGCCGACAGTGCGGCTGCACGCTGCTGGCCGTCTTATGCAAAAAAGGGTTGCCCTGTTGGGGCAGCCCTTTTGCATGAATGTTGGCATCCAGTCCGCTTAGTAGGCGAAGAGCGGATAGTCCTTCATCGTCTCGTTCACCTTCTCGCGCACACGCCTGATGACCTGGTCGTTCTCCGGGTCGGCGAGAACCTCGTCAATGAGGTCGGCCGTGAGGCGCATCATGTCCTCCTTGGCACCACGGGTGGTCATGGCAGCCGTGCCGAGCCGCAGGCCGCTGGTCTGGAAGGCCGACCGCTCATCGTAAGGCACCTTGTTCTTGTTGGCCGTGATGTCGGCGGCAACGAGGGCCGTCTCAGCCACCTTACCCGTCAGGTCAGGATATTTCTGCCGCAGGTCGAGCAGCATGGAGTGGTTGTCGGTTCCGCCGCTGACGATGCTGAATCCCTTGTCGATGAGTGCCTGTGCCAGCACGGCAGCGTTCTTCTGCACCTGTGCCGCATACTCCTTCCAGCTTGGCTCCAGGTTCTCGCCGAAGCCCACGGCCTTGGCAGCGATGACATGCTCCAGCGGTCCGCCCTGGTTGCCAGGGAACACGGCTGAGTTGAAGAGCATGGACATAGGTTTCACGACACCCTTCTTGGTCGTCAGCCCCCACGGGTTGTCAAAGTCCTTGCCCAGGAGGATGACACCTCCGCGCGGGCCGCGCAGGGTCTTGTGGGTCGTCGTGGTCACGATGTGCGCATATTTCACAGGATTGTCCAGCAGGCCGGCGGCGATGAGCCCGGCAGGGTGGGCCATGTCAATCATCAGCAGCGCGCCCACCTCATCGGCAATCTGGCGCATGCGCCTGTAGTCCCACTCACGGCTGTATGCCGATCCGCCTCCGATGATGAGCTTCGGCTTATGCTCCCGTGCGAGCCGCTCCATCTCGTCATAGTCCACGCGTCCCGTCTCCCGGTTGAGGGTGTAGCCGATGTGGTTGTAGAGGATACCCGATGTGTTCACCTCACTTCCATGAGAGAGATGGCCGCCCTGGTCGAGGTCAAGCCCCATGAAGGTGTCGCCCGGCTTCAGTACGGCGAGCAGCACGGCCTGGTTGGCCTGTGCGCCGGAGTGCGGCTGCACGTTGGCATATTCGGCCCCGAAGAGCTTCTTCACCCGCTCGATGGCAAGCGTCTCCACCTGGTCAACCACCTGGCAGCCGCCATAATAGCGCTTGCCGGGATAGCCCTCGGCATACTTGTTGGTCAGGTATGACCCCATAGCCTGCATTACCTCGTCGCTGACGAAATTCTCTGATGCGATCAGCTCCATGCCCTTGAGCTGGCGCTGATGCTCCAATTCGATAAGATCGAAAATCTCCTGGTCTCTTCTCATGCTGTCTTGAAATGTTTTTATGGGTCGTGAGGCATGTGCGCCGTGGCGGCTTCGCATGGCAGTCCCGGCATGCTCTTCTCAGAACCCGATGGTTACAGATTCGTTGCAAATGTACGAATTTATGTTCTAACCTGCAAGCATACGGCGGGGAAAGATTTGAGAAAGCTATCAGAAAAGGCATTGGAGTTAGATGTAAACACCATTGGATCAGACACCATTATAATCAAAAAAAAAGTTAAAGAGAAATACAACCTATCACAAAAAAAACTATCTTTGTGACAGATTATTTTGTAAGACCATATCTATTACACAAATGCCTATGGTTAGAAGGGTTCATGTACTTGTGCTGTTGCTGCTGGTCCTTTCATCCCGAAGCCTTGGCCAGTCTACGCTGACAGCCCTACAGAACCTCTGGGGAGACGACTGCCTGCAAAGGCATGCGGTAGGGTATGTGTTCCCCGGTGGTGACGGGCGGCAGCTGTGGGACTTCTCCGGTCTGGAAATGTCGGACAGTCCTGTCACGACCGTATTCAGGAAGGACTCCTGCGGTGGTATGACCGTGGAGGGAGACGGACAGCTCAACTCTTTCATCTTCAAAAACGGAAGGAAGGTTTGTCTATGCGCTGCAGGAGTATTCCGGCTATGACAACGTGGGGCGGGCATGGCTTCCAGTTGTAGGGACATCCTCCATAGAGTCCATTCGCCCTCAGGACATACCCACGTTGTCGGCCACCCAATATGCTGCCCCCATGCTTTTACCGTAAACCGCCATGATGCCCTTGGCAGGCCCGTGTCTGTCCTTCCCCCAGGCGATGCATGGCACAGGGACGGAAAGGGCAGCCACAGGGAATACACAACGAACGGCGAACGTGAGGTATGGCGAGCATTTCAAGGCCATCGTGAGCAACACCTACAACCGGTATAATGACAAGCTGGCCGAGAGCCATATCACCGCAAGGCATGGAAGGAATCCCGCAGACTTCACGATGAGATATAATTATGACGACCTTGACAGGCTGACGGAGGTCATCCGTCCTGTCGGCAGCGGGGACGAGGGCAAGGTGACGTACTCCTATGACCTGCACGGATGGACTACAGGCATCACCACCAACAGCTTCAAGGAGCAGCTGCACTATGCCGACGGTGTGGGTGTACCTTGCTACAACGGGAACATCAGCAGCCAGCTGTGGCAGCACAGGGACAATGCACAGCAGCGGGGCTACAGGCTCACCTATGACGGGCTGAACCGCCTGACCGGTGCCGCCTATGGGGAGACAGAGTCGCTGGCCAATGCCGCAGGAAAGTACGATGAGCAGCTGACCTATGATGCAGACGGCAACATCCTGACCTTGAGGCGCAGCGGACTGAAGCAGGACGGCCAGTACGGTCTGATTGACGACCTCACCATGACCTACGATGGCCCACAGCTATCGCAGGTGCAGGACAGGGCGGCAGCCGTCCTCCGCAATGGCTCGTTTGACTTCAAGGGGACACGGTCTGACTATCAGTATAATGGCAACGGCTCGCTTGTCAGAGATACGGGCAAGGGCATAGCCCTGATAGAGTATGACGACAGCAACATGCCGCGCCGCATCCAGTTCACCAACGGCAACGTCACGGAGTATGTATTCACCGCCACGGGCAGGAAGCTGCGCACCGTGCATTACACGGCTGTGCCGAACATAGAGGTTACCATGGGAAGCAGGCACATACTGACAAAGGAAGAGGTGTTATCGGCAGACTCAACCGATTACCTGGCTGGTGGAAATCTTATTGTAAGAAACGGCAGGATAGACAAGTATCTCTTTGCAGGCGGCTATTTTCAGGGAAGCAAGCATTGGGAGTGTATTCCCAAACCGCCTATTTACTATTGGCCTGATGACCTGACCCCTATGGCCTCTGATTTTCAGCAAAGTATGACGGATTGGAACAATGCGACAAATGCTATTGCTGCTATGGATGATTTTTCCCTCTGTTTCTATAATACCGACCACCTTGGCAATATCCGTGAGGTCGTAGACAGAGGTGGAGACATTCTGCAGGTGAACAGCTACTACCCCTTCGGCACCCCTTACAGTGATGTGTCCTCTGCAAAGGGTGCTGACATCCAGCCCTACAAGTACAACGGCAAGGAGCTTGACCGCATGCACGGGCTGGACTGGTACGACTACGGCGCAAGGATGTATGACCCCGTGATTGGGAGGTGGACTGCGGTGGACCCGCTGGCGGAGAAATATTATAGCATAGTACCATACGCATATTGTAATAACACTCCCGTAAATGCAACAGATCCAGATGGAAAAAAAATATTACCAACTCTTTACAATAGTACTGATAGAGGTCATAGTAAGGCTATTGGAAAGGATTACTATAGCAATGTTTCTTACATTGCTGCAATGAAAAAATTTGCATCAACGACTTACGGGAAAAAGTTTATAGGAGCTTTCCTTGCTGAAGGAACACAGCAATACGGTGTGAATGGAACAGGTGAATTTGCAGACTGTATTCTTTGGATTCAAGAATATGACTTAAATAATGTCGACCGAACTGTTCAACGGGATTACTTAGGAGACAACTTCGGAAAGTTTAATGTATTTGTTGACGGGAATGGTGATTTGCGGATAGAGATACGGCTGGATGTGAGCAATCGAACCATTGATGAGTTAGCAGAGACAATTACACACGAGTTAGCTTTACATGGTTCTTCCATTGAAG
>JAILEG010000043.1 GCA_024688365.1 Prevotella sp.
GGGAGCCATTGAGAATACGAACAAGCTTATCAGGCAATACATACCCAAAGGGACTGACATCAGTACCATCACCGATAAAAGAATCAAAAGCATTCAGGCTAAAATAAACAGCAGACCAAGGGAAAAATTAAAATTTAACACCGGTCAAGGAGTTTTTCAAATATTATCCGTAATATTGCACTTGCTGGTTGACTCTTTATCATCATTTGTCTGCAATTTAAGAGAATCATAATTCACTGTACACTCTCCTTTCATTATACCGTAATTTAAATAATAGCTACCGTAAAAATACATACAACTAACACGAGTAGTTCTTTCACTATTATGTAATTTCACTATCGTACTATTATAACCTTCAAATGTTTGCATATACCCAATATCGCAAGAACATAAGAAACAAGATAATATTAAAACAGACAGACAACGCTGTAATTTATTGTAAGACACATATTTCACAATGTGCAGTATTTCGATCTTCATAATCATAAGTCTATCGGACAAGTTAATGATGCTTTAATTCTACCAACAAATTAATCAAACATAGTTTTCATCATTCTCTTTTTAATATTTGCGGGACATTTATCATATGGAAGTATTCGTTTGCGATGTATATACCCAAGACACACGATCACGCCACCTGCCAGCCCATGTGTTCCTGCCCGCAGCAGCTCGTATCCGAAACTGCCCGTCGAACCAAAGGCGACACCTATCCCGTTTTTCCTTTTTCGTAATCATATAATATCTTATAGATAATATCAGAGACCTTGTCTTTCTTTTCCTCAGTCAGGTCCGGACATGTGTAAATTTTCCCGCCACTGTATAAATTATAATAAAGGTATACGGATAAACCGATATATGGTAATCGTTTAATCCAGCCACATCTTCAATTTTCACACCTATATACTTTCCTTTCAGACAATCATAAAAATAAATGGTATCATTCCTTGTATATAGGTAATCCTTTTCCCATAGCCTTTGATAGAGAAAGTAAAAACTGGCAGCTGTAAGAAATAATGCTGCAAGTACTGCCCAAAGAAATAAGAGATAGAGAATTTCCGAATTGCGTCCCACATGAAATAACATATAGGTAAAAACGGACAATGGGAGGAAACTTGCTATTGCCTGTATGAACAGCAACTCCTTATTAATTTTGTATTTAATATTCATCACTTCAATATGTTTCAGCCCAAAGAGAGTTTTCTGACGTTTTCATGCGACAGCCCCAACTCTTTACCAGCCTATTTTCCTGTTCGCTGTCAATGCGCCATAATCAGCCAAAAGACGTTCAGCACCGCCAGCAGACAAAGCTATTGAAGCAAGTACAAGGCTATCTGCCCGCCGTTGTAAATCCATAAATACGCTGTGAGGACTGTCAGCACCGACCGGAGCATGCGCTGTGGCTTACGGGCAAGACTGCGAAGGGCATAGCCAATGGCTATGGGGATGATGAAGGCCCAGCCCGCCGTCATGATGTAGACCTCATTGATGCCGAAACCGAGAATGAGATGCAGCGTCACATCACAGGCAAACCACGTCAGCAGCATCTGAAGGAAACGGCTGCGCCAGCCAAAACCGATGCCGATGAGGAAGAGCAGCACGATGATGGCCTCAATGACGTAATTGGCAACCCAGCTGTAAGACACGAAGACAGGACGGTCCCATGAGACATCCTTCAGCAGGTAACGCTGATGAAGCTGGATGGACTCACCAAAGAAGTTCTCAACCAGCGTCTTGCCACGGGGCGTGGAGACATCCATCAGCTTACCGATGAACCCGTCACCGGCACTCTTCCCCGTGTGGGCTTTCAGCCATTCGCTACGCTTCCGGCTGCGGTCGGCCACCTTCTTGGCATTCTTCTCCCGGTTCACCTTTTCTATATTGTGGATGACGGCCTGCTGCGGCACCTCCAGGAGATAATACTGCGACTGCTGAATCCCTACCAGAAGCAGGAACGGGAGTAATACACCAATCAAGAGATACTTCCACGTGAAGAACCTCCGCCCATTGGCGAACAGCCCGGCCAACAGCGTCTTTGCGCCATTGGAGGTTGCCATGCCGGCCGTGAAGAATGTCAGCACAAGCGACTGCCATGCGGTGAGCAGATGCCCCTTCTTCATCTTCATGCCCGTGATGTACATCGTCATGGAGAGCAGCATCAGCGAGATGATGAAATGGTCAGGCACCATTGCCGGTACCAGCACATGTCCGAAGGAGAAGAGCAGCAACGTGAGCAGCGTGGCATCAGTACGCTTCAGTTCCATTACCTCACGGAAGACCCGATACATGAAGATGACGGAATAGAAGGCGGAGAAGATGATGATGGCGGCCATAAACCAGACGGCGAAGTTCATCCCCACAGCATCAATGAGCCAATGGTTGAGCAGGTAGAGCGGATAAAGGAAGGTAAGATAAAGCGGATGGCGCACAGTCTCAAAGTGGATGCGCATCCCCGAAATGGTTATCCATGACCAGTTGTCGTAGCCCGACATGCGGAAATTCTTGGTGAAAAGCGTCCAAAAACCGCCGTGTGCCCCCATCGTATAGGTGTGGTAATGGCTGGCTATGAGCAGCCCATTGAACATGAGGAACACCACGAGCAGGGCAACAGCCAGCCAGCGTTCTTCCTTCTTTATCTTGAAAATACCCAACATTGACATCTTCTATATAGGTTTGTCCGTGCAAAGATACGAATTTAAGGAGGATAAAACAAGAGAACGAAGGCTATTCAACAGGACTCATGCCAACAAAAAGCAGGGACAGGTGCATAGGCCAGTCTCTGCTGTAAAATAGTGGGAATAAGAAGGGGCACTGCCTACCCCATTTTTCAGAACATATAAGCCAGCGTGAAGTTAAACGTGCGGTGGTACAGCGACCGAGTTGGCAAAACCGTACCTGGTTGGGAACGGTCAGGGTGATTAAGCTGGGCAAGTCCATGATTGTAAGACACCATCAGCTGATAATGCTTCGCCAGCTGCACACCAGCCCCTAAGGAAAGCCCAAAGTCAAAGCGGCGGATGCCATACTCATCAAATGCGCTACGGTCGCCCACCTTCTTCCCGTCAGTATAGACATTATCCTTACCCCACAAAGCCAGTGAGGCATACGGACCAGCCTCTAAAAGCACACGTGTGGACTTGCCGACAGCAAAACTATAACCCACCCGGACAGGGATCTCCAGATAATGGGCGGAGGTCTTTCCATACGTTGCCGTATGTGGGTCACCTGGCATCAATTCTACTGCCTGTGACTTGAAAGACTTTTGCGAGAGTGCGAGTGTTGTGGTCAAATAAAGTCCCGTACTCTCACCACTGAAGTCATAAACACCTTTGATGCCTGCATAGTAACCGATGTGCGACCCCACGGTGTTCATATCGCCCGCACTTGTGTTCAGGTTTAAGCCAGCCGTTACACCATAACGGAAATTCTGAGCTTGGACGGTCAGCATGGCAAATGCACATACCATCCCGATAAAGATTCGTTTAATCATAATTGTATTGTTTGTAAATTAAAGAAATATCATACCTGCTGATTATATGCGCATTACCTCCCTACACCTACGACAGAAACCTTGAATCGTTGAATGGCTGGACAGCAGCCCAAGTACACCCGAAGAAAGACTGAACTGAAAGAACCTTGAATGGCATCACGCACTTGCTCACTGCACGACACCATAAATCATACAGCAAAAGCTGCAAACAGTAATGCTATTCTCATAAATGTTATGTTACCTGTAGTTTGTAAATTAATCGCTGCAAAGATATATTTTTATTTGGGATTCAAAGATAAAACAAGAATATAATTAACTTTTTTTGCAAGACAAGACGAGCATCCCTTATCATCTGCCATATAATATCAGGCAGAAAAACATTCTATCGCACCAGCGACAAAACTCGGAAGCCACGCAGCAGCAAAGTGGCTGAGCAACTCAAAGTGCGCTTAACCATCTCAACTGAGGATATGCCGCGCCAGTACTTCCCGTAAAGTAGCCAAATACTTTA
Organism: Prevotella sp.; assembly: GCA_024688365.1. GTDB lineage: Bacteria > Bacteroidota > Bacteroidia > Bacteroidales > Bacteroidaceae > Prevotella. The sequence goes on from JAILEG010000043.1 coordinate 3,999, forward strand.
GCTGCAATACTCAGGTACTTCTCGTGAAGTACTCTGCAAGAGCTTACCAGTTTTGTTTCAGACCACTATTCCATCAGCTTCTTACACAGTCCCCAACTCTATCTTTCAAGCAAAGAGATAGCTCAACAAGAGCGACCCATTGTATCCCCACAGGAAAAGAGTGAGGACGAGCAGGGCAAAACATAGCTTACGATGTGTGGGAGGGGCAAGTGACAGGAGCAGATAGGCAATGGCTATGGGAATGATGAAAGCCCAATGCGCTGTCATGATGTAGACCTCGTTGATACCGAAGCCCAAGCCTATGTGCAATGACATGTCAAGGAGAAACCACGAGCCAACCATCAGGAAGAAACGCTGCCTGATGGCGATGAAAGCCCCAGCGGCGAAAAGCAGGACAAGGAGAGCCTCAACAGAATAATTCACCCATTTCATCGGTGTTGAATAACTGACGAGGACAGGACGACCACGGAAGATATCACCCAGCACGTAATCCTCATGCAGCTGTATACTCTCACCAAAGAGGTTTTCCACCAGCGTGGCACCACGTGAGGTAGAGATGTCAGTCCAGTTCATAAACTCTCCGTGGGCGATAGGCTTTCCCGAAACAGAGTTCTGAGTACGCTTTTTCTTCGGTTTCATCGCTTTTCCGATATTCCTCTGCTGCATTTTCCCTGTGTCAGATGTAGCCGATTGCGCCTTCAGCTGTGCCATCTGCCGTTTCTGCCGTGCGGCCTTCCGGTGGGCCTGCGCCTCATGACGAGCCTTCTCGTCAGCCCACACGAAGTGGCTGTACTCGAAACGGGCAAAGCCCCAAAGGGCCAAGGAGGGCAGGATGACGGCCAGGATGAGAAACCTGGGATGCCAGAAACGCCTGCCTCCAGTGAAGAGTGCAGACAGAAACACCTTGAGCCCATTGTTGAGCGAGATGCCTGCCGCAAGGAGAAAAAGCAGGACGGTGTGACGGATTTCCATCGGACGGTGTTCCTTCATCATACGCCCAGACAGATACAAGGTGAGCAGCAAGGCACAGAGCGAATAGGCAAAATGGTCAGGGACCATCGTCGCCAGCATGATATAGGCAAAGGAAAAGAAGAAAGCCGTGAGGAGGTTGCCTTCAGCCAGACGCACACCGATGACCTCAAGCAGGATACGGCGGAAGAAGATGACACTGTAAAGGGAACTGGTGACGAGCATGGCCGCCACGAGGAACAAGGCGCAGTTGATGCCCGTCAGTCTCATCAGCAGCAGGTTGAGCAGGTAAGGCACATACATCACAAATGACAGCAGCGGATGCCGATAGACATTGTACCGGGCATGCCAGTCACTGATGACATAATAGGTGATGGAGTCGAAGCCGGAGAGGTGGAAACCCTTGACAAGCACATTCCAGCTGCGATGACCGAGAGGAGTGAGCAGCCCGTAATACTTCCAGACGATGAGGGCATTGAGCAGCAGGAGGACGGTGAGGGCAACGGCAGCCAGCAGGCGTTCGTCCCGTCTTATACGGAACAGACTGAAGAGACTCATTTTCGTTTCAGGAAGAATCGGACCAAGATGAAGTTCACCGGAACGCAGATGCAGAACATCGGTATCATCGCTATCTGCTTGCTGAGCCCTGCCCACAGGAAGAGGTGGAGACAGACGGTCTGTAGGAGATAGTTGACCACATGTGACAGGGTGAATCCAGCCCCACGGCTGGCAGTAGACTTCACACGGAAAGTGTAATGCGTGGAGGCTACGTAGTTGAAGACGAAGCTGACAAGGTAGCCTATCGTATTGGCAACAAGGGGGTGAAACCACAGTATCATCAGCAGATAGATACCATACTGGATAGCCGTCGCCGTGACTCCCACAATGATGAAACGCACGATTTCACCGATTTTCTGTTCATGCTCGCCCTTCCCGGAAGGGCTTATAATATCCTTTATCTGCATATTCCAAGAGTTCTTTGTCGCCCCGGCTGTCAGCTGCTGCCCTAAGATGTCAATTCCACTGTTGGCAGCTGGCATGGAACAATGCGCATATCCATTCCTCAGACGAGGTCATGGCGACAGTTCATGGGTGCAAAGGTACGAATTTAAGAAGGATAAACCATAGATTGCAGAATACTTGCCCAAGGAGAAAGGCTAACGAATGTACTTGGTAAGCTGCTCCTTGTTGTTGAGTTCCACATGCTGCATCACCACCTCTCCAGCTTGATTTACGATGGCGGCATAGGGTAATCCCTGAAAGCCAAACATCTTCATGAAGGCCGTGAAGTCGTCGTGGGAGACATAGATATGCTCTCCCTTTATGCCCTTGCTTTTCATCCATTTCTCCGCTGATTCGGGAGTGGAGGTCTTCTTGTCGCAGATATAGAGGAAGCGTACAGGCTGCCCTTTCAGTGCTTCCACCATCGTCCGCTGCTGCATCATGGCCATGCGGCATGAGCCACAGGTCATGTCCCAGAAGTCCAGGTAGAGGACATTGCCACGGTAAGCGTCTATGACCTTGTGGAGTACCCTGTCCGCCTCCGCCGGCAGGGTGTTGTTGGTGGCAGTCTTAGCTGTTTTGGCCACAGTCTCCTGATACATGTCCATCAGTCGTCTGCCCAGTTCGGGATAGGTGAGTGTGGGCAACAGCTGGGTGACGTGACTGGTGAGCAGCTCTAACTGACGGGCCATGGGGCTGGCATTGCCTTCCTGGTCAGTATCGGGGTCACTGCGACGCTGCAGTGAGAGCATGATACCACACAGCTCCCGCACCATTGTCACCTGTGATGCGAAGCAACGCCCAATACCATACTGAGCCTTGTTCTGCTCCTCCAGCTTGCCAATGTCAAGACCGCCCTGCTCATTGTCAAAGGTGTAACCGGCAAACATGGGCATGATGTGGAAACGATTGAGCGGCACCCAGTCGGGAGCTGTGGCAATGACTTGCGGACAGTCATAAATTAAGCCGTGGATGGCCTCAAGCCCACCCCAATATCGCTTATCGTCAAGGGGGACGTAGGAGGAGTTAGGACGGGAAGTCCAATTGCCGTTGGCATCCACCTCGCTCTTATATGCCGTCCTGACATACTGGAAATACAGTTCCTGCAAGGTCTGCAAGGCGAAAAAGCGGGCATTGACAGCCATTATCTGCTTGCCATGAGGACTCAAAGGAGTGGTATTGAGTACACTGTCCAGATAGTTCTTGTCACACACCTGCATCAGATTTTCAACCAATTCATCGCGGTAGGTCATCACACCGTCCACACCGCTGTCTATGGCATCAAGGATGTGACCGAAGGTCTCTTTATCGGTGAAGGATTCCACGTGGAGCCTCTTCAGTATCGGCATCAGAAGCATACTGAGTGCGGCACTCTCTTTCTTCGACCGATAGGCAAAGTCGCTGGGCTGTCTCTCCGTCACCTTATCGGCATCCACATAGATGTCCAATGTGTCTCCCGCTTCTACCAAAAGCGGAAAATTGGCATAGCTGCACATGATGCCGTGATCGTAAGACAGCGGCATAGTCACCTCAAAACTGCCGTCCGGCTGGATAGAACTTGTAAAAGTGGAAGAGTTGCCCGTGATATTGTCGTTTACCATGAAGCTCACCTCTTTGTCAGTGTCAGCTGAAGGCTTGTAATGGTCAATGTGCCCGCGGATAACGGTAAGGGCAGCCTGGCGGTTCAAGAAGTCCATGCTGGAGGGGTGTCCCATGCTCCACGGCTGGGTGTCGGCTGGCAGGCTGAGATAGTACTCTGCCGTCATATCCTTAGGATTGACCTGAGAGACTTCCTTAACGATGGGAGTTTCAGGTACATTTTGCGCCAGGGCATTGACAGTGGACAAACAGGCACATGCCAAGAAAATAAGAAAAGATTTCATCAGCTTAGTTGATTTAGTAAAAGGTGAAATGAGCGTAATCTACTGTCTTAAAGGAGCAAATCCAAACAGCAACATGCGGACAATCGTTGCAAAGATAGAACTTTTCCGATAATTATCAAAGAATCATGTAAAAAAAAATGTATTTGCACCTATGCTGCTGGCAGCTGTATGGGTAAACTCCCATTCCTATCGGGTCTCTCCAAAGTCTCTGCCACTCCGGAAAGGCTTGTAATATCCCATGTCGGCATATTCCAAGAGTTCTTTGTCGCCCCGGCTGTCGCCAAAGGCTGTCAGATGATAGGCTGCCCTGTACGGGTAGCGTGCCAGCAGGCGGTTTACCTTTTCCTGTCCGTAGCAGTTCGCAGTGAGGAAACGGCCAGTAACAACATTGTCCCGTACTTCGATCCGCGTACCTTCGACTGCTATTTTTTCTCCGAATTCATCGAAGAAGGGACGCACCCAATCGTCAATACTGGCACTGATGATGACGACATCGCTGCCCTCAGCTATCGCCTGCCGGATTCGCTGTAGCCCCGCGGGACGCATCAGCCGCCCGCTGTCACGGGCAAAAGCCTGGCAATAATCCTCAAACTGGCTGACCGACATTCCCTTGAAGAACCAGCTGAAGACCCTCTGCTTGGCTTTCCAATTGGGATAAAGACGCAGCTTCATCATGACCAGCAGATGACTGTGGAGCAGGAAGCCCATCAGCATTTTCCCGCCTCCATGCACATAGCGGATAAACTCAAGGAGTGTGTCCCTCGTGGTCAGCGTCCCGTCAAAATCAAATGCACAGACTTCTTTCATAGCACATAGATGATAAAGAGGAAGGAAAGACCAAAGGCAAGAACCACAAACTGGGTGAAGCGGTCACGCAGGATAACCTTTGTGGGGTCGCCGCTCTTCTTGTCGACCACGGCTATCTGAATGTAGCGCAGCAAGCCTACGAGAACAAACACACTGGTGAGATAAAGGTAGTCAGTATGGAAGTTCTGAATGGTCTCCGGACTGACGGTGTACATGATGTAGCAGACGAGTGTCACACTGGCCGTAATGGTGATGGCCTGATTGATGAAGGTGAGATTGTAGCGTATGGTGTTCTGCCGGGGTGCCCGTCCTGTCTCGTTCATGCGCACCACGTCATCCCTGCGCTTGGCGAAGGACAGGAAGAGCATGAGCAGGAAAGTCATCAGCACAATCCACTTGCTCAAATGGATGGAGGTGGCAAAGCCTCCGGCAAGAATACGGAGGACGAATCCAAATGCCACCACACAGACATCAATGATGGCATATTGCTTCAGCTTGAGGCAATAGGCTATGTTGAGCAACCAGTAGAAGAGGATGACACCTGCTGTCTGCGCCTGCTGCTCATGCAACAAAAAGGCCGAAGCCATCGAGAGGACAAACATCAGCAACATCAGCACATAGCCTTGTGAGACGCTGATGTCACCTGAAGCCAAAGGGCGGTGGCACTTGAGGGGATGATGACGGTCGTCCTCAACGTCAACAATGTCGTTGAGGCAATAGATGGATGATGCCGCAAAGCTGAATGACAAGGCGGTCACGAAGCCTTCCCAAAGGGCCTCGGGACTCAGCAACGCTCCTCCGAAGAAGATGGGGAGGAGCACAACGAGGTTCTTGATCCACTGTTTCGGACGGATTAACCGTATCAGATTCTTCATTTCAGTCTCGCTTCTATAGGGGTTATCACATGGTCAAGGCCTGTATGGAGGAGCCATGCCAAGGGCATGGTGACGGCAACCGTTGCCAGGAAGGTGGGCCAATAGCTCCAGTCAAGCATCTCTATATATCGCATGACGAAGTGGTCATGGATAAGATAGGCCTCCAAGCTCAACGCACCGACCAGCTTGAAAGCCCTGTTAAATGCCTGTGGGGTGCGGCGGAAAACACGGTTGAGCATAAGGATGGATGTGACGGTCAGCGGGATATAGAGCATGCGCTCCAGGAAAAGCGGGAACTGTCCGTGCTTCTCCTGTTCCAGGAAGATGCTGGAGGCAAGCGCCATGACGAACATCAGGAGAATCATCCAAATGGACGTGCCATCCATCGTCTCCCCCCGCTTCACCGCCGCAGCAATGTTGATACCGATGAAATAGATGGGTACACGGCTCCAGAAGATTTCCAAGTGCCCCACAGCCTCATGAATGGGGGTGACATACTGCACCAGGATGCACCACATGATCATTGCCACGGGCAGCCAACGGTAGATGGGATGCCTGAGGATAAGGTTCATATAGAACGGGCTGACAAGGTAGAGCATCATGATGGCAGGGATGTACCAAAAGGTCAACTCATCGTTCAGCCAAAAGTCCCAGTTGATGGAAATATCGCCGATGAGATCGGCAATATTCACACTGTGCCCTCCATGCCTGACCAGTTCGGGACAAAACATGTCAGGAATGTAATACAGGCAGGCTATAATCAGCCATGCCGGATAGACCCGCAGGAAACGGCGGATGAAGAAATGACGGAGGGAAGGCTGCTTGGTCCATGAGAACCACAGCCCCATGCCACTGAGGAAGAGGAATATGTCGACCCCAATATTACCCATCCTGCGCAGTCCGAAGAAAGCATCGTCACGGGGAAGTCCCACGTGGAAGAGGATGACGAAGAACATTGCCGCCCCCATCAGTTCGCCGCGGTAGCGGCTGATATTTGCCAGTTCTATATCCTTTATCTTCATTTTCTCATCGATGGATTGGGGATTTTCTTCATGAGTTCCTTAAACAGCCATGCCAGGCAGACAGAGGCAATGGCATAGAGCAGCAGTCCCGTCCAGTAATCTCCTCCACGGGAGATTGGAATGAATATCTTTCTCGTAATAGGATGACAGACAAAGAGGGCGGCCGAGATGCCTCCCAACCATGCGAGCGACTGCATCAGGCCAGTGCTGAGACGGTCGGCAAGCCAAAAGGTGAGCTGCATGCTGCCGACCAGTTTCACGAAACTGATAGATGCCACACATACTGCCAGCGGCACAAGATACCACGTCAGACTGCTGAAGCTCATCAGCAGGATGGCAAGCATGGAAACAACGAAGGCGACAAGATGGGTAGCCACGCTCCAAGGACGCATATACCGGGCATAGAGGATTCCGGCACCAAAGGGGAGCATGCCACCAACGAAGTTGTAACGCCAGCGGTTCAATGCCTCGCCGTCTGGCTCGCAGGCCAGCTGAATGGCTGTACAGGCAATGATCAGCAGCACGTTCCAAGCCCAATGCCGCCGGTAAAGGAAGAGACGATAGACGATGTAAAGCTGTATCATCAACCCGAAGAACCAGTATGGCCCTGGCCAGATGATGTCGTCAGGATGAGGGAGCATATTATTGAAAAGTCCCAGCTGGGCAATGACATCCATGACAGCATAATGGTGCTGCCCAGGAGTTACGGCATCGAGCATCGTAAAGGCGACAAAACCGACAATCATCATGCGGAAGAGCTTCAGCCAGTGATACCTGATGAAACCGCCAACGGGAAGCGTTGCCCTGGACTGACCGGGCAGCGAGGCTTTCTCATACTTCATCGTCAAGCCATAAGCTGACAGGAAGAGGAACACGGGCACTCCGTAATGTCCGAAGAATGACAGCATATGAAAGAGGAACAGCTCATTCCAAGGGGCGTGTATCACCTGATGAAACCAGTCCACGTTCTGCTGGAAATACTGATACTCGTTCTCCTTGACCACAGGAGAAAGCCAGTGGCAGTAATTGTGGAGGAAGATTCCCAAGATGGCTATTCCCCGCAGGGCATTACACTCGGTTCGGGAAAGCAAGGGGACCGCCGTGCCCTCCCCATGCCCTTCAGACGGAAGTATCTTCCCGCATCCGCCTAAGGGAGCGGATGTCATGTTGCCACTGTCAACGTTATGGTCTTTGCTCTGCATTGCGCTTTATGTTTTTACTCTGTTCTTTGATTTTACTCTGTTATGACTCCGCACCATCCTTGATGAGATTTGACAGCCATGTGTACTTGTATTCCACAGCTGTGTCTTTTCCTCTTGCGATCCACTCTTTGCTGCCTGCCACCCTCTGCGAGTACCTCTCTTTGGAATCCACGGGGAGAGCTTCGGGGAGAGATGCTTCAAAGCTTATCGTAGTCCGTGGTATTCTTGAGTATCCTCGGCCGTTTCTCATTGTATCTTGGACTGAGGACATTGTATTCGGCATGATAGTCCTTCGTGCCTATGCCAGCCAGGTAAAGCAGCATGTGAGGCAAGGCATCCGTCATGAAACGGCGGTCTTTTGCCCCGATGATTTCCTGGAAGACATCAGGATGCTTGGCTGCGAACTTATGGGAGCAGTAAACCCAGAAAGGTATCTCAAACTCGTAGCGTGCCAAGTCGTAGTCGATGGCTGCCGAGTGATTGCGGCAGATGAAGCCACGGTTGCCTTCATAACACTCCTCGCCGTGGTCAGGCATGTAGATGACAATGGCTTCCTTATCCTCAAACCGCCTGACAATCTGGTCGACGATGGAGTCGTTATAAAGTACGGCATTGTCATAGTGGGCGAGCATGCCACGCTGCTGTGGGGTGAGATCGGGACGTTTCTCAGCATAATCTTCTGCACTGAACTTGCGCCGGTCAGCCGGATAGCGTTGCCGATATGACACGTGCTGCCCGATGAGATGGAAGATTATCAGGTTATGGGCAGTGTTGCGGGACTGCTGGTGCTTGTCATAATCATCCAGCAATCCACGGTCAAAACGGTAAAGCTGGTCATTTCGGGAGTCGAACATGGCTTCCGACAACTCGGGATGGTTCAGGAAGAAACCGCCACTGAAGTCATACACGGCTTCCTTTGCCTTGGGAAGAAACTGATTGGTGATAAACGTGACGTGATAGCCTGCCTTGCGGAACAGCTCTGGAAAGAGGGGGTAGTCACACCACTCCCCTTCCTGTCCGACGACATGGAGAGAAAAGACATTCTTGAACACGAAGCTGGTCAGGTTCCATGGAGCAACAACATCACTGAAGGGAACCAGCAGGCCCGACTTCTCCAGCTTTATCTGCCGGGGGGTGGTAGGCATGAAGTAACCATACTGCTCAGAGTGTTGCTTGCCATAGCTTTCACCGATGATAAGGACGATATTGGGAGTCTTGAACGAGCAACTGTCTACCTGCATCTTGTCCTTGGCAGCAATGAGACGGTCAATCTGCTCGGATGCCAGCTCATTGGAGAAAACACTGAACACAAGACGGTAGACTGGCAAATAGAACTGGGCACAGTCCCTGGTGGTCAGCTCATGCTCCACAGCCCCGATGGTGCGTAAGGAGAACATCTGCGCCATCTCATTCTTATTATGGGATGAGCTGACCGCCGACCAGCACAAGAGGGCTGCACAGAGTCCGCCAAGTACAGGCTGCATGCGGTCAAGACAATGACCGGCCGCACTGAGACGGGCACTGAACGATGCTGGCAACTGTTTTTTCACCAATCCCCAGAAGGCTGTAAGAATGTGGATGAGCATGACAAGCATAACCAAACCGACACTGGAGAGAATAAGGTCTGCCGTAATATAGCTGCTGAAGAACTCGCTTGCCTCACGCCCATCAGTCTCTCCAACGAGCAAGAGCATGGAGGGATTCAGCGTTGACTGGAACTTCTCCCAGCAGAACACATCAGCAATGGTGGTGGCATAGGCTATGAAATACAGAAAAGCACGGATCCATCGGCGAATTCTCATTGGTATCAACGTGAGCAGAAGGCACACGATATAAAGATCAAGGAACAGCTCCAGCCACAGGTTTCCATACACCGTTGCATCTGGGTTATTGGCAGGCAGTTCCTCGTAGGATACAAGGATGCCGATAAGATACATGAAGAAAAAGAATGAGGCATTAGCCCTTATGGGCAGGCACACCTTACTCAACAGGCCGACAGCACTTCTCAAGAATTTCATCTATACGTATATTTAGTGCAAAGTTAACTTAATTTTATGATATGTCAAGTTTTAAAGCGACAATTAACATTTCAAGCCAAAAGGCTCAATGGTGGATATTCAGAAAAACATCTATGGCTTTCGGGGACTTCAGCTTATCCGTATCCACATCGCATAAGCAACCATAATAAAGCGGCTTTCGGAACGGACCGCACAGTTCATCTATCCCGACATTATCCGTATTTGTGGCCAAGATTCCGTAATAAATAATCACTTGGTATTTGCTGTCACGATAGACCACCTCCTCCTGTGCGGCAGCCACAGGCCATGCCATAAACAGTTGGAACAGTATGACAGGCGGGACCAAGAGCCAAAGAACCGTATACAGACAGCCTAAAGCTGCATTTCCATCCTCATTCCACCTTTTCTTGACAAAGTGAGCAACAAGGATAAGAATGATCCAAGGCATCGTAAACAGCACAAATGTCCCCACTGCCCATCGCAGATGCCAAGGCGACAGGACATCGAACACTATCCACACCAGCTCCGCACAGAACAGACAGCGCAAGACTTTCAGGAACATAGAACATGGGATTACCGTCATTATTATTGGGCAAACTGAAGATTACGTAACCTATCACTGCTGGATAAACCAGCAGACAAATACTTATTATGCCTGCAAATATAGTCACACATGGCTGAAACAGCAAACATTTTACATCAAAATCATGCATAGAACAATAGTTTTCAGTATCTTTGCAGCAACCATAACAACGGATAATGACAGAAACCTTCAACACAGGAGAGACCCAAGAGAGCCTGCGACAGGAGTACAATCCTGACGGCTCAGTGCTGCGACATGCGCAGTTGCGGATGCTCGACATGGCCATCTACCTACAGGAGACGGCCCGGAAAATCGGTGTCCCCTGCCGACTTGACGGCGGAAATGTACTGGGAGCCTTGCGGCATGGAGGCTTTATCCCCTGGGATGACGACATAGACATGGTGGTCAGTCATAAGGATTTCAAACGTCTCTGCGATTATCTGAAAGCCCATCCTCACCCACAATACGTACTGCAGGACAATGACACCGACCCTGGATTCTATAAGGAATGGGCATGCCTGCGTGACCTGAAAAGCGAGAACCGCAGCCATGACAGCCATGACAGTGCCGACCGGAGGGTACATGAGGCGCAGAAGTTCAGAGGTCTGCATGTTGACATCTTCCCCTATGAAGGCAACATGATTCCCTGGCTGCAACATCTGGCTGCCAAGCTGTCGGTAAACGTCAACCTGAGATTCGCCGGGCGGCATCCCCGGCTGGCACAGGCATCCTATAACCTGCTGCACTATATGGTCTTTCCCGCCTTCCGTCTGATTGGCAAAGCGTTTGGCAATCCTGACCGGTTCATGCACTCTTACGGAGCATGGTTCTACGAACAGAACCCACGCCGCTGCATGATTCCGCACAAGGACATCGTCTTTGAGGGCTACACCTTTGAGGGGCCAGCCGACCCTGATGAGCTTTGCAGGATTGCATACGGAAACTATATGGAGCTTCCACCACGCAACAAACGGGACCGTCACAAAGTGGATGTAATATTCAAGTAAATGAACATAGCCGTAATCTTTGCCGGAGGATCGGGACTCCGGATGCACACGAAATCACGCCCGAAGCAGTTTCTCGACCTCAACGGGAAGCCTATCATCATCTACACGCTGGAACTGTTCGACAATCATCCGGCTATAGATGCCATTGTCGTTGCCTGCATAGAGAGCTGGATTCCTTTCCTGGAGAAGCAGATCCGCAAGTTCGAGATAAACAAAGTGGTGAAGATCGTTCCCGGAGGAAGTACCGGACAGGAATCTATCTACAACGGGCTGTGCGCCGCTGAGGTCTATGCTGCCGGCAAGGAAGCCAACGTCCTGATTCATGACGGTGTGCGACCGCTTATTACAGAGGAGACTATCACTGACAACATAATCAAGGTGGAAGAATGTGGAAGCTGCATCACCTGCGTGCCGGCAACCGAGACATTTGTCGTCAAACAGGCGGATGGCTCACTTGAGATACCCTCCCGTGCCGACTCGCTCATCGCCCGTGCCCCTCAGAGCTTCCGCCTTACTGACATCATGGCTGCCCACCAGCGCGCTCTACAGGAGGGCCGCAACGATTTCATCGACTCCTGCACGATGATGAGCCACTATGGCTACAGGCTGGGAACCATCATCGGACCTATGGAAAACATCAAGATCACCACCCCTACCGACTTCTTCGTACTGCGGGCTATGGTGAAAGTACACGAAGACCAGCAGATTTTCGGACTGTAAGCGTCCCCCAGCCCCTCCATTGGGAATGGGGAGATTGAGAAAAACATTTGTCATAACATTGCCAAAGGAAACTGGCTTTTGACAGTAGTCAGCTTTCAAATCATGAAAAAAACGTGCAGACGGTAAAAGAAAGACAGAAAGAAACAAGAACATGGAGAACGAAGTGTTGAGAAAAGACATAGAAGATTTTGCCGCAGGCTTTGCCTTAGCAGAGGATTTGAGCGGCAGAACGATAGCGATAACAGGAGCAACAGGCTTGCTGGGGTCCTGCATGGTGAGATGCCTGCTGGCATTGAACAGGCTGAAAGATCTGGGACTGCACGTCATAGCCGTGGTAAGAAACAAGGAGAAAGCCGTTTCCCTGTTCGGGGAAGAGTGCGAGGAGCTGACCTACTACTGCTACGATTTCTCTTCAGACCAGCCCTTCCGCCCAGTAAGAAAGGTTGACTTCCTCTTCCATTTCGCCGCCCCAACGGCCTCAAAGGATTTTGTTGACAAGCCTGTTGAGACAATGAACACCGTCTACATGGGTACGCATGCCATTTTATCGTATGCGAAGGAAGCCAATTTGATGTCACTTGTCTTAGCCTCAACCTTAGAGGTTTACGGGACTGTCACTGATGACAGCCACCCCCTCACGGAGGACATGCAGGGCTACCTCGACCCTATGGCAACCCGCAGCAGCTATCCGCTGGCCAAGAGGGCCGCAGAAGCCTTGTGCCACAACTATGCCGTGGAGTACGGTGTGCCTGTCAAAACAGCACGGCTGGCACAGACTTTCGGTGCGGGAGTAGCCAAGACTGACAACCGCGTCTTTGCCCAATTCGCCCGAAGCATCATAACTGGTGAGGATATTGTCCTGCATACAACTGGCGAACTCAGCCGCTGTTACTGCTACACAACAGATGCCCTTGCGGCAATGCTCCATATCCTACTGAAAGGAAAGGACGGAGAAGCCTACAATGTCGCCAACGAAGAGACTTACATCTCTATCCGAAACATGGCCGAATACGTAGCTGAGACGTTCAATCCACAAGTGAAAGTCATCATCAATCCACTGGAAGGATTAGGCTATTCACCCACAACCAAACTCCGCCTTGACGCCACCCGTATAAAAGCCTTAGGCTGGCAGCCCCGCTACGGACTACGAGAGATGTTCTGCCGGCTTATCAATTCAATGAGAGAAGACTGATGATGGGAAATATTCTCAAAAGAGTCACCGGAAGCATCTTCCACGTCTACGAACGTCGTGACCTGCGTTCATGGGAGCATACCCCCACAACCGGACTGCCCATCTACGGTGTTTACCACGCAATGCTCGACACTGGATGGGAGCAACTGGTACGGAATCAGATACAGAACCTCAAGGACAGTGGGCTGCTGGCGGCCACACGGAAGTTCTATGTCAGCTGCATCGCACCCAATGAGGCTGAGGTTGAGCGTCTCAAAAGCATCATCGACAGCGAGAAGACAGAGATCATATCCTGCCTGAGCGACCCTAAGCAATATGAATATCCGGCATTGAAGTTCATCAAGCAGCTCAGCACACGGGAAGACTGCCTTGTCTACTACTTCCACAGCAAGGGCATATCCTACCAGTCACTCAACACTGACGACAGACAGTTCCGCTCCTTCCGCCGCAAGATCGATGCCTGGAGGGAGATGCTGGAGTATTTCGTCTTCGACAAATGGCAGGTTGCCGTCAACGCTCTGTCCGAAGGCTACGACACCTACAGCTGCTATCGCTGGCCACCACGTCACTACACAATGTATTCCGGCAGTTTCTGGTGGGCACATTCTGCCTATATCCGTCAATTACCCGACTTCCGGCAGGAGGTCATCTCGTCCAACCGCTTTTACTCTGAGGTATGGCTTTTCGAGCGGGAACACAGGCAGTTTTCAGCTTTCGACACCATTGCCGACCTCTACTTCGTTCGTATTCCCCGTTCCATCTATGCCGATGGAGAGCCTAAGTTATGGGACAAGATCTGCTTTTCAGCCGTTTACAACATCCGGAAAATGGAAAAGCATGTCTTCAAATATAACTACAAGCAGCATTGCCAGCAACGGTTCCAACGGCTGAAAAGCAGAATCTGACACATCAGCTTGTAGACAAGACAAACTTCCATCCCATCCATCAGTCGACCTCATACCCATAGATGACTGATAGGTTTACGCTTACCAGCATTTTACCAAACACTGGTAATAGTATTACCATATACTGGTAACGATATTACCACGTACTGGTAAAGGCATTACCACATACTGGTAATCCTATTACCAGGCAGTAGTAATTTCATAGGATGTCAGCTGACAGCTGCCTTATACCAAACATACAAGACAGAAGTGCCATTTTCTTCTTGTATATTAAGAATCTTAAAACACGCAGGACTGTCTTGTTTTCCAGGTTTAGGTGACTCTTTGACAGTATAAAACTGATCTGAGAAGATAGGGGGCAATGTGCAAGGCATTCATTTTGTCAGCCATACTGAGATGCATGGCTCTTGCCTGAATCCAGGAAATATTCCTCCGAAAGAAGTGATATCCTCAAATCTTATTTATATTTTTGCAATGTCAATTACCAAATTCAATGCTTTTTATAGCAACACTAAGGTGAGTGAATTTTGCGATATGACAAAATCCTAAGCAACATCTTGTTGCTCAAAATCTTATAAAACACATAAAACAATCTATTGCGGATTTAACAGTTATATTGAAATGAGAAAAATATTAAGTGTTATTTTGGTATTGTTCTTTTGTGGTTCAGTGATGGCGAAAAGCAAGACAAACAATAGCTTAGCGTTGGATGATACACTTACGGTTTTGCAAGATGGCTGTTGTGCGAAGTTCCCTGACAATCTACAAGAATATGTAATGAAGCATATTCAAAATCCACCAGAGTATGCTGGGAACACTGTTTATGGTAGAATTGATGTTACGTTTAAAATACATCCAAATGGAACAACGTCCGATTTTAAAATTGTTAGAGGTATAGACTCATTGATAGATAAAGAAGTTATCCGAGTAATGAAACAAATGCCAAAGTGGATTTGGTGTTCAAAGAAACGCAAGACTATAATGTTTATGTTCTCAGTGTACATCTTTTTAGAGTAAAACTTTTAGCATTTACTTACCCGCATCGCATTATTTGTTTTTTATTGAGAAATATTTTGAGAGACACATGAGGTCAGTTTCTTTGTCAGTTTTTTAGTACAGCTGCTTAATGTTTTTTAAAAGTGATGCAGTAACCCTATGCCGCACCTCCCAGACTTATGCTCCCCCCGCTTTGCAGAAACTCCTTATAAAATCCATGCATTTCATGGAAAAACATTATCTTTGCAGCCAAACCAACCTATAAAACAATGGAAGCCCCACTCATTATCTTTGTTATCTTTTGCGTATTCATCGTATCCCTCATTATCTTGGTACGCATCAACTCAAGATTGAAAGAGATAGAGGATGTCCTGGAAAGGCAGAATGAAGAAACGTCTGACCTGAAGGAAATGCTGGTACAAAGTCTGAAGAAACTGGCGGCAGGACAGCAAAAGACAACAGGAACATACCCTATGGAAGCCATCCCGCATGAAGAAGAACAAGCCATACAGGAGGAACGTGTCACCGAGCCTACGGTCGACATACCTATTGCAGCCAACACTGAACAGCTAAAGCCTGAGCCTGCCAAGCTGAATAACTTTGATGCTTACATGCGGAAGAGGGCTGAGACTCATAAGAAAGCAACTGACAGCACAGAGGGGACAGCCATATCAGCCTTCGAGAAAAGGAGAAATAACGATGAAACCGTGGATTCTACAGCAGGAAATGAGACCGGACGGACTGAGGAAGTGAACAATGGCATCAACTATGAGAAATACATTGGTGAGAACCTCTTCGGCAAAATAGGCATTCTAGTATTCATTATCGGCATTGGCTACTTCGTCAAATATGCCATTGACCAGAACTGGATAAATGAGGTGGCACGCACCATACTGGGCTTTGCTGTCGGTGTGGGGATGCTTGTCCTTGCCGAACGGCTCCACAAGCGCTATCACACTTTCAGCTCACTGTTGGCTGGTGGTGCCTTCGGCGTGTTCTACCTCACCGTAGCCATAGCCTTCCACTATTACAATCTCTTCTCTCAGACTTCCGCCTTCATCACCCTCTGTGGCATAACCCTGCTCATGTCGGGCATCTCTATCCTCTACAACCGCAGCGAACTGGCTGCCACCGCCCTCGTTGGAGGCTTCATAGCCCCCTTCGTTGTCAGCACCGATGCCGGCAGCATCATCACCCTGTTTACTTACGTCAGCATCCTGAACATCGGGATGTTCTGCCTGTCAATATACAAGAAGTGGGGACTGCTGCCCGTTATCGCCTTTGTTTTCACCTATATTATATTGTTCTTCTCGTCAACAGGTTCTCTATGGGGAGGACAGTATGACCTTGCAACCACCCTGTTAGGGTTCTCCACCCTGTTCTACCTCATTTTCCTGCTGCCCGTTTTCTATATTCTCCACACAGAGAGCAAGCGAGCTATCAACAACACGCTCATGTCAGTGATTGCCGGAAACAGCTTCCTCTATCTGCTTTATGCCAACTGGGTACTCGACTACTGTCCCACTCCGTTCAAGGCAAACGGTCTCACCGCTCTTTTCATCACCCTGATCAACCTTGGTCTCTACCTCTACCTGCGTCTCAAGGACGGAAAACAGGATGCCCTGCGCAGTCTGATGCAGGCACTGACGGTAATTTTTGCCGCCATAACCGTACCAATGCAGTTTGATGGATCCATGATACTGGTCAGCTGGTCAGCTGAGGCTGTCCTGCTGCTATGGCTTTTCATCAAGGACAGAAGCCGCATTTATGAGCTGGGAGCTGTTGCCCTTGCCGTTCTTACGCTATGCTATTATCCGTTCACAGGAATGGTCATCAGCTTCAGCCAGCCTGAGACTCCTTATACCCTGTTCCTCAATTCCCACTTCATGACAGGTCTCTTCGTCAGTGCCGCAGCCTTGGCATTTGCTCTCCTCATTGAACGCTATAAAGAAATGTTCACGGATAAGGTCACCACCATCCGATATTCACCCCACAATGCCATTGCCATTGCGACAGGCATCACCATCCTTATCATCACGTTTCTCTACGATTACAACTCCTATTTCACTCCAGACATCAGCAAGATGGCAAGCTACCTCACCGTCGAGGCTATCCTGCTCATCAGCACACTGGTGCTGCGCAGCCGTTTCAAGATTGCCGATTTCACGGGATGCTATGTCGCCTTGCTTTGCAGCATAGCGATACTCTACATGATGGCTGTATGGGGGTTCGGTCTTGAACTGCCCAGCGACATTATCCTCATGCAATGGATGCTGACAGCAATCATCGTTTATCACCTATTCTATGTCATACGGGGACTGCTTCACAGCAGCTGGCAACCAAAGAGGGTGCAGATGTACTGTGCTGCCCTCTGTACGCTGATATGGCTCACCACTACCCGACTGCTGACGCTCACATTAGGTATTACAGCTTTCAGCACGGCCTTCTCACTCTCCTTGGGTATAGCAGCCTTTATCCTGATGTGCGTCGGCATGCGCTGTCACAGTAAGGAGATCCGCATCGTCAGCCTTGCCGAGTTCGGTCTTGTCATCGCCAAGCTCATCCTCAATGATGTGTGGGCAATGCCGGCTGTAGGTAAGATTGTCGTCTTCATCAGCCTGGGTGTTATCCTCCTCACCCTCTCCTTCCTCTATCAGAAACTGAAGGATGTGTTATTTGGAGAAGAAGAACAGGCAGAATAACAGGACTGACTATGTCTCCACACTTTTGTTAAATTTAGCAAAAGTACTGGCAGACATGTAGTTTTTTCATCGAAAAAGACGACTAATGGATAAAGTTCTTCCTTTTTTGCGCTACCTTTGCAAATGCAAAAAGACTGGCAGCAAGACAAGTCCAACAAACAAAAGAGTTACAGGCTGCAAGGATAAAGACAGAGAATATCAACAAGTAAAACAAAAACATAACGCAAATGAAAGCAAAAATGCTACTTCTGACCGCCTCACTGGTTGCCACATCAGCTATGGCACAAGGACTGAAGTCGGGTATCGACAAGAACAACATGAACCCCAGTGTGAAGCCTGGCGAGAACTTCTATGAGTACGCTGCCGGCAACTGGCTGAAGACCCACCCACTGGATGCTGAGCATCCTATGAACGGTGCCTTCGTTGATCTTGAGGAACTCAACAACAAGCGTATCCGTGAGATGGTGGAGAATTACGCAAAACAGCCACAGGAGCAGGGCACTGTAGCACAGAAAATCGCTTCAGTCTACAGGCTCTACATGGACAGCACACGCCGCAACCGTGAGGGCTACACACCCATCAAGCCCGTCTTGGCCAAGGTACGTGCCGTGAAGAACCGTAAAGAACTCATCAAGCTCATGTATGATCTTGACGTGAAAGGTTATGGGACTTTTCCCGTTGGCTTCGGAATGACTGTCGATGCCATGAACTCCAGCCGTTACATCATTGGTGTGTCACAGGCAGGATTAGGTCTTGACCCCGAATATTACACGCAGCCTAATGAGCAACAGAAGGCCGTCATCGAGGCTTACAAGAGCCTGAACAATGACCTTCTCGTGATGGTTGGCAACACACCCGCTGATGCCAAACGGAAGATGGAGGCAGTGTTCGCCCTTGAGGAGCAGATTGCCAAGGTCAGCTACGACCAGGTAAAGTCACGTGACCCACAGGCTAACTATCACCCGATGACATGGGAGCAGCTGCTGAAAGACTATCCCGGCATTGACTGGAACTACTACCTGAAGGCTGCTGGCTACCCGGACAATGGCGGAAAGGTGGACGTTGGCCAGCCCGAACCGGTGCATGAGGTGGAGAAAATCCTTGCCACAGCCCCAATTGAATCACTGAAAGCTTACATGGAGCTGTCTGTCGTGTCAAGTGCGGCAGGCATGCTGTCGGACGATTTCACCAACCGCAATTTTGAATACCGCAAGGTTGTCTATGGTGTTCAGCAGCAGCAGCCACGCTGGAAACGTGGTCTTGCCTTTGTGCAGGGCATCATGGGTGAGGCTGTCGGCAAGCTCTATGTGCAGAAGTATTTCCCAGAGAGCAGCAAGCAACGCATGATTGCCTTGGTCAAGAATCTCCAGACGGCTTTCGCTCAGCGCATAGAGGAGAACACCTGGATGACACCTGCCACCAAGGCTAAGGCTTTGGAGAAGTTGCAGGCCTTCGACATCAAGATTGGCTACCCTGACAAATGGCAGAACACTGACAGTGTCTTCGTCATTGACGAGGCTAAGTCGCTCTTCGAGAACGTGAAGGGAGTACAGGAAGCCGCCATGAAGCACAGCATAGCCAAACGTTGGGGCAAACCTGTTGACAAGAAGGAATGGCACATGACACCGCAGACTGTCAATGCCTACTACAGCCCTACCACCAACAGCATCAACTTCCCCGCAGCCATCCTGCAGCCACCGTTCTTCGACCCAGATGTTGATGACGCAGCCAACTACGGTGCCATCGGTGCTGTCATCGGGCACGAGATGAGTCACGCATTTGACGACCAGGGATGCCAGTTCGACAAGGAAGGCAACATGAAGAACTGGTGGACTGACGAGGACAAGCAGAATTATGACGGCCGCACAAAGGTTCTTGTAGAATGGTTCAACAAGCAGGAGGTTATCCCTGGACTGAACGTCAACGGCGAGAAGACTCTTGGCGAGAACATCGGTGACAATGGCGGTCTGAACGTGGCTTACCGTGCCTTCGAGAACAGTCTGAAGGCTAATCCTCTGGCTGACAAGGATGGGTTCACACCAGCACAACGTTTCTTCCTGGCATGGGGACGTGTATGGGCAAGCAACGTTGCTCCACAGTTCGTGGCTTACATTGTCAACTCTGACGTACACTCTCCCAACAGCTGCCGTGTCAATGCTGCCCTGCCAATGATTGACAGCTGGTATAAGGCATTCAACATCCAGCCCGGCGACAAGCTCTTCGTACCGCAGGACAAGCGTGCCCACATCTGGTAAGCAGAACCACTACATATTATAATGTATACAGAAGCCTCCCTGGTAATCCAGAGAGGCTTTTTTCCGCTGGCTTTTTTCCGCTGGTTACAGTTAAATTTATCAAAAAACAAGCATACAACAATAGAAAACAAATAATAGCAAATTATTTTCTTGCTGGTGCAAATATATCTTTTTATATTTGCAGTCCATCATCGCTTATAAGTGTCTAATTCATATAAATGACACAGACATGAGTATGCTGAAGATTATTCTGGACAATGCAGACAAAGGTTATTGGCTCCGCAGGGTCAGAGAGATATACAATCGCTATGACAAGAATGGAGATGAGCAGGATATTATGTTCTGCTTAGGTGGGTCTATTGCCAAGACAGAGTTAAAACCTTTGCACTTGGTTACTTTTGCCAATCTCATTCAATTGCTGTTTGACAGAGGATACAAGGTTTATTTTCACCAAGGCAGCAACCAAAGAGTTTTTAATTACATATATAACGAGCTGAAGTTCTCTGAATATTGGAGCAAGGGAAAAAATCATGTAGATGTCAAGATCTCCGACAATATTTTCAATCTTTGGCGCATAGTAGACCCAGAAAAGGATTTCTACGCAAAGAACGTAGAGAACTATCTGAAACGAAACTACTTTGAAGGAAAAGACCTAAGCACCATCAGCACCATAATGCTTGAGGCTTTCTATAACGTCTTTGACCACGCAAATGCCAATAACAACGCATTCTCCCTAATTCAGTATGATGCAAAGAAAAAAATATTATATGCAGCCATTTCTGACTTTGGAGTTGGCATAGTCCAATCGGTCCGCATTCTTGACAACACCTTACACAATGACCGTGAAGCCTTGGAACAGGCGATTAGAGATAATTTCACAGTTCACTCAACCGACAGAAACAGGGGATTCGGACTCTCAAACATCCTGAACGGCAGTGATTGTGCAAGAATATTCAGTGGTAACGGTCTTGTTGTAAAAGTAGGAGAGCAACTACGGACTTTTGAAGCCAGATTCGCTTTCCCTGGAACTTTGATTTATTTTGAGGTAAATCTCGCTAATTCTGAAGATGAAGAGATTATCAACGAGTTTGATTGGTAAATTACAATAAATTATGTGTACGATCAATATGAATGACATCCTGAAGACGTATCAGACATTACCCGCTTCAGGAGAAGTTTTATACGGAAAGATAAAAGCAGCCATAAAGAACGGCGACAAACTTTCTGTTAATATGGAGGGGGTGACATCGTTGCCCTCCATCTTGCTGAATGTGTCTATAGGCAGAATTATTGATGAGGAAGGCAAGGACAAACTCAAGCAATATGTATCCTTTACAAGGATAACAAAACTGCAGGCACTGCGCCTGCGCGATTATCTGCAAAGGTATCAATAAAAGTCAGGATTTTTATTCCATAAGTACAACCGTCTCTCGCATGCAGATATTATTTAAAAGAAACTGACGAGGTAACCTTTTTGATAAATATCAGAGCGACTGTTCCTTATGCACACATACTATATTCACATTCGTCAAAGGCTTTCGGCTCACGGAAACAAAGTGACATGCACCAAGGGAAGAGAGAGGATAAGATTCTCTTTTTTATTAATACCCACATGCAGTGTTCCCGCTTATACAACACTTCTAAAATTCTTGTCAAATACTGATAATCATCGAAGAAAATATCCATTTCGTCCCAACACCAGATCCGAGTTGTCGTAGAAACAAAGATTGAAAAGAACATGGCACTGATCAACGAGCATTTCCTGAAACTGCGGAAGAGCTGTCTCTTCGCAGACATCACAAAGAGGATAAACGCCTTCAAGGCTACCCATCCCAAAGCCAACCTCATCAGCCTGGGGACGGGTGACGTGACACAACCGCTTGCACCAGCCGTCATCGAGGCTATGCACAAGGCTGTTGAGGACATGGCCACCAAGGATACTTTTCACGGCTATGGTCCGTCACAAGGCTACCTATGGCTACGGGAGGCTATCGTGAAGAACGACTATCTGCCACGGGGAATCCACCTGGATCCAAACGAGGTTTTCATTAATGACGGTGCCAAGAGCGACACAGGAAACATCGGCGACCTCGTGCGCTGGGACAATTCCATGGCCGTCACCGACCCTATTTTCCCTGCCTACATTGACTCCAATGTGCTGAACGGACGTGCCGGTATATTTGAGAATGGCCGCTGGAGCAACGTAACCTATATCCCCTGCAATGAGAGAAATGCGTTCGTTCCAAAGATTCCTGACCACCGTGTCGACATGATCTACCTATGTTACCCTAACAACCCAACAGGCATGGTCCTCTCCAAGGAAGAGCTGCGCCAATGGGTGAACTATGCCATCCACAACGACTCCATCATCTTCTACGATGCGGCCTACGAGGCCTATATCCAGCAGCCTGACATCCCCCACTCCATCTATGAGATACGGGGGGCACGCAAGGTTGCCATCGAGCTCCGCAGCTTCAGTAAGACTGCCGGATTCACTGGCATACGCTGCGGCTATACCGTCATACCGAAAGGACTGACTGCCACCACCATGACAGGCGAACGCATGGAGCTGGCTCCCTTCTGGCACCATCGTCAAGCCGCCAAGAGCAACGGAACGAGCTACATCTCACAGCGGGCAGCCGAAGCCATCTACACTCCCGAGGGAAAAGAGCAGATAAGGCAAACCATCGGCTACTACATGGAGAATGCCCGCATCATACGCCAGGAACTGACACAGCTGGGACTGACTGTATATGGCGGCGAGAATGCTCCATATCTCTGGGTGAAGACACCTGCTGACACTCCGTCATGGAAGTTCTTCGAGCAGATGCTCTATGGCGCACAGGTGGTCTGCACACCAGGAGTCAGTTTCGGACTGGCAGGGGAAGGATTCATCCGGCTCACCAGTTTCAGTGACCGTGATACCTGCCAGGAGGCTATACGCCGCATCAAAGTCTGGCTGTGTACCTGAAGAAAAGTCAATTTCTGCTTAGGAGAATTGACCTTTCATCTCCCTAAAAATAGCCTACAGGCGCAGAAGCACCCTGTTTTCTGTAATAATTCCATTTCTTTTCGTATCTTTGTACACAGAATATCAACCCATAAAAAGACAAGAACATGAATATAGGAGACAAAGCACCAGAGATTCTGGGAACTGACCAGGATGGAAAGGAAATCAGACTGAGTGACTACAAGGGACAGAAAATCGTACTTTATTTCTATCCGAAAGACTCTACCTCAGGCTGCACCGCACAGGCCTGCAACCTTCGAGACAACTATGCCGAACTCAGAAAGCAAGGCTACGTGGTCATCGGGGCCAGCATACAGGATGAGAAGTCGCACAAGAAGTTCATTGAGAAAAACGAGCTGCCGTTCCCCCTCATTGCCGATACCGACCTGAAACTGGTGGAGACCTTTGGAGTATATGGAGAGAAGAAGATGTACGGACGCACCTATATGGGCACTTTCCGCACCACCTTCATCATCAACGAGAACGGAATCATTGAGCGCATCCTCGGCCCGAAGCAGATCAAGACAAAGGATCATGCTGCCCAGATACTCGCTGAGGACAAATAACCCAACCTGCAGAAAACCACAAAGCATAAAGACAAAGGAGTGAAGACCGCAAACGGAAAAGTGCCCTTGAAGGTATGCCGACTGCTGACGGAATATGCCGGACGATACGAGACGGCTGACTTTCTACAGGGTGACCCATCATGGTTCATGCAACAGGTGCAGGGAAAAAGAAATCAGGAGACGATGGCATTCATCGCCTCCTGTTTAAGTTACGGATCACGACAAGTGTTCCTCCCCCGCATACAGTACATCCTTGACTGCACAGAAGGCGAGCCATACAGCTGGATCAGCATGGGCAGATACCGTCATGACATTCCCGACGACAATCAATGCTTCTATCGGCTGTACACAAACAGCATGATGCGCAGCCTGTTCCGTGCCCTACAGCACATGTACCAGGATCATGGTGACATGGAGAGCTACATACGGAGCTATGCGGGAATAGACAAACCTACCCAAATGACCGATGCCATCACAGCCATTGAGGCTATCTGCACCTACTTCCTAAAACAGGGCGTAACGGGCATCGTGCCCAAAGACACGCGGTCATGCTGCAAGCGAGTCTGCATGTTCCTCCGCTGGATGGTGCGCACCGGCTCACCTGTGGACTTAGGCTTGTGGGCTGAACTCATTGACCGCCGCACACTCATCATGCCCCTCGACACCCACGTCATCCACCAGTCCCTTCAGCTGGGGCTCATCACAAGTAAGTCAGCCACTATGGCCGCTGCACAGAAACTCACTGACAGACTCCGGCAAATCTTCCCTGACGACCCTCTGAAAGCCGACTTTGCCCTCTTCGGCTATGGGGTCAGCCAGTAAGATAGGGTCAGCCAGCAGGCCGGAGCCGCAAGACAGCCCTGTATCCACTGCCTGATCAGAGGAGTATTGCAGCTGAAGTACCGGAATACTTCAGCTGCAATACTCCAGTACTTCACATGAAGTATTCCGCAAGCACTTATGCACCTATTCTCAACTGGTCAACACAAGCATAATAACAGGAAAGGATGCATTGCCAAGACAAGGCTTTAGTTCTACAAAAAAACATCATATCTATTATTGTTTCTTCTTTTTTTTTCTTACCTTTGCTGTGCAATAATTAATAACAAACAAAACAAATTATGAGAAATTTTTTATTTTTTATGCTTGCGCTTTTGTTAGCTGCATGCAGTGAAGAAGCAGATGAGCCAGATGTATTGAAAACAGACGCAATTACAAGCAGTATTGTTTCCATGACGCCCTCTGAGGCACAGAAAGAATTTGCAATCACACTATCCCGAGCAGCCACCCACAGTGCCAAACTCCGTCTGTTTTTGAAACAACAAGCACTTAAAATGTATGATAGAGATTATGATGTCTTCTATCCATACGTTAAAGACGTTACGATAGAAAATGAAAAGACTTTCCGCGATTTACTGGTAGCGCAATCAAATGAAGCCACTATCAGTTCTATTGAGTCTGCAGTTCCTCTATTAACCATCCTCATCCCGGAACTATCTTTTGCCAATGCATTTAGCGTCAAAACATGGGATGCAACTGACCCTTCCATTGCCGTTAGTTACTCCAATGGTAACATTTACTCAACTTTCTATGAGGATGGAGACTCCTTACTTTCTCTCGACAAATCAGAACTGCCGAATTTCCCATTCTTAGTAGTTAAGAATAATGAAAGAATGAAAATTGTAGCAGGACATAGTACGGGCACAACAAGGAATAGCGTAAGTAATTTGGCATACGACTTTTCTAATGAGGCATTTGATGGTAGCAAGAAAAGACCAGCAACAAGAGACTCTTATGTAGAAGAGATTAATCCAACTCCCAATCCTGCTGCAAAACCGTATCTCACAAAAGATGAATTAAGTCCTATTTGCATACAGGCATTTAAAGAATTTAAACGGGATAGATACCATTTAGATCGTGACTACATCTATTACGGGCTATCAAAAACAAAACAGAAAAATGGGAAACTGAACCCTAACGTGTTCGAACGTTTCTATAAATTCAGCGTAAATCCCCAGGAATACAAAACTATTACTGACAATGAAGATGTTAATAATGAAGACCCTACTGTAGTTCATGACAGGGATGGAAACCTTTATCATCATGATTCTAAACCTGATTATGATGGAATAATTAAAGATTTATGGACTAATGGAAACTTTGAATTTGTATTCCGCTTTGTAAGAGCGAACAGGGATGACAAAGTTGTAGAAAGTGAAACCAAATATCTTTCTGTTTCTCCTATAGACTTATTCTATATAAAGAAATTCAATGTAAAGTATAGACATGCAACTGCATTTAGACATGCCAAATGGTGGTACTCGACCAAAGTGGAAAACATGGAACCTAAATGGGTGGATGTCACAACTATAAACAATAATCAGCCTATATACTTGAGTTCAAAGATTTGGGATTTAGGAAAGGAATCACTTGGGATAAATATATATGTGGAGGAGTTTGACAGGTCACGTACAGTTACAAAAACGGAAAATTTTATAGCTGAGTTCATCAACAAACTAAGTTTGGGGGTCTCTGTGAGTCCCAAAGATTCCCCTCTCAAGCTTAACGCTGGTATTGATGCAACGAAAAACGAAAAGAAGGAATTCTCTTATGTATATAACACACCAGACACAAATGACAAGCTGGGGAGTGTAACCCTCCAATATGATGATCCCGTTATATCATCCGAAGTTGGAAATGGAATATATAATATGTTTACATACAGTACAGGGTATGTCAGCCTGTTGATTGCACCGTATGCTGTAAGATAATAATACAAAAGCAATATGGGGAAAAGGGTTATTGCAGATAAATCCTTTCCCCATATAAATCAAAAATAACATAGCAAATAAAAGATATGTATACAATCAAAAGAAAACAACCGCTTGTCATATCACTTCTCCTCATACTGGCTACAGCGATATTGAACTATTCGTGCAGTAAGGACGATGACAATGAAGAGAAGGCGTTAGAGGTAAAACAAACCTGTGAGATAGACGGATCTCTTAATGATGCAACCATAGACGTAAAAGAAGCTAACACTGAGAACACCGACCGTTTCAGCGTTGTCCTTTCACATCCTGTCCCGGATGCAACCCAATCCATGAAATGGGATATAAGGCTCATGACAACCCCTGACTCTACAGTTACACTGCATGTCTACCTGCCACAAGTGAAAGCTGCACATTTTGATAACAGTAAAGGAGCATATACACCTACAAGCAACAAATGCTCAGTGGAAGTAAACTATGCCAGCAAAAAACCTGCACGAATCTATACCCCCGCTAAATCTTACCCAGAGGCTGCCCTCATATCAAAAATGACATTTATCACAAGATACATCTCTGCTACACAGGATAGCAAGCCTGTGATTGAGGAAGAATACATGTATAAGCTCAATGGTATGGTTAACGGTGACTTCCGCAGCGAGGACGAAGCACACTGCAAGATGACACTCAAGCTGTCTTTCAATCTTTTAATTCCCGTTAACTATTAATTCTCCACGAAGGTGGACCGCACCAGTAAGCAGCACAGAAAAAAACAAAAGCCCCAGCCTCGCAAAGCGAAGCCGGGACTTTATTTTCCTCTCAAATTTCTAATTCTCGTTTAAAACTCAGGCAGCCATGTGGTTGTTGATGTTGACTGCCTTTGCGATTGTTGCTGCTATTACTACAGCTGCTAATACTACTGAAATCATAATCTTTTTACCTTTAAGGAGACCCTCTGTCTCCGATTCACTTAATGTTATCCTTAATTTTTACGATGCAAAGGTAGCAAGAAAACCATGTATAGCCAAATGCCCACAGGGTGAAGAAGTGTTTTAAACGTTTTTGTTGCCATGCGTCAATCCGGTTGATATGAGTCAACCTGTCAAAGCTTGCCAGTCTCAATTATTTCCACTACCTTTGCTCTCCATAAACAAAAGGCAAGCTGACAATGGAAAAGAACCAGGAATTACGCAATGCGTGGGACTTTGTTGAGCATACAGGAATGAGCATCTTCCTCACGGGGAAAGCCGGGACGGGCAAGACAACCTTTCTCCGTGCAATAAAGGAACACAGCACGAAACGCAGTGTCATTGTTGCACCAACAGGTGTCGCCGCCATCAATGCTGGGGGAGTCACCATCCACTCCTTCTTCCAGCTGCCTCTCTCTCCTTTCGTCCCCGAGGCAAGCATAAGGAACCGCTTTGCCTACAGCAAGGAGAAACGGAAGATCATGCGCACACTCGACCTGCTCATCATTGATGAAATCAGTATGGTGCGTGCCGATGTGCTGGATGCCATCGACTCAGTCCTGCGCCGCTTCCGTGAGCATGACAAGCCTTTCGGGGGCGTGCAGCTGTTGATGATTGGCGACCTGCAGCAGCTTACGCCAGTCGTCACACCTGAGGAGGAGACGCTCCTCCAACGATATTATGACACACCTTACTTCTTTGCCTCCAAAGCCCTGCGCAGCATCAGCTATGTGACTATCGAGCTGACACATGTCTATCGACAGCAGGACAACACCTTTATCACCTTACTTAACAGCATAAGGGAGGGACGAGCCACCCCAGCCGGCCTGCAACGGCTTAACGCCCGATGCAATCCGACATTCCAACCAGCGACAGGGAGCGATTATATCCGCCTGACAACCCATAACCGCATGGCCGATTCCTACAACGAGGACCAGCTGCGCAGCCTTCCCGCCCGTGCCTGCACGTTCAGGGCCGAGACCAGTGGGAACTTCCCCGAATACAACTATCCCGCCGACTTCCATCTGACGCTGAAGACCGGCGCACAGGTCATGTTCATCCGTAATGACAACAACGGACGTTACTACAACGGGCGCATCGGGCACGTCACCTATGTGGACAATGGGAAAATCCTTGTTCTCTGTCCCGGTGACACCGAGGCTATCGAGGTGGAGAAAGAAACCTGGGAGAACACGAAATACACCCTCAACGAACAGACCAAGCAGATTGAGGCAGAAGTGCAGGGCACCTTCACACAATATCCCCTGCGCCTTGCATGGGCCATTACCATACACAAGAGCCAGGGACTTACCTTTGAACATGCCATCATTGATGCGCAGGCAGCCTTTGCGTCAGGACAGGTCTACGTGGCACTGAGCCGCTGCAAGACGCTGGAGGGGCTCGTCCTCGCCTCACCGATAGGCAGCACGGCCATCATCAATGACCAAAGAGTAAGCGAGTACATATCCCAACAGACCGAGAAAGCCGGACAGAACATCACCGCCCTGCCCGTCCTGAAGGAGGAATATTACCGGGAACTGCTCCTTGAGCTGTTCAACTTCAACGAACTGAGACGCATGGAGACAGCCCTCTTCCGGGTACTTTCTGAGTTCTTCTTCAAGTTCCCAAAGATAACAGCCCTCCACAAGATGGCCCTCGCTGACCTTGACACCCGCATCCTTCACGTCTCTGACAAATGGGAAACACTCATCCGTCAACTTACCGTGAAGCAGCTGCATGAGGACAACTTTCTTGAACGGGTGAAGAAGAGTGCCCTCTACTTTCACAGCCAGCTTACAGAGCTGTTCAGCCACATGCTCGAACTGACCAAGGAAGTGCAGACAGGCAACAAGACCGCCGCCAGACGCTTTGAGAACGTCTATGCTGACCTATGCCAGACCTATCTTGCCAAACGCTATCTCTTAGAGAACATCATGGAGAACGGATTTTCCACCAGTACTTACCTGGAGGCAAAGCAAGAGGCTATACTCAACAGTCTTAACGATGGAACGGGGAAAAAAGCGAGGAAAAAGGAGAAGACCAAGGCACAAAAGGCACCAAAGACCAGCACCGCAGAAATCAGCTACCAACTCTTCAAGACCGGAAAGAATCCCGAACAGATAGCCCATGAGCGTGGTCTCACGCTCAGTACAATACAAGGGCACCTGGGACAGTACGTCGCCGGAGGTGACATCCAACTGGACGAACTGGTCAGCCCATCTAAGGCAAACCTGATCAGACGCATTGTCAAAGCCGTCGGAAAAGAGGATGGCATCAAGCCTATCAAGGAACTCTGCCCCGCTGACATCACTTATGAGGACATACGGCTGGTACTGCGATTCGGGCTCAACTGACTGAAGACATTGTCTTCGACTTAATAAAACTGAAAAAAAACGCTGTTCTCAGTTTTATTCCTTATCTTTGCGCCACACAACAACACACACAGATGAGTCTGACGTATGCAACAACAATGGCGGCACTTGCCGTCACACTGATTTGTTTTGGGATAATAACTGATAAATACAGGAAAGCCGGCAACAGGTCGCTTACCATTAAATGGCGCACCCTTCTTGGCAGCTACATTTTCCTCATAGTCTATCTTTCCAGCTATTTCTTCCGTCATGTGAGCGATGAAACCGAGATTTTCTCCGTTCCATCCATGCTGATGCTCTATTGTCTATGGGAGAGCTATCTATTCACTTGCACCACATTCAGCAATGGCAAGCTATATCAGAACCGCTACACATGGCTGTTCTATAATCTCCTGCCCATCAGCCTTACCCTGCCTTACTGCTTCCTCAGCACCAACGGTCAGTCCATCCATCTTCACAGCTACGGGCAGCTCACGGCAGCACTCGCACAGCCAGACACCATCCAGGTCTGGACCAAGATTGTCATCGCTGGCGGATTAGGCATCATGAAACTGATCATCCTTACTGAGGTGATACACCAGCAGCGCCGCTACAGACAACAGATAATGGATGAGCGCGGCGAGCTTCGCGGCAGTATCAATCGCACACGGTCATACACGACATGGGGAATATTGCTTGTCCTGATGAGTGTCGGACAATTCATTCCCTCTCAGACCTACCACCTCCTGCTCAAGCTGGGCATTATCCTATCCACCATCTACACCACACACTTCTATACCCAGTTCCACAAAAGGCTGATGGCTATCCAAAAGAAAAATAACAACAAGGGCGAGAGTATAAAGGAGAAGGTTAACACATGGCTTTCCCAGACACCTTTCCCTCTGGGTGAAGCAGATCTCACAATGGAGAAAACAGCCGAATCCATCGGCATAACAGCCTCATCACTTTCC
This sequence comes from Prevotella sp., assembly GCA_024688365.1. Lineage (GTDB taxonomy): Bacteria > Bacteroidota > Bacteroidia > Bacteroidales > Bacteroidaceae > Prevotella. The sequence goes on from JAILEG010000043.1 coordinate 34,771, forward strand.
TATTATATCTATGAATTTGCCGGCAGGACCTTCCGCTCCTGGCAGAGCGAGTGTCGGATGGATCACTGTCGGAAACTGCTGGAAGATAAGAAGCTGAACATATCAGAGATTGCCTATGAATGTGGGTACAGTGACTTAGCTGCCATGAGCAAGGCTTTCAAACGAAGATTTGGATTAGCGCCCACGCTTTACAGGCGTCGGCTGAATGGGAACACAGAAACATAGCCCAATAACATACAGCGATGGAATGGGAGAAAAACACATATTAAGTGGTGATTCCACACTACTGACAACATTCTCCTTGCCTACTGACAAATAAAAAAAATCTATATCGGCTATGATTTCCAAGGAAAGCCCTACCTTTGCAAAGTCAATTCAAGGCTATTTTTGAGTAGCAATCAAATACGTTTAAATAGTTATTAGTAAGTTAATAGTCAAAAAAAGGTAGTTAGAATAGTTTTCGGGATGAAAACTAAACCAACAAAAATTGAGTCAAATAATTTTTTGAGTTATTTAGTTAAGTGGCTTAAGTGCATTTCTGCGTGAGCAGGTATGCACTTTTTCTTATTATGACAAACACACACTTTCCTATGCACACAGCCATCAAAAAGCAATAATCCTTTTGCGATTAGGAGAGAAATGATTACTTTTGCATCCACAAGTCAAACATAAGGTAAGAAGATATGGCAAATTTAAGATTTGAGGTTGTTGAGGAAGCGTTCAGAAAACGGCCGCTCGATGTCATTACTCCGACAGAACGGCCGGCAGAGTTCTACGGAAAATACGTTTTCAACCGCGCCAAAATGTACAAGTATCTTCCAGCTGCTGTCTATGACAAGCTGGTCGATGTCATGGACAACGGCACCCGCCTGGACCGATCCATTGCTGATGCCGTCGCAAAAGGCATGAAACAATGGGCCGAGGAAAACGGAGTAACTCATTACACACACTGGTTCCAGCCTCTTACCGAGGGTACGGCTGAGAAGCACGATGCGTTTATTGAGCATGATGGTAAAGGTGGCATGATAGAGGAATTCTCAGGAAAACTGCTCGTGCAGCAGGAACCAGACGCGAGTTCCTTTCCGAATGGAGGTATCCGTAACACATTTGAGGCACGCGGCTACTCAGCCTGGGACCCGACAAGTCCCGTATTCATCATTGATGACACACTCTGCATCCCTACCATATTCATATCTTATACAGGCGAGTCACTCGACTACAAGGCACCTCTGCTGAAATCACTGCGCGCCGTCAACGTGGCGGCAACGAAGGTCTGCCACTATTTCAATCCTGAAGTAAAACAAGTTCACACCAACTTAGGTTGGGAGCAGGAGTACTTTCTTGTTGACGAGAACCTCTTCTTCGCACGCCCTGACCTCATGCTCACAGGCAGGACACTCATGGGACACGACTCAGCCAAGAACCAACAGATGGACGACCACTACTTCGGCACTATCCCTGAGCGTGTGCAGGCCTATATGAAAGACCTTGAGATACAGGCCCTGGAGTTAGGCATCCCCTGCAAGACACGTCATAACGAGGTTGCGCCAGGACAATTTGAGCTGGCTCCGATTTTTGAGGAATGCAATCTCGCCGTTGACCATAACATGCTGCTGATGTCACTCATGAAGAAGGTGGCCCATAAGCACGGATTCCGTGTACTGCTCCACGAGAAGCCCTTCGGCGGTATCAACGGAAGCGGCAAGCACAACAACTGGAGTCTCTGCACTGACAATGGCATTCTCCTGCACAAGAGCGGCAGAACACCGGAAGACAACCTGCGCTTTGTTGTCTTCATCGTAGAGACACTGATGGCCGTCTACCAACACAACGGGCTGCTGAAAGCATCGGTCATGAGCGCCACCAACGATCACCGTCTCGGTGCCAACGAGGCTCCCCCTGCCATCATCTCCTCCTTTCTGGGCAAGCAGCTCAGTGACCTGCTCGACCACATCGAGAAAGCAGACAAGGACGACCTATTCACGCTCAGCGGCAAACAGGGTATGAAACTTGACATCCCCGAGATTCCCGAACTGCTCATTGACAATACTGACCGCAACCGCACCTCTCCCTTCGCCTTCACCGGCAACCGTTTTGAGTTCCGTGCCGTAGGTTCTGAGGCCAATTGCGCATCAGCCATGATAGTGCTGAACACAGCCGTAGCCGAGGCTCTTACCAACTTCTCCGAACGTGTTGATGCTCTTGTCGCCAAGGGCGAGGAGCAGACATCAGCCATCATTGATGTCATACGTGAGGATATCAAGGCCTGCAAGCCTATCCGATTCGATGGAAACGGCTATTCTGAAGAGTGGAAAGCAGAAGCCGCAGAACGCGGACTCGACTGTGAGGCAAACTGTCCGGTATGTTTCGACCGCTACCTTGATGATGAGGCGATAAGGATGTTTGAGGACATGCACGTCATGAAGCACAACGAGCTGGCAGCCCGCAATGAGGTGAAATGGGAGACCTATACAAAGAAGATTCAGATTGAGGCTCGGGTCATGGGCGACCTTGCCATGAACCATATCATCCCTGTAGCCACCCACTATCAAAGTCAGCTGGCCAAGAACGTACAGAACATGATGAACGTCTTTGGCCCTGTGGAAGGGAAACAGCTCAGCGAACGCAACATCAAGATAATAAAGGAGATTGCCGAACGTACAAATATCATAGAGACGGGGGTGGAGGAGCTTGTCAACGCACGCAAGGTGGCAAACAAGATTGAGTGCCAGCGTGAGAGAGCCTTGGCCTATCACGATACCATAGCCCCCAAGATGGAGAAGATACGCTATCAGATTGATAAACTGGAACTGGTTGTGAGCGATGAGCTTTGGACGCTGCCAAAATACCGTGAACTGCTCTTCATCCGATAAAACAGAAATATATTTCCTGTAGTAAGCAAAACTCCTGGACATTGAAAGCCAGGAGAAGGCTGTCACAGCTGGAATGAATACTGACGCAGACAGCCTCTGCCTGCTGAAAAAGGCGGCAGCCCAACACCAATGGTGCTGGGCTGCCGCTTTATTGACACATAGCCATTTCCAATACGTCAGGAAGGTCTACTTTGCCTTATAAATAACATTGTTGGCTCCACTGGTGAATGAAAGAGCCTCAGGATGCTCATTGACAAAGCTCTCAATGTGCCGGATACGCTTCTCTTCAAAAATCTCATCCACAGCAATCAAGATACCAGTCTCCTCAACATCCCCAAAACCATAGTTGATGGCAGTGCCAAAAAGCCTCATCGTAGGCGACAGGTTCATGTACGCATTGACCAATGGCGGAATATTATACCCCAGCTCACGCACCTCATGATTCAGTATCCTATAATCCTCCTTGAACCCCTTACCTTGGAACAGATTGTCCAATTCAGTCACAGGAGTCTCAATTTTGAGCGGTTTTATCGGAATAATAAGGTTATCCTTATCATCAAAATACTTCTTTAGGAAATAGAGTATCATGTCCCTCCCCCGGCGTATGTAAGAAGGATACATCGTCATCTTGCCAAAGAAATACTTGCAATCAGGATTCAGTACAGTCAATGCCCCCAACCCATCCCAAAGATTATCAAGCGCAAAGATGCTCTTCGAGTTCTTCCGCACGTTCTGATAATCGAGCGAGACGAATGAGCGACCCAGCTCTACGGTATAAGGAGCATACTCCTTCATGAATTTTTCTGAGAAATGGAACATGTGGCTCGTAGCCAAGACAGGCTGTCCATTCTTGCCGATTTCCCAGTCACTGCCAAAGATATAACGGTAGCCGCCAATAATCTCCTCAGCCTCCGGATTCCAGACAATGAGCTGCCGGCAGCAATTCTCCATTGTGTCGAATTCATCAATATCCATCGACTTCCCTGTTCCCCCTCCCGCAGTACGGAATGCAATCTCACGGAGACGGCCAATCTCCTTCATAACATTTGGGGCATTCTTGGCTGTCACCACGTAAATCTCATTATGACTCTTGTTGGTCATACGGAGCATCCTATCCGGGGTCAGCTCACTTCTGAGGAGATCCTTACTGATGGGCTGGATGATTTCTTCTTCCATATCTCTTGAATCTTATTATCCGTCTCTATGCTCTATGAACATGCGGCACGTTCCCTTAATCAGGCGGCTATCACACATTTACAGTTCATAAACTTTATCCTCGACAAATTTAGCCCATTCCATCGGTGTACGACTTTTATCAAAAGCCTGCCAAGGAATAGGTTTTCCTATTGCAACACGAAACGTTTTTCCAACGTTTTTATACATTTCATCGACAAGGAAGAGCATTGCAATATTCACTTTCTTCACATACGTGTCGCTGAAGTGGGCTATACGGTAGAATCGCTCCGAGTTGTGCCCGCCAAAGAAGATGGGCACAACGTCACGCTGGTACTCAACACTCTTGGTGATAAATGTCTTCTTCCAAGGAAGATCGTGTATCTTTCCATCTATCTTCCGGCTGTTCAATCCCGCTGGGAACATGAGCATGTGATTATCACTTTGAAAACCAGCCTCCACCATACGCGGGAAGTCACGGCTCTGCTTGCCCGTCTTGTTAATTCCTATGCTCACCGGTTTCAGTCCTGGGAGATTCAGCAGCAGGTCATTGACAAGATAACGGAACTTTCCGTCATAATGCCGTCCGATGATAGAACCGAGCGCAACTCCATCCTGCCCACCAAGCGGATGATTGGAGACAAACGTGTAAAGCCTGCCATCATTCTTGTCAGGGAGATTTTCAAGTCCCTCCACATGCAGGGTCATTTCAAGATAGCGCACGCACTCCGTCAGCCACTCCGTGCCACTGAGGTGACGACTTTCCCAAAGAAATTTATTCACCTCATCTTCATGGATGATATGCTTCAGCCATTTGACAACAAAACCAGGCACGAATTTGGCCTTTGTTCCCATCTTGTCAGTCAGAATTTTGTCGATATCTATGGTCTTCTCTATTTCTCTGCTCATGTGTTCAACATTCCCTAACAACATGCAAAAATAACGAAAGGATTTGAAATACACCCATTTTTTATGAAAAAATGTTCAAAAAAAGGCAAATTTACTTCAACAACGCTCACGAGAACACACGATGACGCAACAGAAGGAAACCGTTAATTTTCACAAAAAAGAGTTCTTTTGGGAAATATTGTGGGGCTATGTGGGGCTATGTGGGGAAAAATGTGTAACTTTGATGCCAAAATCAGTCTTATATAAGTACACATGAGGTTTTTAGGGAACATAGAGGCCAAGACAGACGCAAAGGGAAGAGCCTTTCTGCCGGCTGTCTTCCGCAAGGTGCTGAGCGCATCAGGCGAAGACTCGCTGATACTGCGGAAAGACATCTTCGAGCCATGCCTTGTACTCTATCCCCAATCAGTCTGGAACGAGAGAATGGATACTCTGCGCCGCCGACTGAGCCGATGGAGCCGCCGTGACCAGATGATATACCGCCAGTTCGTCACTGACGTTGAGACTATTACCCTGGACGGCAACGGCCGTTTCCTCATTCCCAAACGCTACCTGAAGATGGCAAACATAGACCAGCAAATCAGGTTCACAGGAATGGACGACTGCATTGAGATATGGGCAACAGGAGAGGAAGGCCAGTCCTTCATGACAGCTGAGGAATTCAGCAAGGCAATGGAAGAGACTATGGGTATGGACAGCTTCCTGCTCCCTGCCAGCCAGCAGGCTGATGACAAAACGACTACCGCTAAAGATTCCGCACAATGATAAAGACCGCAGAGACTTATCATGTTCCCGTCCTCCTCAACGAAAGTATTGGAGGGCTAAAACTACATGCCAACGGCATCTACGTAGATGTCACCTTCGGCGGTGGTGGGCACAGCCAGGAGATACTCTCACGCCTGGAGAAAGGCAGCCATCTATACAGCTTTGACCAAGACGCTGATGCAGAGCAGAACATCAGTCACATGGGGCTGAGCCAAGACCAGATGGATCGCTTCACCTTCGTCCGGTCCAACTTCCGCTATCTGAAAAACTGGATGCGCTATTATGGCATCGAGCATATTGACGGACTGCTTGCTGACCTTGGTGTGAGCAGTCATCATTTTGACGATGAGACACGGGGGTTTTCCTTCCGCTTTGATGCCCCCCTCGACATGCGGATGAACAAACGGGCAGGAAAGACAGCGGCTGATGTCCTGAATGAGTATGGCGAGGAACGTCTGGCGGATATCTTCTACCTCTACGGAGAGCTGAAGCAGTCACGCCGCATAGCCGCTGCCATCGTCAAGGCAAGGACACAACAGCCCTACCATACGACCAAGGACTTCCTTGCCACCGTTGAGCCGCTTTTCATGCGGGCACGGGAGAAAAAAGACATGGCTAAGCTTTTCCAAGCTCTTCGCATAGAAGTAAACCACGAGATGGAAGCACTGAAGGAGATGCTCCTGGCAGCAACAGAATTACTCTGCCCTGGCGGACGGCTGTCCGTCATCACCTATCACTCCTTAGAGGACCGCATGGTAAAGAACGTCATGAAATCCGGCAACGTGGAGGGTAAAGTGAGACAGGACTTCTTCGGGAGAATAGAGACACCGTTCCGCCTTGTGAACAACAAGGTCATCACGGCAGCTGACGAGGAGCTGGGACGTAATCCACGCAGCCGCAGCGCAAAACTAAGAATAGCAGAAAAGAAGACAAATGACTGACGAGAACGACAAGATGATTCCGGAGGTGACAGCTGAACCCATCATTGAGGGGCAACAGACCGTCACGGGAGAAGCCGTGCCCGTCATCACTTCCACAGCCGGACAGGAGGAAACCCAAAAGATGCCTGGCGACACGACAAAGCCACAAGACACTCATCCCGGAACGGACCATCACACTGATGAGCCGAAGCAGCTGAGCAAGGCCGAGAAGGAGAGGCTTCTCAAAGAAGAGGAAAGACGGAAGGAGGAGGAAGAGGAAACCAAAGTGCTGAAAGCAGCTATCGCAGAGCAGGCACGTGAGGACGAGCAGCCCCAGTCATCCAGCTTCACTCTTAGAAAAATCTTAGGGGGCGACATACTCTCTGCCCAGCTGCTACGCAATAACATTTGGCTGATTATCGTCATCGTGGGATTTATCATTGTCTACATCTCCAACCGTTACAGCGTACAGAAGGACCTCCTGGAGATTGACAAGCTCAATACCGAACTGGAGGATGCCAAATACCGAGCCCTCTCCAGCAGCAGTCAGCTAACAGAGAAGTCACGCGAGAGCCACATCCTGGAACAGCTGAAAAACCGTAAGGACAGCGTGCTGAAAATGTCAGACCGACCACCTTATATTATAAACGTACCCGAGAAGTAAGAGATTATGAGTAAGTTCAACAACAATAAAATCATCCCCCGCTACAGCGTCATCGCCATTGTCATGTCGCTCATAGCCATAGCCGTACTGGGCAAGACGGTCTACACGATGACTGTTGGCAGAAACTACTGGCTGGAAGTGGCATCCTTGCAGAAGAAGGACAGCGTAAAAGTCAAGCCTATCCGTGGCAACATTCTCAGCTGTGACGGACAGCTTATGGCAAGTTCCCTGCCCGAGTTCAAGGTCTATATGGACTTCAATACCCTGAAAACAGCAGGCAACGACACAGCGTTCATCGACAGCATCAACTATATCAGCAAGGGGCTGAACAACATATTCCCTGAGAAGACGGCAGCCGACTTCAAGAAACATCTCTTAGAAGGCTTCCACAAGATGAGCAAGCACTGGCCTATCTGGGACGAACGTATAGACTACAACACCTTCAAGGAGATACAGAGCCTGCCCATCCTGCACCTCTCCAAATACAAGAGCGGATTCCACTGGGACGAGTTCAATGCCCGCCGAAGACCTTTCGGCTCACTTGCCCAACGCACGGTAGGCGACATGTTCGGTGCTAAGGATACTGCCCGCTGCGGACTGGAACTGTCATATGACTCTATTCTCCGCGGTACGGACGGCATCATCCATCGACGCAAGGTACGCAATAAGTTCCTCAACATAACCGACACGCCACCTATTGACGGTGCTGATATCGTCACAACAATCGATGTCAGCATGCAGGATCTGGCAGAACGTGCCCTCATTGACGAGCTGAAAGAAATCAACGGCAACGTAGGAGTTGCCATTGTCATGGAGGTTGCCACTGGTGACGTGAAGGCTATCGTCAACATGGACAAGTGCGAGGACGGAGAATACCGTGAGATTAAGAACCATGCGGTCAGCGACTTGCTGGAGCCAGGATCAGTATTCAAGACCGCCTCCATCATGACCATTTTGGATGACGGCCTGGTTGACACCACCTACACTATCGAGACAGGTGGAGGCGTATGGAACATGTACGGACGCGACATGAAAGACCACAACTGGCGGCGTGGCGGATATGGCACCCTGACACTGCCGTGGACACTGAAGTACAGCTCCAACGTTGGTGTAAGCCGTATCATCGACCTACATTACCACAAGAATCCAGAGAAGTTCGTACAGGGAATCTATGACCTCGGACTCGCAAGCGACCTCCATATACCCATCGTAGGCTATTCCCCCGCAAAGATACGTATGCCGCACCGAAACAGCCACGGTCAGTATGACAACTGGAGTGCCACAGCCCTGCCCTGGATGAGTATTGGCTACGAGACACAGGTTCCCCCCATCTCGACACTCACTTTCTACAATGCCATAGCCAACAATGGGAAGATGATGCGCCCGCGATTCGTCAAGCAGATAGTAAAGGACGGCGAGGTCATCTACGATAATCAGCCACAGGTAATCAAGGAGCGAATAGCCAAAGAGAGTACCATCAAGGACATAAAGCGTATTCTGACCGAGGTGGTGTCAGAAGGACTCGGCAAGAAGGCTGGGTCTGACAAATTCCTCGTTGCGGGGAAGACCGGTACGGCACAGATGTCAAAGGGTGCCCTGGGCTACAAGGCTGGCGGCACAAGCTATCTTCTGAGCTTCGCAGGCTTCTTTCCAGCCGACAACCCACGCTACAGCTGCATCGTCTGCATTCAGAAAACAGGACTGCCAGCATCAGGCGGCGGTATGAGCGGTGTCGTCTTCCACCATATTGCTGAGGGTATAATGGCGCAAAACCTGAAACTGAGCGTAACAGATGCCCGTGACTCATCATCAGTCCTCATCCCATCAGCCAAGACAGGCAACCTGTTGGCATCCGACTATGTACTGAACGCACTCGGTTTCCGCATTGCCAACGGCTGGGGCGGTGCCTATCCTTTCGGAAATCCTATTTGGGGAACCATCAACGGAAAGGGCAACATGCTGAGCTTGCAAAAAGGAAGTACAAGTCCAGCCAACATTATACCCGACGTCCATGGCATGGGAGCCCGTGACGCCGTCTACCTGATGGAGAAAAGAGGCATCAAGGTGAGCCTCAGGGGACGGGGCAGAGTGCTGCAACAGAGCCTTGCACCGGGTGACAGAATAAAGAGCGGAATGAAATGCACCCTCCACTTGGGCTGAGGATGCCAGCCCATCCCAACAAGAAACAAGAAAAGAACTAAGATATGAGATTAAGCGAATTACTCAAAAACGTCAAGCCAGTTGCCATCAAAGGAAACGCTGACATTGAGATCACAGGTGTGAACATCGACAGCCGCAAGATTGGAAACGGACACCTGTTCGTTGCCATGAAAGGCACACAGGTAGACGGACACCGCTTCATCAACAAGGCCGTTGAGCTTGGTGCGGTGGCTGTCTTGCTGGAGGACATGCCAGAGACGCTGGACGAGAAAGTGACTTACGTCCAGGTGACCTCCACGGAAATAGCTGCAGGCAAGGTGGCAACCCTTTTCTACGGTGACCCTTCCCGCAAGCTGAGACTGGTGGGGGTGACCGGCACCAATGGAAAGACGACCATCGCCACATTATTATATAATATGTTCCGCAAGTTCGGGCACAAGGTTGGATTGCTCTCCACCGTCTGCAACTACATTGACGACAAGGCTGTCCCAGCAGACCACACCACACCTGACCCCATAGAGCTGAACCGTCTCTTGGGCGAAATGGTGGCAGAAGGATGCGAATATGCCTTCATGGAATGTTCCAGCCATGCTATCCAGCAGCACCGTATCAGTGGACTGGTCTTCGCCGGAGGCATCTTCACCAATCTCACCCGTGACCATCTTGACTATCATAAGACGTTCGAGAACTACCGCAATGCTAAAAAGATGTTCTTTGACGGACTGTCGAAGAATGCCTTTGCCATCACAAATATTGATGACAAGAACGGCATGGTCATGGTACAGAACACCAAGGCTACCGTGAAGACCTATTCTACCAAACGCATGGCCGATTTCCATGCCAAGATCCTCGAATGTCACTTTGAGGGCATGTACCTGGAAATTGACGGTAAGGAAGTAGGTGTACAGTTCATTGGCAAGTTCAATGTCAGCAACCTTTTAGCTGTCTATGGCACAGCCGTCATGTTAGGCAAGACTCCCGAGGACATACTCGTTGCCCTCAGCACACTGAAAAGCGTCAACGGGCGGTTGGAGCCTATCCATTCGCCAGAAGGCTTCACAGCTGTCGTCGACTATGCACATACTCCTGATGCACTTGAGAACGTGCTGGCAGCCATCCATGACGTTCTTGACAACAAGGGCGGACACGTCATCACCGTCTGCGGTGCCGGCGGCCATCGTGACAAGGGGAAACGTCCCCTGATGGCACAGGAAGCCGTGAGACAGAGCGATACTGTCATCCTCACCAGCGACAATCCACGTGATGAGGATCCACAGGCCATCATTGATGATATGCTCGCAGGACTGGAGACCGAACAGCGGAAGAAAGTGCTGAGCATCGTTGACCGCAAGGAAGCCATCCGCACAGCCACCATGATGGCAAAGAAGGGTGATGTCATCCTCGTTGCCGGAAAGGGGCATGAGGACTATCAGGAGATAAACGGCGTGAAACATCACTTTGATGACCATGAGGTCATCCGTGAGATATTCGGCATCTGATTCAGTCAAAACAATCGAAACAAACAAGAAAAATGCTATATTACATCTTCCGCTGGCTTGACCAGTTCGGTATCAGTGGATCCCACCTGTGGGGCTACATCAGTTTCCGTGCCATCCTGGCAATGATCCTGGCACTGGTCATATCAGCATGGTTTGGTGAACGCTTCATCAAATATCTGAAAAGCAAGCAGATCACTGAGACGCAGCGTGACGCGACCATCGACCCCTTCGGAGTGAAGAAAATCGGCGTACCATCAATGGGCGGCATCATCATCATCGTTGCCCTGCTGGTCCCAGTCCTGCTGTTGGGACGACTGCGCAATATCTATCTAATCCTGATGATTATCACAACCGTATGGCTGGGATTCCTCGGTGGCATGGATGACTTCATCAAGATTTTCAAGCACGATAAGGAAGGCCTGAAAGGCAAGTACAAGATTATCGGACAGGTAACCATCGGTCTCATCGTCGGCCTGGTGCTTTGGGCCTCACCTGACGTAAAAGCCAATATGAATCTTGAAGTCGCCAATCAGAATGGCAAGGAAATCGTAATAAAACATGAGGCTAAGGCAGAGAAAACGTTGAAGACAACCATCCCATTTGTCAAATCACACAATCTCGACTACTCAAAGGTTGTGGGATTCTTGGGCAAGTACAAGACTGCCGGTGGATGGATTCTATTTGTCATCATGACCATATTTGTGGTCACGGCCGTCTCCAATGGTGCCAATCTCAACGATGGCATGGACGGCATGTGTGCCGGGAACTCCGCCGTAATAGGCGTTGTGTTAGGCATATTGGCCTATGTGAGCAGCCACATACAGTTTGCCGCATACCTGAACATCATGTACATTCCCGGTTCGGAGGAGTTGGTGGTCTTCTTCATGGCCTTCATAGGCGCACTGATAGGATTCCTATGGTACAATGCCTACCCAGCCCAGGTGTTCATGGGTGACACAGGCAGCCTTACCATTGGTGGCATCATTGCCGTAGGAGCCATCATCATTCATAAGGAGCTTCTGCTGCCAATACTGTGTGGAATCTTCTTCGTTGAGAGCCTGAGTGTCATCGTTCAGGTCTGGTACTACAAGACCGGCAAGCGCAAAGGAATCAAACAGCGCATTTTCAAGCGAACACCCATACACGACAACTTCCGCACACAGGACAGTCAGCTTGACCCCGAGTGCAAGTACCTGGTGAAGGTTCCCCATGGCGCGGTGCATGAGAGTAAGATCACGATCCGCTTCATCATCGTAACCATCATTCTCGCCGCGCTGACCATCATCACGCTGAAGATAAGATAACACGTCCGAAAGGGTAAGAAAAAGGGTATAGAAAGGAAAGATATATGAAAAGAATTGTAATACTCGGAGCTGGTGAGAGCGGAGCCGGAGCAGCCGTACTGGCAAAGAAAGAGGGTTTTGACGTATTCGTATCCGACATGTCAGCCATCAAGGACAAGTACAAGCAACTGCTCGACCGTCATGGCATTGAGTGGGAAGAGGGCAAGCATACGGAAGAGAAGATTCTTAATGCCGATGAGGTTATCAAGAGTCCGGGCATACCGAAGGAAGCCCCGATGATTCAGAAGCTCATCGCACAAGGAACTCATATCATCAGTGAGATTGAGTTCGCAGGCCGATATACCGACTCCAAGATGATATGTATCACTGGAAGCAACGGCAAGACGACAACTACCAGCCTCATCTATCACATTTTCAAGAATGCAGGCTATGATGCCGGACTGGCTGGCAACATCGGAAACAGCCTAGCCCTGCAGGTTGCCGAAGATCCACACGAGTATTACATCATTGAGCTGAGCAGCTTCCAGCTCGACAACATGTATGACTTCCGTGCCAACATCGCCATTCTTCTCAATATAACCCCCGACCACCTGGATCGCTATGACTTCAAGTTTGAGAATTATGCAGATGCCAAGATGCGTATCATCCAAAACCAGACCAAGGAGGACAGTTTCATCTACTGGAATGACGACCCTGTCATCAAAAAGGAATTGGAGAAGTTTGACGTACACGCAGTCTGCTATCCTTTCTCCGAACTCAAGGAAAACGGAAGCATTGGCTATATAGAAGAAGGACAGTACAAGATAGAGCAGCCCACTCCATTCAATATGGAGCAGGAAGACCTCTCACTGACCGGGCGGCATAATATCTACAATTCGTTGGCGGCAGGCATCGCCTCAAACATCAGCGGGATCAAGAAAGAGAATATCCGCAAGAGCCTGGGCGACTTCCCTGGCGTTGAGCATCGTCTGGAGAAAGTGTGCAAGGTGGCTGGCGTGCAGTACATCAACGACTCCAAGGCAACCAATGTTGACGCTTGCTGGTATGCGCTGGAGAGCATGCGCACCCCGACCATACTCATCATTGGCGGTAAAGACAAGGGGAATGACTATGATGCAATAAAGGACCTGGTCAAGAAGAAATGTACAGGTATCGTCTATCTTGGTGCTGACAACAAGAAACTGCACGACAACTTCGACAGTCTTGGCATTCCCGTCCGTGACACTCATTCCATGCAGGATTGCGTGAAAGCATGTGCCGATATGGCCAAGCCGGGCGACACCGTCCTGCTGAGTCCGTGCTGTGCCAGCTTCGACTTATTCAAGAACATGGAGGACCGTGGCGAGCAGTTCAAGGCCCTCGTCCGTGCGCTCTAAGGCTTACAAGCAATGAACAACAAATCTCTAAGCAATATCTTCAAAGGCGATAAGGTCATCTGGATGGTCTTCTTCTTCCTCTGCATGATCAGCATCACCGAGGTTTACTCAGCCTCCAGCTCGCTGTCATACAAGGGTGGAAACTACTGGAGCCCTATCATCTACCACTGCTCCATCCTTGCTGTCGGGACGGCAATGATGGTGGTGGTTCTGAATATCAAATGCCGGTACTTCAAGCTTATCACCCCCATCTTGCTTGCCGTGGCTTTTATCATGCTGCTGTGGGTGCTGGTCGCTGGGCAGACCACTAATGGCGCCAACCGTTGGATCAGCTTCGCAGGCATACAGTTCCAGCCGTCAGAGATAGCCAAAGGCGCACTGGTGCTTGCTGTGGCACAGATACTCAGTGCCATGCAGACCGACCGTGGAGCAGACCGAAAAGCCTTCAAGTATATCCTGGGAGTATCGGCTGTACTGATTGTCCCCATCATCTTTGAGAATCTATCCACAGCCATGCTCATCTCGCTGACCGTCGTCTTGATGATGTTCGTGGGACGGGTGCCGCTCAACCAGATAGGCAGACTGCTGGGAATAACCGCCTTGGCAGCTATCCTGCTCATCTCCATGGTGATGCTTGTCGGTGATGACAAGAAGCTGGATCAGGATGCGAATGTCAAACAGAACCTGACCGAGCAGACAATGGCCGAGCCGCAGCAACAGGAGTCTCAGGGATTTTTCTCCAAGATATTCCATCGTGCCGACACCTGGAAAGCCCGCATCAAGAAGTTTCTTGACAACGAGTATGTAGCCCCAAAGGATTATGACCTCGACAAGGATGCCCAAGTGGGGCATGCCAACATAGCCATAGCCTCATCCAATGTCATCGGCAAAGGCCCAGGAAACTCCAATGAGCGAGATTTCCTCTCACAGGCCTTCTCCGACTTCATTTATGCCATCATCATCGAGGAAATGGGTATCGAGGGGGCAGCCATCGTGGCTTTCCTCTACATCATCCTCCTTTTCCGGACAGGCATCATCGCCAACCGATGTGAGAATTCCTTCCCGGCATTCCTGGCTATGGGCATTGCCTTCCTGCTCGTCACACAGGCATTGTTCAACATGCTCGTAGCCGTAGGACTTGCCCCCGTCACAGGTCAGCCATTACCTCTCATCAGCAAGGGTGGGACCTCCACTATCATCAACTGTATCTACATCGGAGTCATCCTCAGTATCAGTCGGTCAGCAAAGAAGAAAAAAGATGACAAGGACACCACAACAAATCCTGTTGCCATGACAGCGTGAAATGTTGAGAAGTCTAAAAATAAGATGAAAGTGGCAGGAAGACGAAAAATTTGATTACCTTTGTAAGTCAGTAAACAAGATATAAATGGACGAGGATTTAAGAATCATCATCAGCGGAGGCGGAACGGGAGGACATATCTTCCCGGCTGTGTCAATCGCCAATGCCATCAAGGCAAGACACCCCGAGGCAAAGATTCTCTTTGTGGGCGCAGAGGGACGTATGGAAATGCAACGCGTGCCCGCAGCCGGCTATAAGATCAAGGGGCTGCCCATCAAAGGGTTTGACCGCACGCATAAGCTGAAGAACTTTGAGGTGCTGTACAAGCTTTGGAAAAGCCTCCGCATGGCACGTCAGATAATCAAGGATTTCAAGCCCCAGGCAGCTGTCGGTGTTGGAGGTTATGCCAGCGGTGCCACCCTTTACGAGTGCGCCAAGATGGGAATTCCCTGCCTCATCCAGGAACAGAATTCATACGCAGGTGTCACCAACAAACTGCTGGCCAAGCGCGTGGAGAAGATTTGCGTTGCCTATGAAGGTATGGAGCGTTTCTTCCCTGCCGAGAAAATCATCATGACAGGCAATCCCGTCCGTCAGAATGTGCTTGACACCCCACTATCCATTGAGGAAGCACGCATGAGCTTTGGCCTGCATCCAGAAAGGAAGACGATCCTCCTCGTAGGAGGAAGTCTCGGCGCACGCACCGTCAACCGGTCTGTCATGGAGCATCTTGACCTCGTGGCAGGCACTGACGTGCAGTTTATATGGCAGACAGGCAAATACTATAATCAACAGATTATGGACTTTATGAAAGGGAAGGAATTACCGAACCTCAAGATAACGGACTTCATCAGCGACATGGGAGCCGCCTATAAGGCTGCCGACCTTGTCATCAGCCGTGCCGGAGCCAGCTCCATCAGTGAGTTCCAGCTCATCGGCAAGCCAGTCATCCTTGTTCCCAGCCCGAATGTCGCCGAGGATCACCAGACCAAGAATGCCATGGCACTTGTCAACAAGCAGGCGGCACTCTGTGTCAAAGACGCTGAGGCTCCTGCCACCTTGCTGCAGCTTGCCCTCAACACGATAGCTGATGACACCAAGCTGGCAGCCCTCAGTGCCAACGTGAGGAAGATGGGACTCAAGGACTCCGCCGATGTCATTGCCGCCGAAGTCCTCACCCTTGCTGGGCAGAACGGCTGACGGATCCCCCTCCCCTGAACTGGACCAACTCTCCGCGACACGACAGCAGGGGGCATCCCCTCGGCAAACAAAACAAAAGAACAGAAAACAAATTACATGGAACTCAAAGATATACAAGCAGTTTATTTCGTGGGCGCAGGCGGCATTGGCATGAGCGCCATAGCACGGTATTTCCTCCATAAGGGGCTGACAGTTGCCGGATATGACAAGACACCATCCGACCTTACCCGGCAGCTGGAAGAAGAAGGCATGTCCATCCACTACGAGGAGGACGTGCAGTTCATCCCACAGGCATGCCGCAAACCAGAGACAACGCTGGTCATCTACACCCCAGCCATCCCCACTACCCACGCAGAGCTGGCTTACTTCCATGAAAACGGATTTGAGATAGAGAAGCGTGCGCAGGTTCTTGGCTCGCTTACTCGAACGCACAAGGGGCTATGTTTTGCCGGCACACACGGCAAGACCACCACATCAACCATGTGCGCCCACATCATGCACCAGAGCCACGTGGACTGCAATGCCTTCTTAGGCGGCATCTCCAAGAACTATGGCACCAATTACATTCTCTCTGACCATAGTGACTACGTAGTGATCGAGGCTGACGAGTTCGACCGTTCTTTCCACTGGCTGCGCCCCTGGATGACCGTCATCACATCAACCGACCCTGACCATCTTGACATCTATGGCACCAAGGAGGCCTATCTTGAGAGCTTCCGTCACTATACCGAGCTGATTCAGCAAGGAGGAGCCCTCATCATCCACAAAAACCTGGAGATGAGACAGCACGTGCAGGACGGTGTGAGGATTTACGACTACAGCCGGAACGAGGGCGACTTCCATGCTGAGAACATACGTATTGACCAGGGAACTATCACCTTCGACTTCATCTCACCCCTTGAGACCGTCAAAGATGTGGAACTCGGACAGCCCATCCCCATCAACATTGAGAACGGCATCGCCGCTATGGCTATGGCACAGCTCAACGGCTGCACGGCAGAGGAACTGCGTGAGGGCATGCGTACCTATGGAGGTGTCGACCGACGTTTCGACTTCAAGATCAAGAATGACCGGCACGTTTTCCTCTCTGACTACGGACACCATCCCAAGGAGATACTCCAGAGTGCCAAAAGCCTCAAGGAACTTTATGCCGACAGGAAGATCACAGTCATCTTCCAGCCCCACCTCTATACCCGTACCCGTGACTTCTACCAGGACTTTGCCGAGGCTCTCAGCCACTTCGACGAGGTCATCCTCACCGAGATTTATCCAGCCCGTGAGGAGCCCATTCCCGGAGTGACATCCAGCCTCATCTACGACAATCTCCGCCCTGGAGTTGAGAAGCTGATGATAGAGAAAGATTCCGTACTCGACTTCGTGCAGAACCGCGACTTCGATGTCCTGGTCGTATTGGGTGCCGGGAATCTCGACAACTACGTACCACAGATTGCTGAAATCATCAAAGGCAAGGAATAGGAATCATGTACATTCAGTGGAAGAGAATCATCATCACCGCACTTGACATCGTGCTGGCTGGCTATCTCGTCATGGCTGTCACCTCATGGAACAACCCTGACGGGAGCAATCAGCTATGTACCAAGGTGAACATCAACATCTCTGATGCCAACAACGCAGGATTCCTCACCGCTGAAGAAATAAAGCATATCCTGGAGAAAGACCACCTCTACCCCCTCAACAAGAAGATGCAGAACATCAACCCACGCAGCATAGAGGAGGCTTTGAACGTGGGACCTTTCGTCAAGACCGCCCAATGCTTCAAGACCAAGAATGGGCATGTCAACATCAGCATCACCCAGCGTATGCCCATCATACGCATCAAGAGCCAGCATGGCGATGATTATTATCTGGACGACAATGGAGGCATCCTTCCCAACTCCAAGTACACCAGCGACCTGATTATCGCCTCTGGCAATATCAGCCGCCACTTTGCCAAGTTCTATATCGCCCCACTCGCCAAGACCATCAGCACATCACACTTCTGGCTGAACCAGATTGAGCAGATAAATGTCCTTCCCGACCACGGCATTGAGCTCGTACCCCGTGTGGGAGACCACATCATCTTCATCGGCTATCTGCCAGCAAACAGATACAAGTCCGTCCGTGACCGTGAGATATATGCCTTTGCCACGAGGAAACTCTCCCGACTTGAGAAGTTCTATCGCTACGGCCTGTCACAGGCGGGATGGAACAAGTACTCCTATATTGACGTGCAGTTCGACAACCAGATTATCTGCAAGAAACGAAACGCTGAGGCTGAACGCGCTGAGGCAAAGAAACTGAAGAAGGAAGCAAGTCTCAGCCAACAGGAACAGAGAGTGCGGACAGAGGAAGAAGAACGTGAGAAAGCCCGCAAGGAAGTAGAGCGGCAGGAGCACACCTCGGTCGAGGAAGGGCCTACAGAGTAGCAGTCCACTTAGTTATTCCAGTATATAAAACAAGAAAACAATACTTAGCATATATGGCAGAATTCATAGTAGCCATTGAATTAGGCTCATCAAAGATTACGGGAATTGCCGGAAAGAAGAACCTTGACGGCAGCATCTCCGTCCTTGCCGTTGTGAAGGAAGATGCCTCACAGTGCATCCGAAAGGGTGTAGTCTACAACATTGACAAGACCGGGCAGTGCCTCACCAGCATCATCAACAAGCTCAAGAAGCAGCTGAAGTACGAGATTTCCCATGTCTATGTGGGCGTGGGAGGCCAGTCCATCCGCAGTGTACGCAACGTCATTGTCAAGGACCTGCCCACTGACACCATCATCACCAGCGACATGATCAACGAGCTGATGGATGCCAACCGCAACATGACTTATCCGGAACAGGAGATTCTCGATGCCGCCACACAGGAATACAAGGTCGACAACCAGTATTCCCTTGACCCTGTAGGCATCAAGGCGAGTCGCCTGGAGGGAAACTTCCTTAACATCCTCTGGCGGAAGTCATTCTACAACAACCTCAACAGCTGCTTCGAGAAGGCAGGCATCGCTATCGCCGAGATGTATCTCGCACCGCTCGCCCTGGCCGATGGCGTGCTGAGCGAGGCTGAGAAGCGTGGCGGCTGTGTGCTGGTCGACCTGGGTGCCGACACCACTACCGTCTCCGTCTATTACAAGAACATCCTCCGTCATCTCGCCGTCATCCCATTGGGCAGCAGCAATATCACCAAGGACATTGCCAGCCTCCAGATGGAGGAAAAGGATGCCGAGGCCATGAAGCTGAAATATGGCTCAGCCTATACGGAGAACAACGAGATCGACAATACGCTCAAATACTCCATCGATCCTGAGCGCACCGTTGAGTGCCGCAAGTTCATCGAGATTGTTGAGGCACGTGCTGAGGAAATCATTGAGAACGTATGGTATCAGGTGCCTTCTGAGTACACTGACAAGCTCCTCGGCGGTATCATCCTTACCGGCGGCGGCATGAACCTCAAGAACATTGACCGTGCCTTCCGCAATATCACCCACATTGACAAGGTACGCAAGGCCAACTTCGTCACGCACACCATCACCTCAAGTAATGCTGACATCACGGCCCATCACGGAGACATGAACACCGTACTCGGCCTGCTCGCCAAGGGCGACATGAACTGCGCCGGAGCTGAATACAATCCCGCACAGAACTCGCTCTTCAACAACAGCGACCTCACCATGTCACCAACATCAGGCACACACACACCCTCTGGGGCATCCCGCCAGGGACAAGGCATCGTCCCCACACCCGAGGAGAAGAAGAAAGCCGAGGAGGAACGCCGCAAGCGCGAGGAAGAGGAGCGCAAGCAGCGTGAGGCAGAGGAGGAGAAGCAGCGCCAGATAGAAGAGGAGAAACGACGAAACAACTTCTGGCACAGGTTAGGCAGAAAGGTCAAGGAATTCGGTGGAAAAATGCTGGAGGAAGACGAATAGTCCCTCATCATGACCACAAAAAACAATATAGCAATCACTTTTTATAGACATATACTGTTATGGCAGACAACAATCATAAGATAGACATATTAGACTTCGGTGACGGAGACGTAGCTGACAGCATCATCAAAGTCATCGGTGTAGGTGGTGGCGGGGGCAATGCCGTCAACCACATGTACCGTGAGGGCATACACGATGTGACGTTCGTACTCTGCAACACCGATGCCCAGGCTCTCAATGACTCACCTGTCCCCGTGCATCTGCAGCTGGGAAAGGAAGGGCTGGGAGCCGGCAACCGACCGGAGCGTGCCCGTCAGGCAGCCGAGGAGACCATTGACGACATCAAGAGCATGCTGGATGATGGGACCAAGATGGCCTTCATCACCGCAGGCATGGGTGGTGGGACCGGTACTGGTGCCGCCCCTGTCATCGCACGTGTCAGCAAGGAGCTGGGTATCCTCACCGTAGGCATCGTCACCATCCCCTTCCGTTTTGAGGGTGCCAAGAAGATTGACCAGGCACTCGATGGTGTTGAGGAGATGGCAAAGCACGTCGATGCCCTCTTGGTCATCAACAACGAACGTCTCCGTGAGATCTATCCTGAGCTGAGCCTGCTCGATGGCTTCCGCAAGGCTGACGACACACTGAGCGTGGCTGCCAAGAGCATTGCCGAGATTATCACCGTCCACGGTATCATGAACCTCGACTTCAATGATGTCAAGACCGTCCTCAAGGATGGTGGTGTCGCCATCATGTCAACCGGTTACGGTGAGGGCGAGGGGCGTGTCAAGCAGGCCATCGAGGACGCACTCAACTCACCGCTGCTCAACGACAACGATGTCTACAAGTCAAAGAAGATTCTGCTCTCCATCAACTTCAACAGCGACAACAAGGAGAACCCTGGTCTCACGATGGAGGAGATGGGCGATGTCACCGAGTTCATGAACCACTTCAGTGCCGACTTCGAGCTGAAATGGGGTCTTGCCATCGATCCCGAGCTTGACAAGAAGGTCAAGGTGACTATCCTCGCCACAGGATTTGGCATCGAGGATGTCGACGGCATGGGCAGCCACCTAAAGAAGCACACGCAGGAGGATGCAGCCCGCCTCGCCGAGGAAGAGGAGAAGGCTGCCGAGCGCCGTGACCGCCGTGAGCGTTTCTACAAGGACAACAACAACTCACAGTACAAGCATCGTCCCCACATCTATCGCTTCACGGCTGACGAACTTGACAACGAGGATGTCATCCTCGCCGTCGAGAACACCCCTACCTACAAGCGTACCAAGCAGATGCTCAAGGACATCAAGCGCATCAGTACTCCTGAGCGGGAGCCCGATGAGCCGGATATGAAGGACACTGTCGAGGGTGTCATCAGCTTTGTCTGATTCCTTTCCTGCAACTGGCATCACATGCTGCCAACGCACCATATAAAGGCTGGATTCCTATGGACTCCAGCCTTTTTCCGTCAGAAAGCAATGCCAACCGAAGCCCTGTTGCGGCACATCTGAACATTTCCATACACGTAAAGAAATATTTCCATACACGTAAGGAAGAATTTCTCTACGTGTATGGAAATCCGTCTATACACGCAGACAGACATTATCAAGATGGCAAAAACAGACGAAATTGGGATAATGCCAAGCCGCTCATCAACTGATATTGAGCCATACATGCAATTATACAAATAAGAGAAACGTGAAACTTTCAGAAGTAGAAGAGAATAGCTGACTTAGCTGAAAAACTCTCTATAGACCTCAATATACAACAGATATATTTCATCACTAAGAAACATATACACCAAAGACTTAATAAAACAGTTTAAAACTAATTACAAAAAGACACGTCAGATTTTGCATATCTGAAAAAACATTTTATATTTGCACACAAGAATAAGGAGTAAATATATACTGGCTAAAAACATCTATGATGACAAGCAGAACCATCCAAGTAGCTATAATCATAGCAACGGGCATACTTGCCGTTGCCCGCATTATCTATAGTCACAGTGACATCATATTGCATTGGGATCTTGCGGGCAACATCACTGACTATGGCCCAAGGTATATCATCCTCCTTCTGCCTATCATATCAATCCTCCTTTTCCTCCTTCTAAAAAGCCAGGAAAAGAATCCATACGGGATTAATAAGATCAAAAGAATCCGCAGAAGTGAGAAAAACCAGGAGATACTCGTTCACTACCGCCGCAGGACAAGCATAGTAGTTCTCCTACTTATATTATACATCACAGCCTGTGCAGCCCAATTCATTGCCTTGCACAATATATTCACATTTGGCTTCATTGCCATCATTCTGCTGTTATATATACAGATGTACAGAACAATTGAAAGGTAATGACAAACCATTCCCAGGAAAAGAACGACGTTAACTTTCAGCCTGCCCATAAAAAGGGCAGGCTGTTCTTTGCAAGCAAAATGAAATAAGCCATCAAAACAAACCCCACAGAATCCTGAGGAATATATGAATTTTAAAGAACACAAGCCCAGACTTAAATACTATTTCCATTTAATGAGTCTGAAAACAAAAAGATATAAGATATTTTTTGTACCTTTGCTAAACAAATAACAAATATATGAAGTCAAGTGACGCAAAAGAACTTACATTCTTTGAGGATATGGAAAGTGTAGACTATTCTTCCATAAGAGATATTTGTGCAAGTTTGAATTGCGAATATGGTACCCCAGCGTGGCCTGACAGATTTGGAGAGGCTATACATAAGTATATTAAAGATACTAAGATTCCTAAAATCAGGACACTAAGTCTGTTCTCCGGTGCAGGTGGATTGGACATAGGCTTCCATGATTTAGGATTTGACATTATTGAGTCTGTCGAGATTGAGAAGAAATTCTGCAGCACCTTGATACAGAACTCGGGGACAGGCAAGAAGTTTCCATCCTCAAAACCTAATTGTATTGACATCAGAGAATATAGCGGTGACAATTTAGGGAACATAGATTTTATCATTGGGGGGCCTCCCTGCCAGACTTTTAGTGCGGCGGGAAGGCGTAAAGGAGGTGTTCTTGGCACATCAGATGCACGAGGAGTCCTTTTTCGAGAATATGTAAGGCTGCTGGAAAAACTACAGCCCAAGGGGTTTCTATTTGAGAATGTCTATGGCATCGTTGGTGCCCAAAAAGGAGAACCTTGGACTGAAATCAAAAACAGCTTTTCATCTATTGGATACAAGCTGTATTATAGAATACTGGATGCAGCAGATTACGGTGTTCCACAACATAGAGAAAGGCTCATCATCGTTGGAGTGAAAAAGGGAGAATTCAAATTTCCACGTCCAACACATGGATGTGACTCAAGGGACAATGAACCTTTTTACAATGCAGGAACAGCTATATCAGGCTTACAGCTTACTGAGGACGAGAAGAAAACAGGCATTAACGGAAGGTTTGGAGAACTCATATTCAACATACCACCAGGTTTAAATTATAGTTTCTATACTAAAGAGTTAGGACATCCCAGCCCTTTGTTTGCATGGCGGTCCAAGTTCTCAGATTTCATGTACAAAGCAGATCCTGACATGCCTGTCAGAACTATCAAGGCACAAGGAGGTCAATATACCGGGCCACTACATTGGGACTCAAGGTATTTCGCATGCTCTGAGTTCAAAAGATTACAGACATTCCCCGATGACTATCAGCTAAATGGGGTGAGGCAAGTTGTCATCCATCAGATTGGCAACTCCGTACCTCCGCAGCTTGCAAGAATGTTAGCTTTGGCTATAAGGGTACAAGTATTCAACACAAAATTCCCATTCCATTTAGAGTTACTGAATAGTTCTGCCAAACTATCGTTCCGGAAGAAGAAAAGAGAGCTGACTCAATATTATAGGAACAAGGCAAAGAAGGCAATAGAAGAGCTTTATCCTACAAAGGAGAAAATCTTATTAAATAACAGAAAGTTCTATCTGAGCTTGAACGATAAGTTTAAATATATAGAGTCGGAGCAAAAAGGGGATTACGAGGTATCGGTAAGGTGGAGCAGAGAGGCTCTGTCTATAAGCGTGCAGCCAACAACTCCAAGTAACGGAATCACCCAAGTAACAATTACCCCAGCAGATTGCGAATGGAATATTCCTGTCCGAATTATCAAATTAACAATTATTGGAAGTGAATGGAAGAACGTGACCGCTGGTTGGAAAGTATTAGACAGGATGCTGATAGACAACAAACTGAAAGCTGACCTTATACAATTGAACGGTTACTATCAATATGGCTCAGATTTAGTGTGCAAGCTGGACACCAAGGTTCTAGACAGGCTAAACATCATGCAGCCTATATACAGTGGTTTGGCAGTAAGCAAAAATCTTACCACAACAGAGCTGGCACAATTATTTGACATTAAAGAAAGCGATGTAATGTATTGTGCTAAGTGGTTGAGAACGCTTGGGTATGAGATTCGTAATAACCATACGAACCCCCAGCTACCTGAGAACGTATGGCTGATACCATATAAATTCCCCACCTTACTGCCAGAAAGCGTACAGTTATATAAACAACTTGATTAGGATGAACGAAAAAGATCTTCATTTAGATGTATATACTGACCGCAGTATTTTCTACTACAATGGTAAAGCCACGGTGTTTGAAGAAGGCAAACAAAGCGTAGGCGCACAAAAGCGATATAAAAAAGTCACAGAAGAACTCACCAAGGGATATTTGGAAGACCTGTATAAGGTCTGCGGACAAATTGACACCAGTTCTTTGGATGAAAGCACAAAATCGCTTCTCACAACTTTGGTCGATGGTATAACGAGTGAAACAGGAAGAGCGTTAGCCGGCCTGACTTTCCTGCAAATCACAATAAAGTCAATTGTACCAGAACAATCTGTCAGGTTGCATAAAGGAAGTTCTCGAAGTGGTAGTTTCTCTTGGAAAGAAGGAATATCCTTACGGACTATAGACAGCACCTTCATCACACCATTCTTACGAGAGAAGAAACTGCTCAATATGAACAAATATGGATTTATGATGACCCGTTCATTGGCCGAAAATTATCCCTATTCGCAATTATACAAAGCAGAGATGCGTGGGCCCTTTGGGACTTGGATTAAAATAATAGACCTGATAGAAAACACGTCATTAGACTTCAAAGCACTACTGGCATATCTTATGTCGCTTCTGATAAATCGCTCTGCGCATTTTAAAGAGTTATCTGACAGTGTTCTGAATAAACTTAATGTTCTTTCCAAGGACTACTCGTATGAGGAAGTAGAAAACCTACTCATTGGTTTTTGCTCAAGCACCCAATATTCGGCAAGGGCATTTGAAGTTGTGATACACGGCTTTATGCAAGCTTATGTGGAGAATGGCCTGACCGATCTGAGCTTAGCCCCTATGTCACAGATGAGAAGTGCCAATAAAAAGTATGGAAATATTGGAGATATAGAACTAAAGGATGGACCCATCATTATGGAGGCATGGGATGCGAAATATGGCAAGAGTTATCTTTATGACGAACTGAATGAGCTGCAAGATAAACTTTTACAAAAACCAGGCGTAAAGATTGCAGGTTTTATTGTCAACGATTTTCTGGACCTAAAAGATGAAATAAAAGAAAAAAGCGATGATGTCTCTGCGATGACGGGAACTGAGATCCAGCTGTTCACTTTTAGAGATTGGACAAAGTATAAGCTCAAGTCTGTCTCAAACACAATGGTTCAGCAAATGGGAATGGATTGGCTAAAAGCTGTTGTGGAGACATTTGCCTTAAAACGTTTAGACATAGCTCCAATAGATGAACCGTGTGAAAAGTGGTTGACAGATATTGGAAATCTTTTGGACTAAAAGAACATCCCCTTCATCCAAACACCTCCCGCATCACCTGAAAGCTCTTCAGCTCGGGCATATCCGGCACATGGATACGGTAATAGCGCAGGACGGTCTCGGCAATGCGGTTACGGTCATGGCGAGAGAGGCGGAAGAGGTGCATATTCTCATAGTCCATGCGCATAAGCAGGCTGATACCGGATGCCTCGGCGGGAAGGAGATAATCAGGATGCAGAGGAGCATGGCCGCAGAAGGTGGCATTGCGCAGGTCGAACCAGGCACCGGGGCGATAGGCTTCCAGGTTAGGATAGAAACCCACGAAACGGCTCAGGCGCATCATGAAGACGAGATGGAAATTGGCATATTCACGCTCAGCCTCATCCAACCATTCCATACTCGTCAGCACATAATTGTAAAGGTAGGGATTCTGCTGCTCCCCCCGGGTCACATAATAAAGGAACTCAGAAAGAAAGAGAAGGATGGCCGACTTCACAGGATCAAAGGGAATGGAAGCATAGGGATGCAGGAGACGCACCTCCCTGATACGCTGCAGACTGACCCGCTGGCGGAAATCAAACTCAAGCTCAAGCAAGCTAAGCGGCTGGAAGTACTGCTTCTTGATCTTGCCCTTTGAGGTCTTAGGGATATGCGTCATGAAGGATACACGCCCCTCCGCCTCGGTGAACATATCGACAATGAGCGATGACTCCCCGAACTTCAGACTTCTCAGAACTATAGCTTTAGACTTCAGAATCATATTGAAAGTACTGCAAAAGTACAAAATTACAGTGTTTTACAGAAATTTATCCTACAAAAGTTTGGCCAAATGAAATAAATAGGCTACCTTTGCACCCGCAATTTGACTACGGTCCCTTCGTCTATCGGTTAGGACGAGAGATTTTCATTCTCTAAAGAGCAGTTCGACTCTGCTAGGGACTACAGATAAAATAAAAGAAGAAAACAAAGATGGCAAATCACAAATCATCATTGAAGAGAATCCGTCAGGACAAAGTTAGGACGTTGCACAACAAATATTATGCAAAGACCATGCGTAATGCTGTTCGCAAGTTGCGCAACATGACTGACAAGGAAGAGGCAGCAAAGCTCTATCCTACCGTGCAGAAGATGCTGGACAAGTTGGCTAAGACCAATATTATCCACAAGAACAAGGCAGCCAACCTGAAGTCTGCCCTCTGCAAGCATGTAGCAGCACTTGCATAAGACAAACTTTCAGTCATAGCTGAGACGAATAATAAGGGCCGTAATCCACAAGGATTACGGCTTTCTTTTTAAGTGTTTTTTGCAACATTTTATTTCCACATGTAAAGGAAAAACCGTATCTTTGCATAAGATAAGAACAATCTAAGGAAAATGGCAGAAATTCAAGAAAACGAGAATAACTACTCCGCCAGTAACATCCAGGTCCTGGAGGGCCTGGAGGCAGTGCGCAAGCGTCCTGCCATGTACATTGGAGACATTAGCGAGAAGGGACTCCACCACCTGATCAATGAGACCGTTGACAACTCTATCGACGAGGCAATGGCAGGCTACTGTCAGAACATTGAGGTTACCATCAACGAGGACAACTCTGTGACCGTTGAGGATGATGGCCGTGGTATCCCTGTTGATGAGCATAAGAAGCTACACAAGAGCGCTCTTGAAGTCGTCATGACCGTACTGCACGCAGGTGGTAAGTTCGACAAGGGTTCGTACAAGGTCAGCGGCGGTCTGCATGGTGTCGGTGTGAGCTGTGTGAACGCTCTCTCCACACACATGAAGTCTCAGGTCTTCCGTGACGGGAAAATCTACCAGCAGGAATATGCGAAGGGAAAGCCCCTCTATGCCGTAAAGGTCGTCGGCGAGACCGAGAAGACCGGAACACGCCAACAATTCTGGCCGGACGGAGAAATCTTCACCACCACGACTTTCCAGTGGGACATTGTTGCCCGCCGCATGCGAGAGCTGGCTTATCTGAATGCCGGCATCCGCATCACCCTCACCGACCTGCGCCCTGACCCGGAAACGGGCAAGACCCGCACAGAGGTCTTCCATGCAAAGGACGGACTGAAGGAGTTTGTCCGCTATGTTGACCGCCACCGCCAGCATCTCTTCGATGACGTTGTCTACCTCAAGACTGAGAAACAGAACATTCCCATCGAGGTGGCCGTGATGTACAATACCGACTACACGGAGAACATCCACTCTTATGTCAACAACATCAACACCATTGAGGGTGGAACCCACCTGCAGGGTTTCCGTGCCGCACTGACGCGTACACTGAAGAGCTATGCTGACAACGACCCGCAGATTTCCAAACAGATTGAGAAAGCGAAAATTGAGATTGCCGGTGAGGACTTCCGTGAAGGTCTGACGGCCGTCATCTCCATCAAGGTGGCAGAACCCCAGTTTGAGGGTCAGACCAAGACCAAGTTGGGCAACAGCGAGGTGTCAGGTGCCGTACAGCAGGCTGTTGGCGAGGCACTGGCTGACTACCTGGAGGAGCATCCGAATGAGGCAAAGATGATTTGCAACAAGGTCATTCTTGCTGCGACTGCCCGCATCGCTGCCCGCAAGGCACGTGAGAGCGTACAGCGCAAGAACGTCATGAGCGGCGGCGGACTGCCAGGCAAACTGGCAGACTGTTCCAACAAGGACCCCAAGGACTGTGAGATATTCCTCGTCGAGGGTGACTCCGCCGGCGGTTCAGCCAAACAGGGACGTGACCGTTACACACAGGCCATCCTACCGCTCCGTGGTAAGATTCTGAATGTCGAGAAGGTGCAGCGTCACCGTGTGTTCGAGGCAGAGTCTGTCATGAATATCATCCAGTCAATCGGTGTCCGTTTCGGTGTCGAGGAGGAGAGCGATTTCGAGGCCAACACCGACAAACTGCGCTATGACAAGATTATCATCATGACCGATGCCGATGTCGATGGCTCGCACATTGACACCCTCATCATGACCCTCTTTTATCGCTACATGCCGAAAGTCATTGAGGAAGGACACCTGTACATCGCCACCCCACCCCTCTACAAGTGTACCTACAAGAAGGTAAGCGAATATTGCTACACCGAACAGCAGCGACAGGCTTTCCTTGACAAGTACGGCAATGGCAGTGAGGATGGCAAGACCATCCACACCCAGCGTTATAAAGGTCTTGGCGAGATGAACCCTGAACAGCTCTGGGAAACAACCATGGACCCCAAGACCCGTCTGCTGAAACAGGTGACCATTGAGAATGCGGCCGATGCCGATGAGATATTCTCCATGCTCATGGGTGATGACGTTGAGCCGCGCCGTGAGTTCATTGAACAGAATGCTACTTATGCCAACATTGACGCATAACCATTATACAATAACATATCACTGCACTCCCCTCCTCATGAAACAAGGAGGGGAGTTTTTGTTTCCATACTGACATCATCATATTTCCCAAAGACCTCATCATCACACAATCAACCTGACTATGAGACGACCAATCCTTATACTTGCCTTTCTCGCCATCGTCTTCAGCGGCAAGGCACAACAGCCACACACACAGGCCCTTCATCCTCACCAGCAGGCTATGCGCCTTTGGTATGACCAGCCAGCCCATTACTTTGAGGAGAGCCTTCCGCTGGGCAACGGAAAGCTGGGGGCACTGGTTTACGGAGGAACGCGGAATGACACAATCTACCTCAATGACATCACTTACTGGACGGGAAAACCCGTCGACCCCTCTGAGGGAAAAGACAAAGCAGTATGGATTCCCCGCATCCGCAAGGCTCTCTTCGATGAGGACTACCGCCTTGCCGACTCTTTACAGCGTAACCTCCAGGGAGAACAGTCGGCCTCATACCAACCTTTAGGCACTCTGAACCTCATCAACCTGAACATGGGGAACGCTATGGAATACCATCGGGAATTGAGCCTCGACAGTGCCATTTCCCACGTCAGCTACCGACAGAATGGCGTGACCTTCACACGTGAGTATTTTGTCAGCCAGGCAGACAGTCTGATAGCTATCCGCATGAGAGCCAGTCAGCCAGGACAGATCAACATGACCGTCCAACTGACTTCACAGACTCCACACAGCGTGAAGGCTACTGCCCGCCAGATTACCATGACAGCCCATGCCACAGGTAAGGAGACCGAGAGCATACATGCCTGCACCATTCTACGGCTCTTCCAGCAGGGGGGACAGACAACCCATGCCGACAGCACACTCACTGTGACGCATGCTGATGAGGTCACTCTCTACCTGGTCAATGCAACCAGCTTCAACGGCTTCGACAAACACCCTGTAAACGAGGGGGCTGACTATCTGAACAAGGCCATTGATGCAGCCTGGCATGTGCAGAGCCTGTCGTATGATGAGTTCCGCACCCGCCATATCACTGCCTACCGACGTCTGTTCTCACCCATCACTCTCCACCTCTCAAAAGAAAATTATATAGACTCTCTCCCCACCAACCAGCTCCTGCACCGCTACGCATCACACGAGCGTCCCTTGCCTACAGCCGGCCAACGTCATTTGGAGACACTCTACTTCCAGTTCGGTCGTTACCTTCTGCTATCCAGCTCACAGACTCCCGGTGTGCCAGCTAACCTCCAAGGACTATGGACTCCACATCTATGGTCGCCCTGGCGAGGCAACTACACCATGAACATCAACATCGAGGAGAACTACTGGCCAGCCGATGCAGCCAACCTCACTGAGACCGTCCGCCCTCTTATTGGCTTCCTACAAGGACTCGCAGCCAACGGGACACATACCGCCCGCAACTTCTATGGTATCAGCGAGGGATGGTGTGCCGCACACAACAGCGACATCTGGTGCAAGACCGCACCTGTAGGCGAGGGTAAGGAGAGTCCGGAATGGGCCAACTGGAACCTTGGAGGAGCCTGGCTGGTCAACACCCTATGGGATCATTGCCTCTATACACAGAATATGTCTCTGCTCCGATCCACCGTCTTTCCACTCATGCAAGGTGCAGCAACCTTCTGCCAGCTATGGCTGACGGAGAATCCAAAAGTCAAAGGAGAACTGGTAACGGCACCCAGCACCAGCCCCGAGAACGAATATATTACCGACAAGGGCTACCATGGCACCACCTGCTATGGCGGAACAGCTGACCTGGCCATTATCCGTGAGCTGCTGGAGAACCTGCAACAGGCGCGTCAGCTGCTCGGCATGCAGCCTGACCGGACCACCAACAGCATCCTCTCACGCCTGCATCCCTACACCATCGGAGCCGAAGGCGACCTCAACGAGTGGTACTATGACTGGAAGGACTTTGACTCACACCACCGGCACCAGTCGCATCTCATCGGGCTTTATCCCGGAACTCATCTCCAGCAGCTTGCAGCACAAGGACAGCCAGAGCTGCTTGCCGCCGCCCGTAAGACGCTGGAGCAGAAAGGTGACGAGAGTACCGGATGGAGTACGGGATGGAGAATCAATCTATGGGCACGCTTAGGCGACGGCAACCATGCCTACCGCATCTATCGCAACCTGCTGAGCTACGTATCACCTGAGGGCTATAAGGGGACCGATGCCATTCACCGCGGCGGGACTTACCCCAACCTCTTTGATGCCCATCCTCCTTTCCAGATTGACGGAAACTTCGGCGGTACCGCAGGTGTCTGTGAGATGCTTGCACAGAGCGCACTCTCCTTCAAAGGAAAAAAGCCTGTCTATACCCTCTCACTGCTTCCGGCCCTGCCCGATGCCTGGCAGGACGGTACCGTCACAGGATTGCGTACACGTGGAGGCATGACCGTTGACATGGAATGGAGGCACGGACAAGTAACCCAGGCAGTGATCCATGCAACAGAAAGAGTTTTAATACGGCTCAACTGCAATGGGAAGACCCTGATGATCAAACTGGGAAAAGGACAAACAAAAAAGCTGTTATAGACCACAATTCAGTTCTTTTCATCCCTGAATCAGGCGAGATAAACGAAGAATTGAGTAAATTTGCACGAAAAAAGAGGAAAGAATGAACAATGACATCATGCTCACCGAGGTAAACGTAGCCCACGCCAAACGTATCTGCCCTGATGGAAACTACATTGACAACGACCTGATTCTTTTTGAGGAAATCACCCGGCTGCCCCTTCCGCCAGGTTCATCCCGCATGAAATGCCTATTCCTTGCACTATGCACCAGCGGCAAGGCGCAATATACCGTTGACACCAAACAGCATCAAGTGGGCCAGGGTGACGTCATTATCATCAGCGAGGGGCAAGTAGTAGGCGACTATATGCTCTCACCCGACTGCAAGGGAATAGCCCTCATGATGTCTTACGGATTCTTCCATAACACTGTAAGCGGAATCCATGAGATGTCAGCGCTCTTCCTTTTCACACGCACCCATCCCGTCTTCCATCTCAATCAGCAGCAGACAAAGGAACTGGAAGACTACATCGAACATATCAAGCAGAAGATTATCGACACTGACCACCGTTTCCGCCGTGAGCTGGTCATGACAATGCTCAAGGCACTTATCTACGACATGAGCAACATCATCTACCGCTTCCAGCAGACGGAGACGGCCGGGCAGACCCGGGCAGAGGTCATCTTCAGAGACTTCATACAGGATGTGGAGAAAAACTTCCGCACGGAAAGACGTGTCAGCTGGTATGCCAAGAAGCTCTGCATCACCTCCAAGTACCTATCCGAGACTGTCCGCAGCATCAGCAAGCGCACCCCAAGCGAATGGATTGACTCGTATGTCACCCGGGAGCTGCGGGTCTTGCTGAAGAACAGCACCATGAGCATCAAGCAGATTGCCGAGGAACTCCACTTCGCCAATCAGAGCTTCATGGGAAAATACTTCAAGGAGCATGTCGGCATGAGTCCCTCACAGTTCCGCAAGAGCTGACAGGCAAGGAGCAAGGGACGACAGCCTATCAGGTACGAAGAAGCTGTTCAGCCACCTCCTCCAACTCTTCATACCACTCCTTTCCGAAACGGCGGATGAGTGGATCCTTTAGGAACTTGTAAAGAGGCAGGTCCAGCTCCTCCCCCCTCTTCCGCGCATCCTGGCAGATACGCCAGTGATGATAATTGATGCCACAGGTTCCGTTTCCAAAATCCTTCACCCGTATTGGATAGAGTGAGCAGGAAATGGGCTTAACAAAGCCTGTCTTTCCGTTACGGTATGACCGCTCCAAAGCACAAAGGCAACAGCCCTTCTCGTAACAGGTGAACACACAGTCCTTTCCGCCGACAATGCTCGTAACCAAGTCGCCCTCCTCGTCAGTATAAGCCACTCCCTGCCTGTCGATGACTGACTGTGCTGATGCCGCAAGATCGCCCCAGACCGTATCCAGTACGTTCTCTATCTCCATTGTCTCATCAAGGGTCACCGGCGCACCCGCGTCTCCCTCGATGCAGCACTGCCCGTGGCATTTGTCAAGGTCACAGCAGAACTTCACTGTCAGGATATCAGGTGAGACCAGCACGTTGCCCACCATGAAAATGTGATTATAATTCATATTTGCAATTTTTTTTTGACCCATGCCAAAAGTCCGTCCCTCCCAAGAGCGGGGTGTACCTAACGGGGTATGGGAAGCCCACCCACTGCCTCCCAAGGGAGGGGAGATTCTGACGGACTATTGTTTCCAAACCTTATGTTGCCAACATTCCCCCCATGCCACATCAAAGGATAAAGCTGGGAGTTCTCCCCTCCCCTGAGAGAGGCCGGGGGTGGACTTTTCTTACCATTCTATCGCCTTCTCACCATGTTCCTCCAGATACCGGTTACAGCGGGAGAACTGATGCTGACCGAACCAACCACCCCGATTGGCTGACAGCGGCGAGGGATGAACACTCTCCAGGACGCAGTGCCGCTGCTGGTCAATAAGAGATTTCTTACTCCTTGCAAACCCTCCCCACAGCATGAACACCAAATGGTCGCGTCCATCACTGAGGGCTTTGATAGCTGCATCCGTGAACGTCCCCCATCCCAGCCGCTGATGGCTGTTAGCCTGGTGGGCACGTACGGTAAGCGTGGCATTGAGCAGAAGCACTCCCTGTTCAGCCCACCGCGTCAGGTTACCTGACTGGCTGACCGGTGTTCCAAGGTCATCAGCTATCTCCTTATATATATTAAGGAGCGATGGCGGAAGCACAACACCATCAGGCACTGAGAAGCTCAGCCCCATTGCCTGCCCAGGCTCATGATAGGGATCCTGCCCGATGATAACCACTTTCACCTTGTCGAAAGGGCAAAGGTTGAAGGCATTGAAGATCAGCCTGCCCGGAGGATAACAGGGGAACTGCATATATTCCTGCCTGACCTGCTCCGCCAGCTGATAGAAGTAAGGCTTCTCAAATTCCCCAGCCAACCGTGCTTCCCACGTCTTTTCAATTTGTACATTCATTTCTGTAACCAGTAAAAAAGTCTCTGCATGCAAATTTACGACAAAGTTCTGACAACAACAAGTAAACTGGCGAACAAGTAGCTGAGCAGCGTGCTTACCACTGATATTTTACTATAGCAACCCTATTCATCATTTAGACTTTACGGGAGACTGTCACCCTATCATCCAACATAGAGGAAAGAACACCACAGGCCCTCCCAAAGTGTTAAAAACCGACCATCAGCCCATCAAGTTTTACCTGTTTATTACTTTTTCTGTCCTAAAACTGTCATTTGTTTTACAGATATTCTTAATAAACATAAAAAAGGCAAACATCTATTCACTTATATTTGCATGGTTAATAAAGTTATATTAATTTTGCAGATTGTTAATTACATATCCATGCGACATGGATGAGAGAGCATTATGTACACACGAGGTGACAAACTTGTCTTTGCATATAGTTTACATTATAAATAATTACAAAAAAGAGAGAATTTATGGAAAAAAGACTAATGCTGTTTTTAGTCGGTCTGTTCCTGAGCTTGGGAACTGCGCTGGCGCAAACTGAGATTAGCGGAACTGTAATCTCCTCCGAGGACGGACAGCCTGTCATAGGCGCATCAATCCTTGTCGTGGGCACGCAGACCGGTACAGTGACTGACATTGACGGAAACTTTAGGCTGGCCGTAGCTGCTGGTTCAAAACTGGAAGTATCTTACATCGGCATGGTTTCCAAGAAGGTTACAGCTGCACGCAATATGAAGATTACTCTTGAGCCTGACAACAAGAACCTTGACGAGGTTGTCGTAGTTGCCTATGGTACTGCAAAGCGTCAGTCAATTACTGGTTCGGTTGCCGTTGTTGACTCAAAGGCTATCTCTGAGCGCATCAACACCTCGGTCACAGGAGCCTTGGAGGGTTCTGCACCTGGTGTACAGGTAAACAACTCTTATGGTGAGCCAGGAAAAGCACCAAAGATTAACATCCGTGGAGTCGGAACACTTGTAAAAGATGCAAACCAGCCCCTTTACATTGTTGATGGAACCCCATATGAGGGAAATATCGCAGAGCTGAACTCTAACGATATTGAGTCAATGTCTGTGCTGAAAGACGCATCTTCTGCAGCCCTCTATGGTAACCGTGCTGCCAATGGTGTCATCCTTATTACAACCAAGAGGGCTAAGTATGCTTCCAAGCCAAACATAACATTGAAGATAGATCAGGGTTTCTACAAGAGAGGCATCCCAGAATACAAGCGTCTTGGTCCAGATCAATGGATGGAAGCATCATGGATAGCCATGAAGAACTTTGCAATCTCTGGTGGCATAGCTACGACAGAGGCTGATGCTGCTGCCTATGCCAGTGCGCATCTGATTCCGGACTTCGTAAAGCGCAATATCTATAATGCAGCTGACGATGCCCTGTTTGATGCCAATGGAAAACTGACAGCCACTATGATTCCTGGCTATGATGACCTTGACTGGCAGAAAGCTGTTGAACGCACAGGACATCGTCAGGAGTACAACATCTCTGCAGCTGTCTCAGGTGAGAAATTCAATATCTATTCTTCTGCAGGATATCTGAATGAGAAAGGCTACACCCGCAACTCCGGTTACGAGCGCTTCACGGGACGTATCAACACGAAATATAATGCCAACAAGTGGCTGGAATTGGGGTTGAATCTTTCTGGCACGTATGCAAGTAACAACTTCAATGAGAATGCAAAAGAAACTTATTACACCAACCCTTTCTATGTAACCCGCTACATGGCACCGGTCTACCCTGTCTACCTTCACAATACTGATGGGTCTTACCTGTTAGATGCTGACGGCAATAGACAATACGACACCAAATCCAGCTACCTTAGCAACCGCAACCTTCCCTATGAGATGGGAATGGATAGAGACAAGAGACGCAGGACTGTATTAGACGGTTTGCTCTATGCGAATATTACACTCCCTTACGGATTCACATTTACAGGCAAGACCAATCTGAACCGTGCCAATACGAACCGTCAGAACTATAACAATCCTATTATCGGTGATGGTGCGTCCAGCAATGGTCGTCTGATAGAGTATGCCTACCAGTACAACACTTACACAGGGCAGGAACTTCTGAATTGGGATCACGACTTTGACATGCACCATATAGACGTGCTTCTTGGTCATGAGAATTATAGCTGGAAAGTCAAATATTCTGATTTCATGAATACCAATGCAGCCGTCAACGGTCTGCTTGTCCCAAGTAATTTCATCACAAACTCCTTCGTAGAAGGATATAATGAGGATTACAAGACAGAGTCTTATCTCGGGCGTGTGCGCTATAACTATGACGAAAGATATTTCGCTGACTTCTCACTTCGCCGTGATGGATCCTCCAAGTTCCATAAAGACCACCGCTGGGGTAACTTCTACTCATTCGGATTAAACTGGAACATCAAGAAAGAGAACTTCATGAAGGATGTGAAATGGGTTGATGCTCTGCGTGCCCGCGCTTCTTATGGAGAGGTTGGTAATGATGCAGCTGTTGACTTCTATGGCTATCAGGCTCTTTATTACATTACAAAGAATGGGGGCAACCCAGCATTGGTTCGTCAGAAGCTGGCTGCCAACGACCTAAAATGGGAGACCACACAGACTTTTGACTTCGGTATTGAGGGAACCCTCTTCGGCCGTCTGAACTTCAGTCTTGGCTACTTTGACAAACGTTCCAAGGACTTGCTGTTCCAGATTCGCCTTCCACTTTCAGCCGGTTCCTTCGCATGGGAGGAGAATGTACAGAACCTCACACAATGGAAGAATATTGGCACAGTCTCCAACCGTGGCTTCGAGATAATGCTTAACGGCGATGTCATCCGCTCAAAGGACTGGACATGGAATCTCTCTTTCGATGCAACAACACTGAAGAACAAGGTTATCAAGCTCCCTGGCGGAGAGGATATCCGACATGGGCACCAGATGTACTCAGAAGGTCATTCCGCCTACGAGTGGTTCACTTACCACTTTGCAGGAGTTGACCAGATGACGGGTTCAGCCCTGTATGACCTTGATCCAAAACTGGAAGCTGCCGCAAATTCAGCCGGGACACTTGTTGAGATAAATGGTAAGAAGTACACGACAAGTACTTCCCAGGCCCTCCGCGAGTGGGCTGGCACGGCACTGCCATCAGTGTATGGTTCATTCGGCACCAATCTCCGGTGGAAAGACCTGAGTCTTAACATGCTGATGACTTACAGCCTTGGTGGAAAGATGCTTGATACCTCTTACATGACCCTGATGTCAACATCATCAGCATCAAGCGCACGGGCACTGCATGAGGATGTCTTAGGCTCTTGGAATGGTGTCCCAGCAGGAATGACCGCAACATCACCTGACCGTATCGACCCAGACGGCACACCAATCCTTGACTTCAATGGAAGTTCTGAGAACAACGCTATCAGCGACCGTTGGCTGACAAGCTCCTCCTACTTCGTCATGAAGAGCATCATGCTGACTTATCGCCTGCCAAAGACTCTCGTTGCAAAATGGGGACTTGGTGGCATATCAGTAAAGGCGGGTGTCGAGAATCTCTTCACGCTTACTGCACGCAAGGGTATAAACCCACAGTACAGTTTCAATGGCGGCAATGATGATACCTATGTTTCCGCACGTGTATTCAACTTTGGCTTGGCCGTTGATTTCTAAATAATCAGAATATAGACAAGAAATAAATATGAAATATTCAATAAATAAAATAACAGCAGGTGCGTTATTGGCAGTCGCTGCCCTGACGGTCTCTTGCTCAAGCGACTATCTTGACACGGCACCATCCCAGTCAGTCAACCCTAATGCGGCATACGCCACTACGGAAAATGCCCGCAACACACTGAATGGTATCGCAAAGACCATGACCACACAGTATGCTTACTACGGTCAAGGATTTGCAGGTGAGAATGCAGTTATCCGTCTCTATGAGAACCTGCCAAGCCAGAACTACAACTATAACCGCTATGCCTCTGGCTGGGCTCCCATTCATAACCATACATTCCACACCAATTCAACACGTATATATGACTCGTATGCCTGGGCGTATTATTATTCCATCATCGTCAATGCGAATGCGCTCATCGAAGGTATAGACAAGTCAGAGGGCCCCGATGCTGACAAGAAGTTCATCAAAGCCTCTGCCATGACTTTCCGCGCCTATGCCTATGAGAAATTGGCTCATTACTATTGCTTCCGCTGGCAGGACAGCAACAATGGTGCCGCTAAAGGACTGCCTTTACGCCTTGACACATCCAATGGCGACTTGCCAGCTTCTACGCTTGCCGAGACTTACCAGCAGATCTACAAGGACTGCGATGATGCCATCAAACTCTTTACAGAAAGCGGCAAGACCCGCTCGATTTCAGAGTGCTGGATTCCAGACCTCAACACTGCCCATGCCGTATATGCCCGGGCTGCATTGACACGCCAGGACTATGCAACAGCCTTGACCCAGGCTAAATTAGCAGAGGACAAGCGAGCATTGATGAAAGCCGATGCCTATGCGGCAGGCTTCTATAAACCGAATGATGAGTGGATTCTCGGCAGCTATGGCAATGAAAGTGAGCAGAACTGGTATTGGGCTTTCGGTGTGCAAGATGCTTGTAATGGCTATTATGCAACCAACCAAGATACAGGAGCAGGCACAATAGGACATGAGCTGATAAGCCGTATACCAAATAATGATGCACGCAAACAGCTGTTTATCACAGAGGATAAATTCAGCAATATCGACATCCATAATGATGATCAGGTAAATCAGACTTATGGCATCTTAGGCATGAGAAATGATAATGTATGGGAACAGGCTGACTCTATTGTCAAGGCACACCAGCTTCCTGGGCTGTCAGCAGCATATGCAGCAGGATATATGTATCTTGACGGACAGATGAAATTTTGGACTACGGCACAGCCAGGGGTCTGCTATGTTCCATTCATCCGTGCCAGTGAAATGGTGCTTATTGAGGCTGAGGCCAACTATTTCCTCGGGAACACAGCTGATGCCCAAGCAGCATTGGTAAAACTGAATGCGACAACAGGGCGCAATCCCAATTATACCTGCACAAAGACAGGACAGGATCTCTTTAATGAGATCAAAGACTATCGTGAGGTTGAACTTTGGGGTGAGGGATTCGGATGGAGTGACTACAAACGTTGGAACATTCCTATTGTCCGCCACTCGTTTGCACAAGGTGGAAATGCACATGTTGCCGTTGCAAAAACAATCAATCCTGATGAGTTCAACCAGTGGACGTGGGTTGTCCCATCAGCAGAGATTGACTATAACTCTAAACTGAAGGATGAGTAAAGGTGCTGCATGCACAAAAGGAAAAGGTTAAATATTAAATTAAAATCATACATCTCTACATTGAGCCCGGCACAATACCGGGCTCATTTCTTTTAATCTCCGTTTTATCCATTTAGTGCTGTACCATGCTATGTTGCACATTTTTTAGAGCAACATCAGCTGCCCAGATTTCTGTGCCATATAGAAAGTAGGACTGCTGAATTAAGAATAAAGCAAACAGTGTGTCAAAAATCCTTTATATGGATGCACGGCATCTGATATGATTTCTGCCTATGACATGGTAGAATCACGGTGATATTGTCTCTTATTGGTGTTTTTTAGCGTATATTTTGCTATCATTGTATCAAAAAACTTGCAGAAGTCATCTGCCATACAAAATATTTCAGTAACTTTGTCTTCATCGATCATAGCGATTTTTATTTGTAAGTCGTTGTATTTCAATACTGCAAAACTTACCAAACTTCGCTGATCACCAAATTTACTGGTGCTTATAATTCATCGGACTCACGCTACTTAGGAGCTGGGGATAATGAAGAGTACACTTATTTAGATTGCAACAGATACTTTGACGAGACAGATGACAACAGAAGAAATAACAACCCACAAGGAAAATCAGACTTTTGACTGCAAAAGTATTCAAATTGACCCTAAAGCATTGGCTATTACCATTGTGGCATTTGCTAATGCTGACGGCGGCGATATTGCTGTGGGTGTATCTGATAAGACAAGAAAGATAGAAGGGGTTGACCAACATACGGAAAAATTGAATGAACTGCTGCGCGTTCCTTTGGATTTCTGTAATCCAACCATATCCATTACCAGCGAATTACTGCCATGTACGGATAAGGATGGAAATGAAAATCATATTTTATTGATGCACATTCCTGCGAGTTCGGAATTACATGCCAATCAAGCTGATGATGCCTTTATACGCATTGGAGACAAAAGCAGGAAACTGTCCTTTGAAGAACGTATACAGTTAATGTATGACAAGGGAGAGCGTTACTATGAAGATACATCGGTGTATGGTGCTACAGCAGATGACATTGATATAAAAAATCAGTGGGTGAAAATGTGGAAAACGTAACTGATGACCACTCAAAGGTATCTGAAAAGGTGACTGACAAGCACTCAAAGGTATCTGATAAAGTTACTGATAAGCAAATAAAGGTAACTGACAGGCGAAAGGAGATAGTAGAAAAAATAATCGCAAAAGCTTTGGGGCATGGTGAGCGATTAACCGCAAATCGTATTACCATCTTACAACTTATGGCAGAAAACCCTTACATCACCAAGATGGAACTCGCTACAGCTGTAGGGATCAGTGCCACATCCATCATGCGTAATATAGAATATATGCGCAACAAATATCTTCGCCGTGTGGGACCGGATAATGGCGGTTTTTGGGAAATCATAGAATAACATGGCACCATGACATGTAAAGCGGAGCTTCTGAACCAATAAGCACAAGCCATATTACGTTATATATTATACATCTCCTCTGAATAACTTAAATATGAGATTCGACAAGCTGAAAAAGCAGTTAGAGCTTTTGATTCTTCTCTCTGACGCACACAACTATACCGTCCAGGAGCTGTGTGAGAGGATGGATCTGTCACGTCGCAACTTCTATTATCTGCTCGACTTCATCAAAAACGCAGGATTCATCGTCTTCAAGAATGAGGGCTGCTACCACATTGACCGTCGCTCACCGTTCTTTGCCCAACTGCTCCATACCATCCAGTTCACCGACAATGACGTGAAGACCATCCACAGCCTGCTGACAATGGCTGGCAACGGCAGCGAGACCGTCAACCTGCTCCGTCAGAAGATTGACAATGCCTATAACTTCTCCGTGACTGTCAACTCCCCCGTCCGCCGTCAGATGGAAAACAATCTTAAGGTTCTGATGAGAGCTATAGAACAGAAGACTATGGTACGCCTGATTGGTTACTCCAGCCCCAACAGCCACACGGTGAAGGACCGTATTGTGGAGCCTTTCTTCCTCATGAATGACAGTCAGGACATACGCTGCTACGAGTTGTTGTCAGGCACGAACAAGACCTTCAAAATATCACGTATGGCAAGTGTGGAGGAAGTTGATGCCGCTTGGCTGCACGAGGACAGACACCGCAAGGTCTTCACTGACATCTTCATGTTCACTGGCGAGGAACGCCAACGGGTAAAGCTGCGCTTGGGGCAACTGTCACACAACCTCTTCGTAGAGGAATATCCTCAGGGCAGCCATCTCCTGTCACAGAATGGAGACGGCAGCTGGCTGCTGGATATTGAGGTATGCGACTATCGTGGCTTAGGCCGATTCGTCCTCGGTCTCTTCCGTGACATAGACATCATTGAGGGCGAAGGATTCAAGGAATATATGAGAAAGGAGGTTGAGGAAATGAGGAAGAGCCTCTCCCCCAGCCCCTCCCCGAATAGGGAGGGGGATAGCCTCTCCCCCAACCCCTCCCCGAATAGGGAGGGGAGTAGCCTCTCCCCTAACCCCTCCCCGAATAGGGAGGGGAGTAATTAGCGAGATACCCCTATCAGTTCGTTATAATTTAGCAACGCCTATCACAGCTTATCATCACCCAACACCCATCACCCAACACCCAACACCCAACACCCAACACCCATCACCCAACACCCATCACCCAACACCCATCACCCAACACCCAACACCCAACACCCATCACCCAATGCTCAAGAAACTTCTCCCCCTCCTCTTGCTGCTCATCCCCCTGACCGCCCATGCCCAACAGGCACGGTGGGTGGGCACGTGGGCATGCGCACCACAGACAGTTGACAAGACATTCATGCCTTATAATAACCAGATGACTGACCGCTCTGTTCGGCAAGTGATAAAAGTCAGCATCGGCGGAAACACCGTACGCCTGCGATTGAGCAACGAAATGTCAGCAGAACCTGTCGAGATAACCAGCGTCTATATAGCTCATGCGACAGAAGGGCACAGCATAAGAAGGGCATCGGCCAAATACCTCCAGTTCGGCAAGAAACGGCATGTGAACATACCCGCCGGAAAAGCGGTCTTCTCTGATGCCTTACGCTTCAGACTCGCACCGCTGGAACGAGTGGCCATCACCATAAACTATCTGAAAGCACCGAAGAGCCCTACCGTACACATGGGCTCACGCACCACTTCCTATATACTACGAGGCGTGACCAATGCCTACACCGACTTCAAGACTGCCTTCCAAGAGGACCACTGGTTTAATATAGCCGGACTGGATGTGCTGGATGCCAATGCCTCCAGCATAGCCATTCTGGGCAACAGCATCACTGACGGCAAGGGCAGCACTACCAACGCACAGGACCGCTGGCCCGACATCATGTCGGCTGCAATGAACAACGGGACAGGATTCAACCTTTTCAAAGTGGGCAAAACAGGGGTGCTGAACCTCGGAATAGGCAATAACCGCATCCTTTCCACAGGTTTAGGACAGCCTGGGAAGGTGCGCTTCGACCGTGACATCCTTGAGCAACGGGGCCTACGGGCCATCATCATCTTTGAAGCCATCAACGATCTTGGCACATCCGTCAATCCTGAGGAGACGGCACGGCAGTTGGTGACTGAGTACCTGGTCATGATAAAGAAAGCCCATGCCCGTGGACTAAAAGTGTTCATGGGCACCATAACGCCGTTCCGGGGCTGCAAAGGCTACTTCACGGAAGAGCGGGAGAAGGCACGGAAGGTGGTCAACTCATGGATCCGGACCACCCATGACATTGATGGTTTCATCGACTTCGATGCCCTCATGCGCGACCCTGCCAACCCTGAGCAGCTGCGCAGGGAGTGGCAGATAGGCGACTGGCTTCACCCCAATCCAGCAGGCTATAAGCAGATGGGCGAATATGCCGCAACCATGATCATGCGCCTATAATCGCCTGTCATCGCTTATTATCGCCTATCATCGCTTATTATCGCCTATCATCGCCTATCACCGCCTATCACCGCCCAATACAGCATAAGCCCCAAAAGCCAGTTGGCTTTTGGGGCTCACCGTTTCTGTCAGAGGCAGGATATGGAATGCCCGCCAGAGGAAAATCAGTCGTCAATCAGGTTCTCACCCGTCATGTCAGCAGGC
The DNA here is from genome assembly GCA_024688365.1 of Prevotella sp. GTDB lineage: Bacteria > Bacteroidota > Bacteroidia > Bacteroidales > Bacteroidaceae > Prevotella. Next base: position 78,426 of record JAILEG010000043.1, read on the forward strand.
TGCTCCAGCCCCATGATGTGGAGGATGGAAGGAGCAACGTCAGCCAGACGGCCATTCCTCACCGTTGCCGAATTGTTGTCAGTCACATAGATGAACGGTACAGGGTTCAGTGAGTGGGCCGTGTTAGGCGTGCCATCCTCATTGATGGCATTGTCAGCATTTCCGTGGTCGGCAATGATGATGGCCTCATAGTCATTGGCCTTAGCGGTCTCGATAACCTCCTCAACGCAGTGATCAACAGCCCACACAGCCTTGGCGATGGCATTGTAGACACCCGTGTGTCCCACCATATCACCATTGGCGAAGTTGACAACAATGAAGTCATACTCCTGCGTCTTGATGGCACCCACCAGCTTGTCCTTCACCTCAAAGGCACTCATCTCCGGCTTCAGGTCGTAAGTGGCAACCTTCGGCGACGGTACCAGGATGCGGTCCTCACCCTCGTAAGGCTGCTCCCGGCCACCATTGAAGAAGAAGGTTACATGTGCGTACTTCTCCGTCTCGGCCGTATGGAGCTGCTTCTTGCCCAAGCTGCTGAGATATTCGCCCAGCGTGTTCATAACGTTCTCCTTCGGGAAGAGTACATGCACATCCTTGAAGTTGGCATCATACGGAGTCATGCAATAGTACTGCAGCCCCTTGATGGTGTGCATACCCTCCTCAGGCATGTCCTGCTGGGTCAGCACCTGGGTGAGTTCCTTGGCACGGTCGTTGCGGAAATTGATGAAGATGACAACATCACCCTCCTGGATTGTTCCATCAACCGAAGAGTTGTTGATTGCCTTGATGAACTCATCGGTGACACCGTCAGCATAGCTTGCCTCAACTGCCTTCACCATGTCAGTGGCTTGATTGCCCTTACCCTCAACGAGCAGGTCATAAGCCTCTTTCACACGGTTCCATCGCTTGTCACGATCCATTGCGTAGAAGCGGCCTATAACGGAGGCAATGTGCGCGCCATTGGCATCACACACTTTCTGAATGTCAGCAATGAAGCCGGCACCACTCTTCGGGTCAGTGTCACGGCCGTCCATGAAGCAGTGTACGTAGACATCCTTCAGACTGTACTCCTTGCCAATCTCAATGAACTTGAAAAGGTGATCCAGTGACGAGTGTACACCTCCTGTGGAGGTCAGCCCCATCAAGTGGAGCTTCTTGCCCGTCTTCTGTGCGTAGCTGTAAGCCTCCATAACACCAGGATTCTTCAGGATGTCGCCACTCTGACAAGCCTTGTTGATCTTCACAAGATCCTGATAGACGACACGTCCGGCACCAATGTTCAGGTGACCTACCTCAGAGTTGCCCATCTGACCGTCAGGCAGACCTACATTCTCACCAGATGCCTGCAGCTCAGAGTGTGCGCTGACAGCATTCAGATAATCTAAATATGGAGTAGGCGTGTTGAAGATAACATCGCCTTTACCATGCTTTCCGTTTCCCCATCCATCGAGGATCATCAAAAGAGCTTTTTTTGCCATAATTCTTTTCTTTATATTTTTATTATTGCGTTCACATTGCAAAGGTAGTGCAAAAGAACAAGAACGCAAAGAAAAGTCAGAGGAAATACCTCCCCAGCCCCTCCAAAGGAGGGAAGGCCTGACGGGATAAGGCGGGAGACAACATCTTACGAAAGATGCAAAGGAGAGAAAACAGCCTATCCCCAGCCCTTCCCAAGAGGGAGAGGGCCTAACGGGACGAGATTTTCCTGTTCAGCCTGCTTTTGATTGACCTCAGTGCCTGTGCCGAGCAGCAGAAGGCAGCAGCCTTCTCCTCATCGCTGCGGCCCTCATGCTCCATGATGTAATAGAACGTCTCCTTTGGAGTGAACGCATAGCGGGGATTGTTGAGGACACAAGAGAGGTCATAGTCAATACTCGCCATGATGGCATTGACAGCAAGCTGCTCCCGCCGGCCCATCTGCGACAGGTTTCCGCCCTTCAATATGGTATAAAGTGTGTCGACACCGAGCTTCGTCTGCTCGATGGAATCAGCATTTTTCAACGCTTCTGAGCGTGACGGCACAGACTGTCTCAACCGCTCCAGCTCGCTTACCCTGCTATCTATCTCAGCCTTCATCTCCTCGATGGTGCTATCCTTCTTGCGGAGCGCGGCCTGGATGGTCATCTCAGTATCCGCCAACCGCCGCTGATACAGCCGTATCTGCCGGCGCATACGGTAGCGGAGCCACACGACAATCCCAGCCGCAAGCACCAAGAGGACTATGAAAGCATACGTGAAGAGAAGTTGCTGCCGAAGTGCCTCACGCTGTGCCAATGCCACCTCATAACGGTCCTGTATCTGCACAATCTCAATGTCTTTTTCCGGTGAAATGGTCAGAATCTGATGCTGCCGCACCCGTTTCCGCAACACGTCAATCAACTGTACCTGGTCTTTCCGGATGCGGGGCCTGAAAGCCTCAGCCTTCCCAATGAGCCACAAGGCGGAGTCACGCTGACCCAACTGATTATAGACCGATGCCTTCCCAAGAAACACGTCGGCCATGCGGTGGCTCCGTTTGGCATCGTTGGCATGACGGGCTGCATGACCATAATAGTCTAAAGCCATCCTGTAAGCACCATCCTGGGCATTGAGCCGGGCTATGTGATAGTAAGTAAGGAACCTCAGTGAGTCGGTTCTGACGGTGAAAAGGCGTTTTTCGGCAGCCTTCAGCTGCATCATGGCATGCCTGGTATCATGACGTGCATCAAAAAAGGCAGCACTGTCAAGGCGCATACGGGTGATGCCGTCATCGGTTGCCGGATATTTAGGCAGCTGACGCTGGCTGCAGGCCATCAGCAAAGGCAGGACAAGGAGCAGGGTGGACATTCTTCTCTTCATGTATGCAAAGGTAATGATTATCCCTGGCACTGCCAAATCACAGTTGTGTCAAAACAGACAGTACATTTTTCTTAACCCACTGATACACTGACAGGTAACATCATGGAATGTGTCAGGCGCACGCAGGCTATTGCAAAAGCTGATTTTCCTGTTTATCTTTGCACCGACAAAAGTTCCAATGTTTGTCATCTGCATTTCATAAAACCGTGCCAGGGTGATTGCGTTTAAGCTCTGACACGGTTTTTTCTTCAGGACAAAGCATAGGGGCTCTTTACAGAAAAGACTATCCACCATTCAACAACATACAGGTATGCAAAAGAAAAGATTATCCGCAGCTATCCTCAACCTCGCATTGGGAAGCTGCATCCACGTCCATGCAATGGGATTCCCGATGGATTCGCTGAAAAATGAGCCTAAGATCTGTGCTGAGCCATCCGTATCATACGTGCAGCATGACAGTTTAAAGACCGAGAAGGTCACGACAGGGACAAAAAATCCCAATGTCTTTGGCGAGCTGCTTCCCATGCCCAAGTTTCCAGGTGACCTGCTAAAGTTCATTGCCGACAACCTCCAATATCCACCGGTAGAGTGTTGCATACAGGGACGCGTCGTCGTAAAATTCTTTATAGCTCCCGATGGAACATGCAGCCAGTTCACCATTCTCCGCTCCGTTGACCCTCTGCTGGATAAGGAAGCCCTGCGTGTGCTGAGGCTGATGCCGAAATGGAACTGCCCAAGCGGAATGAAGGGAGGCATGTGGTTCACAGTTCCCGTGACCTTCCGGTTGAGCTGACTGTCACTGATAATCAGGAGGGGCGGCCTCCCTTGCGATATCACGTCAGACCATTGGAGACCAAACAAAGGAGCTGCTGCAAAATACTTCACGAGCAATACTGTAATACTTCAGCAGAAGTATTACAGTATTGCAGCCAAAGTACTGATGACAAAGATGGTCAATAAGAGATCAGGAGATGAACCTGTGTATCACTCCCAGGCCACTATGCCGGACCGACAAGGCAAAACGGGAAGTAAAACGGCTGAAAATCAGAAATCAAAACTGAGCTGACCATCGCCCAAGAGGTTATAACTTCGGCGGTGATAAGGCGTTATGCCATGCTCACGGATGGCGGCACGGTGCTTCTTCGTGGGGTAACCCATGTTCGACTGCCAGTCATATTGCGGATATTCCTCGGCCAGGCCGAGCATGTAATCATCCCGATAGGTCTTGGCAAGAATGGATGCTCCGGCAATGGAGAGATACTTGCCATCACCCTTGACAATGGTGGTTGAGGGAAGGTCACGGTAAGGCCTGAACTTGTTTCCGTCAACGATGACAGCCTCTGGGCGCACAGAAAGCTGATCCAGCGCACGGTGCATGGCAAGGATGCTGGCATTGAGAATGTTTATCCTGTCAATCTCCTCAGGGGTCACAATGCCCACAGCCCATGCCAGGGCATCATGCTCAACAATCTCACGCAGGGCATATCGCTTCCTGGCAGAGAGCTGCTTGGAGTCGTTCAGCTGGTCATTCTGATAGTCGGGCGGAAAGATGACCGCCGCCGCATAGACACTTCCTGCAAGGCATCCACGCCCTGCCTCATCGCAACCAGCCTCAACAAGATTGTCATAATAATGGCTTTTCAGCATGATCCAAACCTCTCAAACGTTAAAGAACCTTTCATCTTAACTTGATATAACAAAGAAAATACGCATTGTGAACTTTTATTGCGCACGTGATGCCTAATTTTGCAGACGTAATCCTCAAGAGGATTTACACCTTATTAATACACGTAGCATACAACTAAAGACAAAGCAATAATGAAAAAGGAAATGACCCTCACAGAGCGTAACGAAGCGTACAACGACCTCAGCCAGCTTTTCAATGATGCCAGCACATGGCTGCATGCCCCTGCGGCATGGCTCAGAAGATATTACAGCGCCATACTGGAACGGGAGGTGAGCAGCCGCCAGGCATCATTCATCACCCAGGCACAGCTATCATTCATCCTCGCCGTCTTCCCCATCATGCCATCCGCACTGCTGCACGCAGCCTGCATAGGATGGTTCCTCGTGAGCCTGTACAAGTGCAGGAACATCTGAGAGACGTTAACTCATGATGGTCTTGCCATAGGCGCAACCAGCCGCTCAGAACATCCTTGCCACCCGCCTGATGCCAGCCACCAACGCATCAACCTCCTCACGGGTGTTATAGAGTCCGAAGGAGGCACGCACGGTGCCAAGTACACCGAGACGGTCCATCAGCGGCTGGGCACAGTGATGCCCCGTGCGGACGGCTATGCCAAGCTGGTCGAGCAACGTGCCCATATCCATGTGGTGAATGTCGGCCACATTGAAGCTGATAACGGCATCCCCCCTGTCAGCCGGATGGCCATAGATGCGCATGCCGTCAATCTCACGTAGCCTTGACAAGGCATAATGGGTGAGGTCCTGCTCATGTGCAAGGATATTGTCCATGCCAAGAGCGGTAACATAGTCGATGGCTTTCGCCAGTCCGTGTGTGGCCACATAGTCAGGTGTACCAGCCTCGAACTTCAAGGGTGGACGCTCAAAAGTGGTCCTCTCAAAGCTGACATGCTCAATCATCTCTCCCCCACCCTGATAGGGTGGCAGCCTGTCGAGCCATTCCTCCTTGCCGTAAAGTACCCCCACACCGGTCGGACCGTACACCTTATGCCCGCTGAAAGCGAGGAAGTCGCAGTCAAGCTCCTGTACGTCGACCTTGAAATGAGGAACGCTCTGCGCACCGTCAACCACAACGGGCACACCATGCTCATGCGCAATGCGAATCATCTCCCTGACAGGGTTGATGGTTCCAAGCACATTGCTCACGTGGGTGAGGCTTACTATCTTCGTGCGGGAAGTGAACAGCTGCTCATAAGCATCCAGCTGGAGCTGCCCGTCATCAGTCATGGGAATGACCTTCAGGACAATCCCCTTCCTGCTTGCCTGTAGCTGCCACGGGACGATATTGGAGTGATGCTCCATCGTGGAGACAATCACCTCATCGCCTTCCCGCATGAATGCCTCAGCGAAACTGGAGGCCACGAGATTCAGGCTCTCCGTTGTTCCACGGGTGAAGACGATCTCAGTGGTGGACCGGGCGTTGAGAAACTTCCGCACAGTCTCACGGGCAGCCTCATGGAGGTCAGTTGCCTGTTGCGACATCCAGTGGACTCCACGGTGGACGTTGGCGTTTACATTGAGGTATTCTTCCCTCATGGCATCCAGCACACACAAAGGCTTCTGCGTGGTGGCACCATTGTCAAGATAGACCAAAGGCTTTCCATAGACGGTGCGGGGGAGAATCGGGAAGTCGTCCCGGACTTGTTTCAGATTATACATTTTTATTTTTTATTGTGCTGTTTGCCCACCAGCCTTATTGAGTTTACAGGTTTCCTTGCACGCTTATTACGTTAACCCTGCCTGTCAACTTGGCAAAAGCTCCCCTCCCCTGGGAGGGGACGGGGGTGGGCCCCTTACTTACACATCGGACACCCCTCGCACTTGTTCAGCTCGCCCCGGAAGCGTTTCTCGACCAAGTGATGGAGACGGTCACGAAGAGGCTCCAGCTCCATCTTGTCGATCACCTCATTGATAAAGGCGAACTCAAGGAGCAGTTTGGCTTCCTTCTGGTCAATGCCACGCTGCTGCATGTAGAAGAGGGCAGCATCATTGAGCTGGCCCACCGTGGAGCCATGATTGCACTGGACATCATCGGCGTAAATCTCCAGCATCGGCTGGGTGAACATGCGGGCCGTCCTGCTGGCGCAGAGGTTGCGGTTATTCTCCTGCGAGAGTGTCTTCTGGGCACCCTTGCGTACAAGGACACGCCCGGCAAAGGCACCGACAGCCTGGTCGTCAAGAACATACTTGTAAAGCTCATTGCTCGTGCAATGAGGCACCTGGTGGTCAATGAGCGTATTGTTGTCAACGTGCTGGCTCTTGTCGGCAATGACACAGCCGTTGCAGAAGCACTCACTGCCTTCGCCCTTGAATACAAGGTCGAGCATGTTGCGTGTCACGCCATTATGCAACGTTATGACGTTGTGACTGACGCGGGAGTCACGTTGCTGCTCAATGTAGACGTTTGAGATACGGACGTTCTTGGCATGAGTCTCCTCCAGGCAGTTCAGCTCCAGGCTGGCATTATCGGCCACATAGGCCTCGATAACCTGGGTGGCAAGGAAATTGCGGTCGTCAGCTGTATGGTCACAGAAGAGGAACTGCGCCTTCGCACCCTCCTCAAGGATTATCAGCACGCGGCGGTTGACCATCAAGTCGACATCCGAGCGCAGGATATTGATGACCTGCACGGTACGGTCCATCTGCACGTTCTTCGGAACATAGATGAAAAGTCCATCCTGCACCAGCATCGTGTTCAGAGCTGTCAACGCGTCAGTCTCCGTATGGGCAATACGTCCATAGTACTTCCGCACCAGCTCAGGCTGCTCAGCAGCCACACGGCCAAGACTGTCGACAATGATGCCATCATTGAGCTTCACCTTCGGCAAGGCCTTGGTGTAGAACTGGTCATTGACGACAAAATAAAGGGATGTACTGAGATTGGGAACGTCACACTTGAAGGTGGCATAAGGGTCAACCGGTATCTCAAGCCGGTTGAGATTCAGCCCATAATCTGGCTCAAAGAGCTTCTGGATGTCCGTGTACTTATATCGCTCCACCTTCTTTGAGGGGAAGCCCTGACGGCGGAAATCATCAAAAGCCTTGTCACGTACCTCATTGAGGACAGGGGCAGCATGTTCCTTTATCATCTGCTGCGCCTCATTATAGAGGTCTATATATTGTTTCTCACTTTGCATTTCTTTCTTGCTTTAAGTTTGGGGATGGGGAGGTGATGGGTGGTGGGGGTGAATGTTGGATGTTGATGGATGGGGATTGAGTGGTGATGGGTGGGTGTTAAATGAAGGCAACTCAGAACAGAACAGGCTGAGAGTCATTCCTCAAACAACGAACATCAATCTTAATCTTCATCAACTTACCATCATCACCCAACATTCAACACCCAACACCTACTCAGCATCAACCTCTTCCTTTATCCAGTCATAGCCACGCTGCTCAATTTCCTTGGCAAGCTCAGGCCCGGCGGTCTTCACGATGCGCCCATTATAAAGCACATGGACCACATCGGGCTTGATCATGTCAAGAAGTCGCTCGTAGTGTGTGATGACAATCGTTGAGGTCTCGTTGGTGTGCATCTTGTTGACACCGTCAGCCACAATACGCATGGCATCAACGTCCAGCCCAGAGTCTGTTTCATCAAGAATACTCAGCTTCGGTTCAAGCATGGCCATCTGGAAAATCTCGTTACGCTTCTTCTCACCACCCGAGAATCCCTCATTGACACTGCGGTGGGAGAGCTTTGAGTCCATCCCGACCAGCTGGCGTTTCTCCCGCATCAGCTTCATGAAGTCGGCAGCCTTCAAGGGCTCCAGCCCCTCATAGGTGCGCTTGGCATTAATGGCAGCCTTCATGAAATTGGTCATGCTGACACCTGGAATCTCCACCGGATACTGGAAGGAGAGAAAGAGCCCCTCACGAGAACGGTCCTCTGGCTTCATCTCCAGCAGGTTCTTGCCGTTGAAGACAGCCATACCGTCAGTGACCGTATACAGCGGGTTACCCGTCAGGACGGCACTGAGTGTAGACTTACCTGACCCGTTAGGTCCCATGATGGCATGTACCTCACCATCCTTCACTGTGAGGTTGATGCCTCTCAATATTTCTTTGCCTGCAATAGTTGCATGCAGGTTTCTTACCTCTAACATATTATTTTTGCTTTATTTACTTTTAAATATGAACACGTTTATCAAGTCACTCAAGAGGTCGGCCACGAAGTCTGACGTGTGATAGCCTTCACGTGCTATCTTCTCCATTTCCTTCTGCCTGTCAGCCTCAGTAAACATGGACTCTGTATCGCTATTGTTGCTGAAGATACTCTTGGACTGCTTCCTGTAGGGAGCAACATCCCTAATGAAGGTGGAGCCTGTCACACAGCGGAAAAGACGACTGTCATAAGGACGGGGTGATGCGGCAGAGCCCATGACTGAGGGGATTGTAGAGACGGAGTCGGCCTTGACACGCTCATCAATGAGATATTTCCGCCAAGGCTCAGGCTGCCATGACTGGGCCTGAAGGGTCATTGTGAGCAACGCTCCAAATGCTATCAGGATGACTTTTCGCATATCAACAGTATTTGTGTTATCAATGAAAGAGCCACACGGACATCCCTGTGTGCCTGAGAAACACACCCTACCCGACCGTTCCCTCCAATGTCACGGAGAGAAGTTTCTGCGCCTCCACAGCAAACTCCATCGGAAGCTTATTGAGTACATCCTTGGCATAGCCATTGACTATCAGCCCGACTGCGTCTTCCGTAGGGATGCCACGCTGGTTGCAATAGAAGAGCTGGTCCTCGCTGATTTTAGAGGTTGTCGCCTCATGCTCAACGATGGCCGTGTCATTATGGATGTCCATATAAGGGAAGGTGTGCGCCCCACACTCTGAACCTAACAGCAGCGAGTCACAGCTGGAGTAGTTGCGGGCATTATCGGCATTGGCCGTGGCACGCACCAGCCCACGATAGGAATTCTGACTGTGTCCGGCAGAGATTCCTTTGGAGATGATCGTACTCTTGGTGTTCTTGCCCATGTGGATCATCTTCGTTCCTGTATCGGCCTCCTGGTAGTTGTTGGTCACAGCCACCGAATAGAACTCGGCCTGGGAGTTGTCGCCACGGAGAACGCAAGACGGGTATTTCCACGTGATAGCAGAGCCCGTCTCAACCTGCGTCCACGACAGCTTGGAGTTGACACCACGCAGCTCGCCACGCTTGGTCACGAGGTTCAGCACCCCGCCCTTGCCGTTCTCATCGCCGGGATACCAGTTCTGGACAGTGGAGTACTTCACCTCAGCATTATTATTCACTACTATCTCGACAACCGCCGCATGCAACTGGTTCTCATCGCGCATAGGAGCCGTGCAGCCCTCCAGATAGCTCACGTATGAGTCATCATCAGCCACAATCAGCGTGCGCTCAAACTGTCCGGTGTTGATGGCATTGATGCGGAAGTAGGAACTCAGTTCCATCGGACAACGGACTCCCTTGGGGATATACACAAAGGAACCGTCACTGAAGACCGCTGAGTTGAGCGCTGCGGAATAATTGTCACGATAAGGGACAACACTTCCTAAGTACTGGCGCACCAGATCGGGATGTTCCTTGACAGCCTCACCGATGGAACAGAAGATGATACCTTTCTCGGCAAGCTGCTTCTTGAAGGTTGTCTTCACCGAGACAGAGTCCATGATGGCATCAACAGCCGTTCCACTCAAGGCAAGCCGCTCTTCCAATGGAATACCCAACTTGTCAAAGGTCTTTGCCAATTCGGGGTCCATCTCCTTGTTCTTGGGTTTCTTCGCCAAGGGATCAGCATAATAAGAGATGTCCTGCAGGTGCAGTTCGGGCAGATGCAGATGCCCCCATGTCGGGATGGGCAACGTCTCCCAGTAACGGAATGCCTTCAAACGAAAATCGAGGAGCCATTCCGGTTCCCCTTTCTTCTGCGAGATGAGCCTGACGACATCCTCGTTCAGGCCTTTCGGTATGACCTCCGTATGTACATCTGTCGTGAAGCCGAACTCGTATTTCTGCTCCGCAACCTTCTTTACAAATTCATTATTTTTATTCTCTGACATTTACTTTAGGGGGTTAAAGACAAATGGGACCAAAGATGTCTGAGGAAATTATCTCGTTCTCAGGACAATATAGAACACTATGGAGTACCCGTCCTTCCTGACAAAGCATCACATATCCATCCTATCTTTGAGTATCCACCGTCTCAGTTCTCTATACTTATATATTTAACAGATATACAAATTGCATGCCACAGCATCCAACGGCAACAAATGTTACCGCAAAGAAAAAACCGTCTCGTCTCCATTTGTGGAGAAAAGACGGTTTCCTGTGTCATTTATAGTTTCTGTTCTACCTCAATCTCCGTGAAGGTCTCAATGATATCACCTGCCTGCAAGTCATTGTAGTTCACCAGGGAGATACCACATTCAAGTCCGGTCGCAACCTCCTTCACATCATCCTTGTAACGCTTCAGAGCATCAATAGGAGCAGTGTGGACAACAATACCGTCACGTACCACGCGGGCCTTGTCCTTGTTGTGTACCTTTCCTTCAGTGACAAGACCACCGGCAACAGTGCCGACCTTGGATATCTTGAATACCTGCTTCACCTCAACCTGCCCCGTGACAATCTCCTTCTTCACCTTGTCAAGCATGCCGACCATCGTCGACCTTACATCGTCAATGGCATCATAGATGACTGAATAGGTGTTGATCTCAACTCCCTCACGGTCAGCCAGACGGCGTGCATCAGCCGAAGGACGTACCTGGAAGCCGACGATGACAGCATCAGAAGCCGATGCAAGCATGACATCGTTCTCGGAAATCTGACCGACAGCCTTGCTGATGACATTCACGTTCACCTTCTCCGTAGAGAGCTTGATGAAGGAGTCTGACAGCGCCTCTATAGAACCATCAGTATCACCCTTGACGATAATGTTCATCTCATGGAACTCTCCACGGGCAATACGGTGGGATATATCAGAGAGTGTCAGACGGGTCTGTGTACGCAAGCCCTGCTCACGCTGCAGCTGTTCACGCTTGTTGGCTATCTCGCGTGCCTCCTGCTCAGTATCCATCACATGGAATGTGTCACCAGCTGTTGGCGCACCGTTCAGACCGAGAATGATTGCCGGTTCTGCCGGACCAGCACTGTCAATGCGCTGGTTACGCTCGTTGAACATAGCCTTAATACGTCCCCATGATGTTCCAGCGATGACTGTATCACCAACCTTCAGCGTGCCGTTAGATACGAGAACTGTACTGACATAGCCCCGTCCCTTGTCAAGAGAAGACTCAATGATAGTACCCGTAGCCTTACGGTTAGGATTGGCCTTGAGGTCAAGCATGTCGGCCTCCAGCAGCACCTTGTCGAGCAGCTCATTCACACCAACACCTTTCTTGGCACTGATTTCCTGACACTGGTACTTACCGCCCCACTCCTCAACAAGCAGATTCATCTGTGAGAGGTCCTCACGTATCTTGTCAGGATTTGCTCCTGGCTTGTCAATCTTGTTGATGGCAAACACCATCGGTACACCGGCAGCCTGCGCATGGGCAATAGCCTCCTTGGTGGTAGGCATGACAGAGTCGTCAGCTGCAATGATGATGATGGCAATATCAGTAACCTGCGCACCACGGGCACGCATGGCGGTAAACGCCTCATGGCCTGGTGTATCGAGGAACGTCACTTTCCGTCCATTCTCCAATGTCACACCATACGCACCGATATGCTGGGTAATGCCACCAGCCTCACCGGCAATCACGTTGGTGTTACGGATATGGTCAAGCAAAGAAGTCTTACCGTGGTCAACATGTCCCATGACGGTGACGATTGGCGCACGTGACACGAGATCATTCTCATCATCCTCCTCCTCACTGACAGCTTCCTGTACCTCAGCACTGACATACTCCGTCTTGAAGTCAAACTCATCAGCAACAAGGTTGATGGTCTCAGCGTCAAGACGCTGGTTGATAGACACCATGATGCCGACAGACATCAACGTGGAGATGACGTTCGTCACAGGCACATTCATCATCGTTGCCAGTTCGGAAACAGTAACAAACTCCGTCAGCTTCAGGATCCTGCTATCCTTACGCTCAGCCTTAGCCTCCGCATTGAGACGCTCCTGCACTGCATCACGCTTCTCCTTACGGTACTTAGCACCCTTCTTGTTCTGACTCTTGCTGGTCAGACGCGCGAGCGTCTCCTTTACCTGGCGTGCTACAGCCTCATCATCCACCTCCAGAGACTTCTGGTTACGGTTGCGGTTCTTCTTGCCACCACCATTATTGTTGCTGTTGGCACTCTTCTTGCCGCCATTCCTGCCGTTCTGGTTCTGCTGTTGGTTGGCAGCAGCATTGATGTCGACACGTTCCTTATTAATACGGACACGCTTCTTCTTGCCCTGCCCATTGCCCTGGCCCGTCTTCTCCTCACGTTCCTTGCGGCGTTCCTCCTTGCTCTTCTTCTTCGGGCGGGTACTTTGGTTAAGCGTACTGAGGTCAATCTTACCAAGCACATTCACCTTCGGTGTATTCAGAATCTTCTTCTCATTCTTCGTCATGAACAGACCATTGTCCTGTTTCTCAGTAACGGCAGCAGAATCAGCCGGTGCAGCTGGCTCTGCAGCCGACACTGTCCCTGCCTCTGCTACAGGTTGCTCTTTTGCAGCCTCATTTACGGTTTCCTCTGTCTTGACAGCTACAGGAGTCTCTGCCTTGGGAGCCTCAGCAGGCTTGTCAGCAGGAGTCTCTGCCTCGGGAGCCACCTTCTTCGGTGCAGGCTTCTCGACATCGGCCGCAGGCTCAGCAGGGTTCATGACAGGCTTCTCAGCCACTTTTTCCTGCACAGGGCTTACGGCAGCAGCCGGAGCAGGAGCTGGTTTCTCTCCAGCAGGAGCAACAGATGGCTTGGCGGCCGGCTTGTTCAGCTGGTCGAGATCTATCTTTCCGACTGGTTTATACTTCGGCCTGCCTGACTCCAGCAACGTCTCTGCCCTGTGGTCAGCAGCCTTCGGAGCCGGTTTCTTGTCCTTTGGCTTCTTCTGGAAAAGTTTGGCAGCATCGTTCTTCACCGCCTGGTCGTTCTTGAAAGCTCCCACGAGAGCCTGGTACTGCTCCTCGCTGAGCTTGAAGTTCGGGTCGCCCTTCACTTCTCCCAAGTCCTGTTTCTTCTCCAAGAACTCCACTGCCGTCTGAAGTCCTATGTTCAATTCTCGAATTGCTTTGTTTAATCTGATGCTCATTAAATTTATTTTTCGGTGTTGGGTGTTAGTTGTTGGTTGTTGATATTGCCTTTTGGTAGAGAGGGGTTCCGAACATGGAGTTGCTGAATAGTCACACCCGTTAGCTATCAGTCAACAGCCATCGCCCACCAACCAATCACCTATTGTTCAAACTCTGCCCTCAAAACGCTCAGCACATTGTCGACGGTCTCTTCCTCCAGGTCAGCCTTCTCGATCAGCATGATGCGTGGAGCGTTAAGAACCTGACGCGCCGTATCGAGGCCGATGCCCTTGATGGCATCAATCACCCATTGGTCAATCTCATCAGAGAACTCATCCAGATAAATATCCTCCTCTGCACTCTGCTCGTCAAGCTCACGGAACACATCAATGGTATAGCCCGTCAGCATACTTGCCAGCTTGATGTTCATACCGCCACGGCCGATGGCGAGACTCACCTCCTCCGGCTGCAGATAAACCTCAGCCTTCTTGGTCTCCTCATCAATGGTGAGGCTGCTTACCTTTGCAGGAGAGAGAGCGCGCTGGATGAACAGCTTGGTGTTGGCTGTCCAGTTGATGACATCAAGGTTCTCATTGCACAGCTCACGGACAATACCATGAACACGGCTGCCCCGGACACCGACGCAGGCACCCACCGGGTCAATGCGCTCATCAAAGCTCTCTACGGCAATCTTGGCACGCTCACCCGGCATACGGGCAATCTTGCGGATGGCTATCAGGCCATCGCCAATCTCCGGAACCTCAGCTTCAAGCAGCCGCTCAAGGAACTCAGGGGCTGTACGTGAGAGGATGATCTTCGGGTTATTGTTTTCATTGTCAACCCGGAGGATGACCGCACGGACCGTCTCACCCTTACGGTACTGGTCACGTGGAATCTGCTCACCCTTTGGAAGAATCAGCTCGTTGTTCTCATCATCAACCAGCAGCACCTCACGCTTCCAGGTCTGATAGACCTCACCTGAGATAATCTGCCCCACACGGTCCTTATACTTGTTGTAAAGGGAATCATGCTCCAGTTCCAGGATTTTGGAAGCCAAGGTCTGCCGGAGGTTCAGAATGGCACGACGGCCGAACTTGTTGAAGTCAACCTTCTCGCTCACGTCCTCACCCACCTCGTAATCAGGTTCTATCTTGCGTGCCTCAGTCAGGCTGATCTCCTTATTCTCATCCTCGACCTCACCATCAGCCACAACCACGCGGTTACGGTAAATCTCGAAGTCGCCCTTGTCTGGGTTCACAATAACGTCGAAGTTTTCATCGCTGCCGAAGATCTTGGCGAGTACATTGCGGAAACTTTCCTCCAGCACGCTCACCAGTGTCGTACGATCGATGCTCTTGGTGTCCTTAAACTCCTTGAAGGTCTCGATCATGTTCGGACGCTCTTCTTCTACTTTTCTTGCTGCCATAGCTTTACTTGAAACTTATTATATATTTTGTATATTTTACCTCGTCCATCTTGTACTGGTGGTCAACATCCATCTTCACAGGACGCTTCTTTCCTTCCACCTGTACCTTCTCGTTGACTGACACCACAAAGTCGTTGCCGTCAACGCTCTTCAACACGCCTTTGACTTTCTTTCCGTCCTTGTCGAGCACCTCGACTTCCTTGCCGACGAAGTTCTGATACTGCTGCGGAACCTTGAACGGTTGCCCCAAACCTGCGGAGCCAACCTCAAGTTCATAGTCCTCCTCATCACGGGAGAGACGGTCCTCGATGTATTTGCTCAACTCCACACAATCCTCAATCCACACCCCATCGGCATGGTCAATCTCAACGACAATCTTGTCGTCTGAACCGATTTGGATGTCAACCAGGAAGTATTCCTTACCTTCCAGCCACTCGTCAACGAGACTCTTTACAACGTTTTTATCTATCATAAGCGTTTAAATATGAAAAATGAGGGACTTTGCAAAGCCCCTCATTCCTCTGAACGCTGCAAAATTACAAATAAATCCGCAACGAGCCAAATCTTTTCCTGTTTTTCTTCTCCACACCTTATTATATATACATTATTCATTACACATACATTATCTTTGCGAACGAAATCAGAACATTTTATTTAAGGCCGCCCTTGATATTGCCTGCATTATGTTCGTCACGCCCAATCTGTCAAATGTATGGCGTTTGTAAGATTTAATGGAATCCAACGAACAGCACATTCTGTCCGCAATTTCCGTCATAGTAAGTCCAGCTGCCGACAACCGCAAAACCTCAACATCTTCATCTCTAAGTGACACACCCTCACACTTTTTCCAACAATGCTCTTCAAAAGAATATCTCCAATAGTCGCTAAGTCCATTTTCATGAAATTCAACATGACCAAATGTTTTATGTGAAGATAGAGACACGACACACATACCTAAGAAGGATTCCTTTGACCTATTTACGGACAAGAGAATTATGGACATACAAAAGAAATTAAACGAAAGGCCAAGAGAAAAATTAAACTTTTCCACACCAAAGTGCGAGTTCTTCAAACAAGTGTTGTGATTTTGCACTTGCTGGTTGACTCTACAGATTACAAGCAGCACCGCCACAGCAATGTGGATGAGGAGTTGAAGCGACTGTAAGGCGACGAAGAGAAGTTCTGTGAGCCAGCCCGCATCAGTCATCAGGAAGTGAGGGAAAGAAGACCGACAGTCTGAAAACACAGACTTTCAGCCTTCTTTCCCTCGCCTTTTCTTATGCACTTGGGCTAACCGGTTTGGTCTCATGATAGAAAAGCAGCCGTCTTGAATAGCAGAAGGGCAGCTTTTGCGAGTCAAAAGCTGCCCTTCTGCACCTTAAAAGATGCCCTTTCGGAATTTGAAAGCTACTCCTCGAAATTTAAAACCTACCCCGGCGGATTTTAAAAACTGCCATTTCCGACTTAAAAAGCCGACCATCCATACCTTAAGAGTTGTCCTTTCAGCCGCAAGAAAGGCATCAGTCTTAAATCCAAAGGAAATATCCCGGGGTGTCGCTTTCCATCAGTTCCCCTCCACACATCCCCTTACAGTGAAACAGGGAGGGGAGGCCAGGCATCATTTTCCTTCCAGTATCTTCCTGTACTCCGCCGTATTCTTCAGCAGTTCAACAGCCCGCTTCCACTGCTTGTCAAACTGGAGACTGTTCTCAATGGAGCCACGCTGGTAATAATAGGCTGACACAAGGTCGCTCGTGATAACCTGCTTCAGCATCTGTTTATTATAGTCAAGGTCCTTGGCGAGATTATGGTTGAGCTTCTTCTCCAATGCCTCGAACTCCGGACGGGCATCATCATAATACCCCTCGAACTTCGCCAGCTTCACGAGGTTCTCCATGTATTTCTTGCTCTCACGGTCATATTTGAATCCGCTCTTCAACACGGTCTGCTTGAAATCCTCATAATCGGCATCCGACAGGACGAAGTCACGGGCAGGGACTATGGACGGATGGTTCTTCAGATACTTCAGTTCCCAATTCAGCATGACCTCCGTGGAGTCGCGGCCCGATGAGGCAAGATAGAAGGCGATGTTCGGCAGCGAGTCAGGCTGCACCTCAATATCGGGCTTGATGCCACCGCCATCACGCACCTCACGTCCGTTGGCCGTATGGAACACATGTGTCAGCGAGTCGGGCACATGCTCGATGTAGCCGCCATTATTATGCTTGTAGTTGATAGCCTGTATGCACCGCCCACTGGGAATATAATATCTGCTGGTCGTCAGTTTCAGATTGCCATTGTACGGCAGGTCCATCGGGGCCTGCACGAGTCCCTTTCCATAGGTGCGTGTCCCCAGGACTACGGCACGGTCAAGGTCCTGCAGGCTGCCGCTGGTAATCTCACTTGAGCTTGCCGTCTCGCCATTGACCAGCACCACGATAGGCATTACCGTATCAATAGGCTCAACCGTAGTCTTATACTCCCGGTTGGCCCGCTCCAGCTTGCCGATGGTCTTCACCAGCGTCAGTCCCTTAGGAACAAACATGTTGACGATGTTGATGGCCTCCTGCAGGCTGCCTCCACCATTGTTTCTGAGGTCGAACACCAGCGAGGTCATCCCCTGCCTCTTCATGTCGAGGAAGGCACGGCGCACATCCTTCGAGCAGTCAGTAGTAAAGGAACTCAGGTTCAGATAGCCCACCCCATCCTCCTGCACACCATAATAAGGCACCGCAGGCAGCTGGATGGCACGCCGGGTGAGCTTCAGCCTCATCTTCTTGTTGGTCGTGGGACGCTGGATGGTCAGCATGAAGCTGGTCCCGGCATCGCCACGCAGCTGATTGCTCACATAGCTCACGTCCTTCCCCACCATTGACGAGTCGCCGATGGAGAGGATGACATCCCCTTTCCTCAGCCCGGCCTCAGCCGCCGGCATATTCTCATACGGCTCATCAATGACCACACGTCCCAAGGCAAGGTTGTAGCGTATGAGCGCACCGATGCCGGCATACTTCCCCGATATCATCATGTCCAGGTCCTTCACCTTCTCCTCCGGGTAATAAACCGTGTAAGGGTCCAGCGAACGGAGCATGTAGCTGATGGTGTTGCCCACCACCTCATCAGCATCCAGTGTGTCGACATACATCATGTCAAGATACTTATAGATGGCCGAAAAGGTTTCCATGTTCTTTGCCACCTTGAAATTATGGTCTTTGTCGGCACCGTTCTGCGCCATGACCGAACTTCCCATTGCCAGAAGCCAAAGCCCGAATGACAGGATCAGTTTTCTCATTATATATTCCCGTTTGTTTGTTGCTTATGCGTTTACAGTAGCGCAAAAGTACATTATTATAATGGAATACCCCTGCCAAACGCACAAAAATTAGATAATTTTAGATTTCTGATGAATTTTTCCTCAAAAACATTTGGCAGTTTCAGATAAAGGCAGTACCTTTGCAACCGCTTACAAGAAACAAGCACATTTGAATGCTTCAGTAGCTCAGTTGGTTAGAGCACCTGACTGTTAATCAGGGGGTCGTTGGTTCAAGCCCATCCTGGAGCGCAAGAGAGGATTACCTTCCGGTAATCCTCTTTTTTGTCATTATCCTTTTCCAAGTTCCAACGCAAGACAAGGTACATGCCAGATTCAGCTACGCTTTTGCAAAATGGGCGGTGACCCGCTACTGCTGTACCAGGTCACCGCCCACAATCGGCCAAGATGCTGCTTATTTGAAGACAACCTTCTTTCCACCCACGATGAACACACCGTGCCGCGGATTCTCAACCCGCTGCCCGCTGAGGTTGTACACAGCTGTGTCCTTTGCTGACGTCACTGCGCTCTCCACCTGTCCTATCCCCGTGGTGGCGGTCTTCTTGCCGACAAATGTCAAAGTCGCATCAATATACGGACTAAACACATTGTCGGCCTGTCTCATCCTGAAAAAGAGAACCAATGTCATTTCCCCACGCTTACCGTCAATATGTGACTGGTCGTTCTGGTCCCTATAGTAAATATAATAATTCGTTTTCTTGCTGTCACGTTCATAGACAGGTGAAGCCTCAACCCCTATGAACCATCCCCCGTGGTCAGGTGTCACATCTACATCCGAGATGGTGATTTTCTCAAACTCGCTGTTTCCCAATTTATAGCCTCTTAAAATCAGCTTGTACTTATCCCGGTCTTCTTGCATGGCAAGTTCCACACTGACTTTTCTTGAGACACCAACTCCATTCGTGAACTGCGTGACTTCTCCCTGATAAGTTCCTATCAACTTCTCAACACCATTCTGCTGGGCAGAAACAGACAAGGTGAGAAACGCCATCAACATTAAAAAACAAATCTTCTTCATTTGGTTTGTGATTAAATAAATATTACAGTTTGTGATTAAATAAATTCGCTTCATGACTCGCTGATTCACATCAGGAATCACAAATTGAGGCGCAAAGGTAGCACATGGACCCGTTATCTTAATGGGCTGCCAACCAGTTATAACATTCATTAACAGGATTAAACACATACAGAGAAGCATCTTTCTCGTACAATACTCCTCATGAAGTATTGAAATATTGCAGCTGAAGTACTCGGCTACTTCACCTAAAGTACCAGACAGCCGGGGCACAAGACACTCAGATACCCCCACACCGAACACATCAGCACTTCTGCGCAAGTACTCAGCAAGCACATACCAGATGATTGAGGAGAACATGCCCTGCTGAAGTCCAACGGTACTTGCTGCCACCTTTCTCACTAAGCGGCTGTCAACCGTGCAGACATCACCGACAGGTACCTCAGAACTGAAGATTTATCCATTCAATACAGATTTAAAGGTTTACAATACAAACACAAAAGCAACGATTAATATAATAACACGCAATAAATATCAGTAAAACAGCAACATAAGACAGCACTGATGCTTTAAAATGTTATAAATACGCATCATTACAATTGTTTACTCTTCAGCCATAACAAGAATACGCTGGCAAGCCCTTAAAAAAGTTAATAAAGCACAGGCGGCAACATTATTTGCACTATTTTAGTTATATTTGCATTTCCAAATATCAACATAAAAACAAGATGAACTTAAACCGAATCTACTCCATATTGCTTCTCCTTCTTATCACGTCATTGGCATCAGCGGCCAACGATGAGGCTGGACTCTGGCTTGACAGGCTTGACAAGAGCCTCGCCAACAAGGATAAGTACGAGAACATCAAGAAAGAACACATCAACAGCCTGCGCAACCTGCTCAGCCAAAGCACCAGTAACGAGACAAAATTCGAGACCTGCCGACAGCTGTTTGAGGAATATAAGGTCTACCGCTATGATTCGGCCCTTGCCTATGCCAACCACGGCCTCAGCCTTGCCCAGAAGATGAAGGATGAGAACCACATAGCGCAGGCACGCTGTGACGTGGCTTTCTGCCAGATCTCGGCAGGCATCATGTTTGAGGCCCACCGCCAGCTTGCCAGCATACGTCCGGCACAGCTCACCCAGCCTGTCAGGCGATATTACTATAGCGTATGGGCCAAATTCTGGCGGGAGAATGCCGACTTTGCCAGAGATGAGCCTTACTACAGCCAATACATCAAAATATCAAACACATACATGGACTCCCTTCTGCAAACCACCAAGAGACACAGCTCACAGTGGTGGTCCTACCTGGGTTCGTCACAGATGAGGCAGAAGAGGTATGGGGAAGCCATCCGGTCATTCAGCCACTCCCTGGAAGATCCCAAGATGGATGCGCATGAGCGCGCCATGCAGTATGCCGAGCTGGGCTGGGCCTACCGCCACATGGGCGATGAGGGGAAAGCCGTCATCCAGTTTATCCGCTCCGCTATCTATGACAATGAGACCGCTACACGGGAGATCACTGCCCTCTATCTTGTAGCACAGCAGATTTACAAGGACGGGAGCTACGACCGCGCCAACCATTACGTCAGGCTGGCATTGGACGAGATAACCTTCTACAACACCCGGCAGCGGAAAATTGAGATTGGAGAGATTATCCCCATCATCGAGCAAGACCGATACAATGCCCTGCAAAGCCAGCGCAACTGGCTCATCGCTGCCGTAACACTGGCCGTCATACTGGCCCTGGTGACGCTCTTCGGATTCCTCTACATCCGCAAGCAGAACCGGAACTTGCTGGAGGCGAAGAAGACCATTGAGGGACATGCCGGCAAGCTCAGCAAGGCCAACGAGCAGCTGAGGGAAGCGAATAAGATCAAGACGGAATACATCGGACGCTCCTTCTACGCCAATGCTGAGTTCATGGCAAAACTTGAACAGATCTTCCGGCGGATTGACCGGCGGATTGCCACCCGGCAATATGATGCCGTGCGGCAGGTGGTAAACCAAGAGGCACTGGAGGCTGAGCGCAACAACATGTACGCTGCCTTTGACGAGGCTTTCCTCAGACTCTACCCTGACTATGTGGAAAAATACAACAACCTCTTTGACGAAAAGGACCGGAAGATGCCAGACAAGGAACATGCCCTTACCTCAGAG
This sequence comes from Prevotella sp., assembly GCA_024688365.1. Lineage (GTDB taxonomy): Bacteria > Bacteroidota > Bacteroidia > Bacteroidales > Bacteroidaceae > Prevotella. The sequence goes on from JAILEG010000043.1 coordinate 100,103, forward strand.
ATGCGCATCTTCGCCCTCATCCGCCTGGGTGTGAGCGACAGTGAGCGCATCGCCAAGTTCCTCGACTACTCCGTCCACACGGTCAACACCTATAAAACACGCATCAAGAACCGGTCAAGAATTGACAATGACCAGTTTGAGAAGCGGATTATGGAGATATGACCACGCTTGAACAAGACAGACCGCCATATCTTGCCGATTGCCCATGATGAGTCAACACTTTATCAAGGCAACCGGCAAGAAACGGCGGCTACAGCATGAGAGACACCGGCACAGACTCCGCCCGTCAGCGGACTATCAGCTTACTGCCCTTCCGCACTATGATGCCACGCGCCTTTCCACTGACACGCTGTCCGGCGAGATTCCAGTAAACCGGACGGGCGTAGGATGACTCTGGGGTCAGTTCACGGATGCCTGTCGTCACCCTGCCAACCGTCACAGTGGCTCCACTTGCAGCCGTGACCGAGGTGAGCTTGACGCGGAGCAAGTGCAGGCCGGCATCATAAGTCCAGTCAGCACCCTTCACTAATCGCACTCCGTCCGCTGAAACCGAACGGGGCTCTTCCTCTTCACCAAGAAACTCAATAACATAGTCACGCTTGCCAGGCATGCCCGGGAAGGAACCCTCTGCCGGAGAGATGGTCAGGACAAGCTGGCTGTCGCTGCGCCGCTGCACGAAGGACGTGCGGGTGTATGCTCCCGTCTTATATCCCTCTGTATCGTTTTCATCCTCGTAAAGCTCACCTTTGCCTTCCTCCTCACCAGGAACAACCTTCAGCGTCAGCGTCTCAGGACGCTGCACGAGATTATAGACACCACTATACTGGGGGATGACAGCACCTGCCCGATAGAAATAAGGAATCTCCTCATCAGCATAACCATCAGCCACCTCCATGCCACCAGCCTGCAGGCGGTTACGGCATACATTGAACCATTGGCCCTTGGGCAGCCACGTCGAACGGTGTGCCAGCCCGTCATCCCCACCCGGTACTGTCACCGGAGATACCAGAATGTCATTACCGAACATGTACTCATCCTCATGACGATAGGCATCTTCCTCCTCCGGACTGTCATAATAAAGCGGACGGCAGATGGACACACCTGTATCATAAGCCTGCCGGGCTGCCGTGTAAATGTAAGGCATCATGGCATAACGCAGCCGCACGGCATCATTAAGCAGGCCGAAGTTGCTGTATTTCCAGATGCGCCGCTCTATGCTGCCGTCATTGGTGGCATGCGAACGGAATACTGGTGTGAATACGCCATACTGCATCCAGCGCAGATAAAGCTCCGGATCATTGGGATTATCAATGCTGCCCCCACGCTGATGCCCACCAAGGTCATGTCCCCAATAGCCAAAGCAGACGTTTGAGGCTGTGGAAGTAAAGTAGACCTCAAAGCTGAGCGTGCTGTAGTCAATCACGGCATCACCCGAGAAACCGATTGGATAACGATGGCTCCCCAAACCACCCCAGCGATGGAAGATGACCGGACGACGGTCAGGACGGTGCAGGCGCATGTCATTATAGAACACATGGTTGCACCAGAAAGTCTCACTGAGCCCTAACTGGCGTGGGTTGACAAGATTCTGCTGCCAGTCAATCCACCAGAAGTCAACACCGTCACGCTCACGGTTGCGGATAATGTCCTTGAACATGGCTTTATAGAAGGTGGAGTCCTCCAAGTGCCAAGGCACTACCGTTGCATCAGCTCCCAAGCCCATGTCCTGCCGCAGCAGGGAGAAGTTCTCTTCATCACTGTCGACACCGTCAGCCGGATGAAGATTGAGCGAGACGTGAAGATTGCGGTTGTGCATCCAGTTGATGAGTGCAGGCGGATTAGTGATAATGCTCTTATCCCACGTCCAGCCTGTCCAGCCATCCGTGTGCCAGTCCTTATCAAAAATCATAACATCCATCGGAATCTGGTTCTGCTGTATCTCACTGACAAGATTCACATAGTCACGCTGAGTGTAACGCCAGTAGCGACTGTACCAATAACCAAGGACATAAAGGGGAGGCATGGGCTGGCGGCCGGCAATCTTCGTGTAGTCGGTCAGTGCCTGCTTATATTCATGCCCATATCCCATGAAATACCAGTCAACAGCCGCACGGTCAACTGGCTGGGCCACCCAGGGAATACCGTCTACAGCCTTGTCGAATACGAGGGTTGTGCTGCCATCACCACGCCTGGTGGCAGGCGACTCATCAATAACAGCCCATCCCGAACGGGAGAGGATGCCATTTTCCAGCTCTCTGCGCTTGGCATCTCCCAGGTTTCCGTCCAGCGTACGGGTCGTTCCCTTGAGGTTCTGCGCATCTTCCTTGCCCGGATACCACTGCACCTGCTCACCATTCATACTGAACGTGATACTAAGAGCGGCTGAACTCTTCGATGTGGCTGACAAGGGAGCATTCTTACGATAGCGCAGTGTCAGGTCATGCGTCTTTATAACAAGGTAGCTGCCTTCCTCCTCAACGGTGAAGTCGGGCACCGGCAGCCGCCTGTTGATTACGGCAAAGGTGGCGCGGTCCTCAAAACGGGATGCGCTGCTGTACTGAATTCGGATCATACGGGAGGTAAGTACCGTGAAACGGGCACGCCCGGAGGTCACCACAGCCTCAGGGAAGGCTACAGGACTACTGTCGGGACTATCATATATCAGCGGAGAGGATGCGCCTTCGGCAGAGGCACGTAAGGCCAGGGAGGCTTCACCTGATAGCGGAACGATGCTGGCCAAAAGGGCCAGCATCGTCAAGAGTCTTGTTCTCATCATTTACTTTACCAATACCTTGCGCACTTTTCCATCCTGCGTTCTGACAATATTGATGCCACGCCGCAGCTGGCTTGTCTTGGAGCCTGAGAGCGTATAGATACCTGCTGCATGAGCTGACACCTCCGGTGTGACGTATTCTATGCCTGTGCTTGCCGCCTCATTGACATATTTGCTACCTTCCTTGGAGATTGTCTTGTGAGTTGGGTCAAGTACCGGATGCATGTCTTCATCGAGTGTCTGGAAGAAGTTGCGCCCCTTGTCGGCTGATCCGTTCAGCAGATAGCAAAGCTCTCCGTTCCTCACTTGTTCTGCAGTGACGGTAGTAGCCTGACTGCCATTGGTCTCAAAGCAGTTTGTCATCGTTATCCTGCCATCCTGGACACGTGCGAAGGTGTTGTTTCCGTCAACACCGCTCACCGTCACGTCGCCTGCATTGTAGACATTCTTGAGAACCGCATTGCGTGAGAGCCAGCCGCTGATGGCTGCACTCTCCTTGGCACCGGTGACTGTTCCCGTGTTGTAGACATTGGTCAGGTGGATAAGACAGCCTTCTGCCACACCGATGATACCGGCCGCATTAGGTCCCTCTGCCGTGACAGAAGCCTCATTGCCTACATTCTCCAGCTCAACAAGCCCGCCATTATTGACAACGACTCCGATGATACCAGCCGTCCAGCCTTTCTCACCATAGACATCGCAAGAAGCGTCAACTGTCAGGTTCTTGACTTTCGTACCGCCAGTAACGAAGCCAAAGAAGCCCGCATTGCCTTCAGAAGCCTCTATAGACATATTCCTGACACGATGGTTCTTGCCATCAAAAATACCCTTGAAAGGATAGTCGCGCGTGCCCAGTCCAACATAGCCAGCCACCCCGCTCATGTCAATGTCATTCTTCAACTCTACCGTCACTCCCTCAGGAACCACACCGATGGCGAGGTCATTCTGCAGACTGAGAAGCTGTGCGCCCGTGCTGATGACACGATTGCCACAAACCGTACACTCACCATTCTCATTCAGCTGATGCTCATCAACAGCAGCCAGCCCGTCCTCATTGGAATAAGTGGTCTCAGAAGTCACCTTACCAGCACAATTCAGGTGCCCGGCAAGATAAACAGTTTCAGAAGTGGCAAACGGAACAGGGAACCTGTCAGTGCCAAGCGTCTCAAACCAAAGGTCACCACCTGATACCGAGCCATTCAGCAGATAGCACAGCGCACCATCGGCCAGGCTCTTTCCGTCAGCGATGACTGTCGCACGGCTGTCAGCTCCCGGGTCTTGGTTCTCAAAGCTGTTATCCATTGGGATATAGTAACAGTTGTCCATCACAACCGCCTTACGGTTCATGAAGGCACCCTTCGCAATGTTCATCTTGGCTGCCACAAAAGAATTCTGCATCAAGATTTCCTCACCAGCATGGGTGTAGCCTATCAAGCCGGCTGAGCCTTCAGAAGCAGGAGCGTCAATAGAACCCACAAAAGCTACATTCCGCAGCTGCAATGCGCCAGCCGAATTGGAGGCAATTCCTCCCATCGTGGCATCACCAGCAGCCGTACTCTTGATGTTGACCGCACTGACAACATTCTCAAGCAAGCCTCCATTGACCGACACGCTGAAGATACCGCCAGCAAAACCGCCAGTGGTCTCTATGCTGCCGTCAACCAGAAGATTCCGGATAGTGGCAGCGTCCAGATAGCCAAAGAGGGCCGTATTGTCAGTTGTGGTCTTGAAGGCTATGCTTATCTTATGCTGTTGGCCATCAAACGTTCCGTGGAAAGAGTTGGCCCTGTCAGCAGCTATGCTCACATTCTTGGCCGTATAGTCAATATCAGCGGTCAGACGGCCATTGACCGTGTTGTCACCCTTGTTCACCTTCGCGGCAAACCAGGCCAGCTCGGCTGGTGTACCAATCTCATAATAACCGTCGGCAGCAGCAGTCATGAAATGTTCATCCAGCGTACCACAGACAGAGCAGATGCCATCAACAAACTGATGCGGGTCACGTAATGAGGCATTCGTGTTGCCATAGACGACACTTGTACCCTGCTTGGCTGTACCGTCACAGTTCAACTGGCCATTGGCATAGACCGTAGGATGGCTGCTGAAAGGCACGGGGTGAGCGTCAGAGGAGCTTTCACTGAGGTCCTGGAACCACACGGGGCTATCACTTTGGTTGCCATTCAGCAAATAGGCGAAGGCTCCACTATACAGGTCCTCCTCTTCTATCATCTTGCCTTGCATGGCTTTCTTGTCATATACGGCACCTTTGATGGTTGCCCCGTTGCGGTAAAGCGAGTTGTTGCCATCCTGGCCGACAATATCAGCATAACTGTAGCTGTCCTGAATGACCGAGCCACCGCCTAACCATCCGCAGAAAGAGGCACTCTCATAGCCTCCATTGACCATGCCCGTGTTGAAACAGTGGATAATATTGATGGCACAGCTGCCTCCCATGCTCACGCCTACCAAGCCAGCCGCATTGGCCGCAGAAGCCGATACACTGGCCTCATTGCCGACATTCTCAAGGGTTATGCTGCCCCCACCTTCCGTACTGCCGACAATGCCGCCGACAAAGGAGTGGCCGGTGATGCTGCTGCCCTCGTCCAGGATGAGGTTCTTAATAGTAGCACCATCTGACACTACACCGAACAAGCCTACCTTGTCAGCATCAGGTGTGTTCACGGTAAGATTACGGATATAGTGCTGCTGTCCATCAAATGTACCAGAATACGTACTGGTCATACTGCCAATAGGCGTATAGCCTACACCTGACATATCAATATCGGACGTAAGTACCGCCGCTGCCCTGCCATTGCCACTGGCTACAATATTCGTGGAGAACTCTACAAGATCCTGCGGCGTGCCAATCTGGTAGACACCGTCTTTTTCGCTGATGGCGAAGACCGTACCTGCCGTCCAGCTTAACAGACCTGTCATGAACAGAAGTAATGATTTCTTTTTCATGTGATGAATGTTTTAAAGTTAATAGAATAACACTTTTATGTTTTAGTTTATCTCAATTATAATTTAAAGCTTACTGGCTGTCCGCTATAGGTCTTACACACTGTCTTGCCCTTACGGAGCAGGTTGACAAGGACCTTACCACTCTGGCGGTACACATGAATACTGAAGGTCTCGCCACACAGATGCACCTTCTCCAGCCACATCTCCTCCCAATCCTTGGGAAGCCGTGGCGACAACGTAAACCGTCTGAGGCCTGTAGAGCGGATACCAAAAAGACCCTCCGTGAAGATACGGGCATAAAGGGCACTCTCCGCCGAAAGATGACGCTGATTACCTTCCGGCCAGGCCTCAATAGCATAAGGCACATGATCACCCAGCAATCGGCTCTCAGAGTAACTCTTGAGGAAAGCAAGCGCCTGCTCTGTAGCACCAGCCATAAGGGCTCCACGCAAGGCATAAAGCGTGCTGCGGTCCCAGAAAGTCCTGTCACCTGCTTGTGTGAGCAACCCATTCTCAGTCCAAAGACGAGGTGAGAAGAGGGCCCTGACAGTTCCTTCCGCACGGGTAAAGATGCCCATTGTCAGCGGAACACAGATCCAGGAGCGAAGCACCGTATTCCCTTCATAGTATTGATAGGTGTCAAAGCCCTCTACACTGCTATGGAAATAAGTATCAATAGCTCGCCGCATCTGCCGGGCCTGCCTCCGATAGGTCTCAGCCTCCACACGATGAAGGTCGGCACACAGATAGGAAGCCGAGAGAAGAGCATCATAATAGAGTGAGGATGTACAGAGATTAGCCTCCCCTGAGAGGAAACGGCGTTCCAGCTCATCCGACTCAGAGGTCACAACCCCATCCTCATTTATATGTCTCCGACAATACTCCAGACACCAGGTTATCAGCGGAAGTAGCTCTTCTGCCTGCTCACGTGAGCCACACTCAAGGGCAAAGCGTGCTGCCCCATAGGCTATCATGGCTGCATCTCCACGGTCGCCTGCCGCACTGAACGCATCATCACCTTCGGCAATAATACTGCTGGGAATAGGAGTCCAGGCATCATTCATCCATTTCCCAAAAAGCCGCCACGCATTCATAGCCGACTTTATGGCATAGTCATAACCAGTAAACGGAAAGAACGGATTAGCATATTCTGCCTGATCATTCGCCCATATAGCCGCATAGTAAGCCTCACCACCCGGACTGTGCATAGGACCGCACTTGGTCTGGAAGATGCTCTCACAAGCACGTATCTTGGCAAATGCGAACATGCGGTTGACAACAGAGTCTGGAGTATGCAGCACCAGGTTGCCGGCAAGTTGCCGCACCCATGCCTGGCGGGCAGAGATTTCCTCCCAAGCATCGACATCAGGTGCCGGAATATCCTCCTCATGGGCACAAAGGAAAGCTGAGAAGGATATGCTTTCTCCACCTTTCAGCATCCATGTGCCGTTTCCCCTCATTACCTGCTCTATGACATAGCTTCCTTTGACCCCCTCTTCCTTTGCCGTAGAGAGTGTCAGATGGCTTTTTCCTACAGATACCTGTACAGGGTAGCCATGGGCATTGGTAAGCCGATAAGCTGTCACAACACCAGCCTTATTGACCGATGGACTGATAATACGCTGAAGGTGTATGCCACCAAAATGACTATAGACCGTCAGGACACCATTCAGACGGATACTGTCCACATGCTCACCTTCCATGCTCCGTCTGTTGATGCTTACCGCATCCAAAGGATTCCAGCCTATGCGCCGCTGCAGACTGCCGCCAGTATCATTGGGCACCGTGCGCAACATGGGCCAGACCATTCCATAATTACAGGAAAACTCTCCAGAAGGAAGAATCCCATAACGAAGGACAACCGACACCTGTCTGCCCGACATCTCTATATGGTCCTGATGGTGACGGGCATCATTCACCCATACAATACCATCCGGACCACTCAGATGCCAGAAAGGCTTATCCTTCTGAACGGCCAAAAGCAGGACTGGGAAGCAGGAGAAGAGTAGAGCTAAGAGCTTTTTCACCTTGTTATATGATTTATTTGCCTAAGTATTCAGCCTTGAAACTTTCCCGGAACACGTTGACCGTAATACGGTATCGGCCCTCACGCTTCACCTCCCACTTCGTATCTGCCCCATTGCCACGCACCGCTGTCGTCGTGAGAGGATCCTCACCTGCTGTGAATGGGTGAAGCTGCTTTGGCCCCCATGCAAGCTGGCCCTCCAATTTGAAGGCATGAGACTCCTCAAACTTCTCATGTGCCTTCAGCTCACCCGTCCATGTCCATAGGTTCGGGTCATGACTGTCCCTGGTAAAAGGTTCAAGATGCAGGCGGTCCCAGCCACAGCTGAGCGCACCGCCACCAATGAAAAGCTCATCCCAAGGACGGAACAGCTCACCACGCAGCGTATGGTCAGTCATGTCAACGGAGAAGCGGTAAGTGTCTTCCGCAAAACCGACCTGCCATCCAGCAGCCTTGGCATCAGCACTCAGCACAAAACCTATACCACGGTTGGCAATGTCAGCATCCTCCTGTAGGGGAACCAAATAGCGGGTAGACTTCTTCTTCTTTCGTGTTGTCTGGATCTTCACCTCACCAGCCTTCAGGCTTCCAGCATAGCGGAAGCGGTGATCAGCAGTGAGTTCCAGTTTCTGCACTCTCCCTGGAACGGCTGATCCTGTTATCCAAAGTTCCGCCAGCTGCTGTGCCCTGACAGGCAGGACACAGAGCGACATCACCAAAAGAAGCATTATATTTCTTAGTTGTTTCATTGTATATTAAGTTCAAGAGTTTATCGTTTATTCGTTACTATCAGGCTTTCTTGAGAGTGATGACATTCATTTTCTCAAAGCCCACTTTACTTAGTACAACGGTCACAGTACGTGTTGCGGCATTGTATGACCATCCATCGGCAGCAAGTACAGTACCATTGACTACTACCTGAGCAGGCTTATCCTCACAGAGGAACTCTGCTTGATAACTGCGAAGCTCGGGCATTCCTGCAAAAGCGCCTACACGTGGCATTATCTTCAGCGTTACCCCATCATCAGTACGTGTCTGGATGAGGTCAGTAGTGGTGTACTCATTATTCTTATAGCCCTCATCATCCCCATTATCCTCATAGTAGGCCATCTTGCCATCCTTTCCTGGGACAACCTTCAGCACAAGTGTCTCAGGACGTGACTTAAGATTGAATACGTGCGGATAATTGACGATGATCGACCCTGCCTTATAGAAGTAAGGTATCTCCTCCAAGGCATAACTGTCAGTAAAGGTTTTTCCCCCGTCAATAAGCTGGTTACGACACACATCAAACCACCGCCCTTCTGGCAGCCAAGTGGTGCGGCTGGCACGTCCGTCCTTACCGCTCCGGCTTACGACAGGTGCGACAAGGATATCGCTGCCAAACATATACTCATCCTCAAAACGATAGGCATTGTTGTCCTCAGGACTGTCATAGTAGAGCGGACGGCAGATCGAGATGCCCGTATCATATGCCATACGCGCCGCATTGTAGATGTAAGGCATCAGGGCATAGCGCAGATTGACCGTCTTCAGCAGTGAGGAGAAGTTGTCGTACTTCCATATTCTGCGCTCGATACCCTCCCAGTTGGTGGCATGAGTACGGAAGACAGGGGTGAAAACACCATATTGACACCAGCGCAGATAAAGCTCGGGGTCATTCCCATCAAACTGCTGATGCCCTCCAAGGTCATGTCCCCAATATCCAAAGCAGACATTGGAAGCCGTAGAGGTGAAGTAAGGCTCGAAAGCAAGTGTACCAAACGTAGTGAAAGAGTCGCCCGAGAATCCGATAGGATAGCGGTGGCTGCCCAATCCTCCCCAGCGATGGAAAATGACAGGGCGGTGATCCTTACGGTTCAGACGCATGTCATTGTAGAAAACGTGGTTACACCAGAAAGTCTCTCCCAGTCCGGCTACACGTGGATTGGTGAGATTCTGCTGCCAGTCAAGCCACCAGAAATCAACCCCCTGAGCCTCACGCTTGCGCAGTATGTTCCTGAACATGACGCGGTAGAACGTACTGTCCTCCAACTGCCAGGGCACTACCTTCGTATCGGCAGGCATGCGCATGTCACGCACCATATCCTGGAAATATTCCTCATCATCGTCAACCCCATCAGCAGGGTGCAGGTTCAGTCCCACCTTCAGTTGCTTATCGTGCATGAACTTGATAAGTCCCTCTGGATCAGGAATGATACTCTTATCCCAAGTCCAGCCTGTCCAGCCCTTGGTATGCCAGTCCATGTCGAATATCATCACGTCAAGTGGAATCTTGTTGGCCTGTATCTCATTGGCTATGTTCATGAAGTCCTGTGCCGTGTAACGCTGATACTTGCTGTACCAATATCCCAAGATATAGAGTGGCGGCATAGGCATCTTACCGGCAACCTTGGTGAAATCGGCCAGGGCTGTCTTGTACCTATGACCGTAGCCCATGAAGTACCAGTCAATGGCATCCTTGTCGACAGGCTCGGCAAACCATTCAATGCCATCTACATTCTTGTCAAAGGCAAATGTCGTACTGCCGTCACCCCGCTTTGTCCGGGGACTCTCGTCAACAAGAGCCCACCCACTACGGGAGAGCAGGCCATCCTCCAGTTCCGAACGTTTAGAGTCGCCAATGGCTCCATCCAGCGTGCGGGTCGTCCCCTTCAGGTTCAAGGCATCTTCCTTGCCAGGAAACCACATCACATCGCGTCCATTCAGACGGAAGGTGATGCTGAGCGACTGTGCGTTCCTTTGCGCAGGATTAATCTCGCTGCCGAGCTTATAGCGCAAGGTCAAAGCTGATGTCTTGATGGTGAGGTATCCATTCTCAGTGGTCTGTGTGAAAGCCGGAACAGGCAAGTTGCGGTTGACGACCGCAAACGTAGCACGATCCTCAAAAAGCTGCTTGCCGCTGTACTGGATACGGATCATCTCCGGGGTCAGCACAGTGAAACGTGCGTTACCCGACAGGACGACAGCCTTCGGATTGGCCACAGGATTGTTCTCTCCTGCAGCCGAAACCGTCAGCACGCTTACCAGGGCAACGAGTAAAGTTATTAGGTGTCTCATTGGAATTTCTTATGAATAGTGTTTTGTTTGTTCTTGGATTGTAAATGCAGAGTCAGCCGTTGTCAGTCAGCTCATCTTCACAATCTTCTGATTGGCCATCCCAGCCTGCCCCATCACCTGAATGATGTATATACCGTCAGCCAGGTCATTGACCCAAAGGTCCTTACTTTCCACCGACTGACCATTCCTGACCATCTCGCCACGGGCATTGTACAGCCTCCAGGTGAATGGTGAGTGAGACGGACCACTTATCTGGTAATAGTTATCACCACCACTGGTGACCGTATAGGGAGCCTTGTCAGCCACAGCATCATCTATTCCCGTCGTTGAGAAATAAGGTTTCTCAGCCTCAAATGATGGCTTCCCATCCTCTATGTAAGGCCATCCATCCTTATCCCAGCTCACCTTGTCAAGGTACAACTGCCGGCCTGCATCAGGGTCACTTGCCTCAAATCCATGATAGAGCATCCAATACTGCCCCTTGTCATCAACTATCAGCTCTGAGTTATGCCCTGGTCCCAGCACATACTCGCTCTTGCGGAGGATGGTCTCAAAAGGATGGTTCATAATGCTGTAGCCAGCCTTGTTGACATAGGGTCCCTTGAGGCTTTTGCTTCGTGCCACCACAACGTGATAAGTACTGGCGGCTCCCTCGCAGCAAGTGCCTGACGACCCCATGAGATAGTAATAATCACCACGCTTCACGATCATGGTTCCCTCGGTGTTGTCAACGTTCCCATCAACACCTGGGGCAATCTGGAAACGTGTCCCTTCCTTATAAGCCAGACCGTCAGCCGACAGTTCTATACCATAGATTCCACGGAAACTGCCCCAAAAGAGATAATTTTTACCATCCTCATCTTGGAAGAAACAGGGATCAATACTGTTCTTCACACCTATCTCTGAGCTGATGAACAGCTTGCCATGATCAGTGAAAGGACCTGTAGGAGCAGGGGCTGTAGCAACACCAATGCCACATTCCCACTCTCCTCCCCATGTCGACATGGAATAGTAAAGCACATATTGCCCGTTCACATAATTGATGTCTGGTGCCCAGATACCGGCCTTTGGCACGAAGGAAGGACGGGTCGCAGAGGTAAAGGCTCCACCAGCCAGCCGCCAGTTGACCAAGTCACGTGACTTATAGATAGGCACCGACTGCTCGCCATTCTCAGTGGCATAAACATAGAACCACCCATCCTGTCCCTTGATGACCGTAGGATCCGGCAGGTTCTTGCCCTTTACAGGATTGGTATAGGTTTCCTGGGCGAGGACGGCCGGCATGCTGAGCAGCACAGCCAGTCCGCAAGTAAGGATTCTTTTCTTCATAATGATTGGTTTTCGTGTAGATGATTGTCCTCACAGGAGGACGATTACTTCTTAAAGTGTATCGTAGCCTTGGCCGTCGAGCCTGTAGGTATCAGAGCGGTAGGCTGGTTCAGGTCTATGGGCATGCCCATAACGTTGACTGCTATGTCTATCGAGTCACGTGAGCCATAATCACCTGAGAGCAGACCGGAATTCTCCACGTACCGTTCCAGATCGGCGTAAGGCACCTGCATTGACAGCGTACTCAGCTCACCGGCCTGCATCTGCCCCTGCACCTCAACGGTGTCAGGGGTATAGACATTGGACAGGAACACACGGTACTTGGCATTGCCCACGTCAATCCAGCGCAGGGTAAGGTTGTCAGCCGAGTCCTTCAGCAGATTGACATTGTACTCACTATGCTCTACAAACATGCTCTTTGCCCGTGGTACTCCTGCCCCTTCCTCATCAACGCATGAGTGGAAAAGCAGCCCGGCAAGTGCCATGACAGAACAGATATATACTAACTTCTTCATATTTTCAGTGTTTCAATGTTTACGATTCCCGATTACTGCACTGGCTCAAAGGAAGTCCACATGTCGTCAGCATCCAGACAGAGCGAGAACTTATATCGCCCAGAGCTGCGCACAACCCATTTCACGTCACCACCAGCTCCCTGCGAACGGAAGTTGTACAGACGGTGGTCAACCGCAGGGTCTGCCTTCTCCACCGGAGCAAAGAAGAACTGGTCACCCCATCCTGTGCCCGTATTTACCTTCAGCTCTCCGTCAGCATTGAAGTCGCCCGTCCAGGAGAAGATGTAAGGATAGCGTGGATTCTCTATTGTGAAGAGTCCCTCCGCCGAACCTGGATCCCAACCCACAGAGCAGCCATTTCCACAAAGGCGGATGGTCTCAGGTGTCGGCAGCTGCACGATATTCTTCACACGGCAGTCCATGAAGTCATTGTTGGTATCAACGATGAACGTGCGTGTCCCGTTCACCGTGTTTGTGAATGACCTTACTTCTCCCTCTGTCACATAGCTCATCTTCTCGCCCTCTGCCTGTCCGTAAGCCGGGTAAGCATCAGTAGCCGAAGTAGTGAAGTAATAACCACAGGGCGACAGGCTGTAAGTGCCTTCATAGATACCTGATCCTAACTGGCGCTGTGTCAGCCGCTCCACCCGTTCGGTGCCCGTTGCCTCGTCCTTCATGTGCAGATAGAGGTAAGTTGGATTCTTCTCATAGCCGGTCACGCGGAACTCTACCGTTGATGACTCAGGCTTGACATATCTCACCTCATTGTTCACTGTTCCTACCACCTGTGCCGTGACTGACACTGGTGTCCCGGCCGGAACCCAGCGTGCCACAATGGCATTCAGCTCCTTATGGGTGAATGACAGTTCCCGCTTGCTGCCCAACGGGATATAGTCAGTGTGGTTGTCGCTCTTGGTGTCAGTGGCATAGAGACGAAGGGCATAGGTGATGGAGTCATAGCTCTCAACGGGGCTCTGTGCCTCATCCCAGCTGAACGTGATGGCAGCCTCCTCTTCCTGCGCCTTGCTGAGCACAAGCTCGCTGGCGGATGCCTTCACGTGCATGGCATCAGGCTGATCCTCAAGTGTGAAGTAAGTAGGATCCTCATTGCAGGCTGAGAAAGCCAGCAGGACACCTAAGAGTCCGAGGAATTGATTGATTGTTTTCATTGTCGTCTGATTTATTTTGTGGGAAACCTCCGGGCCAACGCTTAGTCAACCCAGAACGGTCCCTGAACAAGGTTAGGATTCTTCTCATACTCGTCAATGTAGACTGGCATCCAGTAATACTGACGTTTCCAGATGCGGTGCTGGAACACCGTGCGCTTATAGAAATTGGCGGCTGTGGTGCCCTCAGAGTTCATTCCGTAGCCGTCGCCCGTCATCTCCGGCAGGTTCTCGGCATCCTTCCAGCGGCGGATGTCATACCAGCGGTTGTCCTCGAAGCATAGTTCCACACGGCGCTCTGCACGGATGGCCTTGCGCAGCGCTTCCTGCGTGTTGTCAATGTGGATGTAGTCCTCATTGAGCGCATCCACATTGTCGAAGGTGTACTGGCGCACACCCGCACGTTCCCGGATCCGGTTCAGATACTCAAGGGCCGAGCTGCGTGCCTCAGCATTATCATAGGCTTCATTCTCAGCCTCAGCATAGTCAAGATAAGTGAAGGCAAGCCGATAGATGAATCCCTGGCGGGCGGTTACATTACCCGTCTGGATGTTATCAGTCATGCAGATAGCCTTCCTGACAAGATAGCCGTTCTGCGGGGCATCATGTGGAGAACTGGAACGGATATTGTCAACATGGTTGTACATCATGTCGGCCTTGCGGTTCAGATAGGTCAGCCATGCGCCGTTATAGGTCACGGCATTGTAGAAACGGGGCTCACGGTTGCAGTACATGTTATAGGTACGGGCCGAGGTAATCTCACCCGGCTTGCCTGTGCCATACTCCCACTTCGTGTCACGGCGGTCAACGGCATTGGAGAATCCCTCCTCATGATAGTTCGAGTTGGCATCGCTGATGGGCAGACCATTCTTGGTGAAGAAGGCATCCACCAGTCCCTGATACAGTCCGAGCCCGTTGCCACCACCGGCCTCACGCACCGTTGACCAGATGAGCAGTCCCTCAGCCGCACTGTAGGCATTGCCCTTGGTTACGGGGAAGGTTATCTCACGGTTGCCCTCACTCCAACGCTTGATGTGAACGTTGTAAGTCGACATGAACGGGTCAACCGTGCCGTCATCATTATACTCCTTATAGAGCTGATAGCCGGCTTTCTCAGCCTCGTCAATACAGAGCTTGCATGCCTCAGCTGCCTTCACCCACTTCTTGGGGTCATAGGACTGACTGAAAATCTGCTGCCCCTCCTTATTCCTGTAGTTGTTATACCAGGGGTTGCCATTGACCAGCGGGCTGGCAGCAAAGAGCAGCATGCGGGCCCGGACGGTGAGAGCCATTATCTTGGTGATGCGGCCATACTTGGCCGGATCATCATAAGAAGCCGGCAGGGCATTGGCAGCCTCCAGCATCTCCTTGTCACAATAGTCAACGACATCGTCAAACTTGGACTGTCCTATCATAAGGTCGGACAGAGTGAAGTCAGTGGGGGCTATATAGTTGGGCTTGAACGGAATACCACCATAAGCCTCAGCCATCTGCCACCAGCCGTAAGCCGTAAGGAAACGGATCTCGTTCTTGATGTTGTCAACCTCCTTCTGCGGGATGTCCTGGTCAGGAAGTGCCTTGATGTTCTGTTCCAGGATGTAGCCGTGACGGATGTAGCGCGGCATACCAGCCCAGAGGTCTCCATTCCACCGGGAGTTGATGGTCCACTGCCCGAAGATCTTGGGAACTGTATTTGCCCAGTTCCACTGCTCCCATCGCCTTGATGGAGCCAGGTCATCAGCAAAGACCTCGTAGCCGTCATCAATGAGACGGTACTTGTCAGGCTGATGGATGATGTTATAGACATAGGAGAGCATGGAATAGACCTTGTCACGATTGGTGAACACCATACTCATGTCAAGTTCCGTGTCAGGTTCCTTGTCAAGATAGTCGGAGCAGGATGTTGTCATCGTGACAGCCAGCAGTCCGGCAGCGAAATATTTTGCTATTTTCAAAGTCTTCATAATCAGATTCTATTAGAAATTAATGTCCAGGCCGAATTGGAGAGAACGGTTCATCGGGTACTTCAGGCCATCATTGGTTCCAAGCTCCGGATCCCACAGCTTGAAGTTGGAGAAGCAGAAGAGGTTGTTGCCGCTGACGTAGACGCGCAGACTCTTCACGTAGAGACTTCTGAGCCACGTGGTGTTGAGCGTATAGCCCACCTCGATGGTCTTGCAGCGGAGGAAGCTCATGTCCTTCTTCCACCAGGTTGAGGCCCGGTAGTTGTTGAGGTTCGGACCGTAGGTGAACCGGGGCCAGAAAGCATGGGGATCCTGATTGTCAGCCGTCCAGCGGTCGTCAAGGTTGTCACAGTAGGCATTGCCCTGCACCGTAGTACCACTTCCCGGAATGAAGAAGGCCGAACCGCCAATGATGCGGTGCGTGTCGCCTACACCCTGGAAGAAGAAATTGACATCAAGGTTCTTATAGGCAATGACACCGCCGAAGCCATAAACGACACGTGGATCTACCGTGCCACCGATGAAACCGGCATCCTCCTCCGTTATGGATCCGTCACCATTCATATCGACATACTTCACGTCACCAGGCTGCAGGTTGTTGCCACCGACACCACCCTGCGAAGGGATACCGAACTTCAGCGTGCCGTCAGCATTGAAATCGTCTGCCGTGAAGAGACGCTCCGCCGTGAGACCTATCAGCTCATTGAGCGAGCGGCCTGTCTGGGCACGGTATGTCCCCTTCTTCACCTCCGGCTCATCATACTCGTCAACACGGTTCTTGGCATAGGTGAAGTTGGCATAGGCTGAGGTGAACCAGTCCTTGTTCCACTGCTTGTGGAAGTTGAGGCTCATCTCCACACCACCATTGGTCACCTTGCCGAAGTTGGCCCAAGGAGCATTGATGAAACCACTCTGCGTAGGGATGATGGAACGCTTCATGAAGATGTTGGAGCGGTTCTCACGGAAAACATCAAGATTGAAGTCGAGCATGTTCCATAGACCCAGCTCCAGACCGACGTTATACTTCTTCACCGTCTCCCATGTCAGGTTGCTCACGCCGATGTCGCCCTCAGTGATACCGCTGTAGCCCCGCTGCCCGGTCGTTCCCCAGGTATAGCCCTGTGCATTGGTGATCATCGTGGTCATATAGGCGAAGCGGCGGCCACCGATGTTGTCATCACCAGCCTTTCCCATGCTGGCACGGAACTTAATCTTATTGAATGTCTTGTGATACTTCTGCATCCACGGCTCCTCGCTCATCAGCCAGCCGACCGCCACTGAAGGGAAGAAACCAAAACGCTTGCCCTTGGCAAAATTCTCTGAGCCGTTATAGCCGAAGTTGAACTCGCCAACATAACGGTTGTCATAAGTATATGACAGGCGGCCTGCCACACCCTGCTTACGGTAGTCCTGGATGTCGCCATCATCATAAGCCTGCTGGTTGTAGAGGAAGAGGGCATCAAGGTCATGCTTGCCGAAACGGCGCTTATAGAGAATGTCAGCCTCAAAGTAGACACGGGTGTTTCCATACTCGCTCTCCTTATAGCTGCCCATTGACTCATCACCGACCGTACCCTGGATGTACTGGAGATTGCCCTCCACGTCACGTCCCGTAGCCGGATAGACTGTACCTGGATTGGCTGTACGGCCACGCTGGCTGCGGTTCCAGCGGTCAAAGCTGAAGAGGCCTTTCACCTTCAGTCCCGGAGTGACCATCTTGAGGTCCTGTTCAACGGAGAAGAGGGTCTGTATCTTGGATGAGGTCATGAAGTCATAGCCCTGCTGGGTGACCATAGCCCAAGGATTCTCACCCTGTGCCTGCTTCGGGATGGCACCGTCGCTGTAGCGTGCCGGGAAAACGAACGGGAGCGTCTGGAAGGCACGGTAGAAAGCATCGTCAGTGTTGCAGCGCTGCTTCTTGAAACGGTTGAGGTAGCCACCGATGTTCACCCGGAGCAGGGTGGTCTTGGTCACGTCCATATCAATATTGGTGCGCAGGTTGAACTGCTGGTTGTTCGTAGCATTGTCAACAGCCAGTGCCTTGTCCTGTTCCAGGATACCTGTCTCACGGAAGTAAGAGGCCACGATGGAGTAGCGCAGATAGTCGGAGCCGCCGCTGATATCCAGGTTGGCTCGTGAGGCATAGGCATAGTCCTTTGTGATGGCATCAATCCAGTTCACATTCGGATACAGGTCGGGGTCATACCCGCTGCGGGAACGGTCAATCTGCTGCTGCGTGAAAGGAATGACCGCACCGTCCTGACGGGCAAGGTCATTGAGAAGTCCCATATAGTCGGGTGCGTCAAGGAACTTAGGCATCTGCGTAGGCTCATTGACTGACTGCTCCACATGGAACTTGATGGAGGGCGCACCGAGCTTTCCATGTTTTGTCGTGATGACTATCACGCCGTTGGCACCTCTGACACCATACATGGCACTGGCTGACGCATCCTTCAGAATGGAGAAAGACTCAATCTCAGCCACGTCCACATTGTTGAGGTCGCGCTCCACACCATCAATCAGCACCAGTGGCGAACGGTTGCCCGAGAAGGTGCTGATACCACGGATCCAGAAGTTGGAATCGTCATAGCCTGGCTCACCCGAACGCTGGATACCAATGATACCTGACAGTTTGCCCGCAAGGTTGTTCGACAGCGTACGGGTATTACCGAATTTAAGCTCCGTTGGTTCTATTGTCTGAATGGCACCGACGATAGAGGCTTTCTTCTGGCTGCTGAAACCAGTCACAACCACCTCATCAATGTCATTGGCTTCCTCCTCCATCACCACGTTCAGAGATTTGGCACCGGAGACAGGCACGTTCAGCTTCTTGTAGCCCACATAGGAGAACTCAAGCGTACTGCGCCCTTCAGGCACATCAATGGAAAACATACCGTCAATGTCGCTGATGGCACGCACCGGTCCGTCAGAGCCCAGTACAGTAACCGTCACACCTATCAGCGGTTCCTTGGTGGCATCAGTGACCTGGCCTGTCACCTTGAAAGTCTTTGACTGCTGGCCAACCGACACGGATGACGGGGCCGCCAGGACTGGTGACACCACACCACCGGAGAGCAGGCATGCCAGCAGACAGGCTGTGCTGAGCGTGTGCCGGCTGAACACACTGGGGCAAATGGTAAATTGTCTTTTTCTCATATCTTAAATTTAATGTGTTTATCGCTCTATGTGATTCTGGTAAGTATTGTTCAAGCGTCCATTTAGATTTTCGATTGCAAAGATATAGGAAAAATCAACAGTCAGCCTGATTCCATGCCCTTGTATTATCATTCTGCTGGTTTTATTTTTATTACTCTCTGATAATCAGCATCTTAAAACCTACAAGATATATAATTGTATAATAGGATATGGCGGACTGAGCAAAATAAAAAAGTCCCATTTCATCGACAATGCACAACATACTTCACTACAGCCCCTACCGGTCCGCAGAGTCCGATGGCCTTCAGCGGACTTGGCAGCGACTATCCGCACCTGTACTGATGATGAAGCACTGAAGTAATCGGTGCCCAATTACGGCTGTACTCCAGCCAAAGTAATGCGGTACTTTAGCTGCAATACAACGGTACTTCCCGCAAAGTACCGAACGGCAGCACACGCATAAGATCTCCCAAGAGCGCACCCTGCCGACAAGAGACAAAGAAAGAGGGTACACAAGACTCCTGTCAGAAGTCTCATGTACCCTCTTCGTTTATTTATTAGATTGGATTTCCCGTGCTTACTTTGAGCGCCACAGACCGTGGAGGTTGCAGTACTCACGTGCATAGACCTCCTCAGCATCGGTCTTGAACTCGGCAACAGGGCGGTCAGTCGGGGCAAGATACTTGCGGAGAACCTCATTGTTGCTGGTGATAAGCTCTATCCACTGGATGGAGTGTGCCTCAGTCATCGGATGCTCAACCTCACCTACGGTGACACGATAGCCGCCATCAATCTTCTCAACAACAGGCACATGCTTCTCGGTTGCGGCATCTGTGGTGTTCTCGGTCAGAAGCTTCATGCCTCCTACTCCACTCTCGCTGCCATTCAGCACCTCAACGATGTTGCCACACTCTTCACACTTGTATAATTCATTTCTTTTAGCCATAATAATTATTTCTTAATGTTACACTGCAAAGATATAAGTAATTTCCGAAAGAAACAAGCCTTTGGGTTGTAATTATTACAAGATTCACATACTTTAAGCATTCCCCGTCCAAATCAGGCCCATGAGTTCCTGGCCCCCAAGTGGATCAGACGCACCTTCATCCACGTAGGGAGCTGTGTATCATTCTCCATCCCCTAACTGCCTAACGCATCCTTTTATTCCCCTCTGAAATATAGACTCCCTTGTCAGGGACATGGCTGAGCTGCTGCCCGCAGAGGGAATAAATCCTGCCTGCATGCCCCGAAGGCTTTACCGGCTGACGGCTGATGCCATTCACAGTTCCCACAGCAAACTCCTTCAGGCGGTAAAGTCCGGGCAGTGCCTTGCCCGTATTGTTGTCCCAAAGGCCACGGTTGAGCCATCCGCTGATGACACTGTTGGCATGTCCGTTCTCCTCGGGGAACCAATAATAAAGTCCGTTGACATTATCATGCCGCCGCAACTCGGCACAAAGGGCGGAGATGAAGGCTGCCTGCCCTTCCGCCGAGGCTGGCCATACTGTCCGGTGATCAATGATGCCGACACCAGAGGGATAGAACTGATAGTTGTAGGCCGTCTCAACGATCTGCACCTTCTTGTCAGGAAAGGCGGCTGCAAGCATCGTCAAGGTGGCGGAGAGGGTTGTGAGATCCTTGTGCCAGAAGGGATAATAGCTCAGCCCGATGATGTCATAGTCAACCCCATTGTCAGCCAGTCGCTGGCAGAACCGCCGTGTCGTCTCCGTCTCGCCTGCCCGCTCAGTGTGGATGATGATTCTGGCATTGGGGCATATCTCACGGCATGCCTTGCCTGCCTGCTTGAGATAACTGGAGAATACTGACCAGCCAGCATCGTTCCAGGCATCCACTTTCCCTTCCTCCCACAGCATACCGTATGAGATCTCGTTGCCCGTCTGGATGAAGTCGGGCGCAGCGCCATTGGCAACGAGGTGCTGAAGACAGGCCTTGGTATAGGTGTAAAGCCTGTCCTTCATCTCCGGGGCGGAGAGTCTCTGCCATGCGGCAGGCTTGTTCTGCTGTCCGGGGTCGGCCCAAGAGTCAGAATAATGGAAGTCGAGCAGGAATTTCAGCCCCGATGCCTTGATACGCTTTCCAAGCTGGGTGACATAATCGAGGTCCTGCAGCACTCCTGCCCGCCTGTCGGCCTCAGATGCCTGGGCAGGGTCAACGAAGAGACGGACACGCATGGCGTTCCATCCCACCCGCTCTGAGGTCATATAGGCAAGCACGTCATTTATCCGGTTTCCGCTCTCATCCATATACCATACACCTTCCTGCTCGTATGCAGGAAGCATGGAGATGTCAGCCCCTACATATCTCTGGGCTGACACAAAAGGGCTGACCACGCTGAAGAGGACAGCCAGTAAAGTCCTTATCGTATTCATCATCTTTTAGGTTTAGGAGAGCGAAGTTACGGAATTATTGTCTATCTGCAAATCAAAATACGAACAATTTGCAGACGAGGAAGTAAAAAAGTGTTGAAGGCAGCATGGATAAACGTGACGACAGCCAAACTCTCTTCACAAGTAAGACTCATAAGACACACATAAAAGGGGCAGACACGCAAAACGTGTCCGCCCCTGCTTAGTCGTTAAATTTTACTTGAGTTGTTATGGTATTGGCATCTCACGATGCTTTGAGCGTATTTACTTGATGATGATTTTCCGGCCCTGGTGGATGTAGATGCCACGCTGGGTAGGCTTCTCAGTCAGACGTTGGCCAGAGAGCGTGTAGTAATGGTTGTCACGGAGAGCTGGCTCGGAAGCCTCTGCCTGGATGTTCTCTATACCTGTGGTGACAGCATTGAGCTTGTAATTAGCACCATCTTTCTGACTGCTGATGGTGACGAAAGTGGTTTCTGTCACCTTGTTGAGATTGACCGTCTGCGGTGTTCCCGTACCAACACTGAACACGAAGCTGACATTATCAGATGAGTTCTCAATGGTGAAGGTCTTGACAAACCACTTCTTGCCTTTCACCGTCTCCACGGTAGTGACCGCATCACCAGGCCAGCTGCCTTTTGCCGTTGCATGATTGCCACCCCAGAACCAGAAGTTGATGCTTGGATGAGCCGCTGCTGTGGAAGCGGAAGCCCATGCTGAGCCTGCCTCATCGGCATTCACATATATCTTGATGTCGTATTTCTGGAAATCAACGATATTGTAGGTGCGGCTGGCAATGCCCTTCACAACACCATCCACCAGCAAGCCTACCTTCAGCACAGTAGCACCACCTGCTGCAAGATTCACTTTTGCGCCACTTGACACAACCGTACCATTAGTAGCTGTAGGCGTACTGCCATCAGTGGTATAGACGAGTTTCGCATTGCTGTTGCCGGAGATGGCTGTCAGCGTGACGGTCTGCGCACCATCATACGTACCGCCAGGAAGATCGACCCAGGCTGTATTCAGACTGTTGGACACATAGTAAGCATAGTGATAGCCGCTGATGACCTTCGTATAGGTTGAGCTGCTCGGAACATAGTTGGCCGTATTGCCCATGCAAGCCATAAGGTCGCCTTTTGTGCCTGACACACGTACGGCAGCATTAGCTGTACCCGTACGGAACCAGGTGTAATTGCTCATATTGGTCACACCTACCATCTTGCGAACGAGAATCATATTCCTTATTTCCTTTTCATAAGCCTTGTAATGGGGAAGGAACACACAGGGAGTTCCTGGCATGGCGAGCAAATAAGCATTGGCTGCAAGCGTATCCTTACGAATGGGGTCAGGAGTGTAATTATTGGTGGTACCACGATCCTGCATATCATGGTTCTCAACAAATGTGACTGCATACTGACGGTAGGCCGGATCATGATTGAGATTGTTGTCAGACTTCAGCAGACCCCAGTTATTGTTATTGATTGCATCCCGCACATTGTAACGGAACTGGAAGTCAAAAGCAGCACTGGTCTTCTCGGTATAATTAATCCAGTTCATTATGTCACCATTGCTTGACCAGTTCTCACCTACAGAGAAGGACACATTGGCCGCCTTGTTGTAATCGGCAATATGTGAGGCATAGAATCCCTTTACCATGTCATAGCGGAAGCCCGTGTAGCCTAAATCCTCCAGCAGGAATTTCTCGTATGCCTTGATTATCTTCTGCACGTTGGGGCTGTTATGGTCAAGATCACGCATACCGTCCCAGCCCTCACCTTCATCAGCATTAGGACTGAGCTGTACACCCAGACGGGCAGCTTCGGTTGCGGCCTTTCCGCCATCATCATTGCGGACTACATCTGAAGCCTGGTGCTGATAGGTCACACCCTTATAGGTCTCGGCAGGGAATCCGAACCAGCCATTATTCGTCCCGTGGTGATTGATGACCACATCGGCAATTGTCCCGATACCTTTCGCCTTGAAGGTCTGTATCATGCTTCTCAACTCAGACTCGGTGCCGAATGAGGAATTCTGATTGAAATAATAGAGAGGGTCATAGCCCATTGACGTGGCATTGGACGCGCGGGCACTCTGAGGTACCCAGACAAGGTCAAAACAGCCGGCAAAGTCATCAGCTTTCTTCTCTAACACAGTCCACTGTGAATCCTCAAAGGAGTCCCAGGAAAATCCCTGCAACATGACACCACCGTAATTGGCTGGCCATCCCTGCGCCATTGCAGCCAGGGAAAGTCCGAGAGCAAATGCACTTGATAATAATCGCTTCATATAGATTCCTTTTTTAGTTCTTTCTTATTGGTTGCAAAGATACTAAATTATTATCCCCCTCATTATTTATTGACCTATATCAATGCAAAAAACTCTATGCAAACGTTTGCATGGAATCAGGCCGGCTATTACGCTATTATAATCATGCTCCATACCTATAGAACATGATACGTACAACTTGCAACTGTCAGAAACAAGAAAGGAGAACACCTTCCGATGTTCTCCTTGTACTTGTCAGTAGATGAAGGAAATTAATTCTTCGTCAACTCTACACGGTTATTGCCCTCATAAGTGATGAAAAGCTTAACGGTGTACTCACCAGCCTCATCCACCACCAGGTTCTTGCCTTCCTTCTCTGTGAGGTTGCCATAAGCCTTGGCATCGCCATTGGCACCACCCCATGAGATAGCCCAGTCATGGTTGACACGGAACTTCATCTCACCTGCATCGAGGTGACCGCTCCATGTCCAGGCTTTTTCAGACTCATCGAAGGTCATATCGCCGTCAATGCCCCAGTTGGCATCCAGCACGGAGCCTATGATGCTGATGGCATCAATCTTTGTCAGCTTCAGCGTACCGTTGGCAAGACTTGCCTCTACCTTATAGAAGCCCTTGCCAGGATCGGCGAAGTTACCTGTACCATTCTCGGAGAGAGAACCCTCTGTACCGCCATATTCCCAGTCAGGAGCATCCCAGCTGTCGACATGGCTGCGGAACTTGAACTCACCGTTCAGGTAGCAGTAACCCGTATAGTTGCCATCCATCTCCGGACTGCGCACATACTGTACTGTGCCCCATCCGCTGTCATTGCCAATCTCATAGATGAACTCCTCAAAGTTTGGCTTGATAAGCTTAACCAGGGATGTCATGTCAGAAGAGAGAAGGAATCCCTCGCCTTTCTCCAGCACCACCTTGTTGGCTACTGTAGCTGCGATGGAACGCAGTACTCCAGCCTTACCATA
>JAILEG010000048.1 GCA_024688365.1 Prevotella sp.
GAAGATTGTGACACGAAATTTTCAATGTATACTGAATTATTTGAATTTACCTGTTACGGTAACTTTTAATGTTATTGGCTGGAGAAACGCTGTCTTCTCTGTGAAGGGTGGATTTCAGTTAGGATATTTGGTGTCAAGCAAAACAAAGAATTCAATAGATTTCTTTAATAAGGAAGATGGCTTATGGGTCTTAAATAAGGAGAAAAGTGGAATGGTCAGTGGAAGCAATAATTCTATTTATAAAAAAATGAATGTGGCTATTCCTGTAGGGGTAGAATTTGAATATAAAAAGCTCTCTTTGGGTTTGCAATATGTTATTGGTCTCACAAAAATATATTCAGGGATGAATAATAATATTAATAATAGAAGCTTTGTCTTATCTATGGGATACGGTATAACCTTATAAATTTCAGTTTTGTGTAAAAATTTATTTTTTTATTATTTGTTGCTTTTCCTTCTTTGACAATGTCGTGTTCTTCTGAAGTGGATGAGAAGAACTCCTCAGCTGTAAATGATGTATCATCTGCTAAACCAAGTGTATATACAAGGGCCGTAAGCTCTGCTTCTGACGAGGTTCATTTGTGGACGGGAGATAAAGTTATTCATAAGAAAACGAATGTAAAAGTATTATTTAGCTCTGCATATAGATTTTATATTCAGCCAGGTACATATTTGTGTGATGTGTATAGAATCAGAGCTGTTACACCTGAGAATGAAAGTATAATCTATAGAAATGCTGTTGATGATGCGTGTGGTTTTATGCCTTTTAAAAGCACACCGACAACAATACAACGTGGTACTCGTGCTGCTCAGACAGACGAGTCTGAGAATTCTTATCTCTTAGAAACAATCTGTTTTCGGATTATCTCTAATACTGGAGGGGCACAATATCCACGTGATTATTATATACCTTGTAAACCCGAAGAGGCTGTTCTTAAGTTTAAACAGATAAGTTTCTGAAATGAATAAGGAAGCTGTTTGTCGGTTTCTTTACGTGTAAAGACAGATTTCTTTACGTGTATGGAAATATTTCTCTACGTGTAGACAATAATTTCTCTACATGTATGGAATTTGATTGCAAGCTTGTCTGACGGGACTGGATATGTCGGCATACACCATTGGTCATCGGTGACTTGAACTTATAAAGCATACACTGATTGGTCTCCAACAGACTGTTATTGTATATAATTGCATTGTAGAGTAGCGGCTATGGCAAATGGCAAAGGCATGTTTTATAGTGTCTGGTAATCAGTTTTTTGCTACTCGGAATTATACGTATTGTTATCCAAGTTGGTTTTGTGGAACAAATAAAATATACCTGACAATTATTTTCTTGCCATGATTTTGTTTTCTCTGTGATTCTTCCTATATTTGCGGCAGACAAATAAAAGAGAACCTCGTATGAAACGAACACTTCTGATTGTTTTGCTGTTGGCTGCCTGCGTGCAGGGAGTTATGGCGCAGACTGTGAGTCCTGCACACGTGGCTGTCTATCCGCTGCTCGACAGTCCGTATAGCCTCTTGACTGACATCAGCAACCGGCTGTTGCCCTATCAGAAGGCGATAACGGCAACTCCGCTGGTTGACCTGCTCCACTGGTCTGACTTCAGTTTGGATGAGGATGTTGATGCGGCAGAGCCTGTTCTGACTGATGTTCCTGATGAGGAGGCTGATTCGGTGGTGGTTGACACTGCTGTGGTTGATGATACGTGGGGTGTAGACACTGCTGTTGTTGATTCGGTGGCATCAGAGGATGACTATGCTGCTCCGGTATCAGCCAGGCTTCCGGCTGCTGACACGGCAAAGGTGTCAGCCTTGCTGGCCTTGGCCCGTTCTCATGAGCTTTATGACACGTTGCGTTATCGTATCCTGCTTGCGCCCGATAAGGAGGTGGAGGGGATGGCAGACCTTTTTGTACTCGACCTGCAGAATCCTTACGCTATGCCTTCCGTAAGGTTCACAGAAGTCAATCAGATGGATGATGATGAGATAGGCATCACCTTGACCCGTGAGTCGGCTGCCGCCTTTGCCATGCTCACTTATGAGAACTGCGGCAACTGTCTTCCCATACTCATTGATGGTAAGATGGTAGCGGCCCCACGGGTGATGGGAGTGATTGATGGTGGACAGCTCTCTGTTGTCTGTGGTGATAATGTGGGGGATGTGCCGCTTCTGCTCCGTCAGCTGAAGGCAGCTGTTGTACGGGAGAAGCCCTTTGCCCCGTTGTTCCAGCCACAATATGTGGTGGGTGACACGCTCACTTACCGCATAACATTCCCTGAGAAGACGGGGGAGACGGATTACTCGCACACATTCCGCCTTGTTCCCCTGGTGGCTGATGATTTTCTATATCGCCTGGAATATATAGCCGACACGCTTTTCTCACCGCCATTGGATGCTGAGGATGCTGTTGTGATTCGTCCGTTTGTGAATGAATACCTTTACCAGTTGCGTCTCAATCATTTTATAATTGAGAACGATCTGTCACCTTACAGTCCGACTGTAGCCCTGAGGAATGAGAAAGGTTTTTCCCAAGCCATGGAAAAAACCGTTTTACGCTATCTTGCCGAGTTGAAACAGCAAGGTGTCTTGCCAAAGGAATCAGACGAAGACAACTTTATAGATGTCTCTGAGCAGGTAAATGGTCTTGTAGGTGCTTTGGGTGACATCTTCAAGGTGACACGTTATGCTCACCCCGAATTGTCATATATGACCGCCATCAACGGAATCTTCTCCTCATCGCAGACCGCAGGCAAGTGTTATTTCCGCCAGGCTGATGCCATAGTCGATTATTCTGTTTCCCGTTCAGGGGATGAGATGGTGGTCAGGCTGGAACGACATGCCCAGGATGATGGACCACAAAAAACGTATGAGTATCACATTGATGCGCAAGGATTAGTACGGATGATGGTGTGCGGAGCTGATGATGGGCAGGAAACAGTGCAGGAAGATTTTGTTATAGATCGGGTGAAAGGCTAAATCCCAATCGTCATTTGACTTGTTGAAATAGAACAGAATTAAGTAGATGTCTTCTTGCATAATCTTAAATTCAAATAGTAGTAGTTTTTTTAGTTTTATTCTTTTTATTAAAAATATATTATACCTTTGTAAATGTAATAAAATGATATGATAAGAATGTTTGTTCTGTTAATTTAACATGAATAATCTATGAAAGGTGTAGGCAGAACTATTGAGGAGACTGATTTAAGGCCTTCTGTAAAAGAAGAATTACTCAATCCTAATGGCATTGTGTCTAATTCAACATTATTATGGAATACAGTTGGTTCAATAGAATAAAGAATTAAGTTCTATGAGAAAGGAAATGTATACCACAAAGGTGTTTGCTTTCGTAGACATCTTTTTATTGGCTTTCTTGCTGATAGCGTTGGCTGTCAAGGGGCTGGGGCACTTCTTCCCTGAGCTGAATTACGTTGTGAGAGCTTTTGATGGCCTGTGGAGTATTGGCTTGTGGATAGCTCTTGTAGGAATTGCTCTTTATGAAGTGTTCGTGCTGATAAACGGATTGCGGGATGACACTAACAAGTTTTGGCGTATCATCTGTTGGATAAGATTTGGCGTGATGATGTTGCTCTGTGCCGGATTTACCTATTGGAATGTAGCGAATGGTCTGTTTTGATGGTTCCATGATGTGGTGAAGATACTGTCAGCCTGATTATCCCATAGCTGTGATTGCAGCCTGCATGATAAGTATAGGGCGTAGTGTAGTCAATACATATTGTAAGGACAGGTTGTTCTTTATCTTATGTGTGCTGACAAAAAATTAGGTTTCCTGTGATGCTGTGGCAGAGCCGTTGTTAGCAGGAAGGAAGAAGCTGCGAATGGCATGGTCAAAACAAAAAACAAGTGCCGAGACTCTCAACGAGCTTCGGCACCTATAGTATGTTTAACTAAAAATCCTTTCTTAATGGAAGGGAGCCTCACGGCTACCTTTGCCATCCTGAATCAATCGTTAAACTTTACCTTAATAAAATAACTAAAAACCTAAATCTATTACTACTAACCTAAACAATCTATTAACCTTTTGACGATGCAAAGGTAGGATGTTTTGAGCTTACCTGCAACTTTTCTGTAGTCTTTTGTTCCTAAAATAATTCTTTCTTGACGTAAATCAACCTATTGTGTGCGCAAACAACTAATATTTTGTTACTTTTCTTGTCTGTTTATCGCTTTTCTTGTAACTTTGTCCCAAATGATAAGCCAATGAGAGTTCTGATTGTAAATACCAGCGAGAAGACGGGTGGGGCGGCTGTTGCCGCCAACCGGCTCAAGGATGCCCTGAACAATAACGGGGTAAAGGCAAAGATGCTGGTGCGTGACAAACTGACGGATGACATAACCGTGGTGAGCCTTGGTCATGAGTGGCAGAACCAGTGGCACCTGCTCTGGGAACGCTTCTGTGTGTTCTGGCACCTGCGGCTGTCACGTAATCACCTGTTTGAGATTGACCTTGCCAACTCGGGAACTGACATTACCCGTCTGCGCGAGTTCAGGGAGGCAGATGTCATCCATCTCTCGTGGATCAACCAGGGCATGCTCTCGTTGGGCAGTATCAGGAAAATCCTGCGTTCGGGCAAGCCTGTCGTATGGACGATGCACGACCTTTGGCCTGCGTCAGGCATCTGCCACTATGCACACGGATGTTACAGATATGAGAACGGTTGTGGAAACTGCCCGCTGCTGCCAGGTGGCGGAAGTGGCAATGACCTGTCAGCAAAGGTGTGGAGGCGGAAGCGGAATGTGCTGGAGCATAACAGTGTATGGTTTGTCACCTGCAGTCAGTGGCTCTGCCGGCAGGCAAAGCGGAGCGGACTGCTGCGAGGACAGAGCGTGGTGAGCATCCCAAACCCTATCGACACGCACTTCTTCCAGCCGCAGGATAAGAAGGTGGCACGCCAGCGGTTGCAGCTTCCGGCTGACAGACGTGTTATCCTTTTCGTCTCCCAGCGTGTGACTGACCGGAGGAAAGGAATGGATTATTTTGTTGAGGCTGTTGCCAGACTGACTGAAGACCATCCGGAGATGCGTGAGAATACGGGGATTGCCATTCTTGGCGGTCATGCCGAGGAGCTTGAAGGCAAGCTGGCCTTGCCAGTCTATCCGCTGGGCTATGTGAGCGACCAGCATCAGATTCGTGATGTCTATAATGCGGCTGACGTGTTCGTGCTTCCTTCGCTGGAGGATAATCTGCCCAATACCATCATGGAGGCTATGGCATGCGGAGTCCCCTGTGTCAGTTTCAAGGTGGGAGGCATCCCGGAGATGATAGACCATCGTAAGAATGGGTATGTGGCGGCAGAGCGCGATGCGGCAGACCTGGCCGAGGGGATGCGCTGGGTGCTGGACGAGGCTGACAGGGAGATGCTCTCTGAGGCCGCCGTGGGCAAGGTGCTGCACAGCTACTCGCAACGCAGTGTGGCCCTGCAATATATCAATGTGTACAATGAGGCGATGGCCTTTAAGAATTATCAGATATGATTACATTCTCGGTAGTTACGATAACGTATAATGCCGCCAGTGTCCTGCAGCCGACATTGGACAGTGTCCTCATGCAGGACTATCCTCACGTGGAGCATCTGATTATTGACGGAGCCTCGGCGGATGATACGGTCAGGATGACGGAAGCCTACAGGCAGCAGTCGGATGAGGCTGAGAATGGTCATGTGGTGAAGATACAGAGCGAGCCTGATGGTGGGCTTTACTTTGCCATGAATAAGGGCTTGGAGCTGGCTACGGGCGACTACATCGTCTTTCTCAATGCTGGTGACCGATTCCCAGCTGCCGACACACTCGATAAAGTGATGTTGGCTGCTGAGGTGGGGGATGGGGAGGAACGTCCGGCAGTTCTCTTCGGCAATACCGACATCATCGACAGTAAGGGCAATTTTCTCTGTCATCGCCGGCTCAGTCCTCCCGAACGGCTCACATGGCGTTCGTTCCGATACGGGATGGTAGTATGCCATCAGGCGTTCTATGCCCGTATGGATATAGCCCGTGCTTTGCCGTATGACACCACTTACCGTTATTCGGCTGATGTGGACTGGTGCATCCGGGTGATGAAGGAGGGAGAGCGGCGCAAGCTGCTTTTAAGGAATATTCATGCCGTTGTGGCTGATTATATGCAGGAGGGGCAGACTACCCTGCACCATAAAGATTCGCTCCGTGAGCGGTTTGACGTGATGCGGAGGCATTACGGGTTGGTGCGCACCCTGTTGCTGCATCTGTGGTTCGTGCTGCGCAGTGTGTTGCGGTAGAGGGATGTCTCGAGCGTCCTGCCCATTCTTCGGATTATGGGCGGGAGTTCCTCAAATGATGTTTAACTGATTAAAAACGAAAGACAATGAGAAAATTCAGGATGAGAGTGTTAGTGGTCTTGTCAGTAATGTGTCTCACGGCTTCGGCTCAGACGGAGTATAGTGGCATTGCTGGTGCTTCTCCCAACCTCGTGAGGGCACATGAGCGTGCAGTGGCAAAGGAGGGCCAGCATACAGTCACGGCAAGGGCTGAGAAGAAAGCTCCTGTGGCAAAGAACTCAACCCGTTTGGAGAAGGAGAAGCGGACTGTTGCTGAAAGGGATTCGGGTGAGGTTGAGGTCAAGGAAGGACTCAATACGCTCTCACGTGGTGTGGGACGTGTTGTCAGACGCGAGCTTCACTCTGTTGGGGAGGTTACCCGCAAGATAGGTGATGGAGGTAAGAAGTTTTTCAAGAAGTTAGGCAAGGGCATTTCTGATGCGTTCAAGAAGGATAGTGTGAAAGCCCACCCCTAACCCCTCCTTTGGGAGGGGGTAGGAGATGCTTTTTGGCTTTTGTCTTTTTAGTTCTACTAAGTTTATCGTCTCCTAAAGTTAGCAGCCCCCATCTTCATGTAGTGAAGATGGGGGCTGCTGGAATTGTTTATGTTTGGTATTGTCTCTATAATGGTATTGGTAGACTTGTTTTCCGTTAGGCTTCCCCTCCCTTGGGAGGGGTTAGGGGTGGGCTTTTTGTTTTCCCTGTGCTTATTTACTGATTGTCAGCAGCTGGCCTTTCACCACTCGGGTGTATCTGCCCAATCGGTTCAGTCGGCAAAGCTGCTCAATGGTGATGCCGTGCTGTTCGGCGATAGATTCCAAAGTCTCACCGTTGTTTACCCTGTGATAGAGGATTCTGTCGCTTTCAGTATTAGCCTCTGCACGTGGTGTGTGGTCAGAGAAGTCGGTGTTGTAATTTCTCTCCTGTCTTGGTGTGAAGGACTGCCCACGCTTGCCTTGGATGTTCTCACGGGAATAGCCCAGGCTGGATGATGTGCCACGGGCGGCTGTTGCACGCTCTGACTCCTGTGCGACGGTGCTGCGGCGGAAGACGTAATAGTCGCCCGTCACATCCTGATGGGCGAAGTCAAAGAAGAGTGCGGGATTAAGGGCAACACCACAGAGACGTGTCTCAAAGTGGAGATGCGAACCGGTTGAGCGGCCTGTGTTGCCTCCCAGGCCGATGGGCTGTCCTGCACGGACGGTCTGGTTCTCGTGTACAATCTGCCTGGACAGATGCCCGTAGATGGTCTCCAAGCCGTTGTTATGACGAATGACAATGTACTTCCCGTAACCCCTTCCATCGTATTTCACGATGCGTACCTTTCCTGAGAAGGCTGCGCGGATGGTGTCACCGATATATACCTTGATGTCAAGTCCCTGGTGGCGACGGCCCCACCGACGACCGAAATTGCTTGTGATGACACGGCTTGGTGTCGGCATGCAGAAGTCACGGAGGTCAATCTTGTAGACATCGGGCAGCGTTCCCTGACGGTGAGCGTAGGTGTTATTCCAGTCGTTATAGAGTTCGGCTGACGGCTCCTCAAACTCCTCAGCCTCACGGAGGCGGTTGATCACCATTGTGTCAAGTGCTTTAGTGCGGCGGTCAATAGGAGCCTGGCGCGCAAGCAGATCCTGTGCGCTTGCCGAATGAGACGCAAGGGCGAGTATTGAAGTGAGTGTAAATGTCCTAACTATATTTTTAAACGTCATAATCAAGTTACTTTGTTTCGGTTGTCGAATTATCAATCGGATGGAACTGATTTGGCAGTTCCTGGTCTTTAGAAGCGTCAGTTGAACGATACAAATGGCCAACTAAGATTTAAAGACTTTGCAAAGATAACGAAAAAAATATAGAAAAAGTTGTGGCTTAACAGTTTTTATAGGCCGTTTAACACTATTCTTTAAGCTGTCTGTAAGGACGGACAACATAGGTCAAGTGCGTGAAAGAGGGGGTGTCAGCAATATATTTGTAATTATTGTTAAGATATTGCAGCCCAATTGATATTAGTTTTTCTTAACGTTTTCAGTCTGTCCCAAAGCAGTTGATATTCCCTTTTCTGGCATGTTGGGTCGGCATCAATAATTTTTTGAGCTTCCTCTCTTGCCATCTGTACGATTTGTCCGTCACGAGCAATGTCGGCTATCTTGAGGTCAAAGGCCACACCGCTCTGCTGTGTTCCCTCCAGGTCGCCTGGGCCGCGCAGCTTGAGGTCGGCCTCGGCTATCTCGAAACCATCGTTGGTCTCGCACATAATGTCAATGCGTTTGCGGGTCTCGTTGGTCAGCTTGTGGTTGGTGACAAGGATGCAATAGCTTTGCTCGGCACCACGCCCCACACGTCCACGCAGCTGATGGAGCTGGGACAGGCCGAAACGTTGGGCATCGAGGATAATCATCACGCTGGCGTTGGGTACGTTGACTCCCACCTCTATGACCGTCGTGGCAATGAGAATCTGGGTCTGCCCACTGACAAATCTCTGCATCTCCTCCTCTTTCTCCTTGTCTTTCATCTTGCCGTGGATCTTGCTCAGCTGGAACTCCGGGAACACATCACGGAGGGCGGCAAAGCCGTCCTCAAGGTTCTTGAGATCCATCTTCTCGCTCTCCTTGATGAGTGGAAAGACGATATACACCTGTCTGCCCATTCTTATCTGCTGACGTATGCCCGCATAGAGGCTTGTCATCTGGTTGTCATACTTATGGATGGTCTGGATGGGCTTGCGTCCCGGTGGCAGCTCGTCGATCACGCTGACATCGAGGTCGCCGTAGATGGTCATGGCGAGTGTGCGGGGAATTGGCGTAGCTGTCATCACGAGGACATGGGGAGGATTCTCGCTCTTTCCCCACAGTTTGGCCCGTTGTGCCACACCGAAGCGGTGCTGCTCATCGACGACAGCCATGCCGAGACTTCGGAACTGCACCTTGTCCTCAATGATGGCATGTGTCCCCACAATGATATGGATGGAGCCATCCATCAGTCCGTCAAGAACCTCCTTGCGTTTCTTGCCTTTGACGATGCCCGTCAGCAGCTCAACACGGAGGTTCATGCCTTTGAGAAACTCCTTTATGGTCTGCAGGTGCTGTTCGGCGAGAATCTCTGTTGGTGCCATCATGCACGCCTGGTAGCCGTTGTCGATGGCGATAAGCATCGACATCAGGGCGACGAGTGTCTTGCCGGAACCGACATCACCCTGCAGCAGGCGGTTCATCTGGCGTCCGCTTGCCATATCGGCCCGTATCTCATGCATCACCCGTTTCTGTGCCCCAGTCAGCTCAAAGGGGAGATTGTGGGAGTAGAACCAGTTGAATTGTGCCCCGATGTGGCTGAATACGTATCCCCGGTACTTTCGGCGGTGGTCGCTGGCATAACGCAGGATGTTGAGCTGGACATAGAACAGTTCCTCAAACTTCAGCCGGACACGTGACCGTTGGGTGTCGTCAACCGATTTAGGGTAATGAATCTTCCGCATTGCATCGTCACGGGAAATGAGATGAAGGTGGGTGGTGATGAAGGGGGGAAGCGTCTCTTCCAGTGGTGTGACAAGTTTGCTGATGAGCGTCTTGGTCAGCCGTTCCACGGCACGTGAGTTGATGCCGGCCTTCTTCATCTTCTCTGTGGTCATGTAGAAAGGCTGCATACCCATGTCGTTGAGCTGCAGCTGGGTGGCATCATCAATGTCAGGATGAGTGAACTGGAACCTGCCGTTGAAGACGGAAGGCTTGCCGAAGATGACATATTCCTTGTCAATCTGATAGTTCTGATAGACGTACTTCGTTCCATTGAACCATACGAGGTCACACACTCCGTGTCCATCCGTGAAGTGGGCGATGACCCGCTTCTTGCGGTGCCCCATGTCAAACTCCTCGAAGCTGAGGATATGCCCCTTGATTTGCACGAACGGCATATCCTGTGACAGCTCTGAGATGAGGTAGACCTTCGTGCGGTCAACGTATTTGTAGGGGAAGTATTCCAGCAGGTCACGGTAAGTGCTGATGCCAAGCTCCTTGTTCAGCATCTCCCTGCGCCGTGGCCCTACGCCTGGCAAATACATGATGTCCTGCGACAGTATATCCATGATGCGTGCCTTCCTGACCTCTGTTATATACGTTCTCCGCTGGAGAGGCCCGGGGTGGTCTCTTGATTGACCAGTACCTCTGCCACTTTAAGGTCGAACGGAGTGGTGAGCTTGATGTTCTCCCGGTTGCCCTCAACCATTGAGACCTGGCAGCCCAGGGTCTCAATGACACTTGCGTCATCAGTAAAGCTGGGCTGGTATTCCTGCTGGAAAGCCTGGCGGGCAAGGGCAATGTCGAAAACCTGTGGGGTCTGTACGATGCGGTAGTCGCTTCTCAGGACATTCTTGCCTCCTCCCTGGCTGTCGATGTAGCGCAGCGTGTCGGTCACGGGGAGTACGGGGATGGCAGCATAGCTTTCCTCGGCAGCGTCATAGCACCGTCCGATGGTCTCCTGTGATACGAAAGGGCGCACACCGTCATGGATGCCCACCAGTCCTTCCTCGCCCTCTGGGATGAGTGCCAGCCCGTTCTTTGACGAGTGGAAACGGGTCTCGCCGCCATCAGCCATCTGGTAATCCTCGTTGAAGTGATACTGTCGGCATAGCTCTTTCCAGTAGGCTTGCTGCTCCTTGGGAAGGACAAGGATTACTTTCATAGCCCTGTCATACGCATGGAAACGGCTGATGGTGTGCATCAGGACGGGTTTGCCGCCCACGGGGATGAACTGCTTGGGAATGTCACTCCCCATACGCAGACCTTTCCCTCCAGCAACGATAATGACGTAATTGCTCATGTGCTGCGGTTATTTGCTTGCCATGAGCCGGTCGTAAATCATGCCTTTCTTGATTTTCTCAACCTCCTCGGCCGGTAAGAAGTAGCCCAAAAGGGTGTAGGCATATGGAAAGACTGCTGCCGGACCTCCGCCAGTAGTCACGTTTCCATCCTCCTGCACCAGTGCGGCTGTGTATTCTGTGTCGGCTGCCAGACAGTTTTCCATGCCCGGATAGATGGTTGCCTTCTTTCCATTCAGTATTCCGATGGATGCCAGCACCAGAGGAGCGGCACAGATGGCAGCCACACGCTTCCCCTGCCCAAACTGTTTCAGAAGGGCCTCACGCACGCCTTGATGGGCATTAAGGTTGGTAGAGCCTGGCATGCCGCCTGGCATCATGAGCAGGTCGGC
Source organism: Prevotella sp. (assembly GCA_024688365.1). GTDB lineage: Bacteria > Bacteroidota > Bacteroidia > Bacteroidales > Bacteroidaceae > Prevotella. The sequence goes on from JAILEG010000048.1 coordinate 11,514, forward strand.
ATCAGAGAAGTCGGCTATCTCCTCAAAGAGCAGGTCGGCCTTGATGGTCACTCCGTGTGAGGACTCAACGAGATGATTGCCCGTCACGCTCACCGTCTTGATGTCAATGCCACCGCGGCGCAGGATGTCAACCGGTGCCAATGCCTCGACTTCCTCGAAGCCATCGGCCAGAAACTCATATACTTTTGCCATAATATTTTGTTTTTAAGTTTACAAATCCAATAAAAAACTTTACTTTTGCAAATGCAATGTACTTGCAAATATACTAAATATTCATGGTTCGGCAGGTCTTGTAAGGCTAAAAGAATTTAAAAAGGCACATTTTATGGCTGGAAACAAACTTAGTTTTGCCATTTTCGGTAATGATTCCAGGGCATTGGAATCAGTCAGGATATGGGAAATGCTTGACTATCTTGTCAAGCATGACGCAGAGGTTTACGTGGAGCAATCGTTCTATCATGCCCTGGAGCATAAGCTGAATGATGAGCTGGTCATAGCCGGAGTGTTCGAGGGAGTGAACTTTGACGTAGACTATGTTATCTCCTTAGGGGGCGATGGCACGTTTCTGAAAGCGGCCAGCAAGGTCGGTCCCAAGCAGATTCCTATTATCGGTGTGAACATGGGACGCTTGGGCTTTCTTGCCAATGTGCTGCCAAGTGAGATAAAGGAGACGCTGGATGCTGTTTTTGCCGGGCAGTTTGAGATAGAGGAACGCGCCGTCATCAAGCTGGATACTGGCAACGAGCCACTGGAGGGGAATCCTTATGCTCTGAACGATATAGCCATCTTGAAGCGTGACAATGCCTCAATGATTTCCATCCGTGCAAGTGTGAATGGGGAATACCTTGTGACTTACCTGGCTGACGGCTTGGTCATCAGCACGCCGACGGGCTCAACGGCATACTCGCTGTCGGTAGGTGGGCCTATTATTGTTCCGCAATCTGGTATTCTGAGCATTACGCCTGTGGCTCCGCACAGCCTGAATATCCGTCCTATCGTCATCAGTGACGAGGTGGAGATAAAATTGGAGGTGGAGAGCCGCAGCCACAACTTCCTTGCAGCGGTCGACGGTAGGTCGGAGAAGCTGCGGGAAGGAGTCACGCTGACTATAACGAAGGCTCCTTATAAGGTCCGGATTGTGAAACGGAGTGGGCAACGGTTCTTCTCAACTCTGCGTGAGAAGCTGATGTGGGGAGCTGATACAAGAAAGTTATGACATGATAATAAATAGACTCAAGCGACTTTTCCAAATACCGGAAACACGCTATACCACAAAGGAAATCTTCCGGTGGCTCTGGCTGGCATGGCACGGAAACCGCAAGCAGGCCGTGCTGAATGCCACCATAGGGCTTCTCAGTGTGGGTGTCTCGCTGGCAACGGTATGGGCTGTGCAGCATGCTATTGATGTGGCATCGCATGCCATAGAGGGCAGCATCTATGTGGCTGTAGGCTTTATGGGGGCATTGGTCTTGTGTGATTTCGGATTGAACGTCGCCTCGGTGTGGGTGCGTAATCTGCTTGGTATCAAGGCGCAGAACCGTATGCAGCAGAAGATGCTCGACCGCATCCTGCGCTCAGAGTGGCATGGCCGGGAGCGGCATCACAGCGGCGATGTGCTGAACCGCCTGGAGTTTGACGTGACCAACGTGGTGAATTTTCTTACTGAGACCATTCCCAATTCGCTCTCAACGTTGGCAATGTTCCTTGGTGCATTCTTCTATCTGATGACGATGGACTGGCGGCTGGCTGTCGTCATAGTCATCATGATACCGCTGTTTGTCCTGGTGAGTAAGATCTATGTCCGCCAGATGCGGCGCCTTACTCGTGAGGTACGTAACTCTGACTCTAAGGTGCAGAGTGTCCTGCAGGAGACCATTCAGCACCGCATGCTTATCAAGACTCTGGAGAGTGACGAGATGATTGTAGGCAAGCTGGAGGGAACGCAGAGTGAGCTGCGGCGCAAGGTGGTGAGGCGGACCAAGTTCTCTGTTTTTTCCAATCTTGTACTCAACTTCGGTTTTGCCTTCGGCTATCTCGTAGCCTTTACGTGGGCAGCCCTGAGAATGTCGTTGGGCACGCTTACCTTTGGCGGCATGACGGCTTTCCTGCAGCTGGTCAGTAAAATCCAGAGCCCTGCCCGCCAGCTGACGAAACTTGTCCCTGCGTTCGTGTCGGTGTTCACGGCGGCCGAGCGGCTCATGGAACTGGAGGAAGATCCTTTGGAAGAGCAGGGAGAACCCGTTGAGCTGTCTTCGCCCTGTGGCCTCACGCTGACGCATGTGAACTACGGCTACGAGGATGGTGACCGGCAGATACTGAAAGACCTCTCCTTCACTTTCTATCCAGGCTCCTGTACGGCTGTCCTTGGTGAGACGGGGGCGGGGAAGACAACGCTGGTGCGTATGCTGCTGGCTTTGCTGAAACCGCAGAGTGGAAAGGTGGAGATTTACAATGGTTACGAGCGTATGGAGCTGACCCCGCTGATGCGCACCAACTTTGTCTATGTTCCGCAGGGCAATACGCTTCTGAGTGGTACGATACGGGAGAATCTCCTGCTCGGAAAGGTCAATGCCACACAGGAAGAAATGGAGGCTGTGCTGCGGAAGAGCTGTGCCGACTTTGTATTCCATCTTCCCTTGGGGCTTGACACACCTTGCTCAGAACAGGGTGGGGGACTTAGCGAGGGACAGGCGCAGCGCATTGCCATTGCCCGTTCGTTGCTGCGTGACCGCAGTATTATGATTTTTGACGAGGCCACATCCGCCCTTGACCCTGAGACAGAACGGCTGTTGCTGAAGAATATCCTCTCCAAGCATGACAAGACGGTGATATTCATCACGCATCGGCCAGCCGTGGTGGAGTATTGTGACCAGACACTGACGATAGAAAAAATATAATTGCGGATTTGCTTTATTCAAAATAAGATGGTATATTTGCAACAATAAACAGGCGAGAAGAAATGATTCTGGGCTTGCTTTATTCATCTGTGACTGTCCTGCTGATAGCTTTAAACTCCTTGGGATGGTTGGTGGTTAGCAATAGAAAACAAAAACTGAATACACAAGAAAAGATATGAAGAAACTACTTTTAGCAGCCGTATGCGCTGTCTTTATGGCCGCGCCGCTTCAGGCTCAGACGGCCGACACCGTGCAGGCAAAGGATTTGGATGCCCAATATGCAACTGATTTGCTGAAACCGGGCACGAAAGCACTTGACTTTAAGCTGAAGACATACGATGGTAAGGAAATCCGGTTGAGCCAATACCGTGGCAGCTATGTCGTTTTGGACTTCTGGGCCAGCTGGTGCCCTGACTGCAGGAAGGACATTCCTGCTATGAAAGCTCTTTACGAACAGTTCCGTGACCACGGTGTGCAGTTCATTGGCATCTCGTTTGACACTGACCGTGAGGCTTGGGCAAAGACCTATTGGGAACGTTATCAGATGCACTGGACGCAGGTGAGCGAACTGAAGAAATGGAAGAAAGGCACAGTGATTGACCAGCTTTACCGTGTGAAGTGGATTCCGACGATGTATCTGCTTGACCCGTCAGGCAATGTTGTGTTGGGAACAGTGGAGATAAACAAGCTGAAGGAGAAATTGGAGTCCATTTCCTTGTTGCCGAAAGTGAGCAAGACGGATGTCCTTCCTTCTTTTGATGGTGGCCTTGAGGCTGCGGGAGCTTACATCTCCAGTCATCAGCGTTATGGCATCAGAGAGCTGAGGTCGAAGGTTCATGCCGAGCTGACCGTTGTGTTCAATGTAGAGATGGATGGCAGCATCACGGGTGCCCGTGTCGTAGAGGTGAGGAACGTCCAGGGAAGCGGCAAGCGTTTTGCCAAGATGGATGCAGCCAAGCAGCAGCGTGTGTTGGATGCCAGTGTTGAGGCTTACAAGGCGCAGGCCGTCCGGCTGGTCAATAATATGCCGAAGTGGAATCCAGGTATGCAGAATGGCAAGCCTGTCCAGACCCGCTCCAGCATAACGGTTGTGTTCCAGCCATAAGCTCTCCGCCTCACCAGTCTCGTTCTTTTACAGTCAGGATTATTCCTTGGCTGAGAGATGCCCCGTCAGTCCGCTCTCATGATTCATGATATGGTGGACTGACGGGGCAACGTTTTGGGTGAGTTCCGGTGTGTGACTGCTATGACAGGTGAACGCAGGAGATTATAGCTGATGTTTACAATAGTCGGAGTGGTCTTTAGTTTTTATATCTAATGAGGGCTGCTGATTTTTCTTCAGCGGCCCTCGTTGTGTGCTGACCATAATGTCCTATTGGTATTGGCTGTGTGCTGCTATAATGTCCTTAGCCGGCACACTGACAATATTCTCTTCTTCGTCACAGTTGATAACGGACGCATTGTGTGCTGCCCGTTCTTGTAGAAGTTTCTTCTCCGATGTGGTGAATCCTTCTTCAAGTGTTTTGAAATATGCTTCAAGTTCTTTATTTGACATGACTGCTGACTTTACTGAATTTTATTTTGTTGTTTATCCTCGTTCTGACATTCCTACCTCCGAAAGCTATTCGCTCTTTGAGCAGTGTACTGTTGTCGTAAATAGACCAGACATCAACTTTATTCATAAATAACTTGAACAAGTTAGAGGGTTCTAATTGATATCTTCTGTGTATTACATCTCAATGGTTCATAAGCCAAAACAGGAGTGTGATGCGCATTGGGCTGACCAGTTTGCCGGTGCATGGATTGACGATAGGGGGGGCAGAGGAGATAATCGAGGATATTAAAGGCTATATTCCAAGATAAATAATCTTACATAATAACGAGGACTACCGATTCCGTTCGGTAGCCCTCGTTGCATATTATATTATATTATATTATGGTATAGGAGCGGTCTTGGCTTAACTCCATAACTCCTTTAACTCCTCCTAAATTCAGAACTCCAGAATCATAGTCTGGCGATGTCCGAGAGGAATGTTCTTGGTGAGGTCGACGGACTGGCCGGTGGTGATGTCGGTGGCGGTGGTGTGCTGGCCAATGACTTCCGCATAGCGGGCCACCTCAAGCTGGTTGTCGGCCTTCCTGCCGTTGAGTATGGTGAGGACGTTCTTACCGTTCAGCTGGCGGGCGATGACGTAGACACCGTGCCAGGGAATGAACTGTGTCTGCGAGCCACGGGTGATGACCTCATTGTTCTGCCGCCAATGGAGGAGACGGGATGTCCAGTCGAACATGGCATTCTCGGCGGCGGTGCGGCCTTCACGGGTGAACTTATTGGCCTTGTCGCCGGGGAAACCGCCGGGGAAGTCCTTGCGGACATTGCCATCGGTGACTTCCTTCGTACCGTTCATCAGAATCTCCGTGCCGTAGTAGAGCTGCGGCGTGCGGTTCATTGTCAGCAGAAGAGCATAAGCCTGCTTGAGGGCTGTGGAGTCCTTGCCGTTGCCGAGGAAACGGTCAGTGTCATGGTTCTCAATGAATGCCATCACTGATGACGGGTTGGCGTAGAGGTAATCATAGCACAGGACATTGTAGATGCGGTTCAGTCCCTTCCACCATTCGTCAGTCTCCTCATTCTTTGCCATTGAGAGGCGGTCGAAAAAGGCGAAGTCCATCACGGTCTTCAGATAGCTGTTGATATTGGAGAGTTTGCTGTCCTTCTGCCAGGCAGCCGGATAGGCAGGCTCGGTCACCCATGTCTCGCCAACGGTGTTGAAGTTGGGGTATTCCGTGTCAAGCGTCTTCATCCATTGGGCCATTGCCTTGCGGTCGGCATAGGGATAGGTGTCCATGCGGATGCCGTCAATGCCTACTGTCTCAATCCACCATTCTGAGTTTTGGATGAGATATTTGATGACATGAGGGTTGCGCTGGTTGAGGTCAGGCATGGAACTGACGAACCATCCGTCCACCGTCTCTGCCATGTCAACCTTGCTGGCATACGGATCAAGGACAGGCGTAAGCTTGTAGCTGGTCTGTAAGCCATAACCAGGGTTGTTGAACCAGTCCCTTGACGGTACGTCCTTGTTCCAGATGTGATAGTCCCCGCAGTGGTTGAAAATCATGTCCATCACCACCTTCATTCCTTTGGCATGGCAGGCATCAATGAGAGCCTTGTATTCATCGTTCGTACCGAAGCGTGGGTCCACACGGTAGTAGTCGGTGGTGGCATAGCCATGATAGGTGCTGTATTTACCCTCATCGGCTGGGCGGTCGTTCTCCAGTACAGGTGTGAACCACAAGGCTGTCACACCAAGGTCAGTGAAGTAGTCGAGATGCTGGCGGATGCCTTCAAGGTCGCCACCGTGACGAAGGCTCGGCTCATTGCGGTTGCAGCGTTCGTCCTGCATGCCTTTGATGACATCATTCTTCGGATTCCCGTTGGCGAACCGGTCAGGCATGAGCATGTACAGCACGTCAGTGTTGTCAAAGCCTTTGCGTGCCTCACCCGCCATCGTCCGTGCCTTGAGCTGATATTTCTGCCGGAACCGCTTTCCGTTGTTCTTGAAGTTGAGTGTCAGCTCGCCTGGCTGTGCCCCGTCAAGATTGAGATAGATGAGGAGATAGTTGGGCGAGTCAAGACGGACAAGCGAGTCAATCCTGACACCGGAATAGTCAACGGAGACCTCGGCGGTCTTTATGCCCTTCCCGTAGACCATCAACTGGAGCGAGGGGTCTTTCATGCCTGCGTACCAGTTGGTAGGGTCAAGGCGGAGGGGGTGTTGAGTGTTGGGTGTTGCGTGTTGGGTGTTGGGTGTTGAGTGTTGATGGGCACTGAGAGAGGGTGATAGCATGAGGAGCATGAATAGAACTGCCCCACCTCTCCGTAGGGAAGGGAGGACAGGCTTGTTGATGATTTGATGAAGTCTCATTTTTATTGTTCTTGTTTGAGTTATCGGGTTAATTCAATCGTGGAGGATGAGCGCACTCTGTCCGTCGACCATTACCTCGCCGCCTTCCATCTCTCCGACTCCGGCCTCGTCAATGGTACCGTTGGTACAGACGATGGTGTATTTTCCTTTGGGGATGTTGACGGTGCGCAGTTCCTTGCTGCCATTGAGAATGACATATATGTTGTTCCACTTATCACCGCCTGCATGGTTCTTCAGCCGGAAGCCGACGAGACAGTCCTGCGTGGGGAGGAACTCAAGATGCTTGCGCACCAGTTCGGCACGGCCAAGACGGAAAGCCGGATGCAGCTTGCGGAGGTTGATCAGTCCACTGTAATATTTGAACACCTGCGGATAGACTTTCAGGTTGTTCCAGTCGAGGTGGTTGATGCTGTCTGGCGAGTTGAACGAGTTGTGAACCCCCTTCTTGTCACGCAGCATTTCCTCACCTGAGAGCATGAAAGGCACACCCTGTGATGTGAATACGGCTGTCTGTGCAAGCAGGTCGAGGCGGATCAGCTCGTCCTCATCGTATTCCGTCTCGGGAACGGATGCCTTCAGGCGGTCAACGAGGCACATGTCATCGTGGCAGCTGACGTAGGAAATCATCTGTGTAGGTTCGGTGGCATAAGGCTGTTTGGAATAGTTCACCTTCGTGTAGTCTACCTGTGGGTGGGCAATCATGCCGGCAATGCCAGCCTTGAGGCTCTCTTCCAGTCCTGTGACACCACCCAGGAATCCGGCTTTATGGTCATCAGAGAACGGGCCACGCAGTGCATCGCGGATGTCATCAGAGAAAGCTGCGATGCCAGGCATCTGCGGAATGGCAGCCTTCATGGCGAGTTTCTCCTGCGGATAGGCGCATGTGCCTGCGCTCCAGCCCTCACCATAGACGAAGATGGACGGGTCAATGTCGCTCAGCTCCTTGCGGATGAGGTTCATGGTCTCAATGTCATGCACACCCATGAGGTCAACACGGAAGCCGTCAATGTGGTATTCCCTGACCCAGTATTTCATGGATTCGAGCATGAACTGCCGCATGAGTGGCTGCTCAGATGCTGTCTCGTTGCCACAGCCGGAGCCGTTCGACGGGGTGCCATCGGCATTATATCGGTAGTAAGCCTTGGGGAAGGTGCGCTCAAAGTTGCTTCCTGCGAGGTCAAACGTGTGGTTGTAGACCACGTCCAGTATGACACGGATGCCGGCCTTGTGAAGGGCCTGTACCATCTGCTTGAACTCCAGGATGCGGCGCGTGGGCAGTTCGGCATCGTAGGAGTAGCTGCCTTCAGGCACGTTGTAGTTCAGTGGGTCGTAGCCCCAGTTGTATTGCGGCACGTCGGGTTTGGACTCATCAACGGAAGCATAGTCGAATGAGGGGAGGATGTGGACGGCATTGATGCCGAGTGCCTTGAGGTGGCTGATGGCTTTCTGCTCGGTCAGAGCGAGGTACTTGCCCTTATTGACAAGCCCGGAGGATGGGTCGATGGAGAAATCACGGTGGTGCATCTCGTAGATGATAAGGTCAGCGGGACTCTTTGTAGGCACACGGCGGTCAGCATCCCATCCTGTCGGGTTGGTCTCCTTCATGTCGACCACGGCACCCCTGCCGCCGTTGCAGCCTACTGCCTTGGCGAATACACCTGGTGTCTCCCCTTTGCCAATGTCAAAAGTATAGAACTTGCCCCTGAGGTCGCCTTTGACAGTGGCAGCCCATACGTTGTCGCCACTCTGGCTGAGCTTTATTTTCTTGTAGGCTTTTCCGCCCCGTCCCGTCTCATAGAGGCGCAGTGTGGGCTTTGAAGGTGCGTTGAGCTTGAATACTGTCGCCTTGGGCGAGTAGGACATTTCGTTGAATCGTTCCTGCGCGGAGACATTCTGCGACAGCAGTAGTGCGGAGAGTGCAGCTGCCATGTAATATCTTGTTTTCATTTTTCTTTGGGATAATAAACGATGATAAGCGATAATAGGCAATGGTAGGTAATAATAAGCAGTGATAGCTGATAATAAGGGAGGCAGGCAATGCAGGGCAAGACCATTCTTCCTATAAAGACCATTAGGCTAACGGGCTTTTTGCACCCCGTTAGCCTAATTAGCTTTATCGTCCGGACTGGCTGACCAGTTCGGAAACTTCGTTGGTGAACGTCTCGTTCCTCATCAGGTCCTCTATGCTGACGTGCATGCGGTAGCGCCAGTAGTGTTTGGGGTTGGCGGGGATGTTGATGCGCTCGGCATTCGGGTCGGCCAGGCGGAGGTTCTCGTCAATGCTCATCCAGTCCTGTATGCCGAGGATGCAGAGCATGCTGGGCGAGGTGAGATGGCGGCTGACGATGTCTCTTGCGAGCCATCCCGGCAGAGGATGAGGTGCCGGACCTCCGCGGTGGAGCATGGAGTTGAAGTAGTCCTGCGTGCGTGCCCAATCCTCGTCCCACCACTGGCGCAGTGTTGCCATGTCGTGGGTGGAGATGGTGCTGACGCTGCGGTATGGGTTGGCACCGAGATGGCCGAAGCGCACGTGCGGATCCTTCGGCATCGACTGGATCTCAAGCGACAGGATGCGAAGCTCGTTCATCACCCAGGCTACGCAGTCGGGCACCATGCCGAGGTCCTCGGCACAGACGAGCATGCGGGTGGCATTGACCAGCTTGGGCAGCTTCTTCATCGCCTCCTGATACCAGAACTGGTTGTTGCGGCGATAGTAGTAATCATTGTAAATCCGGTTGAACACGGCCTTGTCGCTGTCGTACAGGCTCTCGTAGATGAAGGCGAACTGCACGCTGATGCGTGGGTGGAAACGGTTGGGGTCCTTGTGGTCGCGGACGAAGAGGACATCACTGATGAGCGAGTAGAGTCCGTCACGAATCCAAATGTCCTTGTCGGTGCTCTTGCCCTCAAAGGCTTTCTCCACCTTGCGCTGCGTGTCATACTCGGGACGCATGCGGTAGCGGTCGCCCCAAGTGTGTTCTACATACTTCTCACGCACCTCATCGGCATGTTCCCGGAAGACACGGTCGAGTACCCAATCGGCAATGAACGGCTCGGTGAACAGTTCCTCCTGCCAGTGCAGACCGTAGCCTTCCACCTCCTCACGGCTCATGCCGAGTGCCGGGGCGAACTGTCCGAGCAGACCGTGAACGGAGTGTACGGGTATCTCCCAGATGCGGAAGAAGCCCAATACGTGGTCGATGCGGTAGGCATCGAAATACTTGGCCATGTTCTGGAAGCGGTTCACCCACCACTGGCAGCCGTCCTTGATCATCTCATCCCAGTTGTAGGTGGGGAAACCCCAGTTCTGCCCGTTGACGGAGAAGTCATCGGGTGGTGCGCCTGCCTGGCCGTTGAGGTTGAAGTAGCGTGGCTCTGTCCACACATCACATCCATAGCGGTTGACACCGATGGGGATGTCGCCCTTGAGAATGACCTTGTGCGCCTGTGCGTATTCATGAACAGCCTTCAGCTGGCTGCTGAGGATGAACTGGACGTAATAGTAGAAAGCCACCTCCTTGAACGCTTTGTTGCGTGGGGAGGAGAGAGGCTTGCGTTCAGCCTCGTCCCACTGGTTGTGGTCAGCCCAGCGTGAGAAGTCGGCTGTTCCGTTCTTGTCACGCAGGAAGCTGTACTGGGCATAAGGCACGAGCCAGCTCTCCGTCTCGGAGAAGAAAGCCTTGAAGGCATCACCTGCCAGCACCTCGCTGCCCTCCTGCTCAAAAAGCAGGCGCAGGTATTCGGTCTTGGCATTGTTGACACGCTCATAGTCGATCTGCGGCAGGGCATTAAGCTCCTTTCGCAGGGTCTCGAACTTCTCACGCTGCTTGCCGTCCTTGAGTTCCGGAAGGATGGTCGGGTCGGCATACTGTGGATGCAGGGCGAAGATGGAGATGCAGCTGTAGGGATAGGAATCCGTCCAAGTGTGGGTAATGGTGGTGTCGTTGATGGGGAGAATCTGCAATGCACGCTGCTTGGTGAGGCTCACCCAGTCAATCATCTTCTTCAGGTCGCCGAAGTCGCCTATGCCGAAACTGTCATTGGAACGGAGGGAGAACACGGGAACCAGTGTTCCTGCCACACGGACGGGCGGAACGGGGAAGAAGGCCTGGCTCAGCTCATAGACCAGTACGTCGCCTTCCTCCATAGCGGGCAGCTCCAGCGTGCGGTTGTTGCTGTGTTCCCAGACGGGTGAGTATTCGTTGCTGTCGTTCTTGATGAAGAACTTCACTTCCAGCTCATTGCCAGTCAGCTGTGCGGCATCCAGCGTGATGACCCACTCGTTGATGTTGTGCTGTGTCATCGGCAGTGCTTTTTCCGCTTTCCATGCGCCCAATGCTGGGTCGGCGCCGGTGAGGCAGAGCTGGTCGCCCGCGCCAAGCTGTGGTGCCCGCACCTTGAGGCTGACGGCTTTGTTGAAGTTGTTGATCCTGCATTTTTCCTGCTTCTTTCCCACGACACAGTCGGCGATGGCAGAGGTGTAGAGGTAGGAGTCCTCAGGAATGTCGTTCCAATGGTCAAAGACGCGGCAGTTGAGCCCCCGCTCAGTGGTGAACTCCAGCCGATGGCTCATTACTCCCCATTCCCGGCGCTCTTCATTGTCGCCGCGGTAGATACTGTAGAAGTAGTCGAGACGTGTGCCAGGCTTGACATCCTTCCTGACCTCCACCTCCCAATGGTGTCCGTCAGTGGTGCGCATCCTGTACTGCGAGGCTTCGTTGGCCCCGTTGTGCTGACCTGTGATGACGTTCAGGACGAGGTCCTGCCCGTAGTAGGTCTGATAATCTATGTTAAACTGTATGTTCATAGAGTTGGTTAGTTATTTTGGCTCAAAGTTAGTAATATTAATGGAAAGAGCCACGCTGTGTTTGCATGATTTAAATCAAATTGTGCGTAATCGTTTGCATAGCGTCTGTTTGTCAGTGGTTTTCTGTGTTTTATTCCGTTTCTCAACCAGTCCGTCATTGGTCTGGATGAAAGCCTTGAAGAGGGTCTTGGCTGTCACCCTTCGGTTTAAGAGGTCAGCATCAAAGTCGTCATAGACCATGTCCAGCTGCATTCTTTCCCGTGCTGTGAGATTTTCCGTGTTGTCCATATTGTTCTGTTTTTTGTGAATACTATTATCTGCCGGTAATAGTATCATCCCGGTTTCTGCGCAAAGGTAGAGAGATCATCTGAGTTTTCAGCTCTTTCTGGTCCTTATCTGCAAGATGTTCCCTAAGGTGACAGCCACGTGGCAACCACTTGCCATATACCCTCTGAGAACAGAAAGCTGCCCTTTTGGACCTTTGAAGTTGCCCTTTTAGACAGAAGAAGCTGCCTTTTCAGACCTTTGAAGTTGCCCTTTTATATCTATTTTTAATTTATTATTACTATAAAAAT
>JAILEG010000032.1 GCA_024688365.1 Prevotella sp.
ATGATAATAAACAAGAAACGCCCCAGGAAAATCTGAGGCGTTTTTTTATTGGGAGGGGAAACCTAAAAAAGAACGTTTCGTTTTACGAGGCAGAACGCTTCGTTTTATTTTTTCGGAACGCTTCGTTTTGCGGATTATACACCCACGCTGACGGGGATATTATACAGTGCCGGATCGATGTAGATAGTCTTGGCCTCAGAGGGCTGCGCGGCGAAACGTCTCTCCATAGAAATCTTGTACACCTCATTTACGGCACAGGCCATAGCCCTGCGCTCATCGTCACTATAAAGTGCCAGAAGCCTGTTAGGCTCAATCTTATGTGTCACTCCAGTGATAGGACGTGCCAGTCGTGTCTCCTTCGGATCGAAGTAAGTCTCGGCGGCATTTCCAAGTGACAGCAGCAGGCGGGCCGGCAGCCTGTCGGCAATCTCACCGAATGCATTAAGCACCTTGTCACTGCCGAAGCGGAGCATTGATGCGAACAGGCAGCGTGCGAAGAGACCCGGACGTTCTTTCAGCAATGCCAGCGTACCCTCTGCATTGTTTTCCGTGCGTGCCTTATCCACACGACCCTGCCACGTGGTGTAGTCCTGCTTGTAGAACACGTCAAGAATCTCAGCCAGATGACCGAAACCGCTCTTCCGTGAGTACTCGCCCAGCCGCAGGGCACGGATCATGCGTACCCACATGCCGCGCTTGGGGTTCATGTTCTCGGCCGCCTGCCGTGCCGTCATGGGAATGGCGTTCAGCCACAGGGCGACACGCAGACATGCCTTCCGGTCGTACTTCAGCATCAGCTTCCGCTTCATTTCCTTGGCGGCATCCGCACTAAGGTCAAGTGGCCCCCACATGTGGTGGTACAGTTTACGGGCATGGGCAACGAGCGTCTTTGGCTCTATGACCTGTACATAGCCCGTCTTCTCGTACCAGAGATAACGGAGTACATCGGCTGGAGTATTCAGCAGCTTGGATGCCTCATCGTCCTTTCCTTGCTCCACCAGGAGCTTGACGACCAGCATGGAAGTCTCCTTCATGCTGATATTGACGCTGTCGGGAAGCGGAAACTCACGCAGCAGCAGTTTCAGAGAATCCTTCTGCGTACCATCGAGCGGAGTGGATGATGTCAGCAATGACTCAAAGACATGCTGCATGTCCTCGGGTGTGAACAGGCGAAGCTCCTTCAGCTTGCTTCCCTGGCCTTTATACACGAAGCTGGCCGTCTCGAATGGTGTTCCACAGAACGGGCAGCCATTGTAACGCTCCAGCGGAAAGGTGCCTTCAGGGATCAAGTGTCCGCAGGGCAACGTTGTACCCTTGAAGCCTGCCCGCCTGCCAAAGATATTGGCAACCCTGGTGACGAGATGGTCAGCAAGGCTCTCGCCTGTAGGTACATCCCATCCCTTGACGAGCGGAGCCCAGTTGAGCTTCACACCCATCACGTCATTGATGCACTCGGTGATTTCCGAGAGCCTGCCCGCAGGAATGTCATTCAGGGCATGCAGCAGATTCTCGCTGACACAAAAGCCATTCTCCTTCAGCCGCCTGACGAAAGCCATCACGGGCGCGGTCAGCTCTGACTGCATGTTGATGTCCCCACGGCTGATGTCGAGGAACACTGCGCGGTAGCGCAGAGCTGCCATTGTTAAAGTCTTGTTGCTCATAACGTCTTTAATTTAAAAGGTAATTGACAGGCAGGATAGTTCCGCAAACCATTGCGTGATAGCAGTGTAGTATGCCGGTCTTGACCTTGTTTATATTGTGAGGTAATTGAGAGACTGAGTTGGTACACATGGGCATGACGCCCATATATGATCAGGAGTAAGTCTCTCTTAGACCTCGTTCGTTTTTTGAGCTGCGAGCAGGGCTCGAACCTGCGGCCCATAGCACTACAAGCTGGAGTATGTGGAGATTGGTCCCTCACGGGAAATGTCGTCACATCTATTGCTCTACCAACTGAGCTATCGCAGCATGAGGAGAGGTTATTGTACGGCTGTTGGAGTCTCTTTAGCAAAAAGTCTTTGAAGTAAGCCGTCCTTGACCTCTCTTGAGGTGCGGGCCGGAGTCGAACCGGCGACACATGATGTAGTATGCGCTTGTGTGATCTTGCTTTTCAGTGAGAGACAGTTTCCTTAGGAGCGTCCATTAAGAAGAAGGTAATCACAATGCAATGATCATCGCTCTACCAGCTGAGCTACCGCACCAGTAAGTTTGCGCGGCGGTCTGGATTCGAACCAGCAGTAACCATCAGGAGTAAGCACCCGTTTGAGCCATCTCTTTGGCAATGGCGAGGCTTAACCGCCGCTTGTCAGGAAGACGAAAATGACGAATCTATACATACCCCATAGTTAGGGTTCTAACAGGAAGGAGTAAGAACCGTTTGGTCCGTCTTCTTGTGGAACCTCGTGGAGTCGGACCACGTTCTCAGGATTTTCAGTCCTGCGCATACACCAAGTCTGCCAAAGTTCCAAAAAGGTCTCACGGCGGAAGGATTCGAACCCTCTCCTCTTGCCTGTCCGGCAGCCTCTGTTCCTACATCATGGCTCTGCCATGAGACCCTTGTGCAAAGTTATGTGTTTGTTGTGTCAATCCGTGGGATAACCTTGTGATATTTTTCGTTTCTGATGTTTTTTCCTTGAATTACCCATTAATGATAGTATTCTTGCATGCCAGCACACCACCGATGGCGAGGTGGTGGAAGAGAAAGGGTAGGATGGTCAGGTTCTCTATCTGACGCATAGCCGACTTTTCCACGTCGTCCGTCCAAATCTTTACCGGACAGTTGTTAATCATTCTTACTTCCATTTTCTTTCCTTTTCTTGTTATACATCTTATTATTATAAAAGGTGGTGCCTATAGCTCAGTTTCAATAGGCCTTGTCAAGTCACAGTGCAAAGGTAGATACCTGCTGCGCAATCTTTCTGCGTAGTGGGAAAAATCTTTTGAAAATCAGGGAACAAAGTGAATTTTCTGTATTCTGCGCAAATAGATTGCGCAGAAACACATACCTTTGTACCATCATTCATTCAAAACAAGTCAGTCATGCCTGCAAACAAGAATGCGTTGATCCGCTATAAGACCATTGACAACTGTCTGCGTAACCGTTACCGTCGGTGGACGCTGGAAGATCTCGTAGATGCCTGCTCCGATGCGCTCTATGATATGGAAGGCATCCGAAAAGGAGTATCAGTCAGAACCGTCCAGGGCGACATCCAGATGATGCGGTCTGACAAACTGGGCTACAATGCCCCCATTGAGGTCTATGACCACAAGTACTACCGCTACGGTATTGAAGGCTATTCCATTATGGATATGCCGATGTCGCAGAACGACTATGATGTCATGCAGGAAGCCGTGGACATGCTCCGGCAGCTGGAAGGCTTTGAGCAGTTCTCTGAGATGGCCGATGTGGTGAGTCGCCTGCAGGACAAGCTGTCTGTCAGCCGGAATAACCGCAAGCCTATCATCCATTTCGACAGTGTCCCGAATCTGGAAGGAATACGATTGCTCAACCCACTTTACAACTATATAGCACACAGACAGACGCTCCGCATCATTTATCAGTCCTTCAGTGCAAGGAGCCCCAAGGAGTTTGTCCTTTGTCCCTATCTTCTGAAGGAGTTTCGTAACCGTTGGTTCCTGTTTGGCTCAAAGGCTGACAATCTGATGCTTTATAATCTTGCTCTCGACCGTATCAAGAGCATGGAGCCGGTGGATGTGCCCTTCCGGGAGAATCCTGATTTTGACAGCGAGCATTTCTTTGATGATATCATCGGGGTGAGCAAGAATATCAACAATACGCCAAGACGTATCAAGTTCTGGGCCAATGCGGAGCAGAGTAAGTATATCAGGACGAAACCCATCCATCGCTCACAACAGCTGATAAGAGAAAATCCTGAAGACGGCAGCTGTGTTTTCAGGATTGATGTGGTCATCAACTTTGAGATGTACTCCGTCTTCATGTCATACGGGCCGGGCATTAAGATCATCTATCCGAGAAATGCCATGATGTATATGAGGGACAGGCTGAAAGAAGCAGCCGAACTATACGACACGACCGTGTGAATACTGACCTACAGCTTACTCTTCCATCAATGCATCCCGGACTTCCATAAGTGCAAAGCCAAGCTGGTTGCAACCCTTCCAGTTGTGCGGGTCAGTAATGCCTGACTCACTTTCTTTCATGCCTATTCCCCAGATGGTGTCGTAGGAGCTGGCTTCAACAAGTATCTTGCCGTCAGTCTGATGGAAGAAAGTATATAGTTCTGCATTTTGAGCGAACTTATGAAGATTTCCTTTTACAATAATATTCTTAGATACGGCAGCCCATTTTTCAACAGAGAACCCTTTTACTTCACGGTCTATGGCTTTGATTTCTTTATGATCAGAAACTTTCAGTATCTTGGCACGGATGCCCGTATCATTGAAAACGAGACCTTTCCCAGCCATCATATATTGTTCGGCACAATTGTACACCTTCCCATCAACCTCGAAAGTGCATGGAAACCATTGACTGAAGCATACAATATCACCAATGATTGCTCCTAACATAATATCATATTTTCTTTTTATTGCGATTAAATGGACTTAAATCGAACAATAGTTCTTTCATCTGTTCTTCTGTTACCTTTCCTTTAAGTAGCTGAAGAAGTTCTTCTTGTCGTGGCTGCCCCATTGTCAGTCGATATAATGACAGGATGCCAATCAAACGCTGGTATCTGCCATTCTCCTCGCTCATTGGGTATATTGGAATGATACGTTCAATATACTCAATGTCTTTCCTGTCTTTGAAAATCTCATTATCCAAGGGTAAGAACCAGTACGGCACCATATCAGGGTTGTCTTGCTTCAGTACCTGGCAGGCTTCATCAAATATGTCATTCCATGCATAC
>JAILEG010000054.1 GCA_024688365.1 Prevotella sp.
TCTGATTTCTCACCCTCCTTGCCTTTCAGAATAGTTCCTAAGACGCAGTTGTAGACAGCTGCCAGCACATCATCTTTGCGTTCCGCTGCTTTTGCACGCTGCTTGAGACGTTCTGTCACTACCTTCATAGAGTCAGGGGCAATCCGTGTCTGAAGCTCCGCCGAAAGCAGTTCTGCAGCCAGCAATTGCCCATACAGCCTCTCCACCTGAGCCTTCTTCTGTATTTTCATCAGCACATCCATCTGTGTTTTAGGCAGGTCCTTAGCCTCGGCCTGTTCCACCTGTTTCCACAAGGCATCAAAGCTCTGTGCGAAGAATGACATTGGCACCATAAGCAACATCAAGGATAATATAATAAACTTCTTCATTCTCTTCTTTTTAGTGATTGCAAAGATAATGATTTTCAAGTAGAGAAACGGTTTTCATACCTTATATATTATATTTTTTAAGAGCATCATGGCAGAAAACAATAAGAAAAGGTAAGTATTCGGCAATATAATACCATACTTTTAAGAAGTGATTATGTAACTTTGCACAAAATCAACAAGAAGCTAAGATATGCAAGAAACACGCTACGGACACTTTGACGACGCTCGACGTGAGTATGTCATTACCGACCCTAAGACACCCTGGCCTTGGATCAACTATCTCGGCAACGAGGACTTCTTCTCGCTTATCTCCAATACTGCCGGAGGCTACAGTTTCTACAAGGATGCCAAATTCCGCCGAATCACACGTTACAGATACAATAACACGCCAATGGACAATGACGGACGCTACTTCTACATCAAGGAGGGCGATACCCTCTGGAGTCCTGGCTGGAAGCCTTGCCGCACCCCACTCGATTCCTATGAGTGCAGGCATGGCATGAACTACACCCGCATCACTGGACAGAAAAACGACATTGAGGCGTCCATACTCTTCTTCGTTCCACTGCACAGCCACTGCGAGGTGCAGAAGATGACCCTCACCAACCACGGCGAGAATACCAGAAAGCTCAAGCTCTTCTCCTTCCAGGAATGGTGCCTATGGAACGCTGCCACCGACATGGAGAACTTCCAGCGCAATTTCTCCACAGGAGAAGTGGAGGTTGAGGGAAGCACCCTCTACCACAAGACTGAATACAGAGAACGGCGTAATCACTATGCTTTCTATCATGTCAACGAGGAGATTGCAGGGTATGATACTGACCGTGAGAGTTTCCTCGGCCTTTACTCAGAGAAAAGTGCCCCTGATGCGGTCGTTGAAGGAACCGCACACAACAGTTTCGCCCACGGATGGAGCCCTATTGCCAGTCATTATCTTGAGATAGAACTGAAGCCGGGAGAGCAACGTGACCTCATTTTCCTACTTGGATATGTTGAGAACAGACAGGACGAGAAGTTTGTTGACGCAGATGGGAATCTTTCTCCTAATGACTCCCTACACTCAACCATCAATAAAGAGAAAGCTCATGCGCTTATTGAGGCATATGACACGACAGAGAAAGTGGACAAGGCATTCACCGAACTGAACCGCTACTGGGACAGACTGTTGGGTGTCTTCACCGTAGAGTCTGGCAATGACAAGCTGGACCGAATGGTCAATATATGGAACCAATACCAGTGCATGATAACATTCTGCATGTCGCGGTCAGCATCTTTCTTTGAGAGTGGCATCGGACGTGGTATGGGATTCCGTGACTCCAATCAGGATCTCGTGGGGTTTGTCCATCAGATACCCGGTCGTGCCCGTCAGCGTATACTCGACATTGCCGCTACCCAATTCCCCGATGGAGGATGCTATCACCAGTACCAGCCCCTCACAAAGCGTGGCAATAACGATATTGGAGGTGGATTCAATGATGATCCTTGCTGGTTGATTTTCGGAACAGTAGCCTACATCAAAGAGACTGGCGACTACGATATTCTTAACGAGATGGTGCCTTTCGACAACCAGGCCGGAACGGAAAAGACACTATTCGAGCATCTGACCATCTCGCTCAATCATGTCATCAATAACCTTGGGCCACACAAGCTGCCACTCATCGGACGCGCCGACTGGAATGACTGCCTAAACCTCAACTGCTTCAGCTGGGATTCCAATGAGAGCTTCCAGACTACAGAGAACAATGCTGCTGGTTCAAAGGCTGAGTCACTTATGATTGCAGGACTGTTCGTTGTGACTGGCAAGGATTACATCACACTATGTCAAGAGCTTACACGCCGTTCATTCAACCTCAAGACCAGTGCCTTTGATTTCACAAAAGAAAGTCAAAGAATGGCTGAAGCTGTTGGTAACATGGAAGAAGCCGTCAAGCAACACGGATGGGATGGCGAATGGTTTCTGCGTGCGTACGATTTCTATGGTAACAAGATAGGAAGCAACGAGTGTGAGGAAGGAAAGATATTCATTGAGAGCCAAGGTTGGTGTACGATGGCGGGCATCGGACTGACTGATGGACTTTGCGACAAGGCTCTTGACTCTGTAAAGAATCGGATGGACTGCGAGCATGGCATTGTGCTGAATAATCCGGCTTTCACTCACTATCATGTGGAATACGGAGAGATTTCTTCATATCCTGAAGGCTACAAGGAGAACGCAGGCATCTTCTGCCACAACAATCCGTGGGTCATCATCGGAGAGACCATCGTAGGACGTGGCAATGACGCTTGGCAACACTATACTAAGATTCTGCCTTCCTACGTTGAGGAAAAATATCAGACTCTGCACAAGGTAGAGCCATACGTCAACTGCCAAATGGTAGCCGGAAAGGATGCCGCCCGCCCCGGGGAGGGCAAGAACAGCTGGCTGACGGGTACCGCCGCATGGATGTGGTACACAGTATCTGAGTTTATTTTGGGTATAAAGCCTGACTACAATGGACTGCTCATTGACCCCTGTCTACCCGCTACAATGAAGAAGTACACTGTCCGTCGCCGCTTCCGTGGAGGTGATTATACCATACACGTACTGAATCCCGATGGTAAGCAGAAAGGCGTCAGCCACATAACCATAGACGGCAAGTCAGTGCAGGGTTTCCGTATCCCTGTCATGACGGGGAAGCACACCGTTGAGGTCGTGATGTAGAACGCATCTCTTTTCTCTGCGAATTGAACAAATGGAAGCAGACTTTGCTTGTAAGAGACACGGCAATTCCCTGCACAATATTTGCTTGATTCGCAGAGAATGAATTCGTCCATATGCCTTCTCAATATGGAGTAATATATGCAAACCTGTAAAAGCGGCTGGTTTCACGGTCCCCACAGTCATGCCTCACTTTGCATTCTGTCTTCCTCCTGATTATAATCCGGTTACCAGCGGAATACGTATTAATACCCCGTCTTGGTAGCATTGCGCAACAAGCCACCTCAGGTTGTTATTCACACAAGTGTTGCCTTTTCCTATGGATTAGGAAATAACCGTTTTATACATTCAAAGCTGCCATTATACTGCACATGAAACGGCTAATTCAAACTTTGACGTAAGGTATCTGTCACATTTCCTACACGTAAAAAAAGTTTTCGCTACACCTATGAAATTATTTCTCCACTTGTAAAGAAAGATTTCCATACGTGTGGAGAAATTATCAGATAAGCACCGCACACTCAATAATGGGAAGTATTATCGACACGAAAAGGCGGGGAGCAGGAATGTCAAGTACCTTGCATTTGACAAAAAGGCATATCTCTATGACAAACTGGCACTCTATTCTCAAGGGCATAGCTTTTGAGAACAACTCAACAGTAACAACAATGTGAACAAAAGGCTCCCCTACTCCCATTTAAGGACTACACCCTATGGTATAATAGGGAGCAAAGAAAGGAGAAACAAGCTATGACATTCGACAAATTTACTATCAAGGCACAGGAAGCCATTCAGAGCGCAGTCAACACAGCGCAACGCAATGGCCAGCAAACCATTGAGCCACTACATCTGCTTGCAGGAGTGATGGAGAAAGGAAAGGACGTGACCAACTACGTATTCCAAAAGCTCGGTGTAAACGGACAAATCATCGAAAACGCCATTCAAAGTGAAATCAGCCATCTGCCGAAAGTTTCGGGCGGAGAGCCTTATTTCTCGCCCGACTCCAATCAGGTGATGCAACGCACAATGGATATTTCACAGAAACTGGGCGATGAGTTCGTCAGCATAGAACCAATGCTGCTCGCCCTTCTCATCGTGAAGTCTACCGCCAGCCGTATTCTGAAAGATGCAGGCTGTACTGAAAAGGAAATGGCAGCAGCTATCAACGACCTCCGCCAAGGGCAGAAGGTACAGACACAGAGTGGTGATGAGAACTACCAGTCGCTCTCGAAGTTTGCCCGCAACCTTGTGGAAGACGCACGGGCAGGAAAACTCGATCCCGTTATCGGGCGGGATGATGAGATACGTCGTGTCCTACAGATTCTCTCCCGACGCACCAAGAATAATCCTATATTGATAGGTGAGCCTGGAACGGGAAAGACAGCTATTGTTGAAGGGTTGGCAGGACGTATTGTCCGTGGAGATGTTCCCGAGAATCTGAAAGATAAACAGCTCTATTCTCTCGACATGGGTGCGCTGCTTGCTGGGGCAAAATACAAGGGCGAGTTTGAGGAGCGTCTCAAGAGCGTCATCAAGGAGGTGACGAAAGCCAACGGGAACATCATTCTCTTCATTGATGAAATACACACGCTTGTAGGAGCAGGCGGTGGCGAGGGAGCTATGGATGCAGCCAACATCCTCAAGCCCGCCTTGGCACGTGGAGAACTGCGTGCCATCGGTGCAACGACCCTCAACGAGTATCAAAAATATTTTGAGAAGGACAAAGCCCTGGAACGACGTTTCCAGACCGTCATGGTAAACGAACCTGACGAGCTGGATGCCATCTCCATTCTCCGGGGACTGAAAGAACGCTACGAGAACCATCACAAGGTACGTATCCAGGATGATGCCTGTATCGCTGCGGTAAAGCTGTCAGAACGTTACATCTCTGACCGTTTTCTTCCCGACAAAGCCATCGACCTCATGGATGAGGCTGCAGCCAAGTTGCGGATGGAACGTGACTCTGTCCCCGAGGAACTGGACGAGATTACCCGAAGGCTGAAACAGCTCGAAATAGAGCGGGAGGCCATCAAAAGGGAGAACGACACCGAGAAAATAGCACAACTTGACAAAGATATTGCCGAACTGAAAGATCAGGAAAGAAGCTATCGGGCCAAATGGGAAGGTGAACGCTCCTTGGTGAACAAGATTCAGCAGGACAAGCAGGAAATGGAAAACCTGCGCTACGAAGCTGAACGGGCCGAACGGGAGGGAAACTATGAGCGGGTTGCTGAAATACGCTACTCACGGCTGCAACAGCTTGAGAACGATATCAAGAACATCCAGCAACAGCTTCAAAACACACAGGGAAGTCAAGCTATGGTCAGGGAAGAAGTAACCGCAGATGACATTGCCGAAGTGGTAAGCCGTTGGACGGGGATTCCCGTGACAAGGATGATGCAGAGCGAGCGGGAGAAGCTCCTCCACCTTGAGGACGAGCTTCACAAACGTGTCATTGGTCAGGATGAGGCCATCAATGCTGTTGCCGATGCCGTGCGTCGTTCGCGTGCCGGACTGCAAGATCCGAAGAAGCCCATTGCTTCCTTCATATTCCTCGGAACAACGGGTACGGGTAAGACCGAGCTGGCAAAAGCGCTGGCAGACTATCTCTTCAATGATGAGACCATGATGACCCGCATCGACATGAGTGAGTATCAGGAGAAGTTCAGCGTCACTCGGCTCATTGGTGCGCCTCCGGGGTATATAGGTTATGACGAGGGAGGACAACTCACAGAGGCTGTGCGCCGAAAGCCCTACTCGGTCGTACTCTTCGATGAGATAGAGAAAGCACATCCCGATGTCTTTAATATACTTCTACAGGTCCTTGACGATGGCCGCCTAACCGACAACAAGGGGCGCACCGTGAACTTCAAGAACACTATCATCATTATGACATCCAATCTTGGCTCGCAGTATATACAGCAGCAGTTCGAGGATCTCAACGACACCAACCGTGAGCAGGTTATCGGCAAGGCAAAGGACACAGTAATGGAAATGCTCAAGAAGACCATCCGCCCCGAGTTTCTCAATCGTATTGATGAGACCATAATGTTCCTGCCACTGACGCAGATGCAGATTGGCGGAGTCGTCCGCCTGCAACTGGAACGGGTAAAGGAGATGCTTGTACCACAGGGATTCAATCTTCAATGGACAGATCCAGCCGTCGAATATCTATCCGAAGTAGGCTACGACCCAGAGTTTGGCGCACGTCCCGTCAAGCGAGCCATTCAACGCTACGTTCTGAATGATCTCAGTAAGTCACTGCTCTCAGGTACGGTCAACCGGGACAAACCTGTCATCATAGACAGCTTTGGTGACGGGCTTGTGTTCAGAAATTAGGCCTCTCCCTTATGAGGAAGGAGGAGACTCTTCACAAACCACAGCGCATGATGGCCACACAGTCACAAGCTGGCCATCATGCGCCCGTAAGGGATAGCTGAAGTCAGTTCTGCACGCTCCTTTGCCGTCTTGGCAAGTTTGGCGACTTCTTCCAGCATGAGTTTGAATAATGTCTGCGCAAAGGCAGAACATTCTGCTTGATTGACGGATGACAGGCGGTTTTCACCGAGATAGGGATTTTCATAGCCGGCAACATCTTCAATTTTGCCTGTATATCCACCTTCTGCTTTCAAGATAGTTTCCATTGCTTCTTTCAGTCCAAGCATACTGTCTTGTATGGCTTCCTGCATCTGATACAGTCCACGACTGACACGCTGTTCATAGAGGTTGTGTGCCTGTACTTTTCTGTATTCCACGCTATCACCATCACGGAACAAATCCGCTGCGACTGACAATTTATCGCTATTACTGTTTTCTGCATAATTGCCCACTTTCAGTTCTGCCTGCTTGGCAACATCCTTTGCTGTACCCAATATACTGCGGTACCGCCCGGGCTCCTTCAGGTTCTCGTAGCTGCGCCAAAGGATATAGCGTAGCTCGTTATCCGACAGTGAGAGCCCGTTGTCTTTGATTCGCTTTGCGAAACTGTCAAAGCCTATCTCATGCAGCATCTCAAGGAACAACCGCTTTATCTTTCCCCAGAACGTATCGAGAATATGCTCAAAGTCGGTGTCCTCTGCAAGACTTGCAAGATATTCCTCCGTTGCCGTATGGAAATTTCCACGATACTTCTTTAAGCCTAAGTCTGTTATCCTCCTGCGTACACCCTCATCGGCAGCCTCATACACATCCTTGAGGAAGGTATCGAAGTGCTCGCCGAACAGTTTACGCAAACCATAGTGTGCCACGGCTTCATGCAGCAAGGTCTGTTCTACATCCTGTACACTTCTATGGTTAGGTATCACAATGGTTATTTCCGCTGTCTGTGGGTTGTAAAAGCCTTTCGCCCTTGCCCGTTTACCGCTTAATTCTGCCACATCTGTAACTATCCTTACATTATCCAAATACAAAGTGGCTGCAAGCTCCATAATATGTGCGGCCATGGTCTTACGCTGCCTGTCTGCAAACTCACCGCGCTGTTTTGCAGTGCGTGTGCTCTTGCCCAGCATCTTTGCTACCGGGTCATTGCTCATGCTCAATTCATCGTCTGAAAGAGTGCCAGTAAACATTCAAGATAGAAGTGCAATCTTTTTGGGTGTTAAAGCGAGTCCCTCGGTGTGGGGTGCGGACGTTCTTGGAGCGTAGCGACAAGGTTGTCCGCACCCCACACCGAGGAAAAATAACAACCGGCAATACAAAAAACAAAAAGGGAGACCGCTGTCTCCCAAGGATTAATTACTTTTGTATTGCAAATATGTACAAGCACTTAACCCGTAAGCAAAGGTACGCAATCTACCTGGGAAAACAAAGGAATCAGACCAATAAAGCAATTGCCCAGCTGATAGGGGTCAGTGAATCAACCGTCTGCCGTGAGCTTCGCCGTAACGTGACGAAGAGCGGGAAGTATGTCTGGGACAAGGCGGATGCCATGTCTTCCAGCCGCGTCCGCCGTTGCCCAGGGAACAGGGCGGTGCCCGCCATGCTAAGATGGCGCATAGAGGAGTATATAAGGAACGAACAGTGGTCTCCCAAGCAGATTTCCGGCTATCTGGAAAGAGAGGAGGGAATAAAAGTCTCGCACGAGACCATCTATAAGTTCATCCGCCAGGATGCCAGTGGCAAGCTGGCCGCCAACTGCAGGCACAAGATGAGATATCATCGTAAGGGCCTAAGGAAGCATGAGACCAAGGCCACCAACATCCGCAACAGGGTCAGCATACACGAACGTCCTGCTGAGGCCGATGGCAAGCGGTTTGGAGACTGGGAGATGGATCTTATCGTTGACAA
>JAILEG010000027.1 GCA_024688365.1 Prevotella sp.
TAAAATTTTATCGTGTGCCTGTTTTCAGGCCGTTTTGCCTCGGATGGCGGGGACTGTCAGGGCAACAAAGGGCAGAGATGGCATGGGCCTGACAGTGCCGGCCAGGGAGAGGCAATGCAGGATGCAAGGTGACATTCACACGGAAAAACTTGCAATATTGGGATTTTGTTGCTATCTTCGCAGACAGTAACACCCCTATAAGCGTAAATGTAACCGTAAAAAATGGGAAGAAACAAGTTCGCACAAGACGAGATAAGGGAGATAGCCCGCCTGCTGCGCCTGAAGAATGCAGGCAACCGTGCCAAGCAGAAGCTGGTGCGCCATGACCTGCGTACGGTATATGAGTTCAACATCTCTGACTTCAATGAGCCTGGCAAGGCATTCGGCGAGGAGGAGCTGCGGCAGGCTATTGACCGTGGTGCCATCCAGGTCCTGGACGATGCCACCATTGCCGACATGAAGGCGAAGCGTGCCCGTGACAAAGCCCGTGATGAGGCTGAGCGGGAGCGGCAGGCCATTGCCGAGGGTGAGATGACCGACTGGAAGCAGAGCATGGAGGAGTGGGAGCAATGGGAGCAGGCACAGGATGCCCTTGAACAGGCTGAGAGGGCCGACTGAGGATGTGGCATTCTTTTTGCAAGTAGGAAAATTAAAAGAGGAAAGACTATGGAGGAATACAACAAGTACGTAAGATTCGACTGGGCCGCCAAGCGGATGCTCAGGGACAAAGCCAACTTTGGCGTGTTCGAAGGTCTGATAACGGTTCTGCTGAACGAGCCTGTCCACATCGTGGAGATTCTCGAGAGCGAGGCGAACCAGGAGCAGCAGGACGACAAGTTCAACCGTGTCGACATCAAGGCGAAGAACAGCAAGGACGAGATCATCATTGTCGAGATCCAGCTGACGCGTGAGCTGTACTATCTGGAGCGGGTTCTCTACGGCGTGGCAAAAGCCATCACGGAGCATATCTCGCTGGGAGAGAAGTATGACAAGGTGAAGAAGGTCTACTCCATCAGCATCCTCTATTTCGACCTGGGCAAGGGTGCCGACTACCTCTACCACGGAACTACCTCCTTCACAGGCGTGCATACGAACGACACGCTGCAGATTAACTCCCGTGACCGGGAGCTGATACGCATGAAGACCCCCGAGCAGATCTTCCCAGAGTACTTCCTCATCCGTGTCAACGAGTTCGACAAGGTGGCCCGCACACCGCTGGAGGAATGGCTCGACTATCTCAAGAACGGACACATCAAGGAGGACACCACCGCACCAGGACTGCGCGAGGCACGTGAGAAGCTGCAGTATCTCATGATGAGCAAGGCCGAGCGTCAGGCCTATGACCGCCATATTGATGACATCATGGTGCAGAACGACGTGCTGGATACCGCCAAGCGGGAAGGACTTGCTGAAGGTCTGGCTATAGGAAAAGCTGAGGGCAGGGCCGAAAGCATGGCTGAGGCTGCCAGGAAGCTGAAACTGCTGGGAACACCAGCCCAGGTCATCAGTCAGGTGACGGGGCTGAGTGTGGACGAGATTGCGGCACTCTGAGCCTTTTACCTTATTGATATAGAGACAATACGAAACATTTGATACAGAAAATGACAATTTATCCAAAACTGATTACTGATGCCTTGGAGAAAGTGATTTATCCAGGGACGAAAAAGAATATCATTGAGAGCGAGATGCTGGCTGACACACCCAGCATCAATGGTAACAAGGTGAGCTTCACGCTCATCTTCCCACGTGAGACCGACCCTTTCCTCAAGTCGACCGTCAAGGCGGCTGAGGCCCAGATTCACTATTCCGTGGGCAAGGAGGTGGAGGTGGCCATCACGACAGAGTTCAGGAACGCGCCCCGTCCGGAGGTCGGCAAGTTGCTTCCGGACGTAAAGAACATCATCGCCGTAAGCTCCGGGAAGGGCGGAGTGGGCAAGAGTACGGTCTCGGCCAACCTCGCCATAGCCCTGGCTCGCCTGGGTTACAAGGTGGGACTGCTCGATACCGACATCTTCGGGCCGAGCATGCCCAAGATGTTCGGTGTTGAGGATGTGCGCCCCTATGGTGTGCAGAAGGACGGCCGCCAGCTCATCGAGCCTGTTGAGAAGTACGGTGTCAAGCTGCTTTCTATTGGTTTCTTCGTCAATCCTGACACGGCTACGCTGTGGCGTGGCGGTATGGCGACATCGGCGCTGAAGCAGCTTATCGCCGATGCAGACTGGGGCGAGCTCGACTACTTCATCCTTGACACCCCTCCCGGGACAAGCGACATCCATCTGACGCTCATGCAGACGCTCTCCATCACCGGAGCCGTCATCGTGTCGACACCGCAGAAGGTAGCCTTGGCCGATGCCCGCAAGGGTATTGACATGTACCGCAACGACAAGGTGAACATCCCTATCCTTGGATTGGTGGAGAACATGGCCTGGTTCACGCCGGCCGAGCTGCCTGAGAACAAATACTATATCTTCGGCAAGGATGGCTGCAAGAATCTTGCCAAGGAACTTGACTGTCCCTTGCTGGCGCAGATTCCCATCGTGCAGAGCATCTGTGAGAGTGGTGACAGCGGCGCGCCGGCAGCCACACAGATTGACACAGTCACCGGACAGTCATTCCTCAGCCTTGCACAGTCAGTGGTGACGGTAGTCAACCGCCGCAACAAGGAGCAGGCTCCGACGAAGATTGTCAGCGTGACCGAGCATTAAGAGTCCAGCGGCCCGGGGCAGGCAGCCTTCATCCCCTTGGCCGGAGTTGGGGCAGCAAGAAGAAAACCGGAACGGGAGAGTCCTTGAGGACTTCCTCGTTCCGGTTTTCTTTTTCCCAGTGTCCTGTCCCTCCCGATGCGGGCTCCATCATGCCCACAGGGCACGCAGGAGGAACCACAGCACAGGGACAAGGAGGGAGGGGAGGAGATTGAGCGTCCTGCAGTCCTTGATGTGCAGCAGTGACAGTCCTGATCCGGTGATCAGCAGTCCTCCGATAATGAGCAGTTCAGCCATGAGGTCATTGCTGATGGCTGTTGACGATACCGTGGCAACCAGATAGAAGAGCCCCTGCCAGCAGAACAGGACCGGGGCAGCCAGCACCATTCCGATGCCGTAGGTGGAGGCAAAGACGGTTGACGACACGAGGTCGAGCGTTGCGTTGGTGTAGAGGAAAGTGTTGTCGCCTTTCAGGGCACTGATGACAGGACCGAGCATGGAGAGCGGCCCGATACAGTAGAGCAATATGGCCGTGGACAGTCCCTCGGCAAGGTTCTTCGTCCCTGTCCCGGAGTGTCGCTCCACGGCCCGCCTGAAGCGTCCGTCAATGTCGAGGGCCGTGCCCGTGATGCCTCCTGCCGCCAGTGAGACGATGAAGAGGACGGGGTACTGGCTTTGCGGAAGGTGGGAGAGCGTGGCGTTCAGCCCTATTGCCAGGCTTGCCAGCCCCAGGCCGTCATAGAGTACCGACCTGTACTTCTCCTTCACTCCCCGGTGCAGGAGCGTGCCGATGATGGTCCCGGCGATGATGCAGGCGGTGTTGACGATGGTTCCGGTCATGACTGTATTCTGTCGAGTGCCTGGCGGATATCGTCCAGCAGGTCATCGGCATCCTCTATGCCCACTGACAGGCGGATGAGGTCAGGGGCGATGCCCGCCTCGCGCAGCTGCTCGTCAGAGAGCTGGCGGTGGGTGTGGCTTGCCGGGTGCAGCACGCAGGAGCGGCTGTCGGCCACGTGCGTGGCGATGTTGATCACCTCCAGCGAGTCCATCCACTTGATGGCCGTCTCGCGGTCGCCCTTCAGTCCGAAGGCAATCACGCCGCAGGAGCCGTCAGGGAGATATTTCTCAGCCAGGGCATGGTTGCTGTCGTCCTCCAGTCCGCAATAGTGTACCCATGCCACCCGGCTGTCGTCGTGCAGGAACTGTGCGATGCGCTGTGCGTTGTCGCAGTGCTGGCGCATGCGCAGGTGGAGGCTCTCCAGCCCGAGGTTGAGCAGAAAGGCGTTCTGTGGACTCTGTATGCTGCCCAGGTCGCGCATGAGCTGGGCTACGAGCTTGGTCATGTAGGCCATCTTTCCGAAGCTCTTTGTGTAGGTCAGCCCGTGGTAGGACTCGTCAGGTGTGGTCAGGCCGGGGAACTTCGCCGCATGCGCCTCCCAGTCGAAGTTGCCGCTGTCGACGACAGCTCCTCCCACGGCAGCCGCATGTCCGTCCATATACTTCGTGGTGGAGTGGGTGACGATGTCGCATCCCCACTCAAAGGGGCGGCAGTTGACAGGTGTGGCAAAGGTGTTGTCGACCATCAGCGGCACGCCGTTGCGGTGGGCGATGCGTGCGAACTTCTCAATGTCAAGCACGTTGCAGCCTGGGTTGGAGATGGTCTCCCCGAAGAGGAGCTTCGTGTTCGGGCGGAAAGCCTTCTCAATCTCCTCCTCCGGCAGCTCGGGGCTGACGAAGGTGCAGTCGATGCCCATCTTCTTCATCGTCACGCCGAAGAGGTTGAAAGTCCCGCCGTATATCTCGTTGGATGCCACGATATGGTCGCCCGCCGAGCAGATGTTCAGCACGGCATAGAAGTTGGCGGCCTGCCCGGAGGATGTCAGCATGGCCCCGACACCCCCTTCGAGGGCGGCAATCTTGGCTGCGACGGCATCGAGGGTAGGGTTCTGCAGACGGGTGTAGAAGTATCCCTCCTTCTTCAGGTCGAAGAGCATGGCCATCTCCTCAGAGTTGTCATACTTGAAGGTGGTACTCTGGATGATGGGAACCTCCACGGGCTCCCCGTTCTTGGGCTTCCATCCTCCCCTTACGCAGAGGGTTGAGGGTTTGAGTTTCTTGTTCATGATGGTTCTTGTCTTATGTTTGTTGTCTTTTCGTGCAAAAGTTCTCCTTTCATGCGGAGGTTCTCTTCTTTGTGCAGAGTTGCTCCTTTTGTGCAAAGGTAAGTAAAAAATCGGCATCCTGTTGCTTTGTGGCTGACAAAATCCGCCTCAGGGCTGCAATTCGTCTGGTCCTGGCCTCCGTGCGGGTGGCTTCCAGCCTCCAGCCACAGTATTCCGGGGAGAGTACTTCACGTGAAGTAGTGGAATACTTCACGTGAAGTACTCGGGTATTTCTGCTGCAATACCGGCTTACCTGTCACAAGGCTGCCCTCCAGTCAGGCACCTGCCGGTGCGGTCAGTGGCATCTCAGCCGTCTCAGTTCCTTACTCCATCCCTTTTGAGTCAACATTTTCCGTCTGGTAGGATTTCTCCCTTTTTCTTGCAAAACGGCCGATTAGTTGTCAACTTGTCAGCCATCAGCCCTGTAGACTCACCAAGCTGTCACATTGTCTGGAGCTTGTTTTTTCCGTCTTTTCTTTTTTTTAACATGGAAAGTGCATATTGTTTCATTTCAGAGTCGCTTTTCCTTGTTAAATTGAAGTTTCCTGATATAGTTTTGCTTGAAAACGTAACTTTCTGCATGAAAAGTTTGGTTTTATTCTAAATATTTCCTAATTTTGCAACTCGCAACGGCTGAGGAATATTAAGTTTGTTAAAATTTTATGAGGATTTTGCTTGCTATATTAAATAAGGTGTAGGAACCTGAAAGTTTTTCAGCACATCATGAGGGTCTCCCAGTGAGGATGATGATTCCGTAATCCAGTGAGGGACGTATGTCGGGAAAAAAATAATAACTTACAATAAATAAAATCGTTTTAATAAAAAAAGAGATCTATGGAAAAAAGATTCGCTTTGTTTTTGTTTGGCCTGTTCCTCTCGATAGGAACAGCACTTGGCCAGTCAAAAATCTCAGGTACCGTAGTTTCTCAGGACGACGGTGAGCCCGTTATCGGCGCGTCAGTCATGGTACAGGGTACGCAGACCGGTACGGTGACCGACATTGACGGCAACTTCTCACTCTCTGTTCCTGCCGGAAAGAAACTCGTAGTCAGTTATATCGGCATGGTGACGCAGACGCTGAATGCCAAAGACGGCATGAAGGTGACACTTGCCAACGACAACCACTCCCTGCAGGAGGTGGTCGTGACAGGTATGACGGCGCAGGACAAGCGCCTCTTCTCAGGTGCGGCCACGAAGATCAGTGCCGAGAATGCCAAGATTGACGGTATGGCTGACATCAGCCGCTCACTTGAGGGCCGTGCTGCCGGTGTGAGCGTCCAGAACGTGTCGGGCACGTTCGGTACCGCACCTAAGATCCGTGTGCGTGGAGCCACGTCCATCTTCGGCAGCTCGAAGCCGCTTTGGGTTGTCGATGGTGTCATCATGGAGGACATCACGGATGTGGATGCCTCCGAGCTTTCCAGTGGTGATGCCAAGACGCTTATCTCCTCTGCCATCGCAGGTCTGAACTCTGATGACATCGAGTCGTTCCAGATTCTGAAGGACGGTTCGGCCACTTCCATCTACGGCGCGCGTGCTATGGCGGGTGTCATTGTCGTGACAACAAAGAAAGGCCGTGCCGGACAGGCGCACATCAGCTATACGGGTGAGTACACCCTGCGTCTGAAGCCAAGCTACAGGAACTTCAACATCATGAACTCCCAGGACCAGATGAGTATCTACCAGGAACTGCAGAAGAAAGGATACCTGAACATCGCCGAGGTTGCCAATGCCAACACCAGCGGTGTGTATGGAAGGATGTACGACCTTCTCTCACAGTATGATGCCACGAAAGGGCAGTTTGGACTTGAGAACACCGAGGATGCCAAGAACGCCTATCTCCGTGCGGCAGAGTACAGGAACACCGACTGGTTCGGCGAGCTGTTCTCCTCCTCCATCATGCACAACCACTCAGTCAGCATCTCCGGTGGTACGGAGAAGAGCAACTACTACGCATCAGTCTCTGCCATGTTCGACCCGGGATGGTACAGGCGCAGTAAGGTGCAGCGTTACACGGCCAACCTCAATACGAGCTTCCATGTGAACAAGAAGGTCGACGTGAACGTTCTTGCCAATGCCTCATACCGTAAGCAGGAGGCTCCGGGCACGCTGGGACGTGAGGTGGACGCAGCGACAGGTGAGGTGAAGCGTGACTTCGACATCAACCCTTACTCTTATTCTCTGAACACGTCACGCACGCTGGATGCCAACACGTTCTATCGCCGCAACTATGCGCCGTTCAACATCTTCAGCGAGCTGCAGAATAACTACATTGACCTCAACGTGCATGACTTCCGCCTGACATCATCCATTGACTACAAGCCTATCCGGGAGCTGAAGATCACCGGGCTTGTGGCCATCAAGAGTGCCAACTCGTCAGCCGAGCATTACATCAAGGACAATTCCAACCAGGCCCTTGCCTACCGTTCGGCCGGGACGACGACCATCCGTGACAACAACCCGTTCCTCTATACTGACAAGGATGATCCTTACGCTCTCCCTAAGACATCCATGCCTTACGGTGGACTCTATGAGCCGAGCAGCAATCGCTTCTTCGGCTGGGACACCCGCCTCTCGGCATCCTACAACAACGTGTTCGCCGACAAGCACATCGTCAACCTCTTTGCCGGTATGGAGACTAATCTCGTTGACCGCCGCGCGACATGGTTCCGTGGCTATGGCATGCAGTACGAGCGTGGTGAGGTGGCATTGTTCGACTATACCGCCTTCAAGAAGGCCCAGGAGGCCGGCGAGGAGTACTTCACGATGAAGAACAACCATATCCGCTCCCTCGCTTATTTCGGTACGGCTACATACTCCTATCAGGGACGCTACCAGGCCACGGGTACAATCCGCTACGAGGGTACCAACTACCTGGGCAAGGCACGCTCTGCCCGCTGGATGCCCACGTGGAACGTGTCGGGCGCATGGAACGCACATGAGGAGAAGTGGTTTGAGCCTACGTTCAAGAACGTGCTCACCCATGCCACGCTGCGCCTGAGCTACTCACTGACGGGCGACCGCCCACCGGTGACGAACTCCCTCCCCGTGTTCCGCAGCAAGAACCCCTGGCGTCCGTTCACGTCAATCCAGGAGCCCGGACTTGAGGAGGAACTTGGAAACCCCGATCTGACGTATGAGAAGAAGAACGAGTTCAACGTGGGTGTCGACCTTGGATTCCTCAACAACCGCATCAATGTGAACTTTGATGCCTACTGGCGTAATAACAGGGACCTCATCGGATATGTGAACTCACAGCTCTATGGCTCTTACGAGCTTGCCAACGTGGCGTCAATGAAGTCGCATGGTGTTGAGTTCTCGCTGAACACACAGAACATCAAGACCAAGGATTTCTCTTGGGAGACGAACTTCATCTACTCCTATGGCAAGAATGAGGTGAGCGAGCTCTTCACACATGCACGTGTCATCGACCTTGTGCAGGGTGTTGGCTACTCGCTGGAGGGCTACCCTGTCAACTCCGTGTTCTCCATTCCTTTCGTGGGTCTTGACCGTGAGGGTATTCCTCAGTTCAAGGATCAGGATGGCAACATAACCTCTACGGGCATCTCTTTCCAGACCCGTGACCCGAAGAAGATGGGCTTCCTGAAGTATGAGGGACCATCTGAGCCAACGACCACCGGCTCTTTCGGCAACCTCTTCCACTGGAAGAACTGGGATCTGAACCTCTTCATCACCTATTCGTTTGGCAACGTTGTCCGCCTGGATCCCGTATTCTCAAATAGATATGATGACATGGTCGCCATGCCCAAGGAGTTCAACAACCGATGGACGCTCCCAGGAGATGAGGCTCATACGGATGTGCCCGTGATAGCAAGTCGCCGTCAGAACAAGAATGACCCTTACCTTTATAGGGCCTATAACGCCTACAACTTCTCAACGGCGCGCATTGCCAAGGGCGACTTCATCCGCATGAAGGAAATTTCCCTGGGCTACACCTTCCCTCAGAACATGATCAATACAATCGGACTCAGCAACCTGTCGCTGAAGCTGCAGGCCACCAACCTCTTCCTTATTTATGCCGATAAGAAGCTGAATGGTCAGGACCCTGAGTTCTTCAACACCGGTGGTGTGGCTGCGCCAACGCCAAAGCAGTTCACAATGACACTTAGGTTAGGTCTTTAAACAGCATAAAACAATGAAAACGAAAAGAACCATATACAGCGTACTGGCTATTGCGCTGGCAGGCATGACGCTGTCCTCGTGCAGTGACAAGCTCGACACGATGCCTGATAACCGTACTGTGCTTGATAGCGAGGAGAAAATTGCCGACCTCCTCACCAGATCCTATCCGCAAAACTCAAATATCCTGCTGACGGAGCTGATGTCTGACAATGCCGACTACTTCGGCACGAGAATCCAGTGGGGTGACGTTGCCGGTGACCAGATGTACTTCTGGCAGGACTTCACCGAGAGCGGCAACGACTCTCCTGAGAATCTGTGGATGGAGTACAACAAGTGCGTCGCACAGGCCAACCAGGCCCTTGCAGATATTGACAAGCTGGGAGGACCGACGACGAAGGCCCTCACCAACAGCTATGGAGAGGCCCTGCTCATCCGTGCGTACAACAACTTCCTTCTGGCCAACGTGTTCTGCATGCCTTACAACTCAAAGACAAGCAGCAAGGACCTGGGCATCTACTACAGCACAAAGGTGGAGCGGCTCGATGCCAGGAACCCACGTGGGACGGTTGCTGATGTGTATGCCAGCATCGCCGCCGACATTGAGAAGGGCATCCCCATGATCAATGACAACTTCAAGGTTGCGAAGTATCACTTCAACAAGCGTGCGGCATATGCCTTCGCGGCCCGTTTCTATCTCTATTATGAGAAGTGGGACAAGGCTGTAGACTATGCCGACAGGCTCATAGGCTCAAGTGTGAGCGGACAGCTCCGTGACTACAGGGCACTCAGTGAGCTTCCTTTCAGCGACAGTGAGACGGTGAACAAGGTGTGTGAGGCCTACTGCGCCGCTGATGCCAACTGTAACCTGCTCATCACCGTGCCTATCTCTGAGGCTGGCATGGCTCTGGGCGCATGGAAGACCTACAAGCGGTATTCCCATGACAACTATCTGGCTGACAACGAGACAATCAATGCCATCGGCAGTCTCTTCAGCTGCAGGCCTGTCATGAGAGGCTTCACCATGCGCAGTGCTGATGCCGATGGTGTCATGTTCCCGAAGCTGCCACGTGAGATTGAGTGGAAGGATCAGGTGGCAGGCACAGGTTATCTCCACACGATGAATGTGGAGTTCTCTGTGGACGAGACACTGCTTGTGCGCGCAGAGGCTCTGACCATGCTCGGTCGGTATGCTGAGGCTGCTGCCGACCTGACGGCATGGCTGAGGAACTATTACAACACCTCGGCGACACTTACGCCGGAGAACATCAAGCAGGCCTTCGACAATCTTGCCTACTCTTATGCGGATGCCGACAAGTTCGTGGGCACACCGAAGAAGCATCTCCATCCGGCCTTCGCCATTGATGCCGAAGGCTCGGTGCAGGAGTCTATGCTGCAGTGCGTGCTTGATTTCCGCCGTATCGAGACGCTTCATCAGGGACTGCGCTGGTTTGATGTCAAGCGTTACAATATCGAGATTCCACGCCGAGAGATGGGCCGGAATGGCCGTCCAAGCAAGAACATTGACTGGCTGAAGCAGAACGACCCACGTCAGGCCGTGCAGATGCCGATAAGTATTCAGGAGGCAGGCATAGAGCTGAATCCCCGAGGCTAAAGAGAAAAGGTGTTAATCATAAAACAGCATAATTCATGAAAAGATATTTTATATATGCGTTGCTGCTTGCCGTGACAGGAATGTCCTTCACGGCCTGCTCCGAGGATGAGCTTGACAGTCAGTCGGTCATCGTGGGCACCAAGGCAAGGCAGAACGATTTTGACAAGTGGCTGGAGGCCAACTTTGTCATTCCGTACAACATCGAGTATAAGTACAGGTATGAGGACGGAGAGACTGATCTGAACTACTATGAGGTGCCGCCACGTATGAAGGAGGCTATCAAGCTGGCCCATATTGTGAAGTACACCTGTGTGGAGGCATATAATGCGGCTGCCGGTGTCGATTTCACCAGGAGATACTTCCCTAAGCTGTTCTATATCATGGGCGAGTGGGAGTATGAGAACAATGGCAACATCAAGCTGGGTGTCGCTGAGGGCGGTAAGAAAATCTATCTCCTTGGCGCAAACTATCTGGATAATGCCCTTCAGGACAAATCTGTTCTTGACGAATACTATCTGAAGACAATTCACCATGAGTTCACGCACATCCTGAATCAGACCCAGGACTATCCGAAAGAATACAGCCAGGTGACGCCTACGCTTTATGTCAACGATGACTGGAGCACATCGCCTAATGATGCGGGCTATCTGCAGCGCGGCTTCGTCAGCGCCTATTCCCAGAAAGAAGTACGTGAGGACTTTGCCGAGATGGTAAGTACCTATGTCATCACCCCAAAGGACAAATGGGAAAAGATGCTTAAAGAGGCTGTGCCTAAAAGTGGTAACACTACAGGCCGCGATGCGATACTTGCCAAGCTGAAGATTGCGAAGACCTACTTCAAGGAGGCCTTCAACATTGACCTCGATGTGCTGCGTGATGAAATTGTCAGCCGTGAGCTGGATGTTGTCTATGGCAAGGTGAATCTTGATGACCTGACAGTTAAATAATTAAATGAGGTAAAACAATGAAAACGAATAAAATCATATTATGCCTTCTTCTGGCCCTTCCGGCAGCACTTCTCACGTCCTGCCTGAAGGATCAGGACGATGTGTTCGACAAGTCGTCGTCTATCCGTATGGATGAGTTTCTTACCGCTGTGCGTGACACGCTGAAGGCTGCCCCTAACGGTTGGGCATTCGATTACTATCCATCTCCAACCCAGCAGTATGGCGGCCGTACCTATCTGCTCAGTTTCGATGACGACAACGTCACTGCCCGTTATGAGAAATATCCTGATGACGAGGCTGAGACAACAAGCTATATATTGAAGTCCGACATGGGACCGGTACTGTCGTTCGATTCCTACAGCAATTTCCTCCATGCCGATGCCACAGCGTCTTCGGGTAAGTATGAGGGAAATGAGGGCGATTTTGAGTTCGTGATTGACAGTCTGGGTGCTGACCGCATCAAGGTACACGGCAAGCGTAATGGCAACACCATGTACCTGCACAGGCTTCCTGTCTCCCAGGATGAGTATATGCAGAAACTGCTTCTGGTCTATGGCCAGTTCTCCCCGGCGGAGTTTGTGCTGACCGCCAATGGCCAGAGCTTCACCTTTAATGCGGAGAACCACGGCTCTCGTGAGCTGATTGTCACCGATGCCTCTGGCAATGAGGTTGCTGACACCCATTATACCTACACGGACAAGGGCATACGTCTCTATGAGCCTATCTCCCTTAATGGTGTGCAGGTGTGGGACTTGACATACGATGATGCGAGCCTGAGGCTGTCAGCTCCCGGAGTGGAGAGTGCATCTTTCACGGTTGACCCTGTTGTCGCAGCAGGGCTGATAGGCGAGGTGTCAACGGGTAACAATGCGTACCAGCACACTTACCCCATATCTCATGCTGACCAGTTCACCGTTACTGCCGACCAGGACTGGATTCACGTCTCTACAGATGGTGGAACTCTTACGGTCACGCTTGATGCCAACACAAGTGGCGCTCCTCGTTTTGGCAATATTACGTTGTCATGTGGCAGCTACAGTGCTACAGTAGGTGTCAGCCAGATGACGGTAGATGACCTTATCGGCAAGTACAGGCTGACAACAACTGATGAGAGTGGAAAGGTGACGATGTACAATGCTACCATAGCATCAGCGGGACAAAGTGGAGTTCTGACGCTTACAGTCAACAACTTCATTAACTCGGATGCAGGGAATCTTAAGATGAAGCTCCTGTATCTGGCTGACTCTCATTCCCTGTTGTTGCAGTCTGCCGTACAGTGTGGTACGCTCAACAACACTTATCTGGTTGCTCCTGGCTATATCTGGGGTGATGGTAGATATTCATCAATGGGCGTTGACGCTGTCTTCACTCTCCTTAAGTTCGCTACTGATGCCGGTGGCGCACTGAAATTCAGTCTCCTTGGTGATATTTATATCAAGGATAATGGACTTGTTCCGTTCGGTGCTGAGGCAGAGACCATGATTATCGGTGCCTTTGAGGGCAATACAATCAGCAGGGATTCCTATGCTGGTTACATTGAAAAGTGGGAGAAGGCTGACATGGTGAAGACCGGTACTCTTGCCTCACCTGCTGCCCCAAATCACATGAGCTCTGCCGGTGATGTTCCGCTGGCCCTCAAGCGGCAGGCGGGTTATCTGGACCTGTCGGCATACAATATGTCCAGGCTCAAGGCCCCATTGAAGAATAATATTCAAATCGTTAAATAAGTATTAGCTATGAACAGAATATTTAGTTTTGTTTTGTTGCTCGCTGGAACACTCACTTTCACCGCCTGTGGTGATGATGATGAGGTGGGACAGGAGTATACAAGAGAGAATCCTGTCAGCGTGACGAGTTCAGATCTCACGTTCACGGCCGATGGCGGCAAGGGCGGTGTCAAGTTCACCGCTCCTGCCGGGGCTACAGTATCCACTAATGTGGATTGGGCCACGGCGGAGATGGTCGGCAGTGACTCTGCTGTCGTCACGGTGGGTGTAAATGCAAAGTTGGGAGGTCGTGGCGCAAAGCTTACCATCAAGTGTGGCAACGACTCCACCAATATACCGATTACCCAAACAGGATCCAGCTTTAAGCTTTCAGGAAGCAAGGAGTTTTATCTGAATGATAATGATACGGTTATCTCATTGCGCTATTTCAGTGAAGGTGTTCCTGCAAAGGTTACTTCAAGCAATGATGAGGCTGTTACAGGCACAGAGTTTGGTGACAGTACGGTGAATATCACGCTTGCTGCCAATGGGACAGGCTCATTCCGGACTTCGGAGGTGTACTTCAACAATGACGGGCGTGTGGACACGGTCTTCTTTGTCCAAGGAAGTGAGAATGACCTGCTGAACAAGCAGTATATAATTGGCGGCATCGACCTGATGACCTATTCTCAGACACAGAAC
Organism: Prevotella sp.; assembly: GCA_024688365.1. Taxonomy (GTDB): domain Bacteria; phylum Bacteroidota; class Bacteroidia; order Bacteroidales; family Bacteroidaceae; genus Prevotella. The sequence goes on from JAILEG010000027.1 coordinate 13,978, forward strand.
ATACAGCAGTCTGTGTTTGTTGAGCTTGGCACCCTCGTAAAGAGCGGCGGACATCTGTATTTCCAGTCAACAGGTATGGTGAGCGGTGTTCCGATGCAGATTCCCTTGATCTACGGAAATGACTTGTCATTGACACTCACTGCTGGAAATCGTATAGGTTCCATAAAGCAGAACTCCAGGAGGTTTAATCTGGTCACCGGTGTGGTTGACTACAATGCTCTCAATGCCACTTATGATTACGAGGAGGCTCATGGAGCTACACAAGGTGCCTTGAGTAACCTGTTCTTGAACAGCAAACTGTCTCTCACAGCTTTCCTTTCTGTCGGTACGGATGGCATTCACGGAGCATTCCAGGATACTGGGGCTAACCAGTGGTTTGTGACTCAATACGGTTCAAAATTGAAATTTAATTCCTTCAGTGGGCAGTTTGCCATAGGCGCGGTGTCTGGCAATTCTGTCGCCGGCTGGTATAAGATATTGCTCAGTTCGTCAATTGAAGAGTATCGTAATAGTGGCGGCGCAAAGGAAAATCAGCTCTCAGCTGTGAGGTCTAGGATTGCAGCGAAAATGGCCAGCCAACTTCCTGTTCTTGGCAGGCCGCTTTTCCCTGTCATTGGTGAATAAGGGCGAGAGTAGATATAATGTCACAATAATAAAAGCGTGCAGCTGTTTTTGCTGCACGCTTTTATTGTCTTGTCGGCAAGGATAATGTGGCGGACTATATCGTTATCTTTTTCCTTTCTCCATTCGCCATTCGGATGATGTATACACCCTTTGCAAGTTTCCTTATGTCATTGTCAGGCATCTTCATACCGTTGATGCCGTATATGCCTATAATCTCCTCGTCAGAATCTTCTGCTATACCATTGATAGCTGTAGTGTTCTCATTGGGGAAGTAGTCGAAGCTGATTGTTCCGTCAGCGTTTCTCACAATGTTCTTAATCACAGCGGTCAGCGTGCTGCCATTGTAGAAAGAGAAGTATCTGTTGTCCTTGGCAGAGAGGCTGTTGATGCCATAGAAGTTTGGGTATATATCGCCATTCTCATCGCCTGCGCTCATGTTGCCATCGGCAGGTACGATGGATACATGTGGGTGGTCTCCGTTAGAGCTGTTGATGATATTGTAAGCCCAATAAGGCTCATTGTAGTCAATGTGCGTAACAAGGAGACCTGAAGCAGCAAGGTTGGAGTCCCATTTGGTGTTGCCACGGTTCTCAAGGGCGATGAACTCGTTTTCGTTTGCGGGATTGTATATGGCATACGCTTCTCCGCCTTCTCCTAATGGTTTCATGTTTCTGACCTGTACCGCCTCACTGCCAAGGATCTTATAGTCTGTCCACCCACAGGAATATTTCTCAAATGAAGTGTAGCCTGCCGGTACATATCCGAGAGGGTGTGCATAGGCTGTAGGTATAGTGGCATTTTCCGGATTGCCGTTATAGCTTCCGGAACTCATCACATCCCATGTCCCCATGCCATATCCGTCTCCTTTGGTGTCATAGTGATCCATGATGCCAAGGCAGTGGGTGAACTCGTGGCAGAATACGCCGATACCCATGTAGAATTTTCTCTTCAGTCTAGATGCTCCCTGGTATATGTAGGCAAACTCGTTGCTGCATGCGTATGTGTTTACCCTCACCCCGTTGGCGGAGAATGATTCATCCCTGGCGGCAAGGTTATGTTCATGCGGCCACACAGTTTCGGCAGGACCACCAGTGGCCTCACCCTCTCCGGCATAGATGACGAACACCTGGTCGACCTCCTTGTCACCGTCCCAGTCGTAGGTGCTGAAATCTGTTCCCTGTGCCTGTGCCAGCCTGCATGCCTCCACTATCATCTTACCGGCATTGGCATCCCCGTCCTTTCCGTAATAGGAATAGGGATGGGATAAGGTTACCGGCCCAACTACATCAAATGTAAGATTGAACTTGCCATTGCTTTGGTCGTAGAAATATTCATTTACGCTCCCAATGCTTCCATTCTCCTTATATCCTTGCTGGTTGAGCATCGCCTCATATTCAGCCTTGACGTTGGAATGCATGAAGCTCTTGTTTGAGAACTGTGCAAGGATGACAAGTCCTTTTTTGCTGCCGGTATAGTTTTTTCTTGGTGGATTGGCATGCGCCACCAGCACATACCCCATCAGGCCTATTGCAAAAATTGCTGTTTTTTTCATTTGTTTTGTCCTATGATGAAAATATTATAATATGTTTACTTATAGAATGTCATATAATTGACATGTACTTAAAAAGTTTTCAAAGTTACAAAAAAAAAATGATAAAGCTATGCTTTTAATCTTTTTATGCTTTGAAAGCGTCTGATTATTGCTCATTCTCCGACTCCTCAATAGAATCGAAGTGATTCACATCGAGAAGCTCATTCTTCATTAATCCGAGGAAGTTATCCATCATGGAGTTGTCCAAGCAATTTCCCTTGCGGGACATGCTCTGTATGATTCCTTTATCTTTAAGTTTCTTCTGGTACATTCTTAATGCCAAATCAGCCTTGGCCTTTTTGTTCTCCGCTCTCCGGCCAGGCCCTGTGGCAGGTCTCTTGGCCGTAAGACTTTTACTTGATCGGTATTGATGCCCTTTATGACATGGATACCCTCAAATGAATGACCATCACCAGGAAGATACATATACTTCTGCAAAGCAGCCAGATCGTGTTTCTTCCTTTTTTGCTACTCATAATAAAACCCCGAAAGTTTTTTGTCTGACTTTCGGGGTTCATATCTGCTTTGCAAGATGTCTCCTCATATCTTTTTATTGATTCAGCAGTTTCGTCACATCAGCAGGATTGAGTGCCCATTCGTAAGGGTAAGCTTCATCCGCATCTTCTGCATTCTCGACATTGATGAGATGCTGGGCCTTCGCCTTGATGTCAAGTAGTTCGCCAACGGAGAGCTTGGCTTCCAGCTTGTGGAGGAGTGCCTCGATAGATGTAGCGTCTGCACCTCTCATGGTCTGTGCCGTGAAGGACATCTCAAGCCAGATGATCTCACGCTTTGCAACGTCGAGAACACCAAACACCAGTCCCTTGGCGAGATTGCCCTCGCTGATGCGGACCATGTGCTGGACACACGACGGGTCGTAGGCCACACCCTTCTTCTCCGAGATCTTCATCGGGTAAGCAGAATCCATCCAGCCAACAACGAGGTTGGGGGAGAGGGCACTTGTTGTGTAGGCATTGCAGGTGAAGGTGACGTACCGGGAACCAGCTGCCTCCAGTTCAGGAAGCGACAGCTCAATGTATTCGGCAGTACCTACCATCTCAGGGATATGCTGGATGTCGCCAGAGTGCTTGGCTCCAACACCCTGCAGGCTGTAGTAAGCACATTCGGAAACCTTGCCGTCCGCGAGTGCGATACGTGCGCTGAGGTCCATGTCAAGGTGCTGGGCATGCAAGCCCTTGCCCCATTGGAGGAACAGTCTCACGGCATCACCCTCTACAGGGAACCGCGTTCCCATCAGTGCGCAGGATGCATCCTGGATAGTGGCCGAGCGGTCACCTAAGGGGCACAAAACGAAGCGTATAGAATGACAGAGGGTCGAAAAATGGGTGAAGTTGTTAGTTTACAAATAGTTAGACGTAGTTTGATGGTTGAGGCTCCACAAAACGAAACGTTTACATAGGTTTAATTTTGGTTTACATCGAGGGGCTTTTCGTTTACATGAGACTGACGAAAGATTTACTCACATAGGGCTGCACGTTTACGCGTGTG
>JAILEG010000052.1 GCA_024688365.1 Prevotella sp.
TCAGGAAGTCTCTTGCCAATCCATCTCTCCTGGCACACCAGAAGGCTGCCGGGTATCAGCCTTTGATAGTGAAAGGTAAGGATGATGCTATTTTCAATGGCGACTTGCTGCATGTCATAGGCATGCAGGCTGATGACCATGCGGGCCTGAGCCGTTACTATGCGGCGCAGGGAAACCGTGAGGCGGCATGCTATACGGCGATGATGGATGCAAGCGGCAAGGCGGATGCCTTGCAGAGGCTCGACTCTCTTATCACTGTTTATGGTGATTTACCCATTTGCGGTGAGGTGGCTGTAAGCCGGTATGGGCTATTTGCCAATGATGTGTCTGCTGAGGATCGCATGTCATTCATTGACAAGAGTCTCAATCGTTGGGGGAATTGGCAAGGAATGAACACCCTACGGAATGCCCGTATGGAACTGACAAACCCATACTTTGAATCGGATATAGCCTCACGTTGGGTGACTCCGGATAATAACAATAATAGAGTGGCACTGACGGTAAGGAACATGGGAGGGGTAACGCTGACCATCACACGCACTTCCTTGGGGGGCAACACAAAGCTGAATCCTGATAATGCCAGAGATCTTGTCAAGATCAAGGCAGGTCTGGTGGCATCGACCCGGCAGACTCTGCATCGTACCTTCTCTGGTTATAAGGATTATGAGGTGTTGAAAGATACTTTCAATCTTCCTGTGTTGCCAGTTGGTGTCTACCTGCTTGAGTTCACCTCTTCCTCGCCGAAGGTCATACAGCGCAATGTCCTTTATTTCGTGAGCAGCCTCTACGTGCTGAGTGAGGGGCAGCCTGGAAGAAGAATACGGTATGTGGTCGTTGATGCCATTACGGGGCAGCCTGTAGCCGGAGCTAAGGTTCAGCTGACAACAGATGGAAGCTATGGCAGGAAACCAACTGTCCAGACGCTGACTACCAATAAGGAAGGTGAGGCATCCTATGCTTATGCAGGTTCACAGCCGGATGATGTTTATGTCTATACAGACAATGACCGTTCTTTCCCCAGTACCAGTCTTTGGAGCAGCTATGGCTTCAATCAATATGAGGCTGGCAAGAAAGTGAGCAATGTGTATACGGACCGCCGTATCTACCGTCCAGGGCAGACCGTCCATGCTTCGGTCATTGTCTATCATGAGATGCGTGAGGGATTGAAGACCAAGGCTGAGGCAGGGAAGACCTTTGAGCTGATTCTCCGGGATACCAATTATAAGAAGGTGGGCATCAAGGCCGTTACGACCGACCGATTTGGCACTGCTGCCGCCGACTTTGAGCTTCCCTCCAATGGGTTGACTGGCAGATTCTCCATCTATGCTGACTATGGAACGAAGGGAAGTGCCAGCTTCAACGTAGAGGAATACAAACGGCCCACATTCGAGGTCAGCTTTGATGATTATAAGGAGAAATATTCTGCCGGTGACACAGTTGTTCTTAAGGGACATGCCAAGAGCTATGCTGGAGTGCCGGTACAGGGGGCTAAGGTGCATTACACAGTCACTCGCCGTCAGAACCGCTGGTGGTGGAACAGTTATGATGGGGATGAGGAGGTCATGGAGAAGAACGTTATGACTGATGAGAAGGGCGACTTCTCTGTCACTCTTCCCTTTAATCTGCCTGAAGATGTCATGGACGACCTCCGCTCAAGTCATAAATTGCCAGCCCGTTTCTATCAGTTTGTTGTTGAGGCTGATGTCACTGATGCGGCAGGAGAGAGCAGGCAAGGTTCTGTTTCCCTGCCTTTGGGCACAAAGACGGCTGCCCTTGTCTGCGACGTCCCTGACAAGAATCTGCGTGACAGCCTCAAGACCATCAGGTTCGATTATCTCAATGCAGCCGGACATCCTGTTGATGGGATTGTGAAATACGTGATTGTTGCGCAGCAGAAGGACAAATCAAAGTATACCTATCATAATTATCTGACAGTCAAGGCCAATGAACCTGTGCCCGTGAAGCATCTTTCGCCGGGGGCTTACAGGCTGCATGCCATTTGCGGAACAGATACGGTTGATACTGATTTCATTGTCTTCTCCATGAACGACCGTCATCCCGTCATTGAGACACATGACTGGTTCTACGTCAGTGCGGGAGAGTTCCCGCGTGATGGCAGCCCTGTCTATCTGCAGGTCGGTTCCAGTGACAAGGATCAGCATGTCGTTTATTCCATTTACTCTGGCAACAGAGTGTTGGAGTCAGGGTCTTTTGACCAGAGTAACAGCAACTTGACCCGCAAATTTGTCTATAAGGAAGAATATGGTGATGGCATAACTCTCAACTATGCCTGGGTTAAAAATGGGCAAGCTTATAAGCATACAGAGTCAGTCTCCCGTCCCTTACCCGACAAGCGCCTGCTTGTGAAGTGGAAAACTTTCCGTGATAAGCTCAGTCCTGGACAGCACGAGGAGTGGACGCTTACCGTGCAGCGTCCTGATGGCAGGGCTGCTGATGCCCAGCTGATGGCCACACTCTATGACAAGAGCCTTGACCAGATTCTGCAGCACTCATGGATGCTTAGCCCGTCCTTCAGCCTGAACATGCCAAGCACCAGCTGGGATTCTCCTTACCGCCAGTCTACAGGGGTGTCTTCCTTTGCCCGTTACAGTTCATTACCCGAGAATGTTCTCAGTTTCTCAACGTTTGATGACCGTTTCCTGATGGGCTTTGAGGATGCTGACATTGTCTTTCATGGCGTAGGCGGGCGCAGGAAGTTTGTGATGCTGTCACGCTCTGTTGGTGGTGTGAACAAAACAGATTCAGAGTCGGACATGTTTGAGAATAAAGTGTTCGCAGTGGCTGAGCAAGTTCCAGCCCTGTCTAAATCTGAAAGGAGATACACGGCTCCGGTTATCAAGAAAGACAGTGACGTGCGTCAGGAGAGGGACGGACAACAGGGCGGCACCGTGTCAATGCGTGAGAATCTGAATGAGACAGCCTTTTTCTATCCACGGCTTCAGACAGACGGAAACGGAACGGTCAGTATCAATTTCACGCTTCCCGAGAGTCTGACAACGTGGCATTTCATGGGAATTGCCCATGATGAGGACATGAACAATGGTTTCCTCAGCGATGACGTGGTGGCACAGAAGACGCTTATGGTACAGCCCAATATGCCCCGTTTTGTGCGTATGGGGGATGACGCAATGGTCTCTGCCCGTCTGCTCAACCAGTCGGATAAGGCGGTCAATGCGAAAGCCAAACTTGAGATTATAGACCCTGCAACGGAGAATGTCCTTTATGCGGACAGTAAGGATGTTGTCCTGCCAGAAAAGGGAAGTGTATCTGCTGTCTACTCATTGGGCGGTCTGCTCTCAGAGACCGCAGGGCGGATCATGCCAAACCAGTCTTTGCTCATAGCGCGCTTCTCCGTGGAGGGTGACGGCCATGCTGATGGGGAGCAGCATTACCTGCCTGTGCTTCAGAACAGTGAGTATGTTACCAACACCTATCCGTTTACGCAGAACCAGCCTGGCACGAAGACGATAGATCTTGGCACGCTCTTCCCGAAGCACAGTTCTGCGCAGAAGCTGACGGTGGAGTACACCAATAATCCTAACTGGCTGATGATTCAGGCACTTCCATATGTGGCTGATGTCGATGACAAGAATGCTATCAGCCTTGTTTCAGCTTACTATGCCAACAGTCTTGCCCGCATGATTCTGTCGGAATCGCCAAAGATCCGGCAGGCCATCACTCTTTGGAAGCTGGAGAAGGGCACTGAGACCTCAATGATGTCTGCTTTGGAGAAGAACCAGAAACTCAAGTCGCTGACTTTGGAGGAGACCCCTTGGCTGATGGATGCCAACAGGGAAAATGAGCAGAAGAGGATGCTGGTGCGCTTCTTTGATGAAAACCAGTTGCAAAACCGACTTTCCACGGCCTTGACCAGACTGAAAAAGCTCCAGAATCCCGATGGGTCGTTCTCTTGGTGGCAGGGAATGGATGGCAGCCTGTACATGACGGTGGCTGTTGTCAAGACGCTTGTACGCCTGGATGTGCTTGCCGGTAAGACGGCAGAGACCACCTCGCTCGTCAAGTCTGCTTTCCGTTTCCTTGACAAGGAGGTGGCAAGACGTGTGGCAGCGATGAAGCGGCAGGAAAAAATGTACAGGGTGACGCTGTTTCCTTATGATGATTTGTGCGACTATCTCTATGCTAATGCTTTGGCAGGCAGGGCAGCGACGGCGGACATCAGCTACCTTATTGACCGTCTGTCTCATCGACCGTCTGACCTATCCATCTACGGCAAGGCAAATACGGCGGTCATTCTCAGTCAATATGGTAAGATGACCAAGGCGCAGGAGTATCTCCAGAGTATCAGGGAATATACCGTCTGTACCGAGGAAAAAGGACGCTACTTTGATACGAAGCGGGCTTATTATAGTTGGCGTGACTATAAAATACCTACTGAGGTGGCTGCCATTGAGGCGATAAAGAGTATCATGCCTGATGAGGTTCAGTTGATAGAGGAGATGCAACGCTGGCTGCTGCAGGAGAAGCGCACGCAGGCCTGGGACACACCGCTTAATTCTGTCAATGCGGTTTGGGCTTTCATGAACAAGGGCAGCTGGCTGATGGATAATGGGGAGAATGCCCATCTGGCATTAGATGGTGAGCCTTTGCAGACCACGCAGGCCACAGCAGGAATCGGGTATGTAAAGGCTGTGCAGCCTGTCAATTTCCAAGCATCTGTCCACCATGAGTTTACTGTTGAGAAGTCGGGCAAGGGTACAAGTTGGGGTGCTGTCTATGCACAGTTCTTCCAGCCTGCATCAGAAGTGGCAGAGGCCACTGCCGGATTGAAGGTGACACGGGAAGTGTTGGCTGACAGCGTACAGACCAAGAACGGCAGGCGGCTGCGGGTTGGCGACAAGGTGCGCATCCGTCTGACAGTCACGGCCGACCGTGATTACGATTTCGTGCAGGTTGTTGACAAGCGGGCTGCCTGCCTGGAGCCTGTCAGCCAGTTGAGCGGCTATCACGGAGGGTATTATATAGTCCCCAAAGACTATACTACCAATTATTACTTTGACCGCATGGCAAAGGGAATGCATGTCGTAGAGACAGAATACTTCATTGACCGTGCCGGCACTTATCAGACGGGAATCTGCACAGCGCAGTGTGCCTATGCCCCGGAATATAGTGGGCGGACAGGTGCCATGCGGTTGGTGGTTGATAATTAATGGAGAGTGTGGGGGAGAGGGTAAGAGCTGCTGTCATGGCACTCAGCCTCTTTTTCCCTTTTTAAATTTCAAAGAAAAGATATGCTTCAAATAGAGATAGACAACGGCAGTGGCTTCTGCTTCGGTGTGACCACAGCCATCAAGAAAGCTGAAGAAGAACTGGCAAAGGGCACGCGACTCTATTGCCTGGGTGATATTGTTCATAACAGCATGGAAGTGGAGCGCCTGACACGGAAGGGACTTATCACTATCAACCATGAACAGATGCGTGAGCTGCACAATGTGAAGGTTCTCTTGCGGGCACACGGTGAGCCACCAGAGACCTACGAGCTGGCCAGGCGGAACAATATTGAGATTATTGATGCCACCTGTCCGGTTGTGCTGGCCTTGCAGCGTCGTATCAAGACGCAGTTTGAGAAGAGTAGCCTGTATTCCTCTCCCTCCTCTCCGGCATCGGCTTCGGCTTCTCTCCCCATTCGGGGAGCCGGGAAAGGAAACTCATCCTCCATCGTCATCTTTGGCAAGAACGGACATGCTGAGGTGTTGGGGCTGGTGGGTCAGACGCACAGTCATGCCATTGTGATAGAGAAGTTTGAGGATGTGAAGAAGTTGGACTTCACACATGACATCTATCTCTACTCACAGACGACGAAGAGTCTTAATGAGTTTCATAAGATTATAGACTATATCCAGAGTCATATTTCGTCCAATGCCAAGTTCCAGAGCTTTGACACAATATGCAGGCAGGTGGCGAACCGCATGCCAAACATTTCGTCTTTTGCTGTCCGGCACGACTTGATATTGTTTGTAGCGGGGCGGAAAAGCTCTAATGGAAAGGTGCTGTTCCATGAGTGCCTGAGCGTTAATCCCAACTCGCATCAAGTGGAGAGTGCGGATGAAATTGACATGAGCAGGTTTAAGGGGGTCCATACGGTAGGCATCTGTGGTGCAACCAGCACCCCCAAGTGGCTTATGGAAGAGTGCAGGGATGAGATACTCCGCCGTTCGGCCAAGGAGCCGTCTGTGTGAAGCTGTCCTTGCCAACTCTCGATAAGTGATTAATAATCAGTGTTATTCCTTGGAAAAAGGCAGGTGTAGGACGGCTTTGAGGCAGCTGCGGCTGCCCCTGCACGATACTTCTTGAGAAGTACAGGAGTATTGCAGCTGAAGTAGTCGAATACTTCTTGATAAGTACTGTAGCCATTGGTCACAGATGCTTTCAGCACTTTAGCAGGAGTAGTCATCCTGTTCTGTGCTGATTGGGTCTTGATGAGGAGGAGAGTGAAAGACCGTTTTTTCTGTTCTTTGTGGCGATGCTCTGTCAGGTGGGGCAGCTCCATAGTGTGTCTGTGGTGGGTAGTCCAGAAGCAAAAGGGGATGGCTGTGGTGGACTGTACTTAGTTCGTGGGCACAAAAAAACCGTAGAGCTATGCCCTACGGTCAAATTTCTCTCTTTTTCAGTTCGTTCTCTGATTACTTAACAGAGTCAGTTGCCTGAGCAACAGAATCCATAGTTGCAGTAGAATCAGACAGGCTGTCGCTCATAGTAGAGTCTACAGTTGAGTCTGCAGTAGAGTCAGCGTTTGCAGCTGGCTTAGAGTTGTTACCACAAGATGCAAAAGAGATAGCTGCGATAGCTACGAACATTAAAACTAATTTCTTCATTTTCTTTGCTTTTTAAATCTGTAAAACAATCATTTGTTTGTTAAAACGTTGCAAAGGTAAGTATTTTTTTTATTCGCCAATAATTTTTTAAGGACTTTTTTTATCTTCTTTTGTAACATTTTTGTAACTTATTGATTATCAGTAGTATACTAATATTAAAGAAATGTTAAAGTTCTTTGTGTGTGCCTGCACAATACCAAAACATCCCTTTTTGCTTCTTGAGTGTGGTTTGAGGGATTGGTGTTGGGACTGTTAGGGCCTTCAGTGTGGGGCTGGAGATGGAACAAAATGGCAGTTTCTTTGGATTTGTCTTCGATTTGCATTAACTTTGCACGTTATATGATAGATACAGCGGCATTTCAAGGCAAGACAGCCAAATTCTATACGTTGGGTTGCAAACTCAACTTCTCAGAGACAAGTACCTTCGCGCGTACATTATATAATATGGGTGTGCGGGAAGCGAGGAAAGGGGAACAGGCAGACATCTGCCTGATCAATACCTGTTCGGTCACCGAGGTGGCTGATCATAAGTGCAGACAGATTATCCACAGGATGGTTCGGCAGAATCCGGGAGCTTTCGTCATTGTGACCGGATGCTATGCCCAACTGGAGAGTGAGACCGTCGCTAAGATAGATGGAGTAGATCTTGTGCTGGGCAGCAATGAGAAGGCTGACCTGGTTCAGTATCTCAGCGATGCCTGGAACAGGGTGGGGAATGAGGAAGCAGAGAATGAAAACGGGCATCTTCATGTGTTCCATTCGGTCAAGACTAAGGATATCAAGAACTTTCAGCCCAGTTGCTCACGTGGCAATCGCACCCGCTATTTTCTGAAGGTGCAGGATGGCTGTAACTATTTCTGTACCTACTGTACTATTCCTTATGCCCGAGGCTTCTCCCGTAATCCTTCCATAGCCTCGCTTGTGGAGCAGGCCGAGCAGGCGGCACGTGAGGGAGGAAAGGAGATTGTATTGACGGGGGTGAATATAGGAGATTTTGGTGAGACAACTGGAGAGACGTTCCTCGACCTTGTGAAAGCTCTTGACAAGGTGGAAGGAATACAGCGGTTCCGCATCAGCTCATTGGAGCCGGACTTACTGGATGACGAACTGATAGACTATTGTTCACGTTCGCGTGCGTTCATGCCACATTTCCATATACCCTTACAGAGTGGCTCTGACGAGGTATTGAGGCTGATGCACCGCCGTTATGATACGGCACTCTTTGCACATAAGATACAGCTGATCAAGGAGAAGATGCCTGATGCCTTCATCGGGGTTGACGTGATGGTGGGCTGCCGGGGCGAGCGTCCAGAATATTTTGAGGAATGCTTCCGTTTCCTGGAGTCGCTGGCTGTGACACAGCTTCATGTCTTTCCTTATTCTGAACGTCCAGGTACGTCAGCACTCTCCATCCCTTATGTGGTGGACGACAGGGAGAAGAAGCATCGTGCCCACAGGTTGCTGAAACTCTCGGATGAGAAGACCAAGGCTTTCTATGCAGCCCACATCGGGGAAGAGGCTGATGTCCTCTTTGAGAAGGCTGCAAGGGGAAAGGCCATGCACGGTTTTACCGATAATTATATCCGTGTGGAATTGTCGCCCAGCCAGGCTAAGGAGGAATATGACAATGAGATTCTGCATGTTCGCTTGGGCGGCTTCAATTATGATCAAAGCTCATTAAAGGCAGAGATATTATGAGGGTTGCAATCGTCATACTGAACTGGAACGGGCAGAAAATGCTGGCGCAGTATCTGCCCTCGGTGCTGGAGTATTCGCGCAGAGAGGCTGAAGTGATAGTTGCCGACAATGCCTCTACGGATGGGTCTGTGGAGTGGCTTGTCAGCCGTTATCCGCATGTGCGTGTCATCCAGCTCGACCGTAACTATGGCTTTGCTGAGGGGTACAACCAGGCACTCAGACAGGTTGACAGTGAATATTATGTACTGCTGAACAGCGATGTGAAGGTGACACACCATTGGCTAACCCCTTTGATAGAAGAGATGGATGCTCATGCTGACATAGCAGCCTGCCAGCCTAAGCTCCTGTCTGTGGCAGACAAAGATGCCTTTGAGTATGCGGGTGCCTCGGGAGGCTTCCTTGACCGCTATGGCTATCCCTTCTGCAGGGGGCGGGTTTTCAACACGGTGGAGGATGACAACGGACAGTATGACAATGCGGAGGAGATTCTCTGGGCAACGGGTGCATGTCTGATGATCCGTTCCAACGACTATTGGGAGGCAGGTGGCCTGGACGGACGGTTCTTTGCGCACAATGAGGAGATTGATCTTTGCTGGCGGTTGCACAGGATGGGACGCCGAATATTCTGTTTCCCGGAGAGCTATGTCTATCATGTGGGTGGAGGGACGCTTCCGAAGTCAAATCCCCGTAAGACATTCCTCAACTTCCGTAATAATCTTACCATGCTCTGGAAGAATCTGCCCGATGATGAGTTGCGTCACGTCATGCGTGTACGCTGGTTCCTGGATTATCTTGCAGCCTTTGAAACGCTTATTCTGAATCGTAACTGGGCTGACTTTAAGGCTATTTTTGCCGCCAGAAGGGCTTTCAGGCAATGGCGACATGAATTCAGAGCGCAAGAGCCTGTTGTGGCAGTGCCTGTAGGGAGGGCAGAGAAACGGCTGGGAGGTTTGCCAGATGGCAGGAAGGACTACTCCGTTCTGTGGCAATATTACGCTCATGGAATTAAAACCTATGCGGGAATGCCGGGTTGATGCGGAGAAATGAACGGATGTTTTTAACTTTTTTAGCAAAATACTTGCATTTTAAAATGTTTTTTAGTAATTTTGCGGACAACATGCAAATATTGTAAAAAACAACGGTGAAGCAACTATACTACATATTATTACTGGTTCTGTTTGTCTGTATGGGCTGCCAGCTGAAGCTGTCGGCTGATGATGAGAACGCAAGCTCCCAGCTGATGGAAGTTGTGCGTTATGACCGGTTGGAGTATCGTTACCTCACAACGGGTGACTTCTCTGCCTTGCAGCAGATGAATACGGAGTTCCCTATAGAGACGCGCACGCTGATAGAGGATGTTGTGAAGATTGGCGACACGACCGATCCTGACATCAATACAAAGTTTCTGAAATTCTATCAGGATACGACATTACAGTCGCTGATAGCAGCGGTAGAATCAGAATATGCCAATACTGACGACCTTAACCGGCAGTTGAGTTCTGCTTTTACCCGGCTGAAACATTCTCTGCCTGATATAGAGATTCCCAAGGTATATGCGCAGATTTCCGCTTTAGACCAAAGTGTGGTTGTGGGCAATGGTACTATTGGCATCTCACTTGACAAGTATTTGGGGGAGAACTATCCTCTTTATGCTAAGTTCTATTCACCATCGCAGCGTAAGCAGATGACACGTGAGTTCATTCTGCCGGATTGCCTCACTTTCTATCTGTTAAGTGTCTATCCTCTTCAGCGCTTTGATTCTCGCCCTCAGCTGGAACGTGACTTGCACATGGGTAAGATTCAATGGATGGTCAACCAGATACTTTCGAGACGCATCTTCCGTAGTCGCTATGAAGAGGCTGTGGAAGCGTATATGAAACGTAATCCGAAGGTTTCCTATGAGGAACTGCTGAGGATGACGGATTTCACGGAGTTTAAGGTGACGGATAAATAGAAAGCCGGTATAACTTTCCGTTTATCTGTTTTTGTTTTCCATGTATTTGTGTAGCAGATGGGTGAACTCGTAGTTCTTCAGTCCCCATTTAGGGGCTATCAGCAGGTTAGGAGGGCTTTGACTGACAAAACGCTCCAGTACAAGATCTTTCCGCAAGAGCTGGATATAGTTGGCTATGAGCTGTATATATTCCTCCACCGTGTAGAGATGGAACGGTTTCTTCTCATACATCCTGGCAAGTCTTGTCCCGCGGATAACCTGCATCTGATGTATTTTCAGTGTTGTAAGGGGAAGTGATGAGATGATGGGAGCCTGGCGCAGACTCTCCTCTGCGTCTTCACCAGGAAGCCCAAGGATGATATGGGCACCTGTTCGGATGCCTCTGTATGCCGTCTCTTCTATGGCGTGCCTGGCACATGCGAAATCATGCCCACGGTTGATAAGTCGAAGCGTCGTGTCATTGCAGGTCTCCACACCATATTCCACGAGGAGAAATGTCCGGCGGTTCAGTTCTTCAAAGTAATCGAGAAGATCGTCATTGATGCAGTCGGGACGTGTTCCGATGACGATTCCCACAACATTCTTTACGGCAAGAGCCTCCTCGTAGAGTGCCTTAAGATGGTCGTTTGTTTCGTAGGTGTTGGTATAGGCCTGGAAGTAAGCTAAGTATTTCATGTCAGGATATTTCCTGGCGAAGAAACGTTTGCCATCCTCCAGCTGCTGACTGATGCCTTGTCCGTTGTCACAATAGGTGGGATTGAAAGTCTGGTTATTGCAGTAGATACATCCTCCACGGCCGACTCTTCCATCCCTGTTAGGGCAGGTGAAGCCTGCATTGACAGAAATCTTCTGCACACGAAAGGGAAACTGGGTGCGTAGCCAGTTTCCGAAATCACGATAGTATTTTTCCATTCTTTTGCAAATGTACGGAATATTTTGTACTTTTGCGAGATAAAAATCTTGAATTTATGAAACGGTTATTACTTATGTGTGCAACTATTCTGGCAGCAGTCCAGTTGATGGCAGGTGAGCCTATATCTCTGAAGGATATTACAAGTGGTGTGTTTGCCGCTAAGCGTATATCGGGTATGAACCCCTTGGAAGGGAGTTCGGAGTATGCCCGTATTTCCGATGATGGGCAGCAGGTGGTGAGATATTCCTTCAAGACAGGCAAGCCTACTGGGATTATCTTCAGCCTTGCCGATGCCAAGGGCGAGCATCTGGAGGCCTTTGATGATTATCTTATCTCGGCCGATGGCAGCCGCCTGCTTTTGCAGACGAATACCCACCACATCTACCGGCGTTCGTTCACTGCAGACTTCTACCTGTATGACGTGAAGACCAAGATGCTGAGAAAGCTTTCAGAAGGTGGTGCAGAGCAGATCCCAACCTTCTCGCCCGATGGCAGGCAGATAGCCTTTGTGCGACAGAACAACATCTTCATTACAGATGGTACGACTGAGAAGCAGATTACAACTGATGGAGAGTTCAATAAGGTTATCAACGGGCTGCCTGACTGGGTGAATGAGGAGGAATTTGGCTTTAGCAATGCTCTCGCATGGGGGGCAGACAGCAAAACATTGAGCTGGATAAGATACGATGAGAGTCAGGTGAAGACCTATTCACTTCAGCTGTTTAAAGGTCTGAGCCCTGCGCGTATGGAGTATGATACTTATCCGGGGGAGTACAGTTATAAATATCCTAAGGCGGGTGAGGATAATTCCAAGGTGACGGTGTGGTCTTATACGCTGGATAGCGGTGCTTTGAGACAGTATGACCTGCCGTTGCCGGAGGATGGTTATGTTCCGCGCATCAAGTCAACCTATGATGCCAACCGGGTGATTATCTATACGATGAACCGTCATCAGGATGAGTT
Organism: Prevotella sp.; assembly: GCA_024688365.1. Classification (GTDB taxonomy): domain Bacteria; phylum Bacteroidota; class Bacteroidia; order Bacteroidales; family Bacteroidaceae; genus Prevotella. Next base: position 12,383 of record JAILEG010000052.1, read on the forward strand.
GAACCTCTATGCAGGCAATCCGCAGACAGGTGCCTGCTCGCTGTTGATACAGGAGAATGTGCCAAAGTACGTGAAAGAAGAAGCTATGGAAGGCATCAGCATCATGAAAAACTACATTCTTTTCCCTTCTGACCGTGACGGTTTCATGCATCTCTATCTGTACAATAAGGAGGGAAAGCTCCTTCGTCAGATAGACAAGGGAGAATATGATGTGACGGCTATCTACGGCTATGACGAGAATACTGGTAATACTTATTTTCAGGCAGCAGCCCGTAAGCCGATGCAGAGGGAGGTATATGTGGCTGATAAACATGGGAAGTTGACCTGTCTTTCTGCCCGGGAGGGATGGAATGTGGCTTCGTTCTCTGGTGATTTCAAGTATTTCCTGAATACGTGGAGCGACCGTAACCATCCTTATGTATATGCTATCTATGACAATCATGGCAGGGAGGTGCGTGAGGTTCTGAACAATAAGGAGCTGGAGCAAAAGATTGCTCCGTATGGTAATACGGATAAGGAGTTTTTTGCCTTCACAACCTCTGAGGGAGTAAAGCTCAACGGCTGGATGGTAAAACCCGCCGGTTTTAATGCTGCAAGGAAATATCCTGTCATACTCTTCCAGTATAGTGGGCCTGCGAGTCAGCAGGTGGTTGACAATTGGGGTGTCGGCTCAATGGGCAATGGTGGTATGTTTGACTATTATCTGGCGCAGAAGGGATATATTGTTGCCTGTATCGACGGTCGTGGAACAGGTGCCCGTGGCTCAGAATTCGAGAAGTGTACTTATCTGCGGCTTGGTGACCTGGAGTCAAAAGACCAGGTTGAGGCTGCTGTCTGGCTGGGACAGCAGAGCTTTGTTGACTCCGCCCGTATCGGAATCTGGGGCTGGAGCTTTGGAGGCTTCAACACGTTGATGAGCATGAGTGAGGGGCGGCAGGTGTTCAAGGCCGGTGTGGCAGTCGCTCCTCCTACAGACTGGCGTTTCTATGACACCATTTACACTGAACGGTACATGCGCACGCCACAGGAGAATGCTGTCGGGTATGCAATCAACCCAATTAATCGTGCTGGAAAACTTCATGGCAGGCTGCTCATCTGTCACGGTATGGCTGATGATAATGTACATCCGCAGAACACTTTTGAGTATGCTGAGGCATTGGTGCAGGCTGACAAGGATTTCAAGGAGAATTATTATACCAACCGCAACCACAGCATCTTTGGAGGCAATACACGCAACCATTTGCTCCGGCAGATTGCCTGCTGGTTCATGGAGAACCTGTAGGACAGGTTCTCAAAAATCTGTAAGTGAGGTTGTGCTTTATAGGTTCAATTTTATTTGAAGGCTGTCAGAGAAGTAGAAGGTAGCGGCTGGTTGGAACAAAACAGGCGGGTGTGGCACGGTATCGTGGCACACTCGCCTGTCTTCGTATTTCCTCGCCTGTCTTGGCGATAGCTCGTCTGTCCTCGTTACATAGGGAGCTATCCAAATATTTTCTTGAAGAATCCCTTTTTCTCCTTGGGCTTCTCTGTGCGGGTTGCTGTGTTGGATTCTTGGGCAACAGTTTTTCTGATAGTTCCCTCGGGAACATCATCGCCCTCGATGATGCCGGCGGCACCCCACTGAGCGGCAAGTGTGGTGGCATCTTTCAGGGCTGTAGCCATGTCAACCTCATATTGGCTGCAGAGCAGCTTAGCGAGATCAGTGATGTTGAATGAATTCTTTTTCTGTGCTTCTTCCCACAGATAAGCCGAGCTTTCGTTCATGGATATGATGTTGCTGAAGTCAATATTCTCGTCTCCCTCAGCTACTATTATATGTTCTCCACATACTTCACGGAGATTAAAACCCTTCTTTACTTTCATTTTTATTGGTGGTTTTGTTTTGTAATTAATCGTCTTGTCAGTTGTTTTCTTTGTTTCAGGTAGGGTCAGGCTGTTCCGAAAAGTGGAATCCACAGTCGGCGATAGGCAGCGAGAATATATCGTCTGAGGGGGAACAGCCGGGTCCAGCAGAAGCTGTAGGCACGCCATTTCCACCCATCAGTACGGTCTATTCGTTCATGCCCCTTCCTGTAGAAGCCAATAACACTGGCCACAATATTATCTCGCCGGCAGTGTTCGGTGGCTAAGTTGCCATCCCCCCGCAGGGTAATGCTGTCTCCCTCTATATTGACAATCCTGTGCAGGACAAAGTGAAGTGGCTCTATCTCGCACAGGACTGGGTCGCCTACCTTCACCACTGATGGCTTAACCAGGAGTGCTTTATCACGGTTATCCTCCAGGAAAGGCCGCATGGAGAAGCCACGGAGACGAAGGGTCACTGTGTGCCCTTCCTTGAGCATCTTGACAATCTCGGGGATAAGCTCAGCATTGGCGAACTGCAGTTGGGATGGCTGTTGTGTGTTATGTGGCATGGTTGTTATTTTACGGCAATTGCCCGTTGGCAGATTTCAGCAGCCTCTTTGTTCGGCAGGCAATGCAGGGTATACAGCCGGGTTGTTTCTATTACCTTAGTGATAGTATCACAGATTGCATTGTAGATGGTGGAGTCCCACTTCATGCTTGAGCAGGAGGGTAGGAGTGAGGCAAAAGCCTCAATTGGTGGCAGCTGTTCAATGGAGTTCTCTGTTGCGCGGTCAATCCGTGTGATGGCTCCTAAGCGTGCCTTCACATTGCGGTAGCAGGGTGTCTTGCCGCTCCAGGGGCTACCGTAGATCCATGCCTCGCCGTCAATGATCCTGACAATAGGATTGTCATCATTCATGAGGTCGCTCCCAGGAATGTGGCGTAGCCACATGCTGACTTGCGTTGACTTGCCTGTTCCGCTCTTGGCAATGAATGCATAGCCATAGTCATTGTTGCGGACCAGTGAGGCATGAATGAGCAATACACGCTGATGGGCACCAGCAAATGCAAATATCAGCATCAGGGCATTGTTGAGTCCGAAGGTGCGCATGTTGCTGTTGCCGTTGAGGGCACAGTAACAATCGGTAAAATCCTTGTTGCTTTCAAGAAGACAGCAGTCTGCCCCGCCAATATCCTTGATGATGTATTGGTAGCTGCCATCATCCACACGGTCGACAATGGTGTCGCCATTACCCGTGTCAAAGGCACGGATGCGCTGCCTCCTGTTCTTAGGGATGGGCCTGAGACTGTCGTCAACGGTAAGCCTGAAGAATGGGTTTGCCAATGGCTCACTGACTCTGAAGTGTTCGAAGGAACGCAGGAGATGCATCCCGTTGACAGTTGTGTCACGGAATATTATCTGTATCTCCAAGTCAGCGATTCTGAAATTATTTATTTCCATCCTTTAATGGTTGAACTTTCATTCTCTCTCTTTCTTTTTCTTAGACTTCCGTGCAGCCTGTTCTGCCTGTTCTGGATCAACATAGACAGGACCTTCCGCAGGTTCTACAGTCTTATACTGGAACTGGCTGTCAGTGATACCCTTGATAAAGAATCGACCTTTCGTCTTGATATATTTGTCTCTAAGCTTGACATATTTCTTCATGGCAGCCTTCTCAGTTTCTGCATAGAGGGTTATGCAGGTGGGATGACTTTCCAATCTGTTGTTTTGCAGATAGCTGCGAAGTTGGTAAGAGTAATCATCGCGGGACACGAGGAAATGTGTACGGTCATCCATGAGGTAGGCATCCACTTGCTGGATGTTGGTCATGTAGACGGTGGAGTCATTGAATGATGCGGCAAAGCCGAACATATAGACCTTTGCAGGCTTGTAGCCCTTTGCATCAGTGCTATTCACCCATCCCAGCAGAAAAACTGCGATGATTATCAGTTGTCGGAATTTCATTTTTTATTCAGAATTTAATATTATCACTTTTACTGTCCGAGGTAAGCCTTTAATATCTTGCTGTTAGTCTGCTGTCGCAACCTGCGGAGGGCTTTTTCCTTTATCTGCCGTACCCGTTCACGTGTGAGGCCATATTTGTCACCGATTTCTTCCAGGGTCATTTCCTGCTGGTTTATACCGTAATAAGCCTCTATGACCTGTTGTTCACGCTCTTCCAGTATTTGCAAGGCTCTTGCAATCTCCTCGTGAAGACTCTCTTCAACCAAGCCTCTATCGGTCGAAGGAATGTTATTGTTAGGAATAACATCCAAGAGACTGTTCTCTTCGCCATCAGCGAAAGGTGCATCCATTGAAATGTGATGCCCGTTTATTTTCATGGCATCGGCAATTTTGTCTTCAGAAATGTCAATGTCCTGCGCTATTTCGCCGATGCTGGGGCGGCGTTCATTCTCTTGCTCAAACTTCCTAAGTGCCTTGTTGATTTTGTTGACCGAGCTGACTTGGTTTAGTGGCAGCCTCACAATGCGGCTTTGCTCAGCTATAGCCTGAAGTATGCTTTGCCTTATCCACCACACGGCATAGGAAATGAATTTGAAGCCACGTGTCTCATCAAATTTCTCGGCGGCTTTTATCAGTCCGAGGTTGCCCTCGTTGATGAGATCGGAGAGGGATAATCCCTGGTTCTGATACTGCTTTGCAACAGAGACAACGAATCTCAGGTTGGCTTTTGTCAGTCTCTCCAGAGCTTTGCGGTCACCTTTTTTAATTTTCTGGGCAAGCTCAACTTCCTCCTCGATGGTTATCATCTGCTCGTGACCTATCTCTTGGAGATACTTGTCGAGTGATGCACTCTCCCGATTCGTAAATGACTTTGTGATTTTCAGTTGTCTCATTTCAGCGTGGCATTGATAAAGTGATGGCAAATTTACACAAAACCAATGAGTTGAGCAAATAAAACACTGAAAAAGTAACTTCCCGCAAACTGTAAACCCCCATCCCTGTCCGTAATGTTACAGGGGTGGGGGATCATGCAGTTTCCTGTGCCATCAGATTGCTCAGATGGCAGATATTTGGTCATCAGTCAGAGAGCGGAACGGCGAAGTAGGCTTTTTTCCCGGTTGGATAGATACCTTGAATATAGAGTACAGGATCCTTACTGGTTGATGCTCTCTTCACAAGATTCTGCAAGTCATCAATACTCTTCACCACCCCGTCATTCACTTTCTGGATAATGAATCCGCGGCTGATGCCGGCTGCCTTCAAGGCACCATTGTTTACCTTTAGTACTTCCAGACCATAGTTGATGTTGAGCTGCTTCTTCATAGCGTCGGTCACAGGACGGAACTGGCCGCCGAGAACATCTATGTCAGCCTGTTCGATAAGTTTGGTTGTACCCTGGGCATTCTTCAGTGTGATGGTCTTGGTTACTTCCTTCTTGTTGCGGAGATAGGTAACGGTGGCTTTGTCGCCGGGACGTTTGCTGTTGAGAGCCTGCTGGAGTTCTGACATGCGGGTTACTTTCTGTCCGTCAAACTTGGTAATGACATCTCCTTTGGTGAGACCTAAGGCAGCGCCGTTACCGTCTTCTGATACGTTGGCAACATATACACCCTCGTTAGTTCCAAGGTCAGCGTTCTTGCCTTCCTCCTTCTGTGCGTTGATGTAATTCAGGACATCACCGCCCTCGATACCTAACATGACACGCTGCACGCTGCCATACTTCTTTATGTCATCAACCACCTTGTTCATGATGGTTGTAGGAATGGCAAAACCATAGCCAGAGTAAGATCCCGTTTGTGAATATAGCATGGCATTGATGCCAACCAGCTCTCCCTGTGTGTTGACCAGTGCACCACCAGAGTTTCCTGGATTGATGGCTGCATCAGTCTGAATGAAGCTCTCAATGCCATTGCGGCTGGCACCCAACCCACGTGACTTGGCACTGACGATACCGGCTGTGACGGTTGAGCTGAGGTTGTATGGATTGCCCACAGCAATGACCCATTCGCCTACTTTCAGCTTGTCAGAGTCGCCAATAGGAAGTGCCGGCAGGTCTTTTGCATTGACCTTGAGCAGGGCAAGGTCAGTCTGCTTGTCAGCTCCGACGATACGTGCAGAGAACTCGCGGTTGTCATTCAGTGTGACTGTCAGTTCGTCAGCTCCCTCAACTACGTGGTTGTTGGTGACGATATATCCATCGGCTGACACGATGACACCGCTTCCGGTCGCCTCTTTCTTTGGTGTCTGCACCTGCTGGCGGCGAGATCCACCATTGCCTGGGTTGCCAAAGAATCCGAATGGGTCGAAAAATCCGCCAAATGGGTCTTCCTGTACGTCGACGGTACGTGTCTTGGAGTTCTGTACATATTTGATATGAACAACAGCAGGAAGGGCTTTCTCTGCGGCATATGTGAGGTCGACGGGCTGTCCGGGAGCAACGGCGGGAGCTTCAGCCGCATAAACCTTGATGAAGGCGCCAGTAGAAAAGGCAAGGGCAGTAACACATGCTGCGCCAGCCAGAAACTTAGATAAATTCTTCATAATTTATATTTACTTTTAATGATTACTTCCACTTTGCCATGAGGATACCCTCCTGGCTGTTTTGACAGATGCAAATTTAGACGCAAAAAATGTAAAACCGCCATTTTGTCAGTTATCTTTATCCGATTTTAACACTTTGATTTCCGTCCTTAACGGCTCTTAAAGGGAAGTGAGATGAAATTTACATTCGTTCAGTTTGCATATTGTCAGTCAATGACATGTGTGTAGAAAAATAGGAAAATGTTTTGGAATATCCATGTTTTCCATTATCTTTGCATCCACATAAGGCAGTGTTCCGGCTCTGTCGCTGGCATCCGTCCGGGATGCGAGAGGAAAGTCCGGGCAGCAGAGGGCATCCTGCTTCCGAAAGTAGAAGCTATTGGTGACAGTAGATGTAGGCAGAAGAGAATGACCGCCATCCATTGGGTGGTAAGGGTGAGAAGGTGGTGTAAGAGACTACCAGCATGCGGGTGATCGTCTGGCTGTGCTGTTCAGGAGCTGCAAGTTCATGTAAACCGTTGTCTGAGGGCTGCCCGCCCGAGCGTTAGCACAACGGAGGGTAGAATGCTTGAGTTGCAGGGTGACTTGCAAAGTAGATAAATGACAGGCATCTTCCTATTATCGAAAGATGAGGAAGAGACGGAACCCGGCTTACAGGAACACTGTTTTGTTTTTGCCATACATCTCCTCCCCATACAGCCGTTTGGCTTAGAGGGGAGGGTGTTGGTGTGGCTTTGTCAACCAAATCATTTTTGCTTTCATGAAAGATTTAGAAGAATATGTGACTGTACTGGATGATTTTCAGCATCAGGTTGAGAATAAAATCAAGAATCATAAAGACGAGGCTGGCTTCCCACACTTGCCGGCTGAGCTTGACGAGATGATTCTTTCCGATTATCTCTTTGATTACCAAGCTGCCTTGGACAGTGAGGGAACAGAGCGTACACGCTACACGATAGCGGGAATGTTGCTCTGCCTGCCTATTCTTGTCATCTCAGCTTTCCCGGACGACTCGCTTCCTTTTAAGGGAGTGTGGAATGTTTTGGCAGCCATAGGTGTCGGGCTGGTACTCTTTTTGCTGTATAGAATCTTGATGAAGGTGCTGGTCCGCAGCCGTATCAGCCGTGTCAATCGTGACTATCCGCAGGCAAAGGAGTATGTTGACAAGGTGCTTGCCTTCAAAGTGAGTTGAACCAAAGTAAGAAATCGTATGGAATTACCTGATTTACAGAAATATAAGGATAAATTCTCGAAGCAGAGGTTTATTGATAAAATACAGCGTATAGCCAAGCGTGCCGGTGCGAAGTTGGTCTATGCCGCGTTGATTCTCTATTATTCTATGGAGAGTGACAAGGTGTCAGTCAAGGACAAGGCTGTTATTATTGGTGCCTTGGGATATCTTATTTCGCCACTCGATGTGGTGCCGGATGCTATTCCGATAGCAGGTCTGGCAGACGACCTCACGGTCTTGCTTTATGTTCTCCACAAAGTTTGGGGCGAGGTCAGCGAGGAGGTGAAGGAGAAGGCAAAGAGTAAGTTGTCAAAATGGTTTGATGAGGATGAGGTGAATGCCGTAGAGGATATCTTCGCTGAGTCCCCCAGCGATATGCCTGTCTGACCGAGAAAGGATTTGCGTATGTGGCAATATATTGTTTTGGCTGTAGTCCTTGCCGCAGCCATAGGTTATGTTGGCTATCGGTTGTGGCGGACCATTCAGTCTGCAGGGGATCCTTGTCACGGCTGCTCAGGCTGTGCCATCCATGACCAACTGAAAAAGCAGCAGCAGTTGAAAGGGCGCAAGCGCCCTGTCTGCTTCAAAGGGGCCTGCTGAAAGTTTCTTGTCAGGAAGAATCCTGTAAGCACCCTATTGACAGATGTTTCTTTAAAAAAATGGTTGAAATGTTTGGTCAAACCGAATAAAGTGATTATCTTTGCACTCGCAAACACTAAAGGGTTTGCTGCTGACAATGGTGCCTGGGCCGGGAGGTTAGGTAACGGTCTGCAAAACCGTGTAGGGCGGTTCGATTCCGCCAGGCACCTCCATAAAGAGATTTCCAGTTTTTGGGAGTCTCTTTTTTGTTATTCTTAGTAGTGGGTGTTGTTGTGTTATTGTTTGAGATGGCATGGACCAGGGTGTCAGGTATAGTGTCTTGTACCTGTACTTCTTGTGAAGTATACGGGTATTGCTGCTAAAGTATTGCTGTACTTAGGCACAGGTTACAGGAGTAATTGTACGGGGAGTACTTCGGTACTTCCGCGGGAGTATAAGTGCGGCTTGGGACTTTATGCAATGTCCAGAAGCTCTATCTCGAATATTAACGTAGAGAAACCGGGAATGTCACCGTCACGTTTTGTGCCGTACCCTTCCTTGTAGGGAATGTAGACGTGCCAATGGTCGCCTTTATGCATGGCGTGAAGTGCGGTCTGTAGTCCGGTAATCAGTTCGTTTACACGGAAAGCCTCAGGATACCCTCTTTGCCAGCTGTCATCGAAAACCTTGCCGCTAATGAGACTGCCACGGTAGTTGCAGCTGACAATGGAGCGTGCGTCAACCTTGCCTTCTCCCCGCCCTTTGGCAATGATTTCATAGAGGATACCATGAGGAAGTTCATTGACTTCATCTTTTGCTTTTAGGTCATTGAGGTACTTTTCATTAGCCAATTTGTATTCCTGTTTTTTCCCCATGCTGTTAATTTTATGGTTCGTGTGACAAAAGTAGCTAAGTTTTTCTGATTTTACAATTATTTCATCTAATTTTGTTTCTCCTTATCGTGTGCGGTAGAAGGGAGTCCGGCTACATGCATCGGATAGGATGATGACAATAATAATATTAAAAGTAAGGGGAAAAGATTTTATGAATTTTGACAGACAAGAAGAAGATACACGTCGGGCAGAGCTGATCCGTATTTTAGAACATTCAATTGAACGGCTGACTTTGCCTGAGCTGGAAGCACTTTACTATGACCTGGTAGCCAAAGACTATATCCGGAAGTGATAGGATGAGGTTGCGAATATTGCATGACAGGCTGTGCGGAGAGATTCTGCGGCTTGCCATTCCGTCTGTCATCAGTAATGTTACGGTTCCGCTTCTGGGGCTTGTCGACCTGATGATAGTGGGGCATATAGGCAATGAGACCTATATCAGTGCCATTGCCGTCGGGTCAATGATATTCAATGTCATATACTGGCTGCTGGGGTTCCTTCGGATGGGTACAAGCGGAATGACGGCCCAGGCATACGGACGTGCTGACGGTATGGCTTGTATCAGCGTTCTGTTTCGTACGCTGACTATCGGCATAGTGCTTGGGATTCTTTTCGTTTTGTGTCAGCGTGGCATAGAGTGGGGGATGCTTCGGCTGATGGGCACACCTAATGCAGCACGGGAACTTGTAGCTGAGTATTTCAGGATAGTTGTCTGGGGTGCCCCTGCCATGTTGGGTCTTTATGGGCTTACGGGCTGGTTCGTGGGGATGCAGGACACGCGCACACCGATGATGGTTGCAGTCATTCAGAATGTCCTCAACATAATCGTGTCGTTGTTTTGTGTTTTCAGCCTTGGATGGAGTATCCAGGGAGTTGCCGCCGGTACGCTTTTTGCGCAGTGGGCAGGTTTCCTTATGGCTGTCGTGGCTGTGCGTCGTTGTGTGGGGAGAAGTGGCCTGTCCTTGCATGGGCAGGACGGAAAATCGTTGATGGTCTGGGATTTTGGTGCTTTCCTCGATGCGGTTTCTGTCCTGTCTGTGTGGAAGGATTTCTTCAGTGTGAACAGGGACATCTTCCTTCGTACGCTATGCCTGGTCATTACCAATATGTTCTTCACCCGTGCTGGTGGCCAGCAGGGTGCAATGATGCTGGCGGTCAACACGTTGCTGATGACGCTATTTACCTTGTTCTCATACGTCATGGATGGTTTTGCCTATGCGGGTGAGGCTTTGAGTGGCAGGTATTATGGGGCTGCTGACTGGGTGCGCCTGCGTGGTACTGTCCGTCGGCTGTTTGGCTTTGGTGCTGTAATGGTAGTATTGTTCAGTGTAGTCTATGTGCTGGGAGGTGTGCGGTTCCTGTCGCTTCTCACTGATGATAGTGTCGTGGTGAGGTCTGCTGTGCCTTATCTTCCCTGGGCTTATCTGATTCCTGTAACAGGGGTGGCAGCATTTGTCTTTGATGGTATCTTTATCGGACTGACTGATACGAAGGGAATGTTGGTGTCGTCGTTTTCGGCAACGGTGGTGTTCTTCATTTTATATGAGGGGCTACATGCCTCTTGGGGGAATGATGCGCTTTGGATTGCCTTCCTTTCCTTTCTTTCCGTGAGAGGTTTGGCGGCATACGTATGGTACAGGCTGTTTCCGCCCATAATATAAAGTTTTAAGGATGAAAAATATAGAGTTGATAATGATGATTTTGATTTTACTGGTGGTAGTTGCTGGTTGTGCGTATGTTGGCTGGCATGTATGGTGTCTGGTTCCTCTGGGCCATGTGGGGAAATGGTCGTTGGTCGGTGTGTTGGCTCTTTGCATGGTTTGCTTCTTTTCCAACTTCATTTTTGGACTGGATGACAAGCCGATGCCTATTGCTGTCTTCCTGTATGAGCTTGGCAACTCAGCATTGTTTGTCGGGTTGTATATGGCAATATTGTTTCTTGTCTTAGACCTTGCACGAGTGCTTCACATCGTTCCTAAAAGCTTTCTGTATGACAGCTGGGCGGGAGCGGTAACTGTCCTCTTAGTTATCTTTGGGCTTTTCCTGTATGGTAACCTTCATTATCATCAGAAGACACGTGTGCCTTTGGCGATGAAGTCGGAAAAGCCGATGAGACAGGTACATCGTATAGTGATGCTGACCGACTTGCATCTTGGCTATCACAATCGGGTGGATGAGTTTCAACGGTGGGTAGACAAAGTTAACGCAGAGCATCCGGAGGTAATCTTGATAGGTGGCGACATCATTGACGGAAGTATCCGTGCCTTGGAGGAACAGGGCATGGCTGCAGTGTTCCATAAGCTGCAGGTTCCCGTTTATGCCTGCTTGGGCAACCATGAGTACTATAGTGGGGAACTGCGCGCAAGGAAGTTTTACCAGGATGCTGGTATAACATTACTGATAGACCGGCATGCGGCAGTGCCCTTGGAAGGGGGGGACACATTACTTGTCATAGGAAGAGATGACCGGACCAATAAAAGCCGGGCAAGTGTCCAAAGTCTTGT
>JAILEG010000046.1 GCA_024688365.1 Prevotella sp.
GCCCCCACATTTTTTATGGGGGCTCATATATGAATTAAAACACATACAAGAACCGCCCCCACTATCATGTCAGCAATCGCAAACAACAAGCATTGATAACGCCATTTTTTTATATTGATGTCACGTATGCTTTCGAAGTACTCAAAATAGCAATGGTCATATTTTGATATGGACATAATATAAAGCGACAAACAAAAGAATATCAATACAATATAGCAGGCCATTATTTTGTGCCCTAGAAAGAGGCTAACTAGAACCATAAACAACAAGGCTATAGGTGCAGAAAGAACACCAATTATAGCGATTGAATGATTGTTAGCCACCCATAGCGAATCACGTCTTAATCGCTTTTTATCATAATGCCTTAGTATGTTTTTGCCAAATGTTATCTTTGCGTCTATTGCCAAATCCCATTGGGAAAGCATATCGCTTATAACATAATTTAGAATATTGTAATAATAGACAAATGTTCCCAGATAATTTCTTTTCTTCATCATATATTATTTTCTCGAATGTCTATGCGGCTTTTGCTGCAAATATGGTCAGTCTGCAGTCTGAGACATCCACTCCAAAAGCTCTTCCCAACTGTCTGCAAACTCACGGATAGTGGGAAAGAGAAGGTTGGCTCCCTCATTCAGCAGGGCGGCATCAGGCAGGGGACCGCTGTTGATGGCCACTGTGAAGCAGCCTGCTGCAACACCCGCATGGACTCCAAGCGGAGCATTCTCAACGACAATCCCTTCATTTGGGGCATAGTTACCCGCCTTCTGAAGTCCCATCAGATATGGGTCAGGATTAGGCTTGCCCCGTTTCACGTCAAAGGCCGTGGTTATCTGGTCACGGGAGACGAAATGGCCGAAGTCGCTGGTGACCCGTTCGATGAGCGGACGCTGCGCGCTGCCTGTCACAATCCCAATCTTAAGTCCGCTGTTCTTTATCTTCTGCATGAGGTCTTTCACGCCATCAAAGATTCCAGCTTCCGGCATTTCATGGAAGTAACGGGCCTTGACATCATACATCAGCTGTGCTTCCTCCTCGGTGAGAGTCCTTCCTAACTGCTCTTTGGCATATTTACGGATGGTGTCAACCCCCCGTGCGCCTTCAGTGGCATAGGAGTCTTCCACGGTAAAGTGGATGCCGAACTCACTCATGGCACGCTGCCAGGCTATGCCGTGATTGGGCATGGAGTCGTAGAGTACACCGTCCATATCGAAGAGAACAACCTTTGGTGTGAAAGGACGGATAGGTGATTTGATAATGTCAAGCATAATTTCTGGAGATAAGTGGTGATGAACGGTAATAAATGATGACGGAGATGAAAGAATAAAGGTAAAACGGCCAAGGCAGACTGCTCCACCTTGACCGATATACCTGCGGATACTCCCTTTTGTTCAGACTTGCTTTCCCCACTCTTGGGAGGGAAGCAGGGAGCTTTCAGTTACTTCTCCTTAGTCAGTCTTTCCTGGATGGCTTTGCTCTCAGCCTCATAGCCTGGTTTGTTCAGAAGGGCAAACATGTTCTTCTTGTAAGCCTCCACACCTGGCTGGTTGAAAGGATTGACCTCCTGGATAAGACCGCTGATGCCGCAAGCCTTCTCGAAGAAGTAGATAAGCTGGCCGAGATAGTACTCGTTCAGGACAGGAACGCTGATGCGGATGTTGGGCACACCGCCGTCAACATGTGCCAGTCGGGTGCCAAGCTCAGCCATCTTGTTGACCTCGTCCACACGCTTGCCCTCAAGGAAGTTGAGGCCATCGAGGTTCTCGTCATCGTGCGGGAAGAGCAGCTTGCTGTTTGGCTCCTCCACAGAGATGACCGTCTCGAAGATGGAACGCTCGCCTTCCTGAATCCACTGGCCCATAGAGTGCAGGTCAGTAGTGAAGTCGCAGGCAGCAGGGAAGATGCCCTTGTGGTCCTTACCCTCACTCTCACCGTAGAGCTGCTTCCACCACTCAGCCATGAAGTGGAGCTTCGGCTGGAAATTGGCCACAATCTCAATCTTCTTGCCAGCCTGGGAGTAGAGCCCCTGACGCACGGCTGCATAACGGGCAGAGATGTTGCTGGAGAACGGAACGTCATTGGCAGTCTCCTTCTCCATGACCTGTGCGCCCTCAACGAGTGCCTTCACGTCAAATCCGGCTACTGCGATTGGCAGCAGGCCCACTGGAGTCAGGACGGAGAAACGGCCGCCTACATTGTCAGGGATGACGAATGTCTTGTAACCCTCCTTCGTTGCGGCTGCACGGGCAGCACCCTTCGTTGCGTCAGTGATGGCAACGATGACATCCTTGGCTTCCTCCTTGCCCAACTGCTCCTCACACTGCTTCTTCAGCAGGCGGAAGGCCAGGGCCGTCTCTGTGGTGGTTCCTGACTTGGAAATATTGATGACACCGAACTTCTTACCCTGCAGATAAGCAGTCAGCTCAGAGAGATAGTCCTCACCGATATTGTTTCCAGCGAAGAGGATTGTAGGGTTCTTCTTGTCATTTACGAGCCATGCGAAGCTGTTTCCCAAAGCCTCAATGACGGCACGTGCGCCGAGGTAAGAGCCTCCGATGCCGGCAACGACAACCACCTCACACTTCTCTCGGAGCGTATTGGCCACGGCCTGGATCTCACCGAGGAATTCCGGTGTTATGCTTGATGGCAGGTGCAGCCATCCCAGGAAATCATTTCCGGGGCAAGTACCCTTCTCCAGAGCTTCCTGAGCGGCAGCCACATGAGGAGCGTAAGCCTCTACTGCGCCCGGATTCAAGAACTGGGCGGCTTTCGTAATGTCTAACTTGATACTTTCCATTTGTCTTTATCTGAATGAATCTGTTAATAATTTTATTTCTATCTGTGGGCTGATACGCTCATAGAGAATGTTGTAGACGGCATCGAGGATGGGCATGTTGACGTGTAGATGCCGGTTTATCTCCTTCATGCACTTGGTGCCGAAGTAGCCCTCGGCAATCATCTCCATCTCTATCTGTGCCGACTTCACGCTGTAGCCCTTGCCAATCATCGTCCCGAAGGTATGGTTGCGGGAGAACTTGCTGTAGCCTGTGACGAGCTGGTCGCCCAGGTAGACGCTGTCAATGATGGATCGCTCTATCGGGTTGATGGTGCAGAGGAACCGCTCCATCTCCTGCATGGCATTGGAAATCAGTACCGCCTGGAAGTTGTCACCATACTTCAGCCCTGAGCAGATGCCGGCCGCGATGGCATAGACATTCTTCAGGACGGAGGCATATTCGATGCCAAGGACATCAGGTGAGGTCTTGGTCTTGACGTAAGCGGAGGTCAGCACCTCGGTGAAGGCCCGTGCCTTATCGGTATCAGAGCAGCCAACGGTGAGATAGGTCAGCCGCTCCATAGCCACCTCCTCTGCATGCGACGGTCCACCGATGACTGCAAGGTTCTCCTCGGGCACACCATAGACCTCATGGAAGAATTCCGAGCAGACCAGGTTCTCGTCAGCCACAATGCCTTTGATGGCTGTGACGACAAACTTGGAGCTGAGCTTGTGTCTCAGCTTCTTCAGCAGCGGTTTCAGATAAGGCGATGGCGTGACGAAGACCAGTGTGTCATAGTCCTGCACGATGCGGTTGATGTCGGACGAGAAGGCGATCTCCCTCATGTCAAACCTGACACTTGTGAGGTAAGCCGGGTTATGCCCTATCCGCCTGAAAGCCTCAATCCTGTCATCCTTACGGAAGAACCAGCCGATGTGGTGCGTATGCTCGACGATAATCTTGGCGATAGCCGTTGCCCAGCTGCCGCTTCCGATGATTGCTATTTTACCGAGATTGAACATAATGGTACCCCTCGCTCCTATCCCCCAAGGGAAGGGGGAGGGATGATTTTTTATCTGTTTGCACCGTCAATCCACTTCTGAATCTCGTCAACAGAAGGTTTCTCGTAGCCGAGCTTGTACTTCTTGTTGATCTCACCGAGCTTCTGCTGCAGGCCCTGTGCCTTCTCGTCCTTGATGTCAGAGATGAGGTTGAAGCCCGCCTTGCGCAGGACGTAGACCCAGTCCTCAGCCACACCAAGCTCAGCCCATTCCTTGAAAGAACTCTGCGGAATCTTCGGTTCAGGCTTCATCTGCGGGAAGAGCATCACCTCCTGGATGTACTCCTTACCCGTCATGAGCATGACAAGGCGGTCAATGCCGATGCCGATGCCTGACGTAGGCGGCATACCATACTGCAGGGCACGCAGGAAGTCCTGGTCAATGATCATTGCCTCATCATCGCCCTTGTCAGCCAGGTGCATCTGGTCCTTGAAGCGTTCCTCCTGGTCAATCGGATCGTTCAGCTCAGAGTAGGCATTGGCCAGCTCCTTGCCGTTGACCATCAGCTCGAAACGCTCAGTCAGTCCGGGCTTTGAGCGGTGCATCTTCGTCAGTGGCGACATCTCTACAGGATAGTCGGTGATGAAGGTCGGCTGGATGTAAGTGCCCTCGCAGAACTCGCCGAATATCTCGTCAATGAGCTTGCCCTTGCCGAAGCTCTCGTCAATGGTCTCCATCTTCAGATCGTCCAGGGCAATGCTGCGGATCTCATCCTCGCTCTTGCCGCTGAGGTCGAAGCCCGTCTTCTCCTTGATGGCATCAAGGATGGGCAGGCGGCGGAAAGGAGCCTTGAAGCTGATGACCTTGTCGCCCATCCGCACCTCCGGCTTCCCATTCACCTCCGTGCAGATCTTCTCCAGCAGCTGCTCCGTGAATGACATCATCCAGTTGTAGTCCTTATACTGTACGTACAGCTCCATGCAGGTGAACTCAGGGTTGTGGAAACGGTCCATACCCTCGTTGCGGAAGTTCTTGCCAATCTCGTAGACACCCTCAAAGCCGCCTACGATGAGCCTTTTCAGATACAGCTCAGTGGCGATACGCATGTACATATCCACGTTGAGCGCATTGAAATGGGTGATGAACGGACGTGCGCTCGCACCGCCAGGGATGCTCTGCAGCGTCGGGGTCTCCACCTCGGTGTAACCAGCCTCATCAAAGAACTGGCGCATGGTGCGCAACACCGTTGCCCGCTTGAGGAAGGTGTCCTTCACACCCTCGTTGACAACAAGGTCAACGTAACGCTGGCGGTAACGCTGCTCAGGATCCTCGAACTTGTCGTAAGCCTCACCGTCCTTGTACTTGACAACCGGCAGCGGCTTGAGGCTCTTTGACAGGAGCGTGATTTCCTTGGCATGGACTGAGATCTCGCCCATCTGCGTCTTGAAGACGAATCCCCTGATGCCGATGAAGTCGCCAATGTCAAGCAGTTTCTTGAATACTTTGTTGTATAGTTCCTTGTCCTCGCCCGGACAGATGTCGTCACGGGTGATGTAGACCTGGATTCTTCCTTTGCTATCCTGTATTTCTGCGAATGATGCCTTGCCCATGACACGGCGGCCCATCATACGTCCGGCGATGACAACCTCACGTTGCTCGTCTTCCCGGAATTGCTCTTTTATGTCAACAGAGTAAGCATTGGTTGGAAACTCTGCTGCCGGATAGGGATTGATTCCCATCTCACGCAATTCCTGCAGGCTCTGGCGACGGCCAATCTCCTGCTCCGATAATTCTAAAACGTTCATATTTAAATAAAATCGAATATATTCTTATAGGTTGCAAATTTAATAAATTATTCGCAAACTATGGCGGTTTTTGCCTTTTTTATCCTATCAGCACCCTTTTGGCAAGCCCTTCCCGCCGTTCGGGCGGCAGCCCTTGCAGGCAGCTGGCACGCTTCCTGTCCATCAATCCCGGACAGGGATGGAAACACCCGGTGCCGAATCGGCCCAGTACTTCACATGAAGTAGTCGGATACTTCAGCTGAAATACTCAAGTACTTCACGACAAGTACTGCGCAGCTGGATGCCTGTTGCCGGACTGGAGCTGCTGCTGGGATGCACAGGCCATCCTTCCCAGCGGAGTTTATTGGCTCATCCCATGCTAAAAAGGGCGGGAAACTGACGTGGAATCCGTGGTTTTTGTTACCTTTGCATCCCAAACGGTACATTCATGCAATACATCGGTGAGATAATCTCCATTGGCGTGGCCTTCTCCTGGACGCTTACGGCAATGGCAAGCGAGGTGGCCTCCAAGCGGCTCGGTGTCGTGGTGGCCAATGTCTGGCGCATGCTTTTTGCCGGGCTCTGCTCGGCAGCCCTGTGCTGGCTGCTGCTGGGCAACGCGCTGCCCGTCTATGCCGACGCACGGGCATGGGGATGGCTGCTGCTCTCAGGTGTGGTGGGCTATTTCTTTGGCGACTGGTGCCTCTTCAACTCCTATCTGTGGATAGGGTCCCGCTACGGCCAGCTCTTCATGACGCTGGCACCGGTGTTCTCTGCCTTTGCGGCATGGATAAGCCTTGGGCAGAACCTCTCACTGAAGGATCTCCTGGCTATGGCGGTGACCATCTCCGGCATTGCCCTCAGCATCCTCAACCGTGGCAGTGGGCACCGTGTCTCCATGCAGCTGCCCTGGCAAGGGGTACTCTTCGGTATCGGGGCCGGTGTGGGACAGGGTGTTGGCCTGGTGCTGAGCAAGATTGGCCTGGATGCCTATACGGCCGGTGTACCATCGGGCGTGCTTCCACACATAGCCAACTATCTCCCCTTCTCAGCCAATCTCATCCGCTGCGTGGCGGGCTTCGCCTGTTTCTCCGCCTGGATGCTGCTGCGTGGGCAGGGACGTGCCTTCCGCGCAGGTTTTCATAACCGCCGTGGCATGGGCATGCTTGGTGTGGCCGTCATCTTCGGCCCGTTCCTTGGTGTGGGCTTCTCGCTGCTGGCGGTCCAGCACGTTGCGGCAGGCATCGCCTCAACACTGATGGCAACCACCCCTATCATCATCCTTCTCCCCTCCTGGTATTTCTTCCATCAGAAGATAACGGTGAAGAGCGTCTTGGGTGCGGTCATATCAGTGATGGGAGCCTCGCTGTTCTTCCTTTCAGTTTAGGCAGGCTTGATAAAGCAGCTTTATTTTTGCAGTCTATGTACTTTTTACTATCTTTGCATGACATTAGACTACAGTATTATGAATATAGAGAAGATATGGAATAGCAAGACTGAACAGGAGGACGGACTCAGCCGCACGCTGGGCATGGAGTTTGTCTCCACACCCGAGCCTGACACGCTGATGGCGCGCATGGCGGTTGACGACCGTAACAAGCAACCCTTTGGATTCCTTTCAGGGGGAGCCTCTCTGGCTCTGGCTGAGAATCTTGCAGGAGTTGGCTCAATGGCCGCCTGCCCAGGAATGATGGCTATGGGCATCAACGTCAGCGGAAACCATGTCAAGGCTATGCCATACGGCGGCATGGTGACGGCTTACGGCCGGCTGGTTCATAAGGGACGGACGCTGCACGTGTGGCATATAGACATCAAGAATGACCAGGGCGACCTCATCTCTACCGTACAGGTGACCAATTACGTCATAGCGCCGCAGGAGGGATAATGGAACCGTTTTTCATTTATCGTGAGCCTTTCGCTGACGTGTGTCACTGCTACAGGCAGGCGGAGGAACCCGAACGGCTGATGACGCTGGCCGACCTTGACGGTCATAGGGGGCTTGTCATAGCTCCCTTTGCTGATGACGGCGACTGCCACCTCTATCTGCTGAATGGTGCGAGTGGGCATACTGTCGACCTGCCTATGGATGGCCGAGAGGGGTTTCAAGCCATCCCGGACTGGGAGGACGACAGGCACCTGGAGGCTGCGGACAATGACCTGCGGAGAGCTTATCATGAAGACTTCGTACGTTTCCATGCCGAACTGGAGCGGGAAACATTCCGCAAGCTGGTGCTTGCCCGTTCAGTCACGGAACGAAAGTCAGCGGAGATGACTCCCCGCAACATCTTCCTGAATGCCTGCAAGATGTATCCCCGCCAGTATGTGGCCCTGTTCTATACACGACAGACGGGAATGTGGCTGGTCGCCAGCCCTGAGATTCTGCTGAATGGCGACAGGGATGGCTATCGGACGATGGCACTCGCAGGAACAATGAGGTACGATGGTGAGGGCGACATGGTGTGGTCTGACAAGAACAAGGAGGAACAACGGCTCGTAGCCGACTATATCCGTACCGGTCTTCAGCCCTTTGCCACGGAACTGACTGAGAGCGCACCCTTCACGGCGCAGGCAGCTGACCTTGCACATCTGCGCACTGACTTTGCGTTCAGCCTGCGTGACAGCCACCACCTTGGCCATTTCCTTGCGTCATTCCATCCCACACCAGCTGTCTGCGGTATGCCCAAGGATACCGCCAGGCACTTCATTCTCAGCTACGAGCATCTCCGTCGAGGCTATTACAGCGGGTTCACTGGCTTGCTTGGCAGCAACGGCGAGGCGAGACTTTACGTCACCCTCCGCTGCATGCAGCTCACCCAAAGCACCTGCTGCCTCTATGCAGGTGGCGGTTTGCTGAAAGGAAGTATTGAGGAGAATGAGTGGCAGGAAACGGAGGCAAAACTCGCCACCATGCGTAAGCTGCTCAGGAATCATCCTTCACCTTAGCGTGGTTGTCTGTCACAGCTTATTATCGCCTATTCCCACCTATCATCGCCTATCATCACTGATCACCCAATCCCTATAATGTACAGCACCAAAGAAAACGTAAACATTCTCACGGCACTGCTCGTGAAGTTCGGAATCACCAAGGCAGTCGTCTGTCCTGGGTCACGCAACTCCCCCATCGTTCATAATCTCTGCGCCTGCCCCGACATTGAGTGTTACCCTGTGACTGACGAGCGGTCAGCAGGATTCTTCGCCCTTGGCATGTCGCTTGCCGACAATGAGCCGGTAGCCGTTTGCGTCACGTCAGGCTCTGCCCTGCTGAATACGGCACCTGCCGCAGCAGAGGCTTATTATCAGAACAGGCCACTCATCATCATCTCCGCCGACCGTCCAGTCCAATGGATCGGGCAACAGGATGGACAGACCCTACACCAGCATGGGGCATTGGAGCCTAATGTCAGAAAGAGCGTCACCCTGCCCGAGCCTCATGAGGACGAGGAGCGATGGTTCTGCAACCGACTGGTCAATGAGGCTCTGAACGCAGCAGTCAACTGTGGCGGTGGTCCCGTACATATAAATGTGCCGATCAGTGAACCTCTCTTCGACTACACCGCCATGCAGCTGCCCGATGAACGGCGGATAACCGTACATGGCGCGATAGCTGATGACGCAGCCTGCTATCAGCTTGCGGAGAATTTCTTCCGAGGGGGCAAGCCCATGATAGTCCTCGGGCAGATGCTGCCTGAGGTAGCGGGTGATGCACTTGAGTCCATCCTGTCGTTACGCCGTGTGGCCGTTGTGCTACAGGAGAAGCTGGCCGATGATGACATCTGCCCCTCACAGCCTATTGACGAGGTGTTGACATTGGCTGAAGGAAATGAGACTTATCGCCCTGACCGTATCATATATATAGGTGGGACACTGGTCAGCAAACGACTCAAGCGCTTCCTGCGTACTTGCCAGGACGCTGTCTCTGTAGCCGTTAACGAGCGGGGGGAGTGCTGTGACACGTTCATGAACCTTACGGATGTGATCACGGGCTCAGCCTCTGACGTCCTTTCCCTGCTTGCCACTGAGGCTGATGAGGCCTGTGACAACTCCTTTGTGCAGTTATGGGACCAGGCTTTAGCCAAGGCCGCAGCCCTCCGGAAGCAGTTCCAGCCCCGATATTCACAGATGCTGGCTGTGAAGCGTTTCCATGAGATGATGCAGGAGCAGGAGATTGACGGAGAACTGTTCTATGGCAACAGTTCTGCTGTACGTCTGGGCAACATCTTCTCCAATCAGTATATCTACGTAAACCGGGGAGTGAACGGCATAGAAGGTTCGCTGTCAACGGCAGTAGGTTATGCGGTGGCACACCAGGACGAGGAGGATGTCTACTGCGTCATCGGCGACTTGAGCTTCTTCTATGACCAGAATGCCCTGTGGAACCAAAGTCTCACACCCAACCTGGGCATCCTTCTGCTCAACAATGGCGGTGGTGGCATTTTCCATCAGTTGCCCGGCCTGGAGCGTTCGCCCTATCGGGACACTGCTGTGGCGGCAGGGCATGCCACGACGGCAAAGGGCATCTGCGAGGAAAATGACATAGTCTACCTCACTGCCCACAATGCACAGGAACTGGAGAAGGGACTTGATGCTTTCTTCAATGCTGAGGAAGGACCTGTCCTCTTGGAGGTGTTCACACACGCTGACGTGGATGCGCAAGTCATGCGGGACTATTATCAGAGCTTTTAGTCTTGCCCACTCAGGTTTATTGCAGCCCGACTTGCCAGTAACCATTTCCTATTATCACAGGCCATAGTCTCTTCTCCCCTCATCATCTATCGTTGATTGCCATCGCCTATCATCGCCTATCATCGTTTATCATCGTTTATCATCGCCTATTCATCAATCCTAAAAGAAAAAAAATAAATATGCAGAAAAGAGACTGGAAGCCCATAGAAGGCTTCAACTTTGAGGAAATCCTTTTTGAGGAATTCAATCACATAGCAAAGATCACCATCAACCGCCCCCGGTACCGCAATGCCTTCACGCCACGCACGGTATGGGAGATGTCGCAAGCGTTCAGCTACTGTCGGGAAGCTCTCGATATACGGGTGGTCATCCTGACCGGTGCCGGTGACAAGGCATTCTGCTCCGGTGGAGATATGCACGTCAAGGGACGTGGCGGATATGTGGGGGGCGACGGTGTGCCCCGTCTGAATGTCCTCGATGTGCAGATGCAGATACGCCGCCTGCCCAAGCCCGTAATAGCAATGGTCAACGGATATGCCATTGGAGGTGGACACGTGCTGCACGTGGTCTGTGACCTCAGCATCGCCTCGGAGAATGCCATCTTCGGACAGACAGGACCGAAGGTGGGCTCTTTTGATGCCGGCTTTGGAGCCTCTTATCTTGCCCGTATCGTAGGACAGAAGAAAGCCCGTGAGATTTGGTTTCTCTGCCGGCAGTACTCTGCCCAGGAAGCGGAGCGCATGGGACTTGTCAACAAGGTCGTCCCACTTGACCAACTGGAAGACGAATGTGTGGATTGGGCTGAGACCATGATGGAGCGGTCACCCTTGGCACTCCGCATGATGAAGGCTGGCTTCAATGCCGAACTGGATGGCCAGGCTGGCATACAGGAGCTGGCAGGTGATGCCACCATGCTCTACTATACCCTTGACGAGGCACAGGAAGGCGGCAAGGCTTTCCTTGAAAAGCGCAAGCCCGACTTCGACAAGTATCCTCAGTTTCCCTGACAAAGAAGAAAAAACACATGGGCTGAGTCCTGTAAGAATAGTTTTAAGGCAGAATAAAATGAGACTTGGCATAAGCAAGATACAGAAGCCTGCCCTGCCCCAAGCTGTTCTGTCAGCAGAACGCTAAGCAACAATGAACCAGCCCTGACTCAAAAGTTTATTATGTATAAAACTGAAATATCCTCCCGTCTCCTTCACTTCCGCCAGCCAGCAGGCACCTCACGTGGTGTCTACACCACACGGCGCAGCTATTACATTACGCTGACGAGTGGAGAGCTGCCGGAGGTGAAGGGGGTTGGGGAGTGCGCCACATTGCCCGACCTGTCGTGCGATGCCCTGCCCGATGATGCGTATGAGCTGACGCTTCGCCAGTTCTGTGACGACTTCTGTCGGACAGGACAGATTGATACTGAGGCGATGAGACCTTACCCTTCCATGCTCTTTGGACTTGAGACTGCGAAAGCACAGCTGGATGCCTGTGGCAGCCTCAACCTTTTTGATACCCCTTTTGGACGTGGCGAGGAGGGAATCACCATCAATGGGCTGGTATGGATGGGCTCTTTCAACGAGATGTACCAACGGCTGGAGGAGAAACTGCAGGCTGGATTCCACTGTGTCAAGCTGAAGATTGGTGCCATTGACTTTCAGCGGGAACTCGACCTGATCCGCCACATCCGCAGTGCCTTCACCCCTGACCAGGTGGAATTGCGGGTGGATGCCAATGGTGGATTCATGCCGGAGAATGTCATGCAGCGGCTGGAAGCCTTGGCGCAATATGACATCCACTCCATCGAGCAGCCCATCCGGCAGCACCAGTGGAAGGAGATGGCACGGGTCTGTGCCAACGCTCCTCTGCCAATAGCCTTGGACGAGGAGCTGATTGGCATCAATGACCCTAAGGAGAAGGAAAGGCTGCTCGATACTGTTCGCCCACAATACATCATCCTTAAGCCAAGCCTGCATGGCGGTATGGCTGGCACAAGGGAGTGGATTGCGCTGGCCGGAGAGCGGGGCATCGGCTCATGGATTACCTCTGCACTGGAAAGCAATATAGGGCTGAATGCTATCGCCCAGCTGGCTGCCGACATCTATGGCCCTCATGTCACAATGGCACAGGGCTTGGGAACGGGACAGCTCTTTACTGATAATGTCCCCATGCCATTGCAAATCAGGGGTGACCAACTATGGATTACACGACAGTAAAGGCCTGCCAGACTTATCTGGCCTGTAATCATGCACGGAAATGACAATCAAACGAACAACAATGACTCTACAGGACTTTCTTTCTGAATGGCACAATGCTGATCCCCTGCTGCTGGTTCATACCAGTGGCTCAACAGGCAAGCCAAAGCCTTTGTGGGTGGAGAAGCAACGCATGATGAACTCTGCCCGCATCACCTGTGACTTTCTTGGGCTCAAGGCTGGTGATACAGCCTTGCTCTGTATGCCACTCGATTTCATTGCTGGGAAGATGATGGTAGTGAGAAGTCTGGAGAGAGGACTGCGGCTGATGTCCGTGCAGCCATCGGGCCACCCACTGTCTGATGCCTCTCTCAGCAATCTGGGCACCTCCACGGAAGAGATAACCTTTGCGGCAATGGTTCCCCTACAGGTATATAACTCCCTGCAAGTACCTGAGGAACGGGAGCGGCTGCGGAGAATACGGCATCTGATTATCGGTGGCGGTGCCGTTGATGACAGACTTGCCGATGACTTGAGACGGTTTCCAAACGCAGTCTGGAGTACATACGGTATGACAGAGACGCTTTCGCATATTGCCCTCCGCCGTCTCAATGGCCCCTCTGCCAGCGAGTGGTATAAGCCGTTTGAAGGTGTCAGAATAGGACTCAGCGAGGAAGGCTGCCTGGTCATTGATGCCCCAGCTGTGTGTGACCATCCTTTGGTCACTAATGACAGGGCCGTACTCCGGACAGTAGAGGAAGAGGGAAAAGCCGCCTGCACCAGTTTCCGCATTATCGGAAGGAAAGACAATGTGATTGATTCCGGCGGAATCAAGATACAGACAGAAGAGGTGGAGCATACCTTGAAGCCCCACCTCGCAGGTGACTTTGCCATAACAGGCTGCCCCGATGAGAAATTCGGTGAGGTGGTTGCGCTACTGACCACGCAGCCTGATATCGCTGCCGTAGAAGCTGTATGCCGCCAGTACCTGCCAAAATTCTGGCAGCCTCGCCTCATTCTCCATGCAGATGTCATTCCGCAGACGGCGACGGGCAAGCCAGCACGGGCTGAAATAACGCAGATAGCGCGCACATTGAGCAAGTCAACATAACTATAAAAGATTGCCCGTGAGAGTGCGAAGGCACAACACCTTCCTAAAATTACGCTGTCCACATGACAAAAATCAGCATCAAGACAAGCCAAAAACTGTCCTACCTGCTGGAGCAGTCACCTTCACCTGCCCCACTCATGGAACGCCCATGCAGAAGAGGATGGCTGTTGCACAAAGACAGGATGCTGCCTGGGCAGAGACAATAGAGGCAGAGTGATGCCAAGGGAAGCCTGAGGACCGCGTCGTTCCAATGCTTGACAGGTTACCCTAATGACTGAATTCTGAGTAGACAATGATGTAAGGAGAGCCCTATAGGGCGAAGTGCCATGCCACATTTTCAGTAGTCATCTCCCCAGTCTCCTCATTCAGTCCGATACCTCTCGGCTTGGGGCCTTCCACTGACACATCAATCACAGTCATGATGTTGCGCTTCAAGTTTATGAGCTTACTGTCCTTCTCAACAGTTCCATCATCCTTTACCCATTCCAGCTCAAGCGTCACGTGGCCTTGATAATCATTCATACAGGCCGCATCAACCATGTTGAAGGAGTAGGTTGAGGCATGGTCATACGCAGGATCGGAAGCCTTGACACTCAAAGTCTGATACAGATATTTGATGTTAAGCGTTCCTTCCTCCGGTGGTGTAATCCTGAAGTGAAGTCCGAATACGGCACGCTTCATGTCAATGGTCAGCTCGTCAGTTGTTGAAGGGTTGAAGTCTTCCACCGTACCATATAACTTTACCAGTTTGGGGTACATCGTCTTGTCCGTGGCTGTCACATTTGTCTCTCCTTTCTGAATAAAGCCAAGATTCTCGCTGGTCGACATCGTGAAAGCGTTTTCAGCCATAGTAGCTTTGCCTGTCCCGTGCAGGAATGGTGCGAGATACTCACCGTTTTTGTTGTATATAGTGTCCTCGCCCTCCTCAGCTATCAGGCACTGTATCCTGTAAAGATTGCCTTCGGTCATCCTGATGGCTATCTTTGATGGGTCAGTAAACAGTCCGTAAGCATATTTTGAGTAGGACTCGACTCCTTTCTTCTTTTCATATACGTTTACAGCATACAGTTTCTTTGCAGCCCTCGGGCTTTCGGGAGCAGAAAAACCAAAAGGTTTAGCTCCTTGCACAATAGGTTCCTCCATCGTCTCCACGTGCAATTCCATAGGGTGTATGGTGACCATTCTTGTTACCTTGTTCTCTTTCCCATTGTTCTCACCGCCTTCCAAGACAGCTTTCTCGCACGATACAAATACTAAAGGCAACAGCAGAGCCCCAAGCCACATAATTTGTTTCTTCATAATTTGTCAGTATTCAAGACGTTTAGATTTTATGAGACGAAAATAAAAAATCCGTGTAAGAAAAGCAAGTGGCTGACAGAAGATGTAACTTTAATTAAACTTACAATAATGTCTTTCACACTTTTTTACCTTACATCCAGCACGTAACTATGAAAGACTTATACACATGTGCCATGCGGCTCGTGTGATTCTTGCAGAGCTAAGAAAGACCGTCACGTTCCTCTACCTTTCCCTGTATCGCCCTAAAACGCCTCGCGATACTTATTTTCCTCCTTGTCCTCCAACATTGAAAGGTAACTGCTGTAACGGCTCTCTGAGATATAATGCTCCTCCACAGCCTTACGCACAGCACACCCTGGCTCATGCGTATGCGTACAATCAGAGAAGCGGCAGTCCTTGGAGAACTTGAAAATCTCGCGGAAATAGCTCGTCAGCTCTTCCCGTTCTATATCGAAAGTGCCGAACCCCTTGATGCCCGGCGTGTCAATCAGGTATCCTCCTCCCGGCAGCTCCAGCATCTCACTGAACGTTGTCGTGTGCATACCCGTGTTGTGGGCATCGGAGATGTCTGCCGTACGGAGGTTCACATGAGGCAGCAGACCATTGATGATTGTCGACTTCCCCACCCCGCTGTTACCACTCAGCAATGTGATTTTTCCTGCCAGCAGCGGTTTCAGCGTCTCCACGCTCAATGCCTCGGGCGCACCTTCACCAGCCTGCAGCTCTACACATCTGTAGCCGATGGTATCATAAAGATTCATCACGGCATGCTGATAACGCAGTTCTTCGTCCGAAAGCAGGTCATGCTTGTTGAAGACCAGCGTGACAGGAACCCTGTAAGCCTCAGCACCGGCCAGGAAACGGTCAATGAAAGTGGTGGAAGTCTCCGGATAGTTCACGGTGACAACCAAGAAAGCCTGGTCAATATTGGCTGCGATGATATGGCTCTGCTTCGACAGGTTGGGCGACTTACGGATGATGTAATTTCTCCTGTCCTCAATCTCCGTGATGAAGGCAGTCCCCTCCTGGTTGGGCACGATAACGACATGGTCGCCCACAGCCACAGGATTAGTGGAGCGTATTCCCTTCAAGCGGAAGTTGCCCTTGATCTTGCTCTCAATCGTATTGCCGTCCTCGGTCTTCACCGTGTACCAGCTGCCTGTGTTCTTGATTACTAAACCGCGCATAACATAAAAAGACAAAAGCCTGTCCCCGGCACATCATCAAATGAGAGATGCCGGGAGATGAGGCTTCTATACTGTCATGATTTCTTTCTGCTTTTCCTCCAGCAAGCCTTCCACACGCTTGATGTACTTGTCATGGATTTTCTGCAGACTCTCCTCAGCATCCTTCTCATTATCCTCAGAGAGCCCATCCTTGATGGCCTTCTTCAACTTCTCCTTGATATCGGCACGCACGTTGCGGATCTCAACCTTCGTACGCTCCCCTATCTTGTTGCACTGCTTCACCAGATCCTTTCGGCGCTCTTCCGTCGGCTGTGGCAGGTTCAGCCGGATCAGCTCACCATTGTTCTCAGGCGTGATGCCCACATCCGAATCCATGATAGCCTTCTCAATGTCACGAATAGCCTTCTTGTCCCACGGCTTGATGGCGATGGTACGTGCATCAGGCACCATGACTGTAGCAACCTGGTTCAAAGGCACCTTTGAACCGTAAGAATCAACTCGCACACCATCCAGGATGGCTACGTTTGCCCGTCCGGCACGGATGCGCTGCAGCTCGTCATCGAGGTACATCGCTGCCATTTCCATGCGCTCGCTGGCATCACTTAATGTCTGCTTTACGTCTAACATATTTCGTAATATTAAATTTATCTGTTACAAAAATAGGGATTAATTCGGATATTCACAAGATTTCACCTTACTTTTTCTCTAACAGATCCTCTATTTCCTCCATCAGCACGGCGATGATACGCTCCAGCCCTTCCTTGTCATCGGCATCAAAGTCATCGAGACGCGTACTGTCTATATCGAGGACACCATGGAAGCCACGGGAAGAGTCATACATCGGCACAACTATCTCGCTGCGTGAGAGACTGCTGCAGGCAATGTGACCTGGAAACTGCTCAACGTCAGGGACTATGATGGTGCATCCTTCCTCCCATGCCTTGCCGCAGACTCCCTTGCCATATGGGATTGAGTAGCAAGCCACAGAACCCTGGAACGGACCCAAGGCAAGTGCCGATTCACTTTGTCTCAAGTAAAAGCCTGCCCAGAAAAAGCGGTCAGGAAAAGCCTCACGCAATGCCGCCGACACATTTGCCAGCACACCTACCACATTTGTCTCACCCCTGACCAGCCCCGCAATCTGGGGTATCAACTGCTCATACTGTTCTTTTCTCGTCATCATATTCCATTATTCCTTTATTGTTCAGACACCAGGGCAACCACACAGCCATTGCCCTTGTCACTGTCCTAAGGCAGCCAACTGGGCAGCAACCATATTGGTAAGCTCCACAAACTGCGGAATGGAGAGCTGCTCAGGCCGCTGCGTCATAATCTCCTGCTCATAGAAGCCATCGGCAGGCTTGCCTCCCTGGAACATCTGGCGCAGGCTGACCCGCAGCATCTTGCGCCGCTGATTGAACACCGCCTTCACCAACCGCTTGAACAGACGCTCGTCACAGCCAAGGTCGGTCACATCATTACGGCTCATACGGATGACGGCACTCTTCACTTTTGGCGGCGGATTAAACACGCTCTCATCCACGGTGAAGAGATATTCAACGTCATACCAAGCCTGCATCAGCACCGAGAGGATGCCGTATGTCTTCGATCCTGGCTCCGCAGCCATACGTAAGGCGACCTCACGCTGTATCATACCCGTGCAGCAGGGGATAAGATCCTTGAAGTCGAGCATCTTGAAGAAGATCTGCGATGAGATGTCATAAGGGTAATTGCCCGTCAGCACAAACTGCCTGCCACCGAACACCTGCGTCAGGTCCATGCGCAGGAAATCCTCTCCGAGAATGTTCTCCCGCAGCTTGGGAAACCGCTCATTGAGGTAGGCAACGCTCTCAGAGTCAATCTCCACAGCTTTCACTTCCCGCGGTTTCTCAACAAGATACTGTGTGAGGACACCCATTCCCGGCCCTATCTCCAGTACGGGGATGCCAGGACAGGCATCAACCGTATCGGCAATCCGCCTGGCTATACCCAAATCGGTCAGGAAGTGCTGACCCAGATTCTTCTTTGGCTTGACTGATTTCATAATTTTTCTTTATTTGGCTACAAAGATAGGCATTTTATTTTGCATTTAAAAGCATTTTAAGTATCTTTGCTCATCAAATGAAGACGAAGAAACTGCTCAACAATATCGTGAAGATTGCACTGCCGCTATTGCTGGGCAGCGCAATCCTCTACTGGATGTACAGGGGCTTCGACTTCTCCAGCATCAGCCACGTGCTGCTTTACGAGATGGACTGGACGTGGATGCTGCTTTCCCTGCCCTTTGGCATCCTTGCACAGGCCTTCCGGGGCTGGCGGTGGAAACAGGCACTGGAACCTATCGGCGAGCATCCCAGGACATCGGTCTGCGTCAACTCCATCTTCCTTTCCTATGCCGTCAGCCTGCTCATCCCCCGCATTGGCGAGTTCGCACGGTGTGGAGTTCTGAACCGGTACGACAAGGTAGCCTTCCCAAAGGCCATAGGGACGGTAGTCACGGAGCGGGCCGTCGACACGCTCATCGTCCTGCTTATCACCACCACCGCCTTTCTCATGCAGATAAGGGTCTTTGGCAATTTCTTCTCAAAGACGGGCACACGCATTGACGACATCTTCCGGATGTTCTCGCCTATGGGATGGATGGTGACCGGCATCTGTGCCGCCGCCGCCCTCATACTGTTCTACTTTGTCCTCCGCCGACTTGCCATATACAATAAGGTAAAGGAGATGCTGACGGGCATCTGGCAGGGCATCAGCTCACTGCGCAGCGTGAAGAACATCCCACTGTTCATCTTCTACAGTCTGGCAATCTGGGGCAGCTACTTCCTGCACTATTACCTGACGTTCTATTGCTTTGATGCCACCATGCACCTCGGGCTTTCCTGCGCCCTCGTGAGCTTCGTTGTCGGCTCCATAGCCGTCATCGTCCCCACACCGAACGGTGCAGGGCCCTGGCACTTCGCCGTCAAGACAATGCTCATCCTCTACGGTGTGGCCGACACGCAGGCTCTCTTCTTCGTCCTGATCGTCCACACCGTCCAGACCTTCCTGGTCATCCTTCTGGGTGTCTACGCATGGATTGCCCTCAGCTTCACCAGTACACCCGTGGCACTTGACAGCCCAGCCGGACTGACAAGACCCGCCCTGGATACAGAACAAACCACAAAACAGAATCAATAACCTTTTAAGAACAACATTATGAGTGAAATCAGAAATCTCAAGCCGGAAGGCCTTTGGAGAAACTTCGACGACCTGACACAGGTTCCCCGCCCATCAGGCCACGTAGAGAAAGTACAGCAGTTCCTGCTCGACTTCGCAGAGAAAGCTGGCGTGGAGGCTTTCAAGGATGCCGGTGGCAACATCATCATGCGCAAGCCTGCCACACCAGGATATGAGAACCGCAAGACCGTTCTCCTGCAGGCGCACATGGACATGGTCCCCCAGAAAGCTCCTGACAGCAAGCATAACTTCGAGACTGACCCTATAGAGACCCGTATCGTGGACGGATGGGTATATGCCAACAACACCACCTTAGGCTCTGACGATGGAATCGGGGTTGCCGCCATCATGGCTGTGATGGAGGATAAGACGCTGAAGCACGGACCTATCGAGGCTCTCATTACCCGAGATGAGGAGACAGGCATGTATGGTGCCAACGAACTGCCTGAGGGTATCCTGCACAGCGACATCCTCATGAACCTCGACTCTGAGACATGGGGTAAGTTTGTCATTGGCTCAGCTGGTGGAGTTGATGTAACCTCCACCCTGGAGTACAAGGAAGTCGAGAACGATCAGGAGGCTGCCGTGAAGGTAACGCTGAAGGGACTGCGTGGAGGACACTCAGGCCTGGAAATCAATGAGGGCAGAGCCAATGCCAACAAGGAGATGGTCCGCCTCGTGCGCAAGGCCGTATCCGACCTTGATGCCCGCCTGGCTTGCTGGCAGGGTGGCAACATGCGCAATGCCATCCCGTTCAAGGCTGAGGTGGTGCTTGCCCTGCCTGAAGAAAACGTTGCCGCACTGAAGGAACTGGTGGCACAGCAGAAGACTGCCATCGAGGACGAGTTCAAGACCATCGAGTCAGGGATTGAGTTCTTCACCGAGGACGTTGAGAAGCCACAGGCACTGGTGCCAGTGGAGATTCAGGACAACCTCATTGATGCCATCTATGCCTGCCACAATGGTGTGCTGCGCATGATTCCGGTCTATCCTGACGTTGTAGAGACCTCATCCAACCTCGCCATCATCGACATTGAGCCCACCAAGGCCGCCATCAAGATTCTTGCCCGTTCGAGCCGTGAGGACATGAAGGAGTATATCGCCACACAGCTGGAGAGCTGCTTCAACATGGCTGGCATGAAGACCACGCTCAGCGGAAGCTACGGAGGCTGGGACCCGAACCCGGACAGTGAGATTCTCGGCTTGCTGAAGAAGGTGTACAAGGAGCAGAACGGCAAGGAGGCCATCGTACAGGTCGACCACGCAGGCCTGGAATGTTCCGTCATCCTTGACAAGTACCCTGGCATGGATGTTGTCAGCCTCGGTCCTACGCTCCGCAGCCCGCACACGGCAAGTGAGCGTTTCGAGATTGCCACAGCTGAGCCGTTCTGGAAGCTGCTCGTACAGGCACTGGAGGAGATTCCTGCCAAGTAAGACCGCTTACAGAGAACACACAAAGGCAGCAGGCCTATCGGTGCAATGGTTCACCATTCACCGGGCCTTGCTGCCTTTTCCTGTACCCAAACTGCCACACGGCAGCACGGCCTCCCCTTCACCAGCCACCTGCAGGCAAAGCAAATTGGCATCACACACCGCTTTCCCGACCTTGACCAGCCGGATCATGCCCAGCTGAAAACTGACACATGCCTTCCTGCAAAGTACTTTACGTGAAGTACCTGACTACTGCACGTAAAGTATCACAGTACTTCACGAGAAGTACTGCCCCTAAACCGTACTTGCAGGCAACAAACTGGTTGTCAACAAGACAGCCTTATCACTCGTAAAATTTCATATACTTGCCTTCCCTCAGCCGGGAAGGATAATCACGCCGATAACGGGAGAGAGGATAAGGGTGACCAAAATTTGAAAAGACGTCAACAGCAGACGGTCAGTATAGACCGCAAGGCTGTCTTCCTTTGCAAACATTGTGACTGGGGACAGGATGGCTACATACATGCCCTTGTTGACACATTCCGACGTAAGATTGTAAAAACGGGAGATGGTGAAGCCCCGCCATTTGTAGAAGCCGGCATATTCGTCTGGTGTCGGACAGGACAGCCCGACCGTGTCTCGGTCAAACCTTGTCAGGTGTTGTATAGTCCTGCCCATAAAGACCACTGCCGTGTCTGGCATCTACAGTTCCTCGTCATCAGTCTGCCTTACAGCCTCAACGCTGTCCGTTACAGTGCATTCGGTTGTATCAGCAGCTACAGAATCCTTGATGTCTGCAAATGCTGGAAATACAGCCAACAACGTAAGGCATGACAGCGTCCCCACCTCACAACCATGATATGCCCGAGGACGAGTGTGAGAATGGAATAGTTCATAAGCTTGCAATGGTTTGTCTTGCTGCGAAGATAGGAGAAAAGTCATTGGCCGACAGGCTGCTAAAAGGCCCAGCCAAATCCTAAATAAGGATAAAGAAGGCTCTTTACAATAGCGTGACTGTCACTGAAATGGAACGATGGACTGACACCCACCCGGAAGAGAAAGCCCTTACGGGAGACGTGCCGATAACCGATGTTCCCGAAGAAGAAATAGCCTAAGGCATTACGGCGTTGCTCATAGGCCAGCACGGTAAAGGGTCCGTCAGGTGCCTCGCCTTCCCCAATGGCATGTGCCTGTTGATCCTGCGGCAGTGAAGCTATCGGACCAGGCAAGATGGCTGTCACACGCTCATGGATGTTATAGATACCCACGCTGGCTCCCACACCAATCTCCAGATTGTTCTTCTGGCTTCCCAAGAGATAGTTCACCTCCAACGGGACAGCATAGCCACGCACATCGCTATGGTCTCCGAACAATCCAGAGTCATGTCCATAGCCAAAACTCACACCGGCCCGCCAACCAAAACGGGTATGGTCATTGAAACGTGCGTCATAATTGATACCCACGAGATTGGAAGCTCCCATAAGTTCCATGTAGATAGTTTTGTCCTTCTCAAGCCCTTCCACAGCCGGGGTTTGCGCCATCATGGCAGCAGACAAGCCAAGAGCCAGGGCTGATGCAAGATAATTTTTCATGATTCTCTTTATTATGTTATTAATCAGATTTCGCCGCCAAAGGTATGAAAATTATAGCAGTTATCCCGCACACTACAATTATTTTTTCCAATGCCAGTCAAAATCCATTCAGAAAAAGCTCGGTGCTGACAGCAAAACATGCTTGCCACTACTTGGTAAATCACAGTATATTGACCACAAAAAATAAATCCCGAATAAATACCGTCTTGCCGACACGAAAACAAAGCAACTGGATATCAAGTACTTGCAGGACGGGAAACACAAGATATTGATTCTGTCTATCTGCCTATAGATTTTTTCATGTGCCGCATCAGACAGCCAGCTGTACCTTTGCAATCAGAAATCAAAAACAAACATCAAAACAATTTTAACAAAACATTATGAGAAGTATCACATCATTCGACCTCCAGTACGCACACCGCTTCTATGGCTTCAAAGGCGAGGCGCAGTATCTTCACGGACACACAGGCGTGCTGACCATTGAGGTAGAGGACACTGTCAACGAGGGGGTTAACATGGTTTATCCCTGCAACGAAATCAAGAAAGTCGCATGGGGAGTACTCCAGAACTTTGACCACGCTCTCGTCCTCCGACAGGATGACCCACTGGTGCCAGCTATCCTTGGCGTGTATGAGCAGCAGGGTATCAAGAACAGACACCCACAAAACAAGATGAAAGGGGAGGCATTCCAGTCAGAACTGGCAACTGCGTATCCGGACAGCCGTCTCGTTGTCACAAAGGAGACGATGACCGTCGAGGGCATGATCAAGATTGTCTATGATCTGCTGAAAGACAAACTCAACATCGTCAAGCTGACCTTCACCAGCGGCGTGAACGCAGCAAGTGCCGAGTTCGAGTCCCGCAAGAGCATTGACCGCTGCCCACTCTGCGGTGTAGAGTTGAACGAGGACGGTGTCTGCCCCAAGTGTGGCTACAGGCACTAATCCGCTAACAGACCACAAGAAAAACCAGAGAAGAGGGTGTGTCAAAACTAAAATGGAGGCAGCCAAAAGTTACGGTTTATAACTTAAAAATGAAAGAGCCATATCAAACTCGGTGTTCGAGTGCTGATATGGCTCTTTTTATGGCCTTTAAGAGTGGGCAAGTTTCAATTTGTAAGCTCGTGTTTATCGAAATTGAGTTTTGACACACCCTCTTCCCGTCTTGTCCCAACCGCTGTTCCCCCTCCATCTTGTTGCTTGCTGACACGTAAAAACTTATCCTTTTGCTTGCCACTACCGATTTTTTTACCTAATTTTGCAGCCACGAAACCAATATTCAATCAATAAATGGACGATTATCACGCGGAATTTTTCACTCTGTAGGCGTGAGGATTGCAACAAGATTGCTAATCCCCACCCCCTATCTAACGTTTTGGAGATTAGCAAATGAAGACATATTGGAACATTAGCGGAAACCTGAATGTCATAAAAGAATGGCAGCCTAATTGCTGGATTCAGGTGACTTGCCCCACGGAGCAAGACCAGCAGGAACTTGAAGATACCTTCCACATCCCCGATTACTTCCTGTCGGATATCAGCGATACCGATGAGCGTGCCCGTTACGAGTATGATGACGGCTGGATGCTCATTATCCTCCGTATCCCCTACGTCAAGGAGATACGCTCACGCACACCGTACACTACCGTCCCACTGGGTATCATCCACAAGAAGGACGTGACCATCACCGTGTGCAACTTCGAGACGAACATGATGATCGACTTCGTGAGCTATCAGCAGAAACGGGGCGAGGGATTCACCGACTATGTTGACCTCATCTTCCGGCTCTTCCTGTCGTCTGCCGTATGGTACCTGAAACGGCTCAAGCAAATCAACACGCTTATCGAGAAAGCCAAGCGTAACCTCGACAAGGGGGTGAACAACGAGAGCCTTATCGGACTGAGCCGCCTGCAGGACTCACTCACCTACTTCATCACCTCCATCCGTGGCAACGAGAACCTGCTGGCAAAACTGAAGTTCAAGCTACAGGTGGATGAGCTGGACGCTGACCTCATTGAGGACGTCAACATCGAGATGTCGCAGGCAAGGGAGACCACCAACATCTACTCTGACATCCTGGAGTCGACGATGGACACGTACTCCAGCATCATCAACAACAACATGAACACCGTGATGCGTACACTCACGTCAGTCTCAATCATCATGATGTTGCCGACACTCATCTCCTCCCTCTTCGGTATGAACCTTATCAACGGAATGGAGAACAACCGCTGGGGCTTCCTCATCGCACTGCTCCTGTCAGTGGTTGTGTCAGGTGCATCATGGTGGATTTTACGCCACAAACGCCTGCTTTAGAATCCCTTTAGAAACAGGAAACGAAAAAAAACACTATAAAATTAGGTACATTCAAACTTTTTATATAAGTTTGCACTTGATATATTAGTAATTGTCAGCACCTGTGCGGTCATCCGTCACAAGTGCTGACAGACATGCAAAAACCCGAATCATAAACTAAAAAGTGAAATGATGGACTCTCAAGAGAATACCCTGAACCAGGGTGCAGAAGAAGTAAAGCTGTCAGAGGAAGTAAACAACAATGCCGCACCAGCCGACGACAATGCCGCGGTGCAGCCCGTTACAGCCGAGACAGCAACCGAAGACCTGAACAAACCTGCCGAGGAGCAGCCTAAGGACAAGACTGAGAACCTTGCTGCCAAGGCTTACAGCACAAAGAAGGAAATCATAGAACGGCTGAAAGCTATTGTTGACAGCGAGGAGACACCGGGAAAAGCCGAGGTTGACCACCTGAAGACAGTTTTCTACAAACTGCACTTCGCCGACCGAGAGGCACAGCAGAAAGCCTATCTTGAAGCCGGTGGCGACCCGGAGAAATATCAGGTACTGCCTGACGAGGACGAAGAGACCTTCA
Organism: Prevotella sp.; assembly: GCA_024688365.1. Taxonomy (GTDB): domain Bacteria; phylum Bacteroidota; class Bacteroidia; order Bacteroidales; family Bacteroidaceae; genus Prevotella. The sequence continues at coordinate 25,163 of JAILEG010000046.1, forward strand.
AGGCGGAGATGACCATCATCAAGGAGAAACGGCAGAAGGCTTTTCTTGCACTTGAAGAGGAGAAACAGGAGAATCTCAGGAAGAAGGAAGCCATCATCGAGAAAATAAAGACAATGGCCACAACACCCGAGGAAGCCAACAAGAACTTCCCCGAGCTGAAGGCTCTCCAGCAGGAATGGAAAGAGATAAAGGCCGTGCCCGCAGAGAAAGCCAATGAGCTGTGGCGCAACTACCAGCTCTACGTTGAGCAGTTCTACGACCTGCTGAACCTCAACCGTGAGGCACGCGAATACGACTTCAAGAAGAATCTTGAGAAGAAGACCCGTCTCTGTGAGGCCGCTGAGAAGCTGGCTGAGGAGGAAGACATCATCAGTGCGTTCCATCAGCTGCAGGAGCTGCACCAGGAATACCGGGAGACAGGCCCTGTCGCCAAGGACTTGCGTGAGCAGGTCTGGGCACGGTTCAAGGCTGCCAGCACAGTCATCAACAAGCGGCACCAGCAGCATTTTGAGGCAATACGTGCCCGTGAAGAGGAGAATCTCACAAAGAAAACCGCACTTTGCGAGCGGGTTGAGGATATTGTCAAGCAGGAGAACAAGACTTCTGCCGACTGGGAGAAGCGTACCAAGGAGATCATCGCCATCCAGCAGGAGTGGAAGACCATTGGCTTTGCACCGCAGAAGATGAACGTAAAGATATTTGAGCGCTTCCGTGCTTCCTGTGATGACTTCTTCGCACGCAAGGGTGAGTTCTTCAAGCAGATGAAGGCACAGTTCGCCGAGAACGCTGAGAAGAAGAAGATTCTCGTTGAGAAGGCGCAGGCCCTGACTGACTCTACTGACTGGAAAGCTACATCCGACAAGCTCATCGCCCTGCAGAAGGAATGGAAAACCATAGGAATGGTGCCAAAGAAACTCGGCGACCAGCTATGGAACGACTTCCTCGCCGCATGCAACCACTTCTTCGAGGCACGTAATGCCGTACATGCCGGCACACGCAACGAGGAACATGAGAACCTGGCCAAGAAGCGCGATGTCATCGCACAGCTGCGGGAGCTGGTTGAGAACGCAAGCGACGGCATCCAGGAGAAGGTACAGGAGCTTACCGAACAGTACAACAAGATCGGGCATGTTCCCTACAAGGAGAAGGATAAGCTCTACAAGGAGTACCACGATGTACTTGACAAGCTCTACAAGGATCTCCACATCAGCGCAGCCCGCAAGCGTGTTGACAACTTCCGCAACAACCTCAAGAAGGTTGCCGACCGTGGTACTGATGCCCTCGACAACGAACGTGGCAGGCTCATGCACCGCTTTGAGCAGCTGAAGCAGGAAGTAAACACCTATGAGAACAACCTTGGATTCCTCAACATCAGCTCAAAGAAAGGCAACAGCCTTATTGACGAGATGAACCGCCGCATCCAGAGACTGAAGGACGACATGGAGGAAGTAAAACAGAAAATCAAGGCTATCGACGCTGAGAACAAGTAATCCCAAACGCTTATGGGGAGGCATCCGCCTCCTCCATATACCAAAGAGGCGCATCAATATTCCTTATCATAAGGACATTGATGCGCCTCTGTCTGATTTATCCGCTACCCTTTTCATGCTCTGAAAGAGCAAAGGCCACGGATGGCATTATCATTCTTTCACCGTAGCTTTCCCTGCCTCCTCCCAGGCAATGATTCCCCCAAGAAGGTTTGAGATGTCGATACCCTCAGCTGAAAGGATGGCAGCAGCCATAGCCGACCGCTTGCCCGACCGACAATAAACGGCACATGGCCGGCTCCTGTCAATCTTGGAAAGAGCCTGCTCACGGAAGGTTGAGTCCTTCACATTCACATTGACAGCGCCCTTGATGTGCCCTACAGCATATTCTTCCGGTGTGCGGACATCAATAACCTGCACAGAGTCGGACGAGATCAACTCCTCAAAGCCCCTCACATCAACATTTCTCACAACGTTCTGTGACGATGCACTCATGCTTATTCCCAATGCTGCCAATATGGCTGCAAACATCTTCTTCATTTTCCTTATTATTATAACTGTAAACTATCCCAACACCGCCATGATGCCAAGACACGAGTAAAACAAAAAAAGAGAGCCGAATATCGACTCTCTCACTTGTTGGGATACCCGGATTCGAACCAGGAATGACAGGACCAGAATCTGTAGTGTTACCATTACACCATATCCCAATAACCTGACAATTCATCGCTGAATTGCGGATGCAAAGGTACAGCTTTTTCCCGAATCACCAAAACATTTTCTCATTTTTTTCATAAAAAGTTTATAAATGAACTGTTTTCCGGCCGGATGCAGAACCGCCTTACGCATAGTCTGCCTTCATAACCACTACTCACCATCCCCTCATCTTCCATCTACCGACAGCCCTCACTCTGGCCAGTCCTGGCCACAAAATGCAAAATAAAACAAATTTATTTTGTGCTTCATCCGTTTTGCGCTACCTTTGCACATCTTATATAATATAAAGCAACTGAATGGAAGAAACAAAGAAATTAGTAGAGTTAATAACAAAGGGAATTCAAGATAAGAAAGGACATGGCATAGTTATTGCAGACCTGTCCGAGATCGACGGCACCATCTGCCGCTATTTTGTCATCTGCCAGGGCAACTCCCCGCAGCAGGTTGAGGCCATAGCCGAGTCGGTAAGCGACTATGTACGTGAGACCATCGGCGAGAAGCCCGTCAACTGTGCCGGACTTGGCAACGACCAGTGGGTAGCTATGGATTACGTGGATGTCATCGTCCATGTGTTCCTTCCCGAGACACGCGAGTTCTATGACCTCGAACATCTGTGGGAAGATGCCAAGCTGACCCGCCTGCCCGACATAGACTGAGAAAGATGGAGCCAGGTAATCGCCTTTACACATCATAACTTTCAAACTTCAAAATGGACAATCCAAACCCCAACAACAAGCCGAATATGCCAAAGATGCCAAAGTTCAACATGAACTGGCTCTACATATTTGTCATTCTTGCACTCGCTGTGGCTTTCCTTACCGGAGGAAACGGTCTCATGTCGTCCAGCGCCGGAATAGAGAAAGACTACACCACCTTCAAGCAATACATAGCCAAAGGCTACGGCACAAAGGTCATCATCAATAAGGATGAGAACACGCTGCGCATGTTCGTCACCCCAGAGCACATCCGTGACATCTTCAAACAGGGCACGCAGCAGGTGGGCACAGCCCCTTACGTGACCGTGCAGATTGGCTCGGTTGAGAAAGTGGAGGACTACCTCAACCAAGCGGTGGCACAGAAGAAAATAGCAGGCTACAGCTACGAGAACAAATCGGGCAACGCCCTGACTGACATTCTCATCTCCATCCTTCCCTGGGTTCTCATCTTCGGATTCTGGTACCTCATCATGCGCCGCATGGGTGGCGGTTCCAGTGGTGGTGGCGGTGTCTTCAGCGTTGGCAAGTCAAAGGCAAAGCTCTATGAGAAAGCCAATGAGATGGGCATCACCTTCAAGGATGTCGCCGGACAGGCTGGTGCCAAGCAGGAGGTGCAGGAGATAGTGGAATTCCTGAAGAACCCGAAGAAATACACTGACTTAGGTGGTAAGATCCCCAAGGGTGCCCTGCTCATCGGTCCTCCGGGAACAGGTAAGACCCTGCTTGCCAAGGCCGTGGCAGGTGAGGCTGGCGTGCCCTTCTTTTCCATGAGTGGCTCCGACTTCGTTGAGATGTTCGTCGGTGTCGGTGCCAGCCGTGTGCGTGACGTGTTCCGCCAGGCAAAGGAGAAGTCGCCCTGCATCATCTTCATTGATGAGATAGATGCCGTCGGGCGTGCCCGCTCGAAGAACCCGGCTATGGGAGGTAATGACGAGCGCGAGAACACCCTCAACGCGCTGCTGACTGAGATGGACGGCTTCGGGACCAACTCCGGGGTCATTGTCCTTGCGGCAACCAACCGTGTCGACATGCTTGACAAGGCACTGCTGCGCGCTGGACGCTTCGACCGCCAGATACATGTTGACCTGCCTGACCTTCCTGAGCGCAAGGAGATTTTCCTTGTCCACATGCGGAACCTGAAGCTGGACAAGAACCTTGACATTGACCTGCTGGCACGGCAGACACCAGGCTTCTCCGGTGCCGACATAGCCAACGTCTGCAACGAGGCAGCCCTCATCGCCGCCCGCCATGACAGCAAGGAAGTGGGCAAGCAGGATTTCCTCGATGCCGTTGACCGTATCATCGGCGGCCTGGAGAAGAAGACCAAGGTGATGACAGCTGCCGAGAAGCGCACCATCGCCCTGCATGAGGCCGGCCATGCCACCATCAGCTGGTTCTGCGAGCATGCCAACCCGTTGGTGAAGGTCAGCATCGTGCCGCGTGGCCAGGCCCTGGGGGCGGCATGGTATCTGCCTGAGGAACGTCCTATCACCACCAAGGAGCAGATGCTTGACGAGATGTGCTCGCTCTTAGGAGGACGTGCCGCCGAGGAGCTGTTCACCGGACATATCTCAACAGGGGCCATGAACGACCTTGAGCGTGCCACCAAGAGCGCATACGGAATGATTGCATATGCCGGGATGAGCGACAAGCTGCCCAATATATGCTATTACAACAATGATGAATACAATTTCCAGAAGCCCTACTCCGACACAACCGCCAAGACGATTGATGAGGAAGTGCTGAAGATGATCAACGGACAGTATGACCGGGCAAAGCAGATCCTGCTGGAGCATAAGGAGGGACACAACCGCCTGGCACAGCTGCTCGTCGAGCGTGAGGTCATCATGGCTGAGGACGTGGAGGAAATCTTCGGCAAACGTCCTTGGGTAAGCCGCACGCAGGAGCTGATGGAGCTGGAGGAGAAGGCACAGCCCAAACTGGAGGACATGCCCGATGCCGTGAAACAGGCACAGGCCGAGCATGAGGCAGGACTGAAAGCCCTCGAAAACGGACAGGAAGGCAAGCCATCAGACTATTCCGAGACAACAACAGCAGAATAAAGCGAACATGACTGAGAAACAAAAGAATCTGATTGTAAGAGCCATCACCGGTGTACTCTTTGTCGCCATCATGGTGGCTGGCTTCCTGCGTCCCCACTACATGGTTGGCCTCTTCGCCATCATCACGGGCATGACCCTGTGGGAATACACGGGCCTGGTCAATGACATTGAGGGGGTGAAGGTAAACCGGTTCATATCAACCGTGGCAGGAGTCTACTTCTTCCTCGCACTGGCCGGGCAGCGGCTGGGCTTCGTGGAGGGCTTCAGTATCTTCGTGCCCTATCTGCTCACCATCATTTACCTGTTCGTCTCCGAACTCTATCTGAAGAACGAGAACCCCATCAACAGCTGGGCTTACACCATGCTGGGGCAGATGTACATCGCCCTGCCCTTCTCTATGATAAACGTCCTTGCCTTCCAGTCCAGCGACCGAGGCGAGATGACCATTGACATGTTACTGCCACTGAGCATCTTCATCTTCCTTTGGACCAATGACACGGGGGCCTATTGCAGTGGATCACTCCTTGGCAGGCACAAGCTCTTCCCACGCATCAGCCCGGGCAAGAGCTGGGAGGGGAGCATTGGCGGAGGCATCCTCGTCCTTATCGTGGCTGCCATTATCGGCTATCTCACCAACACCAGCGCCGACCCGCACATGCTGAGCATTCCGGCATGGATAGGCTTAGGCTTGGTCGTTGCTGTATTCGGCACGTGGGGCGACCTCGTCGAGAGCCTTTTCAAGCGCACTCTGGGCATCAAGGACAGCGGCAACATCCTGCCGGGACACGGCGGAATGTTAGACCGCTTCGACTCATCGCTGCTGGCAATACCGGCAGCCGTGGTCTACCTCTACACACTAACACTCTTCCAGGGCTGATTCTCCACAGGAGCTGAAGAATGAAAGTATAAGGCTGTAGGGACAGAAGCCCTCACCTTCCCGTCCCTTAATAGGGAGAACGGGCAGGAGAAGGCAACTGTCCCTACTGGCGTTTTCACCCATCCACCACCCCTCAGCCTTTATCAGAAAGAAATAAGACAACGCACAAAAACCGAACGATATGAAAAAGATCATCCTTACCCTTATCTGCATGCTGGCATTCGCCACAAGCCACGCAGCAAATCCTGTAAGACGACATGGACAACTGCGAGTTGACGGGACGCAGCTGATTGACAGCCATCACCGTCCCGTCCAGCTTCTGGGTGTGAGCCTTGGTTGGCACAACTTCTGGCCCCGGTTCTACAATCCAGGTGCCGTGAGATGGCTTGCCAAGGACTGGAAAGCCACTGTCATCCGTGCTGCAATGGGCGCAAAGATAGAAAAAGGCTATCTTGACAATCCCCAGTTTGCCCTCTCCTGCATTGAGCCCGTGGTGGAGGAAGCCATCAGGCAAGGCATTTACGTCATCATCGACTGGCACTCACACGACCTGCTCACCGAGCAGGCCAAGGAGTTCTTCAGCCAGATGGCACAGAAGTATGGCAAATACCCCAACGTCATCTACGAGCTTTACAACGAGCCAGTCAACGACAGCTGGCATGACCTGAAGACTTACCACAAGACCATCATTGACGAGATTCGCCGCCATGATCCTGACAACATCATCCTCTGCGGCTGCCCACACTGGGACCAGGACATTGACCAGGTAGCAGCCAACCCCATTGAGGGTGTGGAGAACGTGATGTACACCGTCCATTTCTACGCAGCCACTCATAAGGACTACCTCCGCGAGAAGACCCAGGAAGCCATCAATAGCGGTCTGCCGGTATTCATCAGCGAGTGCGCTGGCATGGAAGCATCAGGAGACGGCCCGCTGAACCCCACCGAATGGCAGAATTGGCTCGACCTCATCAACCGCAACCGCCTCAGCTATATATGCTGGTCGGTATCCGACAAGGACGAGACCTGCTCCATGCTTCTCCCACAAGCTGCCCCTGATGGCAAATGGAGAGCCGAGGTGATGAAAACGTGGGGCAGAATGGTCAGGGAGACACTCCGCAAGACACGGAGATAGCCGGGGAACGACAGAATGCCCAGCCGTGGGCTCACCATGTAAAAACATCACTACTTTTCCCTGATTTGATTTTGTCCTGTACAACTTGTTTTGTACCTTTGCGCTTATATCATACAAAGGCAACGTAGGCTGAACGAAGCCCACACACAGGCAAGACAACCTAAAAAAATCATATCACAATGAAGAAACTCCTCTATCTCGCAGCCCTGCTCCTCATGCCGTGGACTGCATCCGCACAGGACAACGGCAGTAAGATTACACTGACCCCACGCGTCGGCATGACCGTTGCTGGATATTCCTATGCCCACAATCCCGATGAATATGATCCAAAGGTCAACATCACTTTCGGTGCAGATGCAGAATACCGAATCAGCAGGCTCTTCGGACTTTCCGCAGGAGCTTACTATTATGCCGCAGGCGCAAAGGGCAACATTGAAGCCTTGGGCTCCTATATGCGTCAACATCCTGGTGAATACATATCACCCGACAATTTACAGGAATTGAGGATAAACCAATATTACGTCAGTATCCCCATCATGCTACAGGCACACGTGTGGAAAGGACTGACCCTGAAGGCCGGCTTACAGTGGGATCACCTGGTGACAGCACGCTTCAAAGTCAAGATGAGAGCGAATGACAACGGAAACGTTCTGCATCTACGGAAGTCATTTCCCATCAAGGATCTGTTCCATGACGACACAGCCACCGTACCCGTCGGCATCTCCTATAGCTATAAGAACCTTGAACTGGATGCACGCTATCTCTTCGGCATAACGTCCCTCGGATCGTCCAGGGCCTTATATCCCGACAACGACATGCGCAATGAGGCGTTCATGCTGACCCTTGGGTGCAACTTCCGTCTCTGAGACAACAGGCAACACCATTGGGAACAAAGAAGAGACATCCATATAACACTGACAAGACAACCTAAAAAAATCATATCACAATGAAGAAACTCATTTATCTCGCAGCCCTGCTCCTCATGCCGTGGACTGCATCCGCACAGGAGAAAAGCAGTAAGATTACACTGACCCCACGCGTCGGCATGACCGTCTCCGACTTCGCATGCAGCCTGGTTCACGAGCTGTACACCCCCAAGACAGGCTTCACAGTCGGTGTCGATGCCGAATACCGCATCAGCAAGCTCTTCGGAGTGTCAGCCGGGGTGTTCTACAATATGCAGGGAGCAAAGGAACACGCAGCCTTGTATATTCCCCTCCTACCCCCTTCCGGCAATCCCGATATTATCTACACCTCTCCTTCAGACTTTCCATCTATGACAAGCGTCATTGGCAAGGGCGCACACATAGATTTCGACCGTAACGGCTACGACTATTACTATATGTATGAGCCTAAAGTCGAACTCCATTACCTCAGCATCCCCATCCTTGCCCAGGCCCACGTGTGGAAAGGGCTAACCGTGAAGCTCGGAGTGCAGTGGGACCATTTGGTAAGCGCACGCGCGAAGGGGCAAAAGGAGTCCAAACTGGACGGTACAATCTCCTACGGCACCTTTGACATGGGCATCAAGAGCCAGTTTCACAATGACGCACTCGCCATACCTGTGGGAGTCGCCTACAGCTACAAAAACATTGAGCTGGATGCCCGTTACCTATGGGGCATCACAAAGATTGCTGCCAATGCAGACAACGATGACAAGGACGTGATGAACAGCACCTTCGCCATCACCTTGGGCTACAACTTCCATCTCTGAGAACCTCCCTCACCAGCAGCCACCGATGTACCGCCAGGCAGACCCATCCCCATCCTCAGCCCTCTCTCCTGCCCCCTCTGCCACAAGCAGGGAGGCGGGAGAAATGAGCCTGACTGACCGCTTCAACAAGTACAATGCCCTCATCTTTGACGGCAGACTGCCCATACCTAAGCTGAAGTGGTCACGTGCCAGAACCCGGCTGGGACAGATGGCATGCAGGAGGAAGAGCAGCTGGGGACGGACGAGATACTATGACTTCACCATCTCCGTCTCAACCTACTACAACCTCACGCAGGATCAGATTGACGACGTGCTTATCCACGAGATGATCCACTATTCCATCGCCTATACGGGACTGAAAGACACCTCAGCCCACGGCACCGTCTTCCAGGGAATGATGGACAGCATCAACCGCCGCTTCGGCAGGCACATCACCATATCCGCCCGCACCCGCAACATGGAGCCACGTCAGGCACAGCCCCCCAAGGACTACCTCGTCCTGGCCCTGGAGATGAGGGACGGAAGCCATTACCTGTCATCGGTCAGCCCATCGGCAGCCGGGAAGCTGGCCCTCATGCTCACCCGTGTGCGTGAGGTAGCCTCCTACGGCTGGTACCGGACGCAGGACGAATACTTCCGCAACATGCCCCGTGTCCGCTCCCTGCGTGGCCGTCGTGTCTCACCCGAGGTCTATCGGACCATGACCGGGAAGATGAGACGATGCTAAAAAATCCTTTACATTATACAAGTCCAATATACCTTTCCCCAAAAAGGTATATACGTTTTACCGAAAAGGTATATACATTTTCACCAAAAAGTATATACGTTTTGCCCAAAAGGTATATACCTTTTTCCCGAAAGGTATAATCGTTCTCCAAAAAAGACTGCATGATTCTGTATAACACTGATAATCAGTCAGTTTACACAAAACACACTTTTTCCACCACAGAAGTCTCCTCCCTGCGCGCAACAGAGCTGAAATATATTACACTCAGCAACTTCTCCCTGACGCTTTTCCAGTTCCCGTCCACTGCCCATCAGCCAGCATCCTGCATCAGAATCATCCGAAACCGATTACGAAAACCGATGCGGACGGAATGTTTCTTTAGTCCATGACGAGAAATCCCTTGCGACGTGTACACAACTTCCCGTTTATCTTCATAGCTTATAAATCCTCCCCGTTGGCTTCATTAAACACATTATCGTAATAAATAGAGATGCTGTATTCCCCGAGCCTTCTATTGATACAGAACCACACCTGTCTTTTCATGAGGTTACCATCATCTGGCAATTGTGCATAGCAAGCTTGAAATTCCTTGTTATTCACCGTCATCTCATAGCTTATATCTTTGCTGTCCGGCAGCTCATCAACATAAACTTCCTTATATCTCGGATTGTTAGCAAACTGACGGCAAAGCGTGTTATATCTAATCTTAATCTGCGCCTCGTCACGAGTGGACTTGTCTGCCACAGCTATCCGACGCACCTTATTGTTATCTGTTACAACATACACTTCGACATTTTCCCCATTGAACTCTCCTTCCAAACATTTAAACAGATTGTTATACACAAAGCCCTTGCCTTTTAGCTTTTGAATCATCGAAGCCTTGCTCCCATCAACAGGGATGCCTAAGAACTTTGTAACATCCTTCTGCGCGTATAAGGCGACAGACAACATCAAGAACAGTGCAACTGATAAAATCTTTCTCATAATCTACGATATTTAAGTTTTTAATTAAATCCAGACTAAAATAATAGCATTGCTACACAACAAAAAGGCGCAGACTTTCACCATACGCCTCACGGTTCACCACAAACCACAACTGTATATGGGAAAACCTGCACCTGTATGGTGCAAGTCCCAATAACAGTTGTTTGCTCCGTTCCCGTGTGGTGATTATGAGGCTATTGAGCAAATAAATCCTGTGTCCCCCGAAGAGACACGATGCAAAGATAGTGCTTTTTATCGGGATTTCAAATGTATGGGGGGATAATTTGTGAAAATCAACAACTACTTACTTGTAATTATGAGCGAGGAGAGACTTTACTGCGTGGTCACAGTAGGCTTACCATACGATTACAGGGACTTTGCAACTCAGTTGCAAAATCCCTGTACATTCCTGCGACAAGCAAAATGGATAGGATCTACTCAACGGACGGGAGTCAGCCAGAATCCTGTTGAGCGTGTCACGGCTGACAGACGGTACTGCTCAAGTGGTTCCGCGCCCCAACTGTCAATACCGCCAACACCCATCATGGCATCATCAATTGTGAGATTGGTGTAGCGGGAGAGCGGCACCTGGCTGCTGTGACGCTGATGCTTCTCCATACCTTCATCAAGATCGGTCACAGAATAATGCAGCGCAGCAGCCGCAAAAGCCTTGCTGTCAGACTTTATGCTGATTCCATGCCCGGCACTGTCAGTCTGCCGCCACCAACGGATGTCACTTTTCGTGCCCGTCTCTTGCGGACGGATGTAGGGATAGAACTGTTCATCAGCCGTCTGATGATAAAGCCCGATACGCTGTGACAGCTTTCGGTCGGCATAATTCTCTATCGGTCCACGACCGTAATACGATGACTTATCCATGTCATAAGGCAGCTCCATCAGCATGCCGAAGCGGGGCAAGTTGGGTGTTTTGGCCTCATCCTTCACTTCCATATCCATACCCACATGGAGCGCACCTTCAGCCGTAACGGTGTAAGTGAGTTTCAGCGTGACACCAGGCTCGGGCAGCTCGTAGACCGCCGTGAGCGTACCCTGTTTCTTGCCGATGGTGAGCGAAAGCAGATTCATCGTTGGGTTACGCCATACTGCCAACCGTTTCTGCAGTCCTGCTCCCATATCATTATCGGTCACGGCACGCCAGAAATTAGGTCTCAACGTTCCGCTCTCACCAAGAAGATCGTGCCCGGCAACTTGATAACGGGTGAGGAAACCGCTATTACGGTTGAACTCCATCAGGAAGTTCTTGCCCATGATGCTTACAACACCGTCCTTCACATCGTCAGCAAACTTCACCTTGGAAGGCTTCTTGTAAGGGGGTGTCATCATGTGAGACTGCCAAGGCTGCACCTCCATCTGTGCGTATGCCACAGTCTGCCCCGCCTCCATCAGTGGCTCGGCAGTCTTCAATTTGAAGTCCACATTCAGAAGCACCTCGCCCTCATACTTCCTCCTCGCGATTGGAAGCGTATAGACGGCACGCTGTTGCGGAGCAACATCCAGCTGGTCAACCGCTCCCTGCTCCACGACCTTACCCTCAACCAGCAGCTGCCACTCCATGCGATAGTTGCTGAGATCACGGAAGAAGTACTCATTGCGCACCTCAATCTTTCCCTCCTCCAGGTCGACAGGTGTGGCCCAGATGTTCTGATACTCATAAGCCAGCTCGTAGGCATGGGGATTCAGCTGACGGTCAGGCCCGACGATGCCGTTGCAGTTGAAATTATTGTCTGACGGGTCATGCCGGTTGTAGTCGCCACCGTATGTATATTCCGTCTTTACTGAAGCCTCCTTCGCCAATTTCTCATAGTCAGCCAAAGTACGGGAAGCCTTGTGACTGGGAGTGCGGTGCAGCCCCTGGTCAACGAAATCCCAATCAAACCCTCCTTGATACTTAGGATATTTACGCACAAGATCCCAATACTCCTTCAGGTTTCCCCCCGAGTTGCCCATCGTATGGTTATACTCACACTGGATAAGCGGACGCAGGGAACGTGCATCCCCCGCATACTTCTCACAGTCGCGCGGTGAGTAATACATCGGGCAGAAGATGTCAGTAGCATATCCATCCTGCAAAGCCCGCTCATACTGCACAGGCCGGCTTGTGTCCTGCGACTTGATCCAGTCATACGCAGCATCAAAGTTCTTGCCATAGCGCGTCTCATTGCCAAGACTCCAGAAGATGATACTCGGATGGTTGAACTTTGTCCCCACATTATGCTGGTTGCGCTCCATGATCTGCCGGGCAAAGAGCGGTGTGCCCGAAATGGCATCATCGCCATAGCCAAATCCGTGGCTCTCCTGATTGGCTTCAGCAACGAGGTAAAGCCCGTACTCGTCACAAAGGTCATACCAAAGCGGATCATCAGGATAGTGGCAGGTACGCACGGCATTGATGTTCAGCCGCTTCATGATCTTAATATCCTGTATCATCCGCTCCCGTGTGACGACATACCCACCGTCAGGATCCATCTCATGCCGGTTGGCTCCCTTGATGAGAACGGGCTGCCCATTGACCAGCACCTGCCCATTCTTCACCTCCACCTTACGGAAGCCCACCTTGAACGGTATCTCCTCAATGGCTTTGCCTGTCTTGGCATCCACTGTCCTGACAAGCATTCTGTACAGGTAAGGTGTCTCCGCAGTCCACTTCCAGGGATTCGCCACTTGCAGCATCACCTCTGCGCAGCCTTCCCTGTCAGGGCTGGCGGTCTGCCGGGCAACAGCATTGCCTTCCGCATCGGTCAGCAGCAGCTCAGCCCTGGTCTTTCCGGCAAGCTGCACCCTGACGGCCAGCGTCCCATCCTTGTAGTCATTGACAAGGTCGGGGGTGAAACGGATATCCTCCAAATGCTGGTGCAGGTCACGTGCGTAGAGATAGCTCTCACGTGCCACACCGCTCAGCCGCCAGAAGTCCTGGTCCTCGCAATAGCTGCCATCCGACCAGCGGAACACCTGGAAAGCCAGCTGGTTATCGCCTTTCTTCAGATATTTCGTTATGTCGAACTCCGGCCCCACCTTCGAGTCCTCACTGTACCCCACAAAGCTGCCATTCACCCAAAGGTAGATGCAGGATGTCACTGAGCCGAAGTGAGCAATGACCTGCTTGCCCGTCCATGTGTCAGGGATACAGACAGTACGGCGGTAGGAGCCCACATGATTATCCTTGACAGGCACTTCGGGAGGATTATTGATGAAGTTTCCACGCCAGGCAAAGCCAATGTTCACATAGACGGGGTCGCCATAGCCATTCACTTCCCAAATACCGGGAACGTGGAAAGCCGTCCACTGCGAGTCGTCGAAGTCAGTACGGAAAAAGTCAGTCGGACGGCTGTCAGCATCCTCCACCCATTTAAACTTCCAGTCGCCATCCAGCGAGAGGTAATTGGCCGATGCCTTGCGCCCAGCAACCGACGGTGCCGCCTCACCTGGTGCAAAGGCGAAGAAGTCAGTGTGGGTTGGGAATCGGTTGACAGCATTCCTCTGAAGGTCATGCCATTCGCTGAAAGACGGGGCGGCCGAGATGTCCTGCGCCCGCACTCCAGCCACGGGCAACCCCATCATCAGCATGGTCAGGATAAGATTCTTCATGTTTGGGTAATAATTTAAGTTTGTTGTTGATTCGCCTGTGTCATACTGACACTCATGGATAACGACAACAAAAATAGCAAAAAAAAGCCGAACGGATGGCTTTATTCATGAAAAAGGTGTATATTTGCTGAATCTAAGAACGTATAACTCTATTATTGCCGCCATGACTGAACGATACTCCATAATGCGCCTGGCAGCCTGTTGCCTGTTGGCAGCAGGCATAGGCACCACGGTGAGGGCACAGCACCTGCCCCTGATTCCCCTCAATGACACCATTCCCGTCATCGGCTCCATGAGCAAGGTGGGCGAGAAACAGATGAACAAAGGACTTGTCAATTCAGCACTCGAAGCCCTATCGGGACAGGCGGCAGGTGTCAACGTGGCATCGAACGGGCAGGACAGGATGGCCATGCTCAACAGCGTGCGTGTGCGCGGCACCACATCGCTCACCGGAGGCAATGACCCGCTCGTCATCATCGATGGTGTGTCGGCCGACCTGGCCACGCTCTCCACCATCTTCCCAGCCGACATAGAGAGCTTCACCATTCTCAAGAATGCCGCAGAGACATCGAAGTACGGCTCACGCGGTGCCTCGGGTGTCATCGAGGTGAGGACAAAGCGGGGCAACGGGGGCACGTTCCACATCTCCTATGACGGCACATTCGGCTTCGAGACCGTCTACAAACGGCTCCAGATGCTGCATGCAGCAGAATACATCAGTGCGGCGCACGCCTTGGGCATGGACTGTAACGACAAGGGCTTTGACACTGATTTCCAGAAGGAGATGGTACGCACAGGGCTGGTACACAACCACCACGTGGCATTCAGCGGCGGGACAGAGAAGTCGAACTATCGTGCCTCTCTCGCCTTCATGCAGGGCCAGACGGTCATCCGGACTAAGGACTACAGCAGCTTCATCTCCAAGCTCGACATCTCGCAGTTTGCCTTTGACGGGAAACTCAAGATTGACTTCGGTGTCTTCGGCTCCTCGCAGAAGGACAACAACATCTTCGATCCGCAGGCTCTCTTCTACTCAGCCGCCGCCATGAACCCCACCTTTCCCTATCACAGGCTCAACGGCAGCTGGGTGAAGAACGGGAATGCCTCGCAGATAAACCCGCCTGAAGCCCTGCTGAACGAGCGGAACGACACGAAGAACCTGAACTTCAACACTCATCTGCAGCTCTCCCTGCAGCTCCCATACGGCTTACGCCTCTCAGCCCTGGGCTCCTATTCGTACACATCCACAGAGAACGGCAGGTTTGCCCCCACATGGGTATGGGCGCAGGGACTGGCCTACCGGGGAGAACACAAGGCTGAGGAAATGCTCGCCAACGTCTCGCTCGACTGGCAGCACCACTGGGGTATCCACCAGCTGGATGCCACCCTGCTGGCCGAATACCAGAAGGGCCGCCGCACCGCCTTCTGGACAGAGGTGAAAGGACTTACCAACAATGACTTCACCTACCACAACCTCGGCGCTGCCTCAGTCCGCCCCTACGGCGGAACGGGCAGCAGCTATGCCGATCCGTCCCTCGGCTCCTTCATGGGGACAATCACCTATACCCTGCTCGACCGCTACACGCTGAACCTCACCACCCGTGCTGACGGCTCGTCAATGGTGGGAGAGGACCACACATGGGGCTTCTTCCCCTCCGTATCAGCCACATGGGATCTCAAGAAGGAGCGTTTCCTGCGGGACGTGCGCCCCATCAGCCTGCTCAAGCTGCGGACCGGCTACGGGCGGACGGGTAATCTGGGAGCCGTCAGTGCCTATCTGACGCGCAAGCAGATAGTGCCCATAGGTCTGGTTTCCTATGATGGCAGCCCCACCATCACGATGGGAACACTGCGCAACAGCAACCCTGACCTGCGCTGGGAGACCCGCAGCACGTTCAACATCGGTACTGACCTTGGCCTCCTCAACAACCGCCTGCTGCTCACGGCCGAGTATTACTATTCCAAGACCACTGACATGCTCTACGAATATGACGTTCCCGTACCGTCATTTGCCTTCGACAAGCTGCTGGCAAACATCGGATCGATGTCAAACAGCGGGTTTGAGCTGGGACTCGGCATCGTCCCCATTGCCAAGAAGGACATGGAGCTGAACATCAACGTCAACGTATCGTGGCAGAAGAACAGGCTGCTCTCGCTCAGCGGCAACTATAATGGGCGGGAGATGACCGCGTCAGCCATCACCCCGATGGGACGGCTGACGGGCGCAGGATTCCACGGTGGCAACAGCAACATCCTCTACCAGATTGTCGGACAGCCCCTGGGTGTCTTCTATCTGCCCCACTGCAAGGGTATCATTGACAATGGGCATGGCCACAACAAGTATGACATTGCCGACCTTGACGGCAACGGGACCATAGACCTCAGCGACCACGGCGACCGGTACATTGCCGGACAGGCGACACCGAAGATGACGCTGGGCTCAAACATCAGCTTCCGCTACAAGGATTTCGACGTCTCACTGCAGATGAACGGAGCCTTCGGACACAAGATCTACAACGGTACGGCCCTGTCATATCTGAACATGTCGAGCTTCCCTGACTATAATGTGCTGCGGGAAGCCCCCACACGCAACATCGTTGACCAGAACGTGACCGACTATTGGCTGGAACGGGGCGACTACCTGAATCTCGACTATCTCACCATAGGATGGAACGTACCCATCAGAAGCAGGTACGTCAGCGGCTTGCGCCTGTCAGTCAGTGTCAACAACCTCGCCACCATCACCAGCTACAGCGGGCTGACACCAATGGTCAACAGCTATATCGTTGACAGCACGCTGGGCATTGACGACAAGCGCACCTACCCTCCTTACCGCACTTACTCCCTTGGGGTAAGCATCCAGTTCTGACCTTCATTTCTTCCTAAATCCCATCGCCCTATGAGACATATATCCCGTTTCCTGCTCATCCTGCCCCTCCTCACACTGGTGGGCTGCCTGGATGAGAATCCTAAGGACAGCCTCGACGAACAGCAGGTGTACACCTCCGCCAAGGATGTCTATGTCAATGCTGTCGCCACACTGTACAATTATGTCGGAGGCAATTCCGACAGCCAGGGACTGCAAGGCACTTACCGTGGTGTGTATGACTACAACACCTTCACCACCGATGAGGCCATCATCCCCATCCGGGGTGGCGACTGGTATGACGGAGGCTTCTGGCAGAACCTCTACCAGCACACGTGGGCTGCCGATGACGAGTCGCTCTATGACACATGGAAGTATCTTTACAAGGTGGTCGTCTTCTGCAACGAGGCACTGGCCACCATCGACAAGCACAAGGCCCTGCTCACTGACGGCCAATACACCGCCTACAGGGCTGAGGCAAGAGCAGTCCGCGCCCTCTTCTATTACTACCTGATGGACATGTATGGCAATATTCCGCTGGTAACGACCGTAAAGCAGAATGACAGGAATGCCATCCAGACAGCCCGCCCTGATGTATTCGCCTTCATCGTCAAGGAGTTGCAGGACGTGGAACCACTCCTGCCTCAGGGACACAGCAACCGGGAAGGAGAATCCTACGGACGGGTGACACGTTCCGTGGCCAACTTCCTCCTCGCCAAGCTGACTCTCAATGCTGAAGTCTACACCGATGCCGACTGGACCGATGGACAGCGGCCTGACGGCAGGCTGATCTTCTTCACCGTAGACGGCAGGAAGCTCAATGCCTGGCAAGCCTGCCAGGCTTACTGCGACAAAGTGACGGCCGACGGATTCAGCCTTGCGGGCGACTATGCCAGCAACTTCTCCGTCCACAACGAGACATCAGTGGAGAACATCTTTGTCATACCGATGGACAAGCTGGTCTACAAGAGCCAGTTCCAATACCTCTTCCGCTCCCGCCACTATGCCCACGGCGATGCTCTCTCGGCTGGTTCCGAGAACGGATCCTGCGCCACCATCTCCACCGTGCGCGCCTATGGCTATGGGGCAAAGGGCATTGACAGCCGCTATGCCGTCAACTTCTTCTCTGACACCGTCCGGGTGGATGGCAAGACGGTACGGCTGGAGAATGGCGAGCCACTTGTCTATATGCCACTGGCAGTGGAGGCGAACCTGACCTACAGCCCTTACATCAAGACCGCCGGGGCAAGAATGGCAAAATATGAGGTCGACCGCAATGCCTTCTCGGATGGGAAAAGCTGCGACAATGACATCGTCCTCTACCGATATGCCGATGTCCTGCTGATGAAAGCTGAGGCGAAGGTACGCAACGGGGAGGACGGCGACGCAGAGCTGAATGTCGTGCGCAGCCGCAGCGGAATGGGCTACCGGAAGGCCACCCTTGGCAACATCCTTGCCGAGCGGCTCCTGGAACTGATGTGGGAAGGCTGGCGGCGCAACGACCTCGTCCGATTTGACCGCTTCCATCTGCCGTATGACCTGCGTGAAGCCACAGCCGGTGAGGCTGACCGGCACACGACTGTATTCCCCATTCCGTCACGTGCCATTGAGCTGAACAGCAGCTTAACACAAAACAACGGCTACAGGAAACAACAGACCAAACAATAAGAGAGAGATGAAAACAAAACTACAGGAGCTGCTAATGCCCACCCTCTTCTTCGCCTTACTGCTCATCCTGCCTGATGTATATATTTGGTGGAGGTACATCCGGCCGGCCGACTCCGTATGGCTCAACGCCATCTGGTTCCTGCCATCAGCGGGAATCATCGCCACGTTTGTCATCTTCCGAATGGGCATCTATCACAACACCTTCCTGCGCACCTTTATCGGGATGACGCTCTGCATAGGGATGCCGAAGCTGCTATTCTCTCTTCTGCAGTTCATCCTGCCAACGGCCGCAGCCCTCATCTGCGCCCTGCTGCTGATCGCAGCCTTCATCTACGGCTTCTTCTTTGGCTGGCGGCGGATTGTCGTGCGCACGGCAACCTGCGAGTCAGCACTGCTCCCACAGTCGTTCGACGGCTACCGTATCCTGCAGATGAGCGACCTGCACATCGGCACATTCCGCCAGAACCCATCGTTCATCAGGAAATTAGTGCGAGTGGTCAATGAGCAGAAGCCTGACATGGTGGTCTTCACAGGCGACCTTGTCAACGTGCATGCCGATGAGGTGCTGCCCTTCATCTCTGACCTCAGTCAGATAAAGGCTCCCGATGGCGTGTTCAGCATCATGGGCAACCATGACTATTGTGAATACGGAATGGAAGCCACACCAGGCTCCAGGCGCACGGCCCGTAAAGGAGCCTTCGCCAAAGAGCCAACAGCCAAGCGCAACCAGCGGGTGCTGGAGTACCTGCAGGAGAAAATAGGCTGGCGGCTGCTGATGAACGAGCATGTGAACATCGTGCGCATAAGGCAGGAAGAGGGAGTGAACAAGAGTGAGTCAATATCCCTGATAGGTGTTGAGAACATTGGACAGCCGCCTTTCAAGAACATGGGCGACCTGAAGAAAGCCATGGAAGGGCTGGTCAGCGGCACGTTCAAGGTGCTTCTGAGTCATGACCCCACCCACTGGAGGCGCGGTGTGCTGCACAAGACCGACATTGCTCTCACGCTCTCCGGGCACACCCATGCCGGACAGCTGAAGATTGGCAGGTTCTCGCCGGCCAAATGGGCTTACAACGAGTGGGGTGGCAAATATACCGAGGATGGCTCCATGCTCTATGTCTCCCTGGGATTGGGCGGCACCGTTCCCTTCCGGTTCGGAGCCTGGCCGGAGGTGAATGTGATCACGTTAAGGAAAGAAAAAAAACACAGTCACTCACAAGGAGGAGAAAAGTCTCTTCCCCGTGAATGACTGTGTGAGTGAGGACTTCAATCCTCCTGGAACAGCGGATCCTCAGGCATGACCATGACAGGCTTCTGCTGCTCAGCCTTCAGGATGTTCTCCGGAACGTACTTCTTGTCAACAACCAGGCGGAACATATACTCATTGAACCAGCGGTTGGTCATAATCAGACAACCCTTCTGCCCATAGTCAGCCCCCCATGAGTTCTCCACTTTCCACTTCCGTGGCTGCCCATTCCCGTCAAGGTCGACGGCGGTGAGCGTCATGGCATGGGTTGAGCCACTGTCGAAGGTGGCAATGCGGTCAGCCTTTGTCATGGGAAAAGACGTGCCGTAGAGCGTTCCGTAGTCATAGTTCTCCGTGTCAAGGAAGCCACGCTTACGGTCGAGTTGCTTGCCGACATCATAGCTGGAGTACATCTTTGCCGAGTCCTTCAGTGCGGCAATCGCCATCCGGGCTATATCCTCCATCGGCAGGTTCACATATTTCCAGTTGTGCCCGTCATAGGTGTGACGGTCATACTCCACCTCATAGGTCTTGTAATAAGGACGGCGTGGGTCATTCATCGCCATGATGAACGTGCCATTGAGCGGACCACCCACCGTAGCCTGATAGAATTCCTGCGGCGTGTAGGTTCTTGCCTTGCCCACCTGCTTTCCGTTCTTATCCTTGAAAGCATACTCAAAACTCCTCACAGGCTCGCCCAGGGAGAGCGTCAGGATGTGGTAGATGCTGCCGAGCATCTCCGCCTTGCGTGCCTTTACGGCTGACCTCGGCCTCTTCTCAGCCACCATCCGGCGCAGCTCCAGGCCATACTCCCGCAGCTTGGATGAGAGGATCCTCGCCATGCGCGACGTGTTCTCAGCCGAATACGTCTCCGGCATCACCTCCATCGGCACCAAACCGTATTTCTCTGCCAAGTCGGCCACACCGCAAAAGGTGCCCCCATCCCCTATCGGGCTCTTGAAGAAGAACTGCACACGGGTGTCGTCCATCGGCTTCCCGGCATTGTCAATCACCCCTTGCAGCATCAGATTCGCCTTCTCCAGCTGGTCGTAGAAGGAAAGATAGACCTGTGAGAACTCCACCCGCAGAGAGTCGCCATGCTGACGGGCGAAGCGTGAGCGCAGCACGTTCAGCCCTGAAAAGAGCCAGCAGCGCCCGGAACTCTTCTGGTCATGGATGCTCTGGCGAGGAGTCTCCACGCTGAAATAGGTATCCACAGGCCCGGCATTGCGGAAGTTGCGCGCCAGGTCATCAATCGAGTTGGCCGCTATGGCATTTGAGAGGGCACGGTCGGCCGTGGTCAGTCCAGCCTTCTGAATCTGCTGCAGCATCTGGCTGTCAATGCCTCCGTCTTTCGTCTGTGCCTGAAGGGCGAGCGCACAGCTCAGCAGCCCACAGGCTATCCAAATTTTCTTTTCCATTGATTCCGTATATAATTTGTTTTATCTTATCTGATTGGTTTATCTGATATGATTGATTTATTCTATCTAATCTGATTTTATTGATTTGATTTATGGGCCTGTTTTATTGGTTAGCTTTATGGGGCTGTTTTATAGATTAGCCTTTATCGCTAATCCTCAACACCCAACATTCAACACTCAACACCCAACCCCGCCCACAAAGATACGATTTATTTCTCAATTTTCCTCGTTTATACTTGCAATCCGCCCTCAAATGTATTATCTTTGCACTGTGATGACGGATTTCCATACGTGTATGGAAATTCGTTTTTACATGTAAGGAAATATTTTTCTACACGTAAGGAAATCTGTCCTTACACGTAAAGACACCTGCCGGAAGCCTACGATGGCAACAGACGAGAAGCATACCGGCAGCCCTCATACAGGATAACAAGGACAGGATAAGACCGCTAAAAGACACATTTCAAACCAAACAATCAGATAAAGACAATGACAGCATTTTACAAATTAGTCAAGACCAGTGGCGCCATCCGCCACAACGCAGAGTTCAGAGCCATCACCGTTGAGAACGAGACCGTTGGGATGAAACGGATCCAGCAGCGCATCGGGCAGTCAACCACACTTACCCCTGCCGACATCACCGCAGCCATCACGGCACTCAAGACCGAGATTGCCGATGAGCTGAAGATGGGCAACAAGGTGCATCTCCCGGGCATCGGTTTCTTCTCGTTAGGTGTGAAGGGGGAACTATATGAGGACCCGCAATCACACAACCACCGTCTACGGAACGCACGGGTGCGGACTGTGAGATTCAATCCTGACACCGAGTTCCGACTGGCCTTGGCTGATACTAAGTTCACAAACAGGACTGATGTGCTGGGAAAATCGTCAGTCCCGACAGCCGATGAGGTAAAACTGACGCTCGACAGCCTTTTTGCCAAGAGCCCGGTCATCACCGTGAATGACCTTTGCCGACAGATGCCCCTCTCCAGATCGTATGCCTACAAGCTGGTAAAGCAACTGGAGGAGAATGGAAAATTGCGCAATATAGGCACTCGCTACAGAAAGCTCTATATAAAAGGTAAGGCATAAGCCACAACAGCAGCCAGCGGGAAGGCTCTGTCCCCCCTCACGAGTCATCGTACCCTTCCCTCCCCTACCGAAACGGGGAGGGAGGGCTAAGACATCAAGAGCTGTCATACCATGCCTGAGCGACAAGGGATTTCCCTTAGCAACCATCAGAGGCAAGGAAACCATATTCCTGAACATGAAAAACAGTCCTTGAAGACGCTGGAAGCAACTGATTTGTAAACAAACAAGAAAAAATCACCCCTCTTTCATCATTTTCCTGCCAATTCATTTGCAAGTAAACAAGAATTGATATACATTTGCAGTGTACTATAAACGTAGTACACTATAACAGGGCGATAATCAACAGATAAAATACATAAAAAGCAACAACCCCTTAAAAAGGAAAAGACTATGATTCAAGTCAATGATCTCACATTCAGCTATCCCGGCAGCAAGCACAAGGTGTTTGAGGGACTGAACCTGCAACTGGAAAGAAACTGCATCTACGGGCTGTTAGGCAAGAACGGCATGGGAAAGAGTACCCTGCTCTATCTCATCTCCGGCCTCCTGCGCCCCAAGAAAGGCAGCGTTATGGTTGACGGCTACACTGCCTCATCCCGCTATCCGGAGATGTTGCAGGAGACGTACATCGTGCCTGAGGAGTACAACCTGCCTGACATGTCACTGGAAAGCTACACGGAAATCCATGAGAACTTCTATCCCCGCTTCAGCCGGGAAACCCTGAGGAAATGCCTTGGCGACTTCGAGATGCCCACCGATGTGAAGATGAAACAGCTCTCAATGGGACAGAAGAAGAAGGTGTACATGAGCTTCGCACTGGCAACAGGCTGTCACCTCCTGCTCATGGATGAGCCTACCAACGGACTTGACATCCCCTCCAAGGCTCTCTTCCGCAAGGTGGTGGCAGGCAACATGGCTGATGACTCCTCGCTGATTATCTCCACCCATCAGGTGCATGACATCGAGCAGCTGCTTGACCACATCCTCATCCTTGACCATTCACAGTTTCTGCTCAACGCATCGACCGAACAGGTCACCCAGGAGTATGCCTTCGGCTTCCGCCAGCCTGACGGGATGGACGGCAGCGTACTCTATTCTGAGCCATCCATCCAGGGCAATGCCGTCATCAGCCAACGGCAGAAAGGTGATGCCGAGACGACTATCAACCTGGAACTTCTCTTCAATGCCGTCACATCAGGTAAACTGAAATAAAAACAAGGAGGACAAAATAATGAAAAAGATATTCTCAAACGCAATCATCATCAACATCGCCATCTGCATGATCGGCCTCACATCCTGCATCCGCAAGAAGCCCGACTATGGCAAAGAGGTGACAAGAACCGTAAAGGTGAGCGAGTTTCAGCAGATAAAGTTAGACGGCAATGCCATCGTACATATCGCCCAGGGCAATAAGTATGGCGTGACCATAAAAGTAAAGGAAAAGCTGCTCCCTTACATCAAGGTGACGGAGAAGGACGGTGTACTGACCGTATTCCAGGATGATGTCCCCATGCAGCAGGCAAGCGGGGCCATCCACATCAATGACCTCGGAACCAACAACGGCACTGTGGCCAATGTCTATATCACCGTCAAGAACATCAAGTCGCTTGTCCAGCAAGGGAATGCCAGCATCGACATCGCTGAGCCTATGAGCCTGGATAGCCTGTACATGGGTATTGGGGGCAATTCGTCCATTGACATCAACCAGCTGACTGTCAAGGGCCTCAATGTGGTCATCCTGGGAAATGCCTCAGTCGACTTCAATAGTCTGACAGCTGACAAGGCCGCCTTCGGCATCAGTGGCAATGCCGACATGGATGTTATCTTCAAGAATACAGGCGCAGCAATTGTCAAGGTACTGGGCAATGCCAGCATCAGTCTCAGCGGGACAACACAGAAGGAGATAGAACAGCACGTGACAGGCAATGCCAGCATCACGGACAACACAACAAGAACAAAATAAAGAAGGAGGACACAACGTATGAAAAAGTTTGATATCAACCGTTTCTTGCAGGTAATGAAGCGTCTTGCGATGGTCCGTCAACGCGCTATCAAGCAAGTTTTCCTCGTCTTTGCAAGTTCCTTTCTCGTTTACGGGATCATGGTCTGTAACCCATTTACATGGACCGCACGCACGAACGGGGAACTCACCACTGCCCTGGCAGCCAATTTCTCCGCAATGATAGTCGCTTCAGCGATAGCTTTCATGGTCTACAGCAGCTATGTCATCAGTGACTTAAAAGACCGACAGAGCCGTATCAGCGAGAGTATGCTGCCTGCAACCAACCTGGAGAAGTTCCTGGCACGGATCTTACTCGTATTGGTAGTCTTTCCAATGCTTGCCTTTGCCGGCTTCCTGACAGCCGATATAGGGCAGCAAGCAGTCTCCATGCTCATTCACAGCGGTGGCAGAGCCTCCATGCTGGGCATTATGACACAGGTTGACTCACAATCTTTTGAAGGACATCCCATACTTTTCACATCAGAACTGGTGCTGTTAGTCAATTCTTTCTTCGTTCTGAATGGCATGCTCTTCCGCAAAGCACCTTGGCTGAAGGCTATCATCGTCCTGATAATCATCGGTTTGCTGATGGCAGCAGGTGTCTCTGCACTGGCTTATATGCTGGAAGTGCATACCACGTATGAGCTTTACATACCCAAGCAACTTAGTGACGGAGTCATTGGCGACCTGCTTAACTGGGCCTTGATTCTGCTGATGTACTGGGGGGCCTACAAGCTCTATACCCGCCTGCAGGTCATCAACAACCGCTGGATAAACATTTAAGAAAGGAGAGCCTATGAACTTTAACGATAACAAGGCAATCTACGAGCAGATGGCTGACCGTCTTTGCGATGAGATCATAGCCGGGACATACAAGGCTGACGACCGCATCCCCTCCGTCCGCGAGTATGCTGTCACGCTGCAGGTGAACACCAACACAGCGGTTAAGGCTTACGACCTGCTCTCCCGCGAGGAGATAATCTACAACCGTCGCGGATTAGGTTACTTCGTCGCAGCTGGCGCACGGGAGCAAATCATGGCTACCCGACGCAGGACTTTCCGCTCGCAGACTCTCCCCGCCCTCTTCCGTGAGATGCGCCTGCTGGGGATCAGCATTGAGGAAGTAGAAGAGGAATGGGATAAGAAACAACGGGCAGGAGACAACCAAGGTGCTGCAAGTGTTCCTTAGGCTGGACTTGTCAGAACACAACAAAAGGGCGGAACGGCCCTACAAGTCCACTCAAAGGATAGCAATAAATATAAATTCTCTCTTGACGGCAGAGTTGGGGCAGCGGTCCCGCTCTGCCGTCTCTTGCGTAACGGGCAGACTGCAGCCCGCCTACTGCTGCACTTTCCTGAAGATGAGCGGCAGACTCTCAGGTGCCATCTGCCGCATGTCAACAAGGTCAAGGTGCTTCACCATGTGAAGCGTTCCCTGCTTATAGGCCTGGAAATGAGCCGTCCGGATGTGGTGCTGGTATGCCTCCTGTGAGGCATAGATCTCAAGTATGCGTATCCGGCAGTCATTCCGCAGCTGCTGCATGGGGTAGATACAGATGACTCCCGGCTCTTCCCTTACGGAGGTGGCACCCACATTATGGGCAAACTCCAGGTATTCCTTCAGATATTTCGGGTAGACTTCGATCTCGCTGATCCGCACAATCATGGAGCTGTCGGGACTGACTGCTGACTGACCGCTGAGAGACGGACGCATGGGGGTGAACACCTCCGCCTTCCGCTCCAGCCTGTACTTGGCACGAAGAGCCTCAGCCTGCTTCATGACAGCCGACTGATGATACCGGCGCAAGGCGGCCTCATCTTCCCAACGGTCAATGAGCAGCACACCCTGTGGATTGTCCTGAGGAATAAAATAGTCATAAAGCAGGCAGCCAGGGATGGCCCTGATGGAGTCGGCCAGTCCGGTCCTGGTCATTTCCTCCATATATTTGAGGGCATTACCGTCAGGTGCATTGTAACGGATGTTGATGGTGATCTGCGCCTGGCTGGCTACAGAGACCAGGAACAAAGCAATCGCAATAATCTTCTTCATATCTTATCTATCTGGTTTTTGGGAATGTCTTACTGGTATGCCTGACGGCATCACCAGGATTACCCTACAAAGTTAGGCATATTACCCATAAGACACCATACCGCAATCTTGGTAATTTATACCTTTATTTCGGGTTCCGCTAACAAGGAAGCCTGGTCAGCCGCTGCATCAAAATGCCTTCACATCATCATAGGCGGCCGACCTTCGGAACTTTGCCACCACGAAGGAGCATACGGCATGGATCTTCTTGCCATTCTCACGGGCATAATCAGCGGCACTGTCCAGCAGTGCCGCAGCAATACCCTTTCCCTGATGGGATGGCTCCACAACGGTATGGGTGATGGCAAACCGGCTGTCATCCTCCCATTCATAGGACATATAGCCCATGCGCTCCTCACCCTCATATGCCTCAAAGAGACCGCCTTGGCCTTGCTCTGTCTGTTTTATTTCCATCATCTTGTGCTGTTTCAAATGTCTGAATATTCAATTTTCTGCTTAATAAATGTCCCATCATTCAACTCACGTAGGGCAGTCCGCAGCTCACTCTGCGTATTCATCACGATGGGACCATACCATGCGATGGGCTCTCCTGTTGGAGGGGCTGACATCAACATCACCTCAGCACCATCCTTTCCTGCCTCAATGGTGACAGAATCACCCTCCCCCAGCCGCGCAGCCGTCTTCTCGGGCACACTGCTGCCACCTGACACCACATCGCCTACAAGCGTGAACAACATCACCGTATTCTCCTCCTTCACCTTTAGTGTGATGCTGGCATGGGCATCCAAGTGGATGTCATAATAATCAAGGGGAAGATACTTACCCTGCCAGCCCCTATGCCCCTCATACTCTCCGGTAATCAGGCGGAGCATTCCACCCTTGAAGGGAAACTCCTGAATCTCATCACGTGTTATTCCGTGATACGCTGGAGCGGCTTTCATCTTAGCATTCTTGGGCATGTTGAGCCAGAACTGCAGCCCCAAAAGGCTGTCACCTGCCGGCAATTCAGAGTGGAAAGCCCCTGAGCCAGCCGTGAGCCACTGCGCCTCACCATTGCTGATTGTCTGCCTGGTTCCCAGGTGGTCGCCATGCGTCATGCTTCCTTTGGCTATATAGCTTACAGTCTCTATACCACGGTGTGGATGGGTCGGGAACCCAGCCTGATAATCCCTTGGATCTTCGCTGTCAAACGAGTCGAGCATCAGAAAGGGATCAAAGTTATATACATTATCGTGCCCCAGCACTCTCACCAGGCTTACTCCTGCGCCGTCAGTAGCCCGTACACCCTGTACTTTCTCTATGACTTTCCTTATCTTCATTGTCTGTTTTCCTTTCTTCATATAGTTGATTATACTCATGCCGCTGCAAGATAAATGCCAACTGACAGGCGGCAGGACGCTTCTCAGTCGCACACGACAGGTTGGCAGTGCTTGTCAGTCGTCCTTTGTTTTAATGACAACGTTACAGTTCCCAGGCAACCAAGGACTCCCCTTGCATCAATTTTATCATGTCAGCATAAATTTGAATCACACCATACCTGACCAATGACAATCCCGCCTATCCACTCGTCTTCCCTACTTATGGTGAGACAAGTACAGAACATGTATCATAGGGTTTTCCATATCACCTTATTATATTACAGCAGCACTCATAGACGTGCTGACATGCTGATTATACAGAGATGGAAAATACCTTAAATTGAGTATTGCAATATTTCCACTGTCTTCCTACCTTTGCACTCGAAATCTACATAATGAGTAAGATCATAATTGGCTGAGCTTAGTCTGCAAACCTTTCAGCACAAATTAACTGCAAACAGCCTGCAGCTGTCAGGCTTTTGCTGTAAGTCATAGGACCAGAACAGGCTATGAGTCAGTACTGGGATAAAATCATTCTCTTATCCTGTCATGCCCACTCCCTAACTTAGGAAAAATCCTGTCAGGTGGAGGGACTCAGATAAAAGACCCACATCACACATATAATATAAACAGTATTTACAACCTGATTTTTAAGACAATGAGACAAACCTTACGACTCTCCCTGAGTTTTTTCATCGTCCTCCTCTACAGCGCGACAATCACTTTGGCACAGCCACGGAACGGATTGCGTGTCAAAGTAGCTGAGGAACTGACCAAAGAGCCAGTTCCTGGTGCAGTGATAAAATGTGGAAAGAGCCTCTATGTCACCGATGAAAACGGATCCTGCACCCTTCCCAATGTGTCCTCACCCCTGATAACCCTCTCGGTAAGAGCCATTGGCTATGAGGAAATCGCAGACCGCAGCTATCCTACGGGGAAGGTCACTGGACTTACCATCCTACTGAAGGAGTCGGTGAACATGTTGGGCAATGTGACCGTAAGCACCCTGCAAAAGCACACCAATACTCTGCAGCAAGCGGTGACAATAGACAGGAAAGTGTTGGAGAAATATTCCGCTCTCTCCCTCGGACACCTTCTTGAGCTTGTTCCAGGTATGAGCAGCATCAGTTCTGGCAGTACAATCGCCAAACCCGTCATACAAGGTATGTACGGTAGCCGTATCCTATTGATTAATGAAGGTGTACGGTTGGAAAGCCAGAGCTGGGGAGATGACCACACACCAGAAATTGACCACACAGGAGCAAGTATCATTGAGGTCATCAAAGGAGCAGAGGCTGTTCGCTATGGATACGGGGCTATGGGCGGTGTGGTACTATTCAACCAGGCTCCGCTGCCTTATGGCAACCAAAGTCTGAAGGTGAACGGAACCATCAACATGGGCTACTCCTGTAACGGAAAGGGCTTTGACGGTGCCGGGTCAGTGGAGATGGGCTACCGCAAC
The DNA here is from genome assembly GCA_024688365.1 of Prevotella sp. Lineage (GTDB taxonomy): Bacteria > Bacteroidota > Bacteroidia > Bacteroidales > Bacteroidaceae > Prevotella. The sequence goes on from JAILEG010000046.1 coordinate 54,354, forward strand.
ATCGGGCTGCGGCTGCACGGACTATATCAAAGGGCGGGAGACTACCATACGGCAGACTATATGCTGAACAACACGGGGTATAGCCGCATCAGTCTCTCCAGTCTTATAGGATACCATAGCCGCAGACTAACTGCAACACTCTTTGCCAGCCTGTATTCCTCACGTGACGGGTTCTACTATGCCAGCAACATTTCAGACATCAACCAGCTGTTGGCCCGTTTTGAGGCTGGTCGTCCTGATGAGGAGTCTATCCACCCCTTTTCCTATCGAATCAAGCCACCTTTCCAACAGTCACAACATCTCACACTGAAGGGTGAGATGAAATATGTGTTCAGTCAAAGTCAAAGCCTTGCACTGAAATTATCCTACCAAAACAACCTACGCGAGGAGTTTGAGAACCGTAAGCAGGAAAAATACAGCTGGCTACCTGTACAGGACCTTCAGCTGAGTACCTACAGCTCAGAGGTTGTATGGGATGGGAAATGGAAGCCTTTCTGCATGCACTCCCAGGTTGGTCTCACGACTATGTACCAGCGCAACCATAACATTCCCGGTACAAAACAACCAGCTTTCATCCCCAACTACAGTGCCTTGACCACGGGGGTCTTTGCCATGCACAAGGCAACTTTCCACAAAATGACCTGCTCTGCAGGCATACGTTATGATATCCGTGCCATGAGTGTGGATGGTTACACGGCATTGCAAAGCTTCAAATACTTCAGCGGCTTCCGCCTGTACCGAAATTTCACCAGTATGCTTGCGACCCATTATCAGTTCAATAACAATCTTGAGGCACGTATCAACTTTGGTTGGGCATGGCGTCCGCCAGATGTCAACGAACTGTATGCCACAGGACTGCATCACGGAATCTACTGGGTAGTGGGCAATAAGAAGCTCACATCCGAGCATGGCTACAAGACGGTATTAGGCGGGAAGTACCATAACAAGTGGTTATCCATAGAGCCAAGTATCTTCTTCCAGTACGTGAACAACTACATCTATGACAACATAGGCCAGGGACTGGACCGTTTTCATAACCACCCGACGGGCAAGTACCCGAAGTTCATCTATGAACAGGACAATGCCCGCTTCCTCGGAGGAGATCTCACAGCCTGTGTCGTGCCTATAAAGGGATTCACACTCTCAGCCAAAGGCGAATGGATCAACGCACGCAACGTGAGCCAGGGGGCTTGGCTGCCATTCATGCCATCAGACCGTTATGGCATGGGACTCAACTACGCTGTGGATCTCGGACGGCAGAACAACTGGCACGCAGCCTTATCCCTCGAAGGCTCCTATGTCACCAAGCAACGCCACTTCGACCCGGAAAAAGACCTCGTACCCGATTCGCCTCCAGCATATGCCCTGCTGAAGGGTTCAGCAGAGCTGACAGTGGACTTGCCACACGGGCGCAGCATGAAGCTGATGCTGTTGGGCGACAACATAACCAACAACCTCTACAAGGAATACACCGACCGCTTCCGCTTCTACGCACATGCCCGTGGAGCGCAATTCACACTGAGAACTATCATAAAATTCTAACGACAAAAGAATGAGACATACAAGAAACTTTCTACCACTGATAGGGCTGCTCCTGACCTGGAGCTGCTCTGACGACAAGCTGGGCGACCTGATGAAATCACTGGTCAAGGCTCCGCCTGCATCTATTGAGCATATAGTAAAGGGACATGAGCAGATTCATTCCGTGCAGGCCATCCTGCGGTTGTCTCAACTAAACGACAACGGAACCTACACTGCATACGACATTAGCCAGAGTGTCACACCCATACCAGTCTATCAGGAGATAAATTTCAGCAAGGACATCCAAGGCAATATATCCATCACTTCTCCACGAAAGGCTTTTGATGTCGTGAAAAGCAGGGAATTCCTTTACGCGCTGGAATTAAAATACTACGATGTGAACGGCCAGCTCATCAATCATCAGTTCTCCAACTATGATCCCGAGGATGAGGAAGAATCAACACTCACTGTACACCAGCACTTCTTCACCATTCAGAACTATACGCTTGACGGCAACAAGCCACTCACTTATCCCATGACGCTTGACAGCCTATACTATGACCGCTACCTCTATGATACTGACGACACGGGGCAGCGTGTTCAAGCGACCCGTTACTCTCCAAGCGGAATCTATGCTCCGATTGACAACCACAGAGCTAACCAACTGCACTATGACCTGCCGTTGGCTGTGATGGCCTCAGAGGCCGCAATGAAGAAAGAGGCAGAGAACATAGTAGAGAAAGACGGACAGAACTACCGCCTTTTCCGCACCATTGACATAGCCCAGCTGAACGGACTGACAAATGAGATATTCTCCTATGAATATAGAGACACCGACCCAGTGGAAGAGACTTTGGGAAAGGAGCTGTCAGGTTATGACGATTTGGGGCGCATACGTACGGGGACAACCGTCATCCGACTGCATCAGAAGCGCAGCCTCAATGCCGGAGAGCCCATCGATGCCCTGGGGTTCAAGGGAATGCTGTGCTTCCACCAGGCTGACATCTGCTTCCAAATGCGCGTATGCATCTGTCATATAATCACGTCACATGGCAAATATATTGAAGGAATGAGGCCACGCACGCATGCCTTCAATGACATATCGCCAGCATGGAACAGTTTTGACATAGACTACCCCATCCCCTTCCGTGTCATTGCTGATGCCGATGCCAATCACACACAATGCCTGAGAGCCATTCAGCGTTTCTATCCCAACGCTCAAGAAGACGACCTGCGGGAAATGCTTTGGGGCGGAACAACATATTTCAGGCGCATGCCACACGTAATAATGTAAGATAAACAAAAATGATGAAAAAAACATTAGCACCCCTGCCTGTATTGATAATCCTACTGACTGTCTTATGCTCCTGCAATGACTTCGTATTCTTCGACGTGACGGTTGATGACAACGAGAACCCTCTCAAGCAGCTTAAAACACCTACGACAAGTGCCGACCTCTACAAGGCTCCTGTAGTCACCAATGCCAACCTGCCCAACCCTGATGCTACAGGAGCCTTTGCCAACTGGGCTACCTGTCTGGTAATGATTAAAGAAGGACACCCACATGGAAACGGTAAGATGCACGGCAACTATGTCTACAAGGATGCACCGTGGAAACAGGAGGAATTCGTCATCATCCACAACACCCCTGATGGTATCAAGGTTGAGACTGACAGGGAAAGTACTGCCACCGCCATTGAGAAAGAAGAGGGAAGAGAAGGGCCCGCATACCTCCGTATAATAGGTGGTAAAAGTAAGCTGTGGGGGCTGTGCCTCTATTTCTTCGACAGGGATGGGCGACTCATCAACGATGCTATTCTTAACCAATCAGACCAGTATCAGATATTCTTCACCGTCAGCGATGTCGATGATAAAGGACAGCCCTACAGCGTGATGGATGTCCGCTATCATGGCAGTGACGGCGATGGCAATCCCCTTCCGCCAGTACCCGCGGCCTCATTCGATGGCAAGGACAGCTTTGAGGAACGCCGTGAGATGACCCCAAAACTGCTCGATTACGTCTATCGTGACACATGGACGCATGACGACATGGGCGATGGTGTGCGTGACCTCTTCAATATCCGCCTGCTTCCGCCCTATTCCCGTACAGATTTCCATACAGCCAAAGACTCCGACAAAGACTGCGTTGGGCTGAAAGGGCATCTGAGGTTTGATAACACCGAGTCGCCCCTCCCCTGGCCAATGAAACTGACAAATGGACTGACCTATCGCCGTAACACTTATCTGCTACCTCAGTTCTACCTGGCTGTAAGGGTGATGAAGTGTGCAAAAGGGAAAAAAAGCGTGATTTTGCTTCCTGAGGATCAGCAGACCAAGCTGCGCAAGTACATGTGTGCCGATTTCTTCGCCCCGAAGGAGACATCAGGATGGAAGGAAGTGATACGCTTCAACCTGCCCATGAAAGTATATGCCAGTTCCTTTGACAGTGACCCAACCAACCCTGATGCCTATGAACCTTACTATTACAGCATTGCCCGTGAGATTGGTATGGGGAAAGACGTGAGAGCCGCCTTCGAGCTGGTAAAGAACATCAAGGTACATGGCAATGGCGGCGGACTGGGGTACGGCTCATGGTTCTTATAGAAAGCTATTCTACAAACAATTATAAATAAACAAGAAGAAAATGAACAGACGATTGAAAAACGCCATCTACATGGCTACAGCACTCATGGCACTGGCAAGTTGCCAAGGAACGGAAATTGCGGAGGACTCAACACCTGGAGGCAAGCTGCCCGTCCCTGACAAGAGGACAGAAATCAAGCACCTGCTGCTGCAGGAGATATGTTATGCTGGGACGGAGATAACCTACGGTGAGGGCAAGAAGATCCGTTCGCTGCCCTATACCTATGACAGCTACATCAGGATAGTCAATCCGTCCAAGGAAAGAATATATCTGGATGGACTGGCATTGGCAACCTCAGCCTTCTCAAGCGGGGTGAACTGGCAGTTCTCTGGTGACACACGCAAGGTTATCAAGGAGAATTTCTGTACCAACAACATGGTGCAGTTTCCAGGCACAGGAAAGGATTACCCCATAGAGCCCGGACAGTCTGTCCTTATCACTGCCGCCGCACTCAACCACCAGCTTGAACGTGAGGATGCCATCGTTGGCAATAACCCAAACTCATACGACCTGTCACACCCCGATTTTGAATGGATGACCAAGGAGCAGATGATGGACGAGTGGGATGAACTGGAGGATGACAACACCATCCCGAACATGCTCCCGATAGTGAAGGACGATGAATTCTCCAACCCATCCTGCTCCAGCTTCATGAACTCAACCATCAACTCCTCAGCACTTGCGATCATCAGGCTCGGCACACCAGTCGATTCACTCTCGAAGGATGAGTTCCGGCACACTTATGTCGCCATGGAGGGCAGCAGCCACAGCCATCAGATGGACGAGGGCACCTGCGTGAAAATTCCCAATGCTTGGGTGATTGATGCCGTGTCTATCTGCCCTGAAGAGGAATTCAAGGCATATAACATCTCAGAGAAACTTGACAAAGGCTACCGGGGTGTACGGAAGAGACGGAATGAGGACATACACCTCTATGCCGGGAAAGCCCTCTTCCGCAAGAATGACGGGCGTAACTTCATTGATACAGACAATTCTGCTGTTGACTTTGAAGTGAAGGCGGCATCAATGGGCGGAAATCAATGAAACACGACCTGGCACCATGCCTGAGGCATTGGGGTAATTCCATGCGTTGTCAGACTATGCTCGGCGGCCTGACAAAAGTGGCAACCTGACTTGCACGGCAAGCAACACCCGCCTCCGGACAAAAGCCCAGACCGAACACAACAAGGGGCATATCGTTTTGTATACCTGGCCTGACCAGACTGTGACGCACAAGACGGTATGCCCCTATTTATGTCGCTTAATCCTATTTGTCACTTATATGGGAAACAGCTGGGCAGCCATTTCTACACCAGGCCGTCCAGCTGCTTCTTGAGATCCTTCAGCTGGTCACGCACTGACATGAGCGTCTCCATGACCTTCTGGCTCTTGTCGGCACCGCTGCGGTTCTCCTGCAGCATCTTGCGGGCAGCCGCAATCTTGAAGCCACGCACCTTCACAAGGTTGTAGATGACCTTGATTTGCTCAATATCCTTCTCCGTGTACTGGCGCACACGGTTGCCCGTCGTCTTCGGACGGAGGTGCGGAAACTCTGTCTCCCAGTATCTGAGCAGACTCTCCGTCACGTTAATCTGCTGTGCCACTTCCTTGATAGAATAATACAGTTTATGCGGATTCTCTGCCATGTTTAGTTACTTTTATATCAATCATTTACACTGTCATGCCGCCCAAACAGCCCAAGGGGGCTTCCGCAAACACAAGTTTTTGCGTATTCAGCAGCTTAATTGTTTGCAAAAATACTCAAAAGTCAGTATCTTTGCAACACTTTTAAGCGAAATTTAGAATTAAAATCAAAATAAGATGATGACAGCAAACGAAATCCGCGACTCATACTTGAAATTCTTTGAGTCGAAGGGACACGTCATCGTACCGTCCGCCCCCATGGTTATCAAGGACGACCCTACGCTGATGTTTACCAATGCTGGTATGAACCAGTGGAAAGATATTATCCTCGGAACAAAGGAACCGAACCCCAGACGTCGTACCGACTCGCAGAAGTGCCTGCGCGTGAGCGGCAAGCACAATGACCTGGAGGAGGTGGGACGCGATGCCGCACTGAGCCACCACACCATGTTTGAGATGCTCGGCAACTGGAGTTTCGGCGACTATTTCAAGAAGGAGGCAATCGATTATGCCTATGAGTACCTGGTCGATGTGCTGCACCTTGACCCGAAGGACCTCTATGTCACCGTATTTGAGGGTGATCCCTCAGAGAACATCAGCCGGGACGATGAGGCTGCCAGCTACTGGGAGAAGCACTTCCCAAAGAACCATATCGTGAACGGAAACAAGCATGACAACTTCTGGGAGATGGGCGACACAGGTCCTTGCGGTCCCTGCTCGGAGATTCATATCGACTTCCGGACTGAGGAAGAAAAGGCCAAGGTGCCTGGCGAGGAGCTGGTCAACAAGGACCACCCGCAGGTCATTGAGATCTGGAATGTGGTCTTCATGCAGTTCAACCGCAAGGCTGACGGCAGCCTGGAGCCACTGAAGATGCACGTCATTGACACGGGCATGGGCTTCGAGCGGCTGGTTCGACTCATGCAGGGAAAGAACTCCAACTACGACACCGACATCTTCGCGCCGGTCATTGCTGAGATTGAACGGCTGTCAGGCAAGACCTACCACCACACCTTCCCTGAGGGCCCGAACGGCGAAGGCACCAATGAGGAGCAGAAGGTCGACATCGCCATGCGTGTCGTGGCCGACCACCTGCGCGCCGTGGCCTTCTCCATTGCCGATGGCCAGTTGCCAAGCAATGCCAAGGCGGGCTACGTCATCCGCCGCATCCTGCGCCGTGCCGTACGCTATGCGTACACATTCCTCGACCAAAAGGAGGCATTCATGTTCAAGCTCCTCAATGTGCTGGTACACGAGATGGGGCAGGCTTACCCCGAGCTTGCCGCACAGCGTGAGCTGATTGCACGTGTGATGAAAGAGGAAGAGGACTCTTTCCTCCGCACACTGGAGAAGGGAATCTCCCTGCTCAACGGTGCGATGGACGAGCTGAAAGCGCACGGAAAGACCGAGCTTGACGGCAAGGAGGCTTTCCGCCTGTTTGACACTTACGGCTTCCCACTCGACCTGACCGAGCTTATCTGCGGGGAGAATGGCTACACCGTTGACGAGAAACAGTTCAACGAGGAGATGGCACAGCAGAAAGCACGTGCCCGCAATGCCGCCGTCGTTGAGAATGGCGACTGGGTTGTGCTGAAGGAAGGCGAGCAGGAGTTTGTCGGCTATGACTATACTGAATACGAGTGCCATATCCTCCGATACCGCAAGGTGACACAGAAGAAGAGCAGCTTCTTTGAGCTGGTACTCGACCACACACCATTCTATGGCGAGATGGGCGGACAGGTCGGTGACCAGGGAGTGCTGGTCAGCGAGGACGAGACCATCAGCGTCATCGACACCAAGCGTGAGAACAACCAAAGCATACACATCGTCAAGGAACTGCCGAGGAACGTTGAGGCTGACTTCATGGCTTGCGTTGACACTGACAAACGTGATGCCTCAGCCGCCAACCACACCGCAACCCACCTGCTGGACTATGCGCTGAAGCAGGTTCTGGGCGACCATGCCGAGCAGAAGGGATCATACGTCAGCCCTGACACGCTGCGCTTCGACGTGTCCCACTTCCAGAAGATTACTGATGAGGAACTGCGGCAGGTGGAGCTGATGGTGAACGAGATGATCCGCAAGGACTATCCTATTGACGAGCATCGCGACATGCCTATGGAAGAAGCCAAGAAGATGGGGGCCGTGGCCCTCTTCGGGGAGAAGTATGGCGACAAGGTCCGTGTGGTCAGCTTCGGACCAAGCTGCGAGTTCTGCGGCGGTATCCATGCCACATCAACGGGCCGCATTGGCTTCTTCAAGATTGTAGGCGAGAGCAGCGTCGCTGCCGGTGTGCGCCGCATCGAGGCCATGACTGGGGAAACCTGCGAGAAAGCCATCTATGCCCTCGAAGACACCCTGCGTGACCTCAAGGCCATGTTCAACAATGCCAAGGATCTGAAGGCAGTCCTCACAAAGTATGTTGAGGAGCATGATGCCATGAAGAAAGAAGTTGAGAGCTTCCGCCAGCAGGCTGTCGACCGCACCGCCAAGGGCCTGACCGAGCGTGTGCAGACGGTCAATGGTGTGAACGTGGTCAAGGCGGTTCTTCCTGTTGACCCGGCATCAGCCAAGGACATCGTGTTCAAGGTGCGTGAGGCCATACCGGAGAAACTCGTCTGCGTACTTGGTTCTGTCCATGAGAACCGTCCCCAGCTCTCCATCATGCTCAGTGACGACATGGTGAAGGAGCATGAGCTGAATGCCGGCAAGATTATCCGTGAGGCAGCCAAGATCATCAAGGGTGGCGGTGGCGGCCAGCCACACTACGCCCAGGCTGGCGGCAAGGATGCCGATGGGCTCAATGCCGCTGTAGAGAAGGTCATTGAGCTTGTAAACCTGTAAAGAATTGACAAATCACATATAAGCCGCCTGGTGCCTATGGGCACTGGGCGGCTTTGTTTATGGCTGGCCCATAAGCCGGACAGACAGCCTATCGAACTGGGACATGGCTGCAGACACACCTCAAACAACAGCTTCTCGCATCGCCCCCCAGCCCAACCTTGAAATTCTCTACACGTAAGGAAATTCGTCCTTACACGTAGAGAAATATTTTCCTACGTGTAAATAAATTCTTCCATACGCGTAAGGACATTCATAAAAACATTGGTTTTCCATGTCAGGGCACCCCCATCCACAGGCCTGCAGCCCCTCACCCACACACAGGGGACGATGCCCATCAGCTGACAGCCACGACTACGAATCGGCAACTGTCATCCCCCTACTGCCAAAAAACAATCCTTTTATTTTGCACTTCGCCCGATTTAGTGTATCTTTGTGGCTATGAACGCACAAGAAGCACAGAACATAAAATGGAGCGAAAACATCATCATCGCAGATGGTGACTACATAGACCGTGTGACCTTCGACCTCATCGTCAACTTTGAGCGGATGCTGAACCGCCGCATCCCTGCTGCTGACCTCAGCCAATGGATTGTGGACATCGCCCTTGACGGACGGCTGAAGCCTGGAGAACACGAGACACAGGTCATACTCCTGCACGACAGAAAGAACCACAAGCTGGAGAACTTCGCCCCCGCCGGATACGACAGTGAGCTGAACGGACAGGCTTTCCAGGATCCACAGCTCGGCGAGTTCATCATCAATGCCATACCCACCGGAGAGGAGGCAAGCAACAAGGAAGAGGTATTGCTCGACCTCCTGAAGACGCTTCTCAGCCACGAGGAGGTAAGGAGGATCATGATTGTGCCGGACGGTGAGGACAACGACACACTCCACCCCATCAGGAACACCCTGAGAGATGCGGATGACGAGCAAAAGCACATCACGCTCTTTGCCATGCAGCCCCTTGAGGGCGGCAACTTCAAGCAGGCGATTCTCGGCTACTCGCTCATGCACGCCCTGGGCATCTCATCCGCCGAGATTGACAGAAAGACAGGAAACAAATAAAAAACAACAATAAACAAGAACACCCCCTACAGGGCATGTCAATGCCCCCTCCCCAAAAGAGGGAAAGGGGTGGATTTCAGACTATGGGAAAAGTTTTAATGATTGGCGCAGGTGGCGTGGCTACCGTAGCCGCTTTCAAGATTGTCCAGAACCAGGACGTCTTCACGGAGTTTATGATTGCAAGCCGCCGCAAGGAGAAATGCGATGAGCTGGTGAAGGCTATCCACGACAAGGGATACAAGGCCGACATCAAGACAGCACAGGTTGACGCTGACGATGTGGAACAGCTCAAGGCCCTCTTCAGCTCGTTCAAGCCGGAACTGGTGATTAATCTCGCCTTGCCTTACCAGGACCTCACCATCATGGATGCCTGCCTGGCCTGCGGATGCAACTACCTTGACACGGCCAACTATGAGCCAAAGGATGAGGCGCACTTCGAGTACAGCTGGCAGTGGGCCTACAAGGACAAGTTCGAGAAGGCCGGACTGACGGCCATCCTCGGCTGCGGATTCGACCCAGGAGTGTCACAGGCTTACACCGCATACGCTGCCAAGCATCACTTTGACGAGATTCACTACCTTGACATCGTCGACTGCAATGCCGGCAACCACCACAAGGCTTTCGCCACAAACTTCAATCCGGAAATCAACATCCGTGAGATTACCCAGAAGGGACTCTATTACGAGGATGGCAAATGGATTGAGACCGAACCGCTGGCAGTGCATCAGGACCTCACCTACCCCAACATCGGGCCACGTGACTCTTACCTCATGCACCACGAGGAGCTGGAATCGCTCGTGAAGAACTACCCGACCATCAAGCGCGCCCGTTTCTGGATGACCTTCGGCCAGCAGTACCTCACCTACCTTGACTGCATACAGAACCTCGGCATGAGCCGTATCGACGAGATTGAGTATGAGGCTCCATTGGCAGATGGAAGCGGAAAGACCGCAAAAGTCAAGATTGTGCCATTGCAGTTCCTCAAGGCCGTGCTGCCCAATCCGCAGGATCTCGGCGAGAATTACGATGGCGAGACTTCCATTGGCTGCCGCATCCGGGGCATCAAGGATGGAAAGGAGCAGACCTACTACATCTACAACAACTGCCGCCACCAGGATGCCTACAACGAGACAGGCATGCAGGGCGTAAGTTATACGACGGGAGTTCCGGCAATGGCGGGTGCGATGATGTTCCTCAAGGGACTCTGGCGCAAGCCAGGTGTATGGAACGTGGAGGACTTCAATCCGGACCCGTTCCTGCAGGTACTCAACGAACAGGGACTGCCTTGGCACGAGGTGTTCGGCGGAGACCTGGAACTGTAGAAAAACTCCAAAAGGAGGGAGACAGGACTTACAAATATCACGTACCCATTATTCATCATTAATCAACTGACACTCATCTCGCTCTCCACACGTAGTGAGAGATTGTCTTAGACTCGTACCCCCACGAGATACAGCTCTCCTCCGGAGAGATTGGGGGATGCTACTATGGCAGAAGCAAACGAAGGAAAACTGAAAGCATTGCAGGCTGCAATGTCGAAGATAGAGAAAGATTTTGGTAAAGGGTCCATCATGCGTATGGGCGACGAACAGATTGAGAACGTAGAGGTAATCCCGACGGGCAGCGTTGCCCTTGACACCGCACTTGGTGTAGGTGGCTATCCACGCGGCCGTATCATTGAGATTTACGGTCCGGAGAGTTCCGGTAAGACGACACTGGCTATCCATGCCATTGCCGAGGCGCAGAAACAGGGTGGCATCGCAGCCTTCATTGATGCCGAGCATGCCTTTGACCGCTTCTATGCAGAGAAACTTGGGGTGGACGTTGACAACCTCTGGATTTCACAGCCGGACAACGGCGAGCAGGCCTTGGAGATAGCTGACCAGCTTATCCGCTCGTCTGCCATCGACATCCTTGTGGTCGACTCCGTTGCAGCCCTCACCCCAAAGAAGGAAATAGAGGGCGACATGGGCGAATCCGCCGTTGGTCTGCAGGCACGGCTCATGAGCCAGGCACTGCGCAAGCTCACCTCCACCATCTCAAAGACCAACACCTGCTGCATCTTCATCAACCAGCTGCGTGAGAAAATCGGGGTGATGTTCGGCAATCCCGAGACAACCACGGGTGGCAACGCACTGAAGTTCTACAGTTCTGTCCGCCTTGACATCCGCCGCGTCACAAGCATCAAGGACGGCGACCAGATTATCGGAAACCAGGTGCGCGTGAAGGTTGTGAAGAACAAGGTGGCTCCTCCTTTCCGCAAGGCTGAGTTTGAGATAACCTTCGGTGAGGGCATCTCCAAGATTGGCGAGATCGTTGACTTGGGCGTTCAATACAACATCATCCAAAAGAGTGGCAGCTGGTTCAGCTACAACGGCACGAAGCTCGCACAGGGACGTGATGCCACCAAGACAATGATTAAGGACAACCCCGAGCTTGCCGAGGAGCTGGAAGGACTCATCAAACAGGCGATTGCCGAAAAAGAAAAGTAAAGTTACTCTTACTTCAGAACCAAAGGAATTTTGAAGTTAAGGGAGTCATGCCCAATATACTGTCAATGCTGACCTCTATCAGCAATGAAAGGTATGGACACAACTCCCTTAACTCCGTTCCATTTCATTCCACAACACACCAGCAAATACTGTCCCCCACCTTAAGATCCTTTTTTTTCTGTGAGTCTCGGACAATCTGGAATATCTTTGTGACAGAATCTGGCAGCAGCTCAATAGCTACTTGTCATTACATATATTAATCATCCTACATTACCCATGATTGATTTCTCCACCCTCCCAACCTCAGAACAGACACTTATAATGGTAATGGCTTATTTCTCGGGAGAGTATTTCCAAAGAAAGACTTTTCTACGGGCTGTGGAACGGCATATAGAGCAAGACGTGTTTACTATGACGTTCAACAGACTGGTAAAGAGAGGAGTCATCACCGAATCCCGCTACCATTACAGAGGCGACAAGGAATACACACTGGAAGATGGCATGGTCATTCCTGCCATACATGAGCTTTTCCAAGCTCAGAATGACAGACTGCTGCAAAATACACGGAGAGCATGGAGACAGATAACGAGGAATGAATATCCCAACATCGCCGTAAGGCAAATCATCACCCTGACCCATCCACAGGAGCGAGAGGCATTGGCATCCCGTTACTTCCTGCCCGACAGCATGATATACTACAAATTCGCTGACTTGTTACCAGACAAGAATTTCAAGGAGGTATTCGAGCAGATGGAAGATTCCACATTGCTTTCCTGTGCCAATCATGGACTGAGGAAGGTTATCTGCAACGATGAGCCTGTAGACTGGAAATACCTGAAAGACCTGCTCATAGACAGCAGACAGAAGCAACGCAAGACCATCAGCAAAAGGGAGCTGTCCAGCATCTTCGCCTTCTATTACTATCTGGCCTCAGGAGAAATCTGCATCGACCTCTCTGTCTCCCCTGTCAACCCTTTCACCTTGCAGATTGCTGCCATCAACGCGCTCTACAAAGGTGACTATCCTCTTGCCTACAAGCTCTACACCAAGGCTATGACAGCCAACAACAAACTGTCGCCCGAGAAAGGAATATTTGTCAATCCCATCAGCAATTACTATTTCGTACTGACCATGCTGCTGACACGGACGGAGACAGCCTTGAAGAAAATAACATCCCTGATGAAGAAGAAAGGAGCATCACAAGCACCCAACTACTTCCTCCTCAAGCCTCTTGAAACCTATTTCTGCGACAAAACTGAGGCAGACATATCCAAGTCTGGCTTCAAGAGCTTTCTCAACAAGGACGAACACGCAGCTGCACAGTGGCTCACCTGGATGGTATGGCACAAATTTGGGAATATTCCCGAAGATGCAAAACCACCCGTCAGGCCACCCCACTCTGCCTTTCTCCGGCATGAGTTAGAAACAGCCAGCACCCAGGAGAGGCTGGCAGAATATTTCAAAGGCCCATCCCTATTCAGCCGTATAGAAGTGAAATCAATATGGCAGCTACGGCTGGAGGAAATAATCGCATCGAACCAGCAGGCTGAAAGCACAGTGAGAGACAAAGAGAATCAGCAGACACAGCTCATCTACCTGCTACGATACGACAACATTGTCCCCATTCTGAAGAAACGGTTAAAGAATGGCAACTGGTCGGTTGGCAAGGAATCATCCATCCGTGAACTGAGAAGCCTAAAAGAAGATTGCATGGACGACATTGACAAGAATCTTGCCATCTCCCTGACACCGTGGGACTATGACATCTACATCAGCCAATACATCCCCATGTTGGCCGGTTGCAATCATGTCTATACAGGCTCCACTTACGACCTGCAACCCGTCAACGTCCATGAGGAAAAACCTTTCCTTATCATTGACAAGAGTAAGAAAGGGACATTCAACGTATCATCCAACATCGCCAATATACTTGACAAAGATGATGTCGCCTACTACAGGAAAAATTCTGACACTGACTACTCCGTGTTCCATCCATCTCCTTTCGAACTGAAAGTGTATGATGAAATCCTCTCACAGAAGACCTATCCTGCCGAGGCGGAGCCGCTGCTGATAAAGCTGATAGCAACCATTGGGGAAAAGACCGAGATTCATTCCAATATGGTGGCTGAACGGGACAACCTTCAACGGGTGGACGTTCCTCCACGCATCACGCTCCGCATCGTACCCACCAATGGCAATCTGTTCCACACCACGGCCTCTGTACGTGTCACTGACAGTCTCGCCTTTGTCCCAACACGGGGCAATGTTACCACTGTTGCCGAGCTCGATGGAAAACAAGTACAGCTGGTACGAAACTATAAGGAGGAGAAGAAGAACATGAAAAAAATAAGTGAGGCATTGATGGAGGCCGACTTTCTGGAAGAATCAGAGGAATGGATTCCCGACAGCATCACCGATGCCCTTTCCCTGCCCATCCAGACAATGCTTCCTCTCATGCAATGGTGCAAAGAGAATGAAGATGTTTGCTGCATGGAATGGGCTGAGGGCAGCAAGCTCAGCTACCATCCTGCCATCAGTAGCCGGTCAGCAAACATCGCCATCAAGCCAAAGAACGGCTGGTTTGAGGTAGAAGGCAACGTGGAAATCAGTGACGGGCAGATTCTCTCTCTTCAAAAGCTGCTTGAAGCGATGCATCAGAGTGGCAGACAGAAGTTCATCCGCATTGGCGAGAACGAATATATCACCCTCAGCACTCAGTTATCGCGCATCCTCAAACGTCTCGACACTGTCACATCCGAGAGCCGTTCACACCTGCAGATGGCTCCGGCAGCAATATCGCTTTTAGGAGAGATGCTTGACGATGAGACGCTGAACATCCAACATGGGGCTGCTGTCAGTGAGCTGCGCCACCGCATTGAGGAAAGCAGCAAGCGATCACCCTCCGTTCCTGCCATGCTCCAGGCCCAGCTGCGCGACTATCAAGAGGAAGGATTTGAATGGATGTCAAAGGTTACGGCATGGGGAGCTGGTGTCTGCCTTGCTGACGACATGGGCTTGGGGAAAACCCTGCAGACCATCACCCTACTCCTGGAGCAATGCAATGAGGGTCCCTCGCTCGTGGTTGCCCCGGCATCCGTTGTTCCCAACTGGCGCAATGAACTGAGGCGCTTCTCACCGACACTGAATATCATCCAGCTCAATCTCTGTGAAGACCGCCAGCATGCCATCAACGAAGCTGGCGCAGGAGATATAGTCCTGATTACCTATGCCTTACTGAACATTCACCAGAAGGAACTGACGGGAAAAGCCTGGAATGTTGTCTGCCTCGATGAAGCACATACCATCAAGAACTCCAACACGAAGATGTCAAAGGCTGCCATGCAGCTGAGAGCCCAAAGAAAAGTCATCCTGACGGGTACTCCCATACAGAACCACCTTGCCGAACTGTGGAACCTCTTCCAGTTCATCAACCCTGGACTGCTGGGAAGTGCCGAGCAGTTCAGAAAGAAGTTCGTCCTGCCCATTGAGGGCGAGCATGACAAGGATAGGCAAAGCCAGCTCCGCCGTCTCATCTCCCCCTTCCTCCTACGCCGCACGAAGAGTGAGGTGATAGAAGAGCTGCCTGAGAAGAACGAGATACACCTGCCCATAGAGCTGTCATCAGACGAAATGACCTTGTATGAGATAAACCGCCGCAAGGCAGAGGCAACAGTACGGGCTGACAGACAGCTCAAGGTAAGCACACTTGCTGAGATTACCCGTCTGCGGCAGATGGCATGCAGCTGCTCGCTGGTAGACAAGAAATGGAAAGTGCCCAGCAGCAAGTCACTGGCCTTCATCGACCTGGCAGAGAATCTGAACGACAGCGGAAACCGTGCGCTCGTTTTCAGCCAGTTCACGAGTTTTCTCGATGAGATTCGCAAGGCTATGGACAAGGCTGGCCTGCCCTACCTATACCTTGACGGCAGCACACCGATGGCAAAGCGTGAGCAACTGGTCAGAGATTTCCAGACGGGCAAGTGCCCCTTCTTCCTCATCAGCCTGAAAGCTGGAGGATTGGGACTGAACCTGACGGGGGCCAACTATGTCATTCACCTTGACCCGTGGTGGAACCCTGCAATTGAGCAGCAAGCCACTGACCGTGCCTACCGTATCGGACAGCAGCAGGACGTTACCGTCTATCACCTCATCAGCCAACATACCATCGAGGAGAAAATCCTACGTCTGCACAAGAACAAGCGTGGTCTTGCCGACTCGCTCCTTGAGGGTTCGGACATGGCTCATGCCATCACACAGGAGGAGATGCTCGAGCTGTTACAAGACAATTGACAAGTACACATGTAAATAGAAAACATACTAAACCCATTACCTGATTACAGTGAAGTAATTGGCTTGGAGCTATACTGCTTCAGACAAGTACTTCACGTAAAGTACTTGAGTATTGCAGCTGAAGTAGTCGGATACTTCTCGATAAGTACTGCCGTAATGGGACACTGATTGGCACAGAACCTCTCGGAAAGTCCTGGGATTGCAAGGCGCAATCCGCATGCTTACTGGCATGCTGCCGTTCCCATTCCTCGCATCAGAAGGAGGAGAGGAAACGGACAGAAAAAACGAAAGAACAGGGCAGACAACAAGAAAGGAACTGCCGTTGTGGCTGGCCATGCACGCTAAAGGATTTCCTTGACTTCCTGCATGCCTTTCACCTTCTTCAGACTGCCGAGGATGACCTTGACATCCGCCCGGTCATGCACACGCAGCTCAATGGACCCCTCAAAGATGCCGTTGTCACTGGAGATGGTTATCTTGTGGATATTCACACCTAACTGGTCGGAAATGACATCGGCAATATCATGGAGCATGCCACGGCGGTCAATCCCCCCTATCTCTATCGTCGCATCAAAGAAGAGGCGGCGGTGCATATCCCACTTGGCATCCAGGATGCGCGTTCCGTAACTTGCCTTCAGCTTGGAGGCAACAGGACAGGAACGCTTGTGAATCTCTATGTGGTTCTTGTTGTCAATATATCCTAAGACATCATCACCAGGAATGGGATGACAGCAATGCGGGAAGAGGTAACGGTGTATGTTGTCCTCATTGATGAATATAGGCTTTTTCTTGTTCAGGTCCTTGGTGACAACTATCAGCCCCGCGGCTGATGCCGACTCGTCATGCTCCATAGTCTCCGCCACCTTCTTGCCATTCTTCTTCAGGAACGGCACATAGCGGCGCCAGCCACTTACAACGGCTGTCACCTCCGACTTCTTCTTGCCCTGCAGCTCATCAAGGTCAGTGTCACCAAGAATGACGCTCTTGTCGCCGACAGCAAGGAAAAGGCTCTCATGCTTCTGGAGGTCATGCAGCTCACAGAGCCTGTCGAGAACCGATGTGGTCATTTCCAGGTCATTCGCCCTCAGCCATTTGCCCAGCAGATCCTCGCCAGCCTTCTGCACCTCACGGTTCTCACGGCGCAGGATAGCCTGTATCTTGCCCTTGGCCTTGGCCGTTGAGACGAAGCTGATCCATGATGGGTCAACATGCTGCGACTTGGATGTGAGAATCTCAACCTGGTCACCACTCTGCAGCTTGTGGCTCAATGGCACCAGCTTGTGGTTGACCTTGGCGCCAATACAGTGGCTTCCGAGGAATGTATGAATCTGGAACGCAAAGTCAAGGGCCGTACATCCCGCCGGCATCGTCTTTATCTCGCCCTTCGGAGTGAAGACAAATATCTCGGAGGCAAAGAGATTCAGCTTGATGGCATCAAGGAAATCCATCGCATCCGGCTGCGGATCGTCAAGAATCTCCTTGATAGTGCTGAGCCACTCATTGAGTTCGCCCTCGTCCTCAGTAATCTCACCGCCCTCCTTATACTTCCAGTGGGCGGCAAATCCCTGCTCGGCAATCTCGTTCATACGGTCGGAACGTATCTGGACCTCTATCCATCTGCCCTTGGCCGACATAAGCGTCACATGCAGAGCCTGGTAGCCGTTCGCCTTGGGATGGTTCACCCAGTCACGCAGACGGTCAGGATGGCTCTTGTAAATCTTGCTGATGGCAACGTAAATCTGGAAGCAATTGTTTATTTCCTCCTCTCTGCTCTTGGGAGTGTAGATGATGCGGACGGCAAGAATATCATAGATTTCCTCAAATGTCACGTGCTTGTTCTGCATCTTATTCCAAATGGAATAGGGACTTTTCACACGTGCCTTGAGCTCATACTGGAAGCCCATCTTGTCGAGTTCTTTACGGATGGGGGCAGTGAACTGCTCAAAAAGCGTGTCACGCTGCTCCTGCGTGGAGGCTAACTTCCTCTCTATTGAGGCATAGGCATCAGGATGCTCATACCGGAAGCTAAGGTCTTCCAGCTCAGTCTTGACCTTATTCAGCCCAAGCCGGTTGGCAAGCGGCGCATAGATGTAGAGCGTCTCACCCGCGATCTTATACTGTTTGTTGGCTGGCTGTGAGGCCAGTGTGCGCATGTTATGCAGCCGATCGCATATCTTGATGAGGATGACGCGGATGTCATCACTCATGGTAAGCAGCAATTTCTTGAAGTTCTCAGCTTGGGCAGAGGCCTGCTCACCGAAGATACCGCCGGAGATTTTCGTCAGCCCGTCCACAATCTGGGCAATCTTCTGACCAAAGATATTCTCCATGTCCTCCACAGTATAGTCGGTATCTTCCACCACATCATGCAGCAGGGCCGCACAGATGCTCGTTGAGCCGAGTCCTATCTCCTCGCAGGCTATCTGTGCCACGGCGATAGGGTGCATGATATAAGGCTCACCCGACAGCCTGCGGACACCCTTGTGTGCCTGCCGCGCGAAGTTGAACGCCTTGGTGATGATGTCTACCTTCTTGCGGTGACGCGAGGCGAGATAAGTGTCTAAAAGGTGCTGGAACGCATCGTCCACCATCTTCTCATACTCAGCTTCCTTAGCTTCGTTTCTTTCCTTGTCTTTCTCCATATTGCGTTCGCTCATAAAATAGTAAGGTGTAATAAAATAGGTCAGTGTACCATGATGTCCCGCCCCTGCGGGTTGTTCAGCCGTTGGGAGGTCAGTTCCGCGTCAGCGACGTTCATGTATGTTCCCTCACGCGGTGCCGTCTCCTGATAGATCAGTTGCCTATAGTGCCTGAAGCGTTCCACCATCTCTGCCGGAAGGCGCAGCTTTCCAGCCCCATTAGCCGACGTGGCCTTCACGATTCCCTGCCGATACTGCGGATTGAGTATCTTCAGGTCAGCCACATCCATGCCCAGTACATCAGCGACCTTTGCCAGCGTGAGGTCTTTTTCCACAATGACCGTGTCACAGCTATGGGGCAGACCTGTTGACAGAGGGGCTATGCCATAGTCGCCATAATAGTTCATCACATAATTGACGGCTATGAATGCCGGCACATATCCCCGCGTCTCCTTGGGAAGGTACTGATAGACGGCCCAGAAATCATCGCCTCCACCAGCCTTGCTGATGGCATTGCTGACACGGGTGGGACCACAGTTATAGGCAGCCAGGGCTAACGTCCAGTCGCCAAACTGGCGATAAAGGTCGCTCAGCATACGTGCCGCAGCGTATGATGACTTCTCGGGGTCACGCCGCTCATCAATGTAGCTGTCAATGCGGAGGTCATATCGCTTGCCCGTCGAGGCCATGAACTGCCACAGGCCTGCCGCACCGACACGGGACGTAGCATTAGGATTCAGCCCCGACTCAATGACCGGCAGATACTTCAGCTCCAACGGCAGACCGTAGGAGCGCAGTGCCTCCTCGAAGAAGCGGTCATAGTATTGCGCCCTGCCCAGCAGATAACTGGTCGACTGCCGGCCGGCCTTGGTGTAACGGTCAATGTACTTCTTCACCTCCTCATTGCAGGTAAGCATCATGGCTCCCGAGAGGTTGCGTATCTTCCGGTCAATGGCTTCCATGCCATTCTCCGCCTCTGAGGCAGGATAGGGCTCATGCCGCATATCAGCCCCATAGGATCTGCCGATGCCCTTTCCGTAAAACTTGTCATCCGAGTAGTCTATCGCTGCATAACCAAGTTCTGCCTCATCAGTCTCAGGTATCATCACGTCAACAGTACCACCGTTATTATCCATGACTGTCAGCCGCTGCGCCTGCGCCCCGGAGGCACAGCCCAGCCCAATCATGACGGAAAAGATATATCTCTTATACTTCATTCAATCTTGTTATATGGCGCAATCAGTGCGCAGCTGTCAGAAAGTCAGACTGCATCCGATACCAACCGCCGATGAGCGGAACGGATTATTGGATGTAGAGAGACTCTTATCAGGAATGACCGTAGGTGCTATGTGCAGCGAAAGGTCATCCGAAATATCGAAGTCGGACAGTGAGGCATCCACATAGGCATCAATCACCGAGAGGGCATAGACAGCCACCGTAGCGAAGACGCTTAGGTCACGCCAGCGGCGGTATCGGTCCTTACGCTTCTTGAAGACGGTCTTATACCGTTCCATGTTCTCCGGTGTTATGGTCGTTCCAAGGTGCAGGAAGCTGTTGTAGCTCTGTGTTGAAGGGTCTTCATCCATGATATCCATGTAAGCCTGAGCATAGTCATGGTACATCTGGTTGTTCCAAGTCATGGCATAGATACAGCCTACGAACCCTCCGTAGAAGATAGGTAGCTTCCAGTATTTGCGGTTGTAGACCTGCCCTGCACCAGGCAACACAATGGCAAGCCAAAGGGCACGCTTCGGATCAGGGCGCCACTTTGCCCAGTCACGCCCTTTCTTTCTCATCCCGATGCTGTCCTTCCGCACCACGCTGACGAGCCTCTCCTCATCATCAGGGGTCAGCAGTGTGCCGTCCTCAACGTATTTATCCTGTGAACCCGGCACCTCGACGACGGCAGAGTCACCTGGATAAATTACCTTAATGGTATCATCAGGCAAGCTCTGTGCCCGCACCCCCAGCACTCCGGCAAGCATTCCTGCCATCAACAGCCATCTGCCGCCTATCATGTTCAATGTCTTCACCACCCGTTATCTTGTGTTTATCAAATATTATATCAGCCTCGGGCAAGCCTTACTTCATCTTGTCCATCACCTCCATGATGTGTTCCAGTTCCTCTTCCGAAGCAAACGGAATACTGATCTTGCCTTTCCCGCTTGCGTTAAAGGTCATCTGCACCTTCGTGTCAAAGAAGGAGGAGAGACGCTGCTTGAGAATATTGAACTCCTCAGGAAGGCGCGTACGGGCAGCAATCTTCTTCTTTGCTGTCTGAATGTCCTCACCACTGTTGAGCTGCTGGCAGAGTTCCTCCACCTTGCGGACACTGTAACCGTTCTTCTGAATCTCACGGAAGAGCTTGAGCTGCATCGAGGGGCTGTCAAGCGAAAGCAGCGCACGGGCATGCCCCATGTCAATCTCCTTCTTCTGCAAGGCCATCTGCACCTGCGCCGGCAGCTTGAGCAGGCGGAGGTAATTGGCAATGGCGGCACGGCTCTTTCCCACCCGCTCGGCCACTCGTTCCTGCGTCATACCGCTCTTCTCCAGCAGATGCTCATAGGCAAGGGCTATTTCAATGGCATTCAGGTCCTCACGCTGTATGTTCTCCACCAAGGCCAGCTCCATCACGTTCTCATCCTTGATGGTGCGGATGTAAGCCGGGATGGCCGTCAGACCAGCCAGCTGGCTGGCACGCCAACGACGCTCTCCGGCAATGATCTGGAACTTCTCGTCATCGATCTGCCGCAAGGTGATAGGCTGGACAAGCCCCAGCTCACGGATACTGTTCGCCAGCTCTTCCAGGGCGATGGGGTCAAACTCACGCCGGGGCTGGTTGGGGTTCGCCTCTATTTGATCTATAGCAATCTCATTGATGGTCGAGCTGCCCTGCGTGCTGACCGACTCTGTCGATATCAACGCATCAAGACCCCGCCCAAGAGCATTTGTCTTTGCATTCCGGTTATATTTCTTGTGTACTGCCATTCCTGTCTTTATTTACTGTTTTTCTCGATTATTTCCTTTGCCAGGCTCAGATGGTTCTTCGCTCCGGTCGAGTCGGCATCATAAAGGATGACCGGCAATCCGTGGCTCGGGCTCTCAGAGAGCTTGACATTGCGCTGGATGACCGAGCGGAACACCAGTTCCTGGAAATGCCGCTTCACCTCGTCATATATCTGGCGGGCAAGACGCAGGCGGCTGTCATACATCGTCAGCAGGAAGCCCTCGATCTCCAGCTTCGGATTCAGCTTGCTCTTGATGATCTTGATGGTGTTGAGCAGCTTGCTGATACCTTCCAGCGCGAAGTACTCACACTGCACGGGAATGATAACCGAGTCAGCAGCCGTCAGGGCATTGACGGTTATCAGGCCGAGCGAGGGGCTGCAGTCAATCAGGATATAGTCATAGTCAGCACGGATCGGGGCGAGCAGATTGCTCATCACCTTCTCACGTCCGCTGAGCTTCAGCATCTCGATCTCAGCCCCGACAAGGTCAATGTGGCTCGGGACGATGTCAAGTCCCTCGATGTCGGTCGTGTAGATTGCGTCATGTATGTCAGCATGGTCAATGATACACTCGTAAAGCGAGCAGTCCACCTCCTTGATGTCAACACCCAAGCCGCTGGACGCATTCGCCTGCGGGTCAGCGTCAATGACCAGCACGCTCTTCTCCAGTGTCGCCAACGATGCTGCCAGGTTGATGGTGGTAGTCGTCTTTCCTACGCCACCTTTTTGGTTGGCAAGTGCGATAATCTTTCCCATTTTTCTATTTGGTCCTATACGTTTATTAGCCCACAAAGATACATATTTTATATGAGATTGAGGGGCTTTATGAACCTTTTTTCGTACTTTTGCAGCTAAATCAAAGTGAAAATTATGAATTTTAAGAAACCATTGATACTTATCTCCAATGACGACGGATACCACTCCAACGGCATCCGCACGCTCGTATCATTCCTGTCCGACTTTGCAGAAGTCATTGTCTGCGCCCCTGAGGCTGCCCGCTCGGGATTCTCCTGCGCCTTCTCCGTAGTCGACTACCTCAGGCTGAAGAAGCGACACAACATTCCCGGCTGTGAGGTGTGGTCATGCACAGGGACACCTGTCGACTGCGTGAAGCTCGCCCTCGACCAGCTCCTGCCCGACAGGAAGCCCGACCTCATCATCGGAGGTATCAATCATGGTGACAACTCCTCCGTCAACAACCACTACAGCGGGACTATGGGCATAGCCTATGAGGGCTGCATGAAATACATCCCGTCCATAGCCTTCTCAAGCTGCGACTATGATACGGAAGCCGACCTCAGCTATCTGCGTGATTATGTAAGGAAAATTACAAAGAAAGTATTGACCGACGGACTGCCAAAAGGCATCTGTCTGAACGTGAATTTCCCCAAGGTTGAGAAGTTCAGCGGGCTGCGTGTCTGCCGCATGGGATTCGGCAGCTGGACGAATGAAGTCGTTCGTTGTCAGCACCCCCGTGGTTATGACTACTACTGGATGACGGGCGAATACCGCAACGATGAGCCCGAAGCCACTGACACTGACCAATGGGCACTCACACACGGCTATATTGCAGTGACCCCAACCAAGATTGATGTCACTGACTTTGAAGTGTTAGAAAAAATGAAGACCTGGGAAGCTCTCTAAAAACGCTCGGACTATGAAGTACTACCTGATTGTTGGCGAGGCATCCGGCGACCTGCACGCCTCACGCCTGATGCGTTCACTGAAAGAATATGACCCGGAAGCGGAGTTCCGCTTCTTCGGCGGCGACCTGATGGCACAGGTTGGAGGCACCCGTGTGAGGCACTATCGTGAATTGGCCTACATGGGGTTCGTTCCCGTACTGCTGCATCTGCCCACCATCTTCCGCAACATGAAGATGTGCAAAGACGACATCGTGCGCTGGCAGCCTGATGCCGTCATCCTCGTCGACTATCCAGGATTCAACCTCAGCATAGCCAAATTCGTAAAGAAAAACACAAGAATTCCCGTCTACTACTATATCTCGCCCAAGATATGGGCATGGAAGGAATGGCGCATCAAGGCCATCAAGCGTGACGTGAGGGAGATGTTCTCCATCCTGCCTTTTGAGGTTCCCTTCTATGAGAGGAAGCATCAGTACAAGATACACTACGTGGGCAACCCTACGGCAGAGGAGGTTGACAACTTCCGTCATGTCTACACGGAGACGAGGGAGGACTTCTGTCAGCGCAACAGCCTGTCAGCCAAGCCCATCATCGCCATCCTTGCAGGAAGCAGGAAGCAGGAGATAAAGGACAATCTACCTTCCATGCTGGAGGCGGCACACCACTTTACTGACTACCAGATGGTCATTGCCGGGGCTCCCTCCATTGACGATGCCTACTACAAGAAGTTCCTTGGTGACAGTGGGGCCAAGATGGTGAAGAGCCAGACCTATGAGCTGCTCTCCCACTCCACCGCCGCCCTCGTCACCAGTGGCACGGCCACTTTGGAGACGGCACTGCTCAACATTCCGCAGGTGGTCTGCTATGAGACACCTGTCCCGCAGCTCATCCGCTTTGCCTTCAAGCACATCATCAAGGTGAAGTACATCTCCCTCGTCAACCTCATAGCCGACAAGGAGATTGTGCAGGAGCTGCTTGCCGACCGATTCCGCATCTACAACATCGCCAATGAGCTTTACCGCATCCTACCAGGACAGCCAGGCCGTGAGCGGATGCTTGCCGAGTACCAGACCGTGCGGGAACGGTTAGGCAACGAAGTGGCACCCGACAATGCCGCCCGCATCATGACCGAACTGCTGAGGGCTTAAGCACACAAAGGCCAATAAGTATCTGACAACAAGCATATTACCTTCTCTTCGGGACAATCTGACCAGCACTCGGACAATACTTCTCGGGAAGTAGTGAAGTATTGCAGCTGAAGTACCGGAGTACTCCACGTGAAGTAGTGGAGTAATCCGGCACGGATTACTCTGCCATTTCAGCAACAGCAGCCATGCCCCGCAGTGCTTTCCCAGCCTCGGAAGCACATGTTCAATTCCCCTCCGGGGGAGAAGGACAATAAAAGAGGTACGTGTGTCCCTGTGCATTGGTTCGTAAAAAAAATCTGATAATACTCCATGAAGTAAGCCAAACCTTTTACATTCTTTTGATTGTTTATTCAAAAAGAAGTTGTATATTTGCAGTGGATTTCCAGAGAAGTAATTCTCCTGCATTTCCACATGCGCCGGGGTGTTCCATGAGAGACCCGGCTTTTTTATCCATAGCCGCCTCCTCTGTACCTCGGCTTAGCAAAAAAATGGCGAATCTCTTGCAATTATGCGGGGAAGCATGTATCTTTGCCGTTACAAGACAAAGAGTACATCCGGGATTGTCCGCAAGCTCTATTGGCAAGAACAAAAATGGTATCCCCCACCGAAAGACGGGTTATACAATGCTCCACTAAATTAACAGATTCAAATGTGACCACTACGAATGCTATATCGTTATCTGTCTTTTTTTTGTTGTCTTTTTGTCCTGCCACTCAAAGAAATCAACTGTAGTATCATAATCAGCATACTATATTAGGGAATTCATTTATGTCGTTAGGTGTTTTATTGACAATAGGTATATCAACTTCTATCATATGTGATTCTGTCAGTATGAGTGATTCACATACAGAAAAACCTACAGACTCAGTCAATGCCATTCAGATTGCTGAACGGACAGATTCCACTTGCTTACCTGACAGCAATGTCAAGAATCCCTGGCTGGCAATATCAGAGGTTACAGGTACAAATCTTTCAATTCTGGCTGTAGACCATTATCTGCTTAACGAAAACTTTGCTAAGGTTACCTGGCATACAATTGGACGAAATTTCTCGTTATCAAAGTGGTACTGGGACAGTGATATATTCAGAACAAACTTGATGTTTCATCCATATCATGGCTCGTTGTATTATAATGCGGCTCGAAGTAATGGCATGAATTTCTACACATCCATTCCGTTTGCCGCCGGAGGAAGTTTGATGTGGGAGATAGCAGGTGAATCAGAACAACCATCTGGCAATGATTTCTTAGCAACTTCGATAGGAGGTATCGCCATAGGCGAAGTCACGCATAGGCTTTCTGAAAGAATCTGGACGAATGAGATTGTGGGACCAGAGCGTTTTTTTCGTGAGATTCTTGGTTCAGTCATAAACCCAATGGGGGGCTTAACTCGTTTACTATCAGGCAAGACTTTTCATGTAAAAAATAGCCATCATGACACAGTTGACAAAAATAAGCCCACGATAGAGTTCTCAACGTTTTTAGGTGGTCGTTATTATGGGACTAACCAGGGGAAAGGACTCCATAAAGGTGGAGGAACTATTAATCTTGACATAGTATATGGTTCTCCTGTTGCGGTTGATAATAGAAAGCCTTATGACTTTTTCCGGGCAAGTGTTGGGTTTGACACCAATGGAGGAGAGTCATTTGTAACTAATCTGAATATCATAGGACAAATAAAAAATTGGATATTGAAGGAACGGCATAGCAGTGTTTTATCATTTGGAATTTACCAAAACTTCGACTATTATTCTGTGAATGTAATCAAGGACAAGTCACCATACAAGATATCGGAAGCATCGAGTATTGGTATAGGCCTTGCGTGGTATCACGATTGGAGTAGGATGCGTTTATTTGAAGAGATGTATCTTAATGGAGTTCTTCTTGGTGGCTCTCTGTCAGATTATAATAACAACCGCTATGCGAGGGATTATAGTATTGGGAGCGGTTATAGTGTAAAAAATCTTGTTGGATTTGACTACAACAGCATCTGCCATTTCCGTATGTCAGCAGATATGAAGCATCTTTTCTCATGGAAAGGATATGAAGATGAAGACAATACGAAAGATAATATTGGATATAGTGTTATGGGGGATCGGGGAAACGTCGTTAATCTCATATTACGTCCATCTTTTGAAATAACCTTCAATAAGCACTGGGGAATTGAATGGACTGCTATGTATGTATTAAGAAATTTCCATTATAAGTATCATCCGAACACATCATCTATAGCCTATGACTATAGAATAGGTGTGAAATATAGATTATAGATTATTATTCTGAGGCTTATTAGGGAACATGGGGATGATAGGTATGCGCCCCGTGCATCAGTTCGCCCCCCTTCGATGATACCTCATGAGCTTAGCCAGGTCTTTTCATCCGTTTGTCTGTTTATCTAAAAAGAAGCTGTATATTTGCAGCAGACAACGATGGAGGCATCCCCCCACACATACAACATTATAGACTGAGTGACAACCATAACAACAATCCCCTCCAAAAAAAGAATGGTCCGGCAAGAACCACTGCCTCCCACCTCACAAGGCAGAATCTTCCTCAAGCTGCGTCTTGGGCCAGTTGACAAGGTAAAGATGCTCAATGGCACGGGTGAAGGCGGTATAGAGCCAGTGGATGTAATCGGGTGTGAGCATCTCATCGGTCATATATCCCTGGTCAAGATAGACGTGTGCCCATTGGCCGCCCTGCGCCTTGTGGCAGGTGATGGCATAGCCGAACTTTATCTGCAAGGCATTGTAGTAGTCATCCTCCCGCAACCGCTTCATGCGGTCAGCCTTCAGCGGAATGTCAGCATAGTCCTCCATCACACGCTGGAAGAGCAGCTCATTCTGGTCATGCGTCAGTGCGGGTGCCTCAGCCGTCAGCACATCAAGGATGACTGTCATGTCCTCCTCGGCATAGTCATAGTCGGGAAACTCCAAGGTCACATCGGCAAAGCGGAACCCATACAGCTCCCGCACGTTACGCACCCGGCGGACAACGGCACGGTCGCCGTTGGCAATGAATGTCAGGTCTGGCAGCCTCTCCCCCGCCCCCTCTCCCCAAGGGAGGGGAGAAGACGGTGTTTTCCCTGCACTCTTACCTGATATTTCTCCTGCATCCCCCAGCACGTCTCCTCTTGTCGCAACTGTACATTCCACTCCCCTCTCTTTGTGGGAGGGGCCGGGGGAGAGGCTGCCAGCTGGAACTTCTGTCGGTTTGAGTTTCTTATACTTGTTCTTCACCACCATCAGCATGTCGCCTGTCGTGAGTTCCTCCTCACGTCCCAGGACCATGTTCCGTATGCCCTGGTTGAAGATGTTGGCACGCTTGTTGGACCGTGTGATGACCATCGTCTCATCCATCCCCACCTCAGAGTAGCTGGAAGCAAGGCTTTCGATCAGCTCATCGCCTGGGACTGCCGATATATCGGCAAAGCCGCTGATTCTTATCCTCGGCAACCGTGTCGCCTCGTCATGGGTTATCATCTGACGGATGATGGTGGCATTGTAGAGGATGCCTGAAGCCCGGCCTTGCCTCAGCACCTCATTGAGGTCGCACTCGTAGACCGTCAGTCCGTAAGCACGCAGCACGTCAGCACGCAGGGCAGGACTCTCCTCCTCACCCACGGGCGGCAGCTGCGCCTTGTCGCCCAGCAGGAGCATGCGGCAGTTGCGGCCATTGTAGACAAACTGTATCAGGTCATCCAGCAGACAGCCGCTCCCGAAGGTGGCATTGCCCGATGACAGGCTGATCATGGAGGCCTCGTCAACCATGAACAGACGGTCATGGAAGAGGTTGACGTTCAGGTTGAACTTCCCGTCCACACCCGAAAAGGACTTCTCCCGATAGATGCTGCGGTGGATGGTGGCCGCAGGCTGGCCCGCATTGAGCGAGAACACCTTTGCCGCACGGCCTGTCGGGGCCAGCAGCGTCACTTTCTGCCGCAGCTCTGACATCGTCCGCACGATGGCTCCCGCCAGCGAGGTCTTGCCCGTTCCGGCACTGCCACGGAGAATCATGACTGCCCGTTCGTCACGGTCGGTCATGAAGCGAGCGAACATGTCAAGGGCGGAGAGCTGGTCATCAGTAGGCTCAAATCCGAAGTTCCGCAGGATTCTGTATCGTAACTCGTCACTTATCATCCACCGTCCTCCCTTCTTACCACCGGCTCATATCAGCATCCCGCTCCACACGCTGCTCCACATCATCAGGAAGCTGTGGGAAGAAATCAATGCCCGTGATACGCTCCACATCATCAACAGAGTTGACGTAATCGGTCTTCTTATGTCCCTTGGCTGTGCTGTTCCTACAGATAAAGCCTATCGCCTCAGGCCCGTCCTTCAGGCGCAGCACCACCTTGAAGAAGGCCTCAGGCACCATGACCTTGTGCTTGCCAATGGTCTTATGCCGCTGGTTGAGGAAGACGGGACCACAGACGATGTAGACGTCACCATAACGCTCAGCCCATGCACGGCACTGCTCCTCTATCGTGTTCCACATACCACTGTTCAGTGCGTGGTTCTGCGGGCACACATTCGTCATGAGGAAGCTCTGCTCCATAGCCAGCTGGCTCCATCGGTTGTCACCAGCCGGGCACATGTGGCCACGGTCAAATCCCGAACGGCTATAGTCATACGTGTCGACCCGTGGCAACGGAGCATCCTCGTCCTCATGGAAGGAGATGCCCTTGCGCTGCACGGGACCATCCGTATGACTGGCCGTCAAGTGCCATGCCACCCAGTCTGGCACCCGTGTCTCTGTGTTATAACAAGCGGTGTAGCCTTCCCGATGAAGCAATAAAGAGGCTGCTCCAGCCTTGCCTGCCGGTATCTCCATTCCCTCTGATGCCACTGTTCCTGCCGCTTCGGCGGGAGCAGGAACAGCCTTCCGCTCCCTGACGGCTTCTTCAGTCCATTCACCTTCCCTGTTTTCAACATCCCGGGCCGGCATTACTGTCTCATTACGCTCCCCGCCTAACGGTGGAAGATGCGTCTTTCCCCGACCGGCATCACAGGCTGACAGGGTCAGCAGCAAGGCAACGGCAGGCACAGTCCATATAGTTCTCTTCATCATAGCTTCTTTACTCTGTTGTTTCATGACCGCAAAGGTAATCAATTTATTCATAGGCAGGAAGGACTGAAAGGATTGATTTCAGAGAAAGACGCATCGGGAAGTGGCGGCAGGACACAATTCCAAGCCCGATCCACATGGACTGACAACACGGAAGGGGCAGGCATGCCAAGGACTCTCATGTTCATCCTCGCCTGCCTGCCCCAGTGCTTTTAGCCCGCGAAATCCGCCAAAAAGGCCACGAGCCAGCCTTCTCTTTACTCAGACAATCCCCATCAGGCGCAGCACCGTGGGCGTGAGCAGGGCCGTGAAGATTCCGTTGAGCGTGATGCCCAAGCTGGCAAAGGCTCCGTATTTGCTGCTGTATGCCATTGCCGTAGAGGCTCCTACTGCATGGGACGCCGCACCCATGGAAAGCCCTTGGGCTATAGGGCTATGGACATGCCCCAGCGACAGCGTCCTGAACCCTACCAAAGCACCTATGATTCCCGTGATGACAACCACGGCAGCTGTGAGCGACGGAATGCCACCTACACTCTGTGTCACCTCCATTGCGATAGGTGTAGTGACCGACTTACTGGCCATCGACAGCACAACCACATCTGATGCGCCAAAAAACTTTGCCACTGTAACAACGCTGACAATCCCCACCAGGCAGCCAACAAGCTGAGAGAGGACTATAGGAAGCCACAGTCGCTTGATGGCATCAAGCTGCAGATAGAGCGGGACTCCCAAGGATACGACTGCTGGCTTCAGCCAGAAATCAATGAGTTGGGCATCCTCCTTGTACACCTCAAACGGCACACCCGTGATTTTAAGATAGGCAATGATGAGGATGATGGCAATCAGAATGGGGTTCAGAAGCATCCATCCCGTACGCAGCTGCACCCGCTTGACAAGAAAGAAAACGGCAAACGTCAGTGCCAGTATCACATACTGATTAGAGAATATATCCCTCCCCTGCTCGAACAAATCCATCTCTTACTCCTCCTCCGCTTCTTTTGAATCCTTCTTACTGCCTGTACGGCCACGATGATGAAGCAAGTCCATCGACATCAGCCTGCGCTCAAACCTGATCACCATCTGGTGCATGTGCCCCGTGACAACCAGCACCAGCACCGTGCTGACCAGCGTTGCCGTTGCTATCGGGAGCAGTTCTTTCTGAATAATGTCCAGATAGAGCATCAGGGCCACCCCAGGTGGAACGAAGAAGAAGCCAAGATTGGCTATCAACAGCTCTGATAGCCGTTTAATCCATGCCAACTTAACCCATCCCAACTTCAGGAAAAGAGTAAGCAGCAGCATGCCGATAATACTGGACGGCAACTTGATTCCTGTCGCCCACACGATGAATTCCCCCAATGCGAGGCATCCGAAGATAATGAAAAACTGTCTTGCCATGTGTAAATGATGTCATCCTGACCTGATGTTTTCTGACGGCTGAACTGATTTCCGCTCGTAAAAACAATTGCAAAGTTATAGTTTTTTAACCATTCTTTATCAAACTCTGCTTCCAAATGCCAGCCAAAGGGCATAATAGATGACTTTTATCAAGAGGAAAACATCGGTAATCGGAAAAAAATGCGTAAGTTTGCAGAACTTAACCGGTAGGCTACATCCGCAATGAACGATACAGACAACCACATATCCGACAGGAAACTGCGACTGACAATAAGAATCAGCAAGGGCAGCATGGCTCTCTCCGTGGGCGACCCGCAGGAGAACGGGCAGCTGGTCTATGAGCCCTATGCCATGAACACCGCCATCTCCGTAGCCGCCAACCTGCGGGAGGCTTTCAACGTCTCCGAGCTGTTGCAAAGCGGATACAAACGGGTCCTGGTGGAACTCGACACGCCTGTGATGCTCATCCCTACGGATGAGTTTGCCGGGCAGGACACCGCTGCACTCTATCACCACACTCATCATCAGCAAGGGAGCGAGGAAATCCTGTCAAGCGTCCTGCCTGACCTCAATGCCGTGGCGGTCTTTGCCATCAACAAAGACCTGAAGCTGGTCATTGATGACCACTTCCAGGACATCCGCATCCAGCCGCTCATGCAGGCCGTCTGGACCCACCTTTACCGCCGTTCCTTCGCCGGACCGCGGCGGAAGCTCTATGCCTATTTCCATGAGAAACACATGGAGGTGTTCAGCTTTCAGCAAAACAGGTTCCGCTTCAGCAATGTCTTCGATGCCGCACATGCCCATGATGCCCTCTATTACCTGCTCTATGTATGGAGGCAGACCGGGATGGACGCAGAGCATGACGAGCTGTACCTTGTCGGCGACATGCCACATGCCGACTGGCTCACCAGCCATATCAGGCAATACCTGCAGCGTTGCCGTGTCATCAGCCAGGAGACCGATTTCAACAACATCCCAATGGCAGCGAGGAAAGACATTCCCTACGACATGAAAGCCATCTACCTGGACTGACAAGTCCTATCAACCATCACAAAAGAGACAATCAATGAGAATCATAACAGGAATATACAAAGGCAGACATTTCGACATTCCAAGGACATTCAAAGCCCGTCCGACGACCGACTTTGCTAAAGAAAACATCTTCAACGTGGTCAATGGCTACCTGAACTGGGAGGACACCATCGCCCTTGACCTCTTCGCAGGCACGGGAAGCATATCGCTGGAGCTGCTGTCACGCGGCTGCCGGCAGGTTGTGAGCGTGGAGAAAGACCGTGACCATGCCCGTTTCATCAGCCAGTGCATGGAGAAGATCGGCGCAGAGAACAACATCCTGATAAAAGGTGACGTGCTGCGCTTCCTGAAAAGCTGCCACCAGCAGTTCGACTTCATCTTCGCCGACCCACCCTATGCCATGCCTGAGCTGCCTACCATTCCCGACCTTATCTTCCAGTATGGGCTTCTCAAGGACGACGGGCTGCTCGTCTTCGAGCATGGCAAGCACAATGACTTCTCCAGCCATCCCCGTTTCGTTGAGCATCGGAGCTACGGCAGCGTGAACTTCACCCTGTTCAGATAAGTCCAACCAGCCCGCAGCCGCCCGCTACCACGGCCTTCTCTTCCTGGAGAAACATGAGAAGAAAAGGCTACAGCAGCGGACTGAGCAGCCTCACGACCGATTCCCACAGCCGCTGAAGGAAGGGACGGCGTGTAAGGTCACGTATATCCTCCAGCGCGATGCTCTCCTCCTGGTCCTTCAGAAAGATGCCCTTCACCTGACGGGCAACAGCCTCATCATAGAAAAACGCATTAGACTCAAAATCATTCTCAAAGCTGCGGAAGTCAACATTGGTTGACCCTATCGTCGCAAGGCTGTCATCAGCCACTAAAAGCTTTGAGTGATTGAAGCCCGCCTTATACAGATAAACCTTCACCCCAGCCTGCACTGTCTCCATGACATATGAGCGCGAGGCCCACTCCACGAGCTTCGTATCGGTCTCGTAAGGAATCATCAGCCGCACGTCAACACCTGAGATGGCTGCCATGCGCATTGCAAACAGAATAGGATCAGTGGGAAGGAAATAAGGAGTCTCCATGTAGACGTACTGCCTCGCGCCTGCAAGGACACGCAGGTAGCCCTGCTCTATCTCGGGCCAGAGGCTCGTGGGGTTGCTCGTCACAATCTGTATGAGGCAGTCATTCTCGCCAACAATGATGGCAGGATAGTATTTACGGTCGGTGATCAGCGTGCGGTCAACAAAGAACCAGTCGACCAAGAAGGCCCGCTGCAGGCCATAGACCGCCGCACCGGTTATCCTGACATGAGTATCACGCCAAGCCTGCCTGCCCGTCCCCTTGACATACCGCAGCGCAATGTTCATGCCGCCGATAAATCCCACCTCACCGTCAATGACGCAGATCTTGCGGTGATTGCGGTAATTCACCTTGCTCGTGAATACCGGGAAGCGGACGGGCATGAACGCATGCACCTCTATACCCTCCTCACGCATCCGTTCGAAGAAGCGGCTCTTCACCTTCCACGATCCCACATCGTCATAGATGACACGCACCTCCACGCCCTGCCGTGCCTTGTCAATCAGTGCGTCGACGACAATCCGCCCCAATGGGTCGTCCTCAATGAGATAAGTATCAAGATGAATGTGATGTTCAGCCTTTCCAATCTCCATCAGCAGTGATGGGAAGAAGTCGTAGCCAGAGGTGTAAATCTCCGTCTCATTGTTCTTGAAGGGCAAAGCCCAGTTCTGGTTCATGAAGAGATTGATGAGCGTCTGGTACCGGCTGGGCAGCTGAAGCCCCTTCTGCTCCACAAACTCCAGCATGGACCGCTTCGTGAGCTGGTCCATGCTATACTGCCATATCTTGCGTTCCTTACGTGTCCGCTGCCCGAAGAAAAAATAGAGGATAATCCCCAGCAGCGGCATGAACGACAGCACCAGCACCCAGGCCATAGTCTTGGCCGGCTGCCGGTTGTCCATCAGCACACGGACCATTGCCATGACGACAATGACGGTGTAGACAACAAGGAAAGCCCAGTGAACGTAAATCATTTTCTCATCTTACTTCTTCCCATCCCTCAACTGCTGGATATAAGCCAGCTCGGTCAGGGCGAAATCACCGTTGTCAGGGTCGTTGAGCATGGGTCGGAGAATAGTCTCAGCCTCATCCAGGCGCCGCATCTCAACCAGTACGTAAGCCTTCCGCCGGTAAAGGAACTGGAGGAACTGACGCAGCTTCGGGTCAACAGCCTCTTCCCCCTCATCATCATTCGTGGCATGGCGCAGCTCGGCAATGATGCCTTCAATGCACATCAGCGAGCGGAAGTCGCCCATATTGACCAGACAGTTGACATATTCCTCAGCGTAGGTAATGCGGTTCAGTCCCAGTGTGAACGACAGATAGAAGAACGAACGCTCAAACTGCCGCAGATCATTGTAACAGAAGCCGAGCATATAACACACCTCGAAAAAAACCTCCCGCTCTGAGCTGTCCAGCTGCTGGAATCCGTCATGCAACTGGTGAAAGGCATTCTCCAAGCTTACCACTGCCTCAAGATAACGCTTCTGCTGATACAGCCGCTTGCCACGATAGACGAAACGGGCGGTCTGCTGGCTGATGATGCCGGCTATCAGCCGCTGCTCATCGCTCAGTCCTTTCTCATCGCCATTGGCCATCTTACCCTTTGCCTCCTTCCACATATAGACAAACTCATCGTGCAGCTGCTTGCCGCTGCGCAGGTCGTAGGCCACAAGCGCCGAGCGTGATTGCGGAAGCGTCTCCGTGACACGCATGGGCCGGTCAGCCGCAGCAGGCAGCGGCAGCAGGATGGCTGCCACCTGATAGTAGAGAACATCCTCACAGCCATCAGCCTGCTGGAGGCTGATGGTTATCCGCCGCCGTGTGTCGGGTGCAGAAGGCAGGAAGAAAACAAGGTCGAGCAATGCTTTCTGTCTGACAAAGGCACCATCGGCTATCAGAGGGGCCGACAGGTCATAGGCGGCAATGCCGTCCCGGTCGGTCAGCGTGTCCACCTTGTCAGTGATGACGGTCAGCTCAGACGGCACGAAGCCATCCATGCCGAAAGCCTTGTCCATCCATTGCGCCAGCGTGGCCGCCACCGATTCGTTCTGCCGCCACCCAGGCGCGACAGTCTGATGGCTCACCTCCTGCTCACGGAGGAGGAAGAATTCCCGCGAGAGTTCCTTCACCGTGCGCTCCATGTCGGTCAGCCGGCTTTTCCGGGCTTCCTCTTTCGCCTCCTGAAGCCGCCGGACAAAGACATTCTGCCAGCCGAACATATCAGTCATGGCCCCTGAAAGGATGTCCTTGACACGGTCCTCATCCAGCAGAAGATTGACAAGGAGATGGGTGTCTACGATGTTTTTCTCCTCATTGACCGTATAGCTGAACCGCGGACCGTCAGAACTCAGATTGAACTGGTTGCACACCTGGCGGACAATGTTGATGTCAGTCATCTCCGCCTCCGCCATGAAGAGGAACGAGAGTTCCACCTGAGGGCGCAGCTTGGGGATGCGGATGCCGAAGTGACCGTTCTGAAAGTCGAAACGGACTATCTGATCCTCCTTCTCATCCCGCCACTCACATTCACAGTTGAGCGACTTCAGTGCCTTCGACACAATCCTCCTGTTCTCCACCTGGTCCTGTCTCGACAGCTGGAGTGGATGTCTGAAAAAGTCTTTTATCTTGTCTATCATATCAGCACGTCATTTCCCAATTTTCTTGCCAGCACGTTGCGCACAGCCTGCATCTTCTTTATCTCCCCCATCAGCCCCATCGCCTCATCGGCTCCCTTCGTCTGTGCCATCTTTGCCGACAGCTCCTTGAGATGATGCTCCACATAGTCAAGGCGGAAGTCCATGGCGAGGCGCACCACCTGGTCACGAAGGGTCATCTCCGTCTCCTTCACCTGCAGGCTCTCCGACAGCTGGAAGCGGTCAACGCTCAGCTTCACGGCCAGCGAGGCTATCTCCATGTCGGCATGATGCGTGAAGTATTCCTCAGCCTTGAACCCTTCTGTCCCGCTATGCTCAACGGCCTCCTTCAGAATCTGGCTGTAGAGAGGATTGGAGAAGACAAGATGGTCGAGACTGAGGTCGTATGCTATGTATTGCGCCACGGTGAGGTTGAACATCTGCCCCGTTGTCTCGTCCTTTGCATCACGGATGATGACCTTCTCACCATCGCGCACCACAGCCTGCATCAGCATCTGCTCAACACGTGATGCCTGCTGCAGGGGCATTGCCGGGCGCAGAGGCTGCTGTGGCTGTGCCGTGGCAGCCTGCTGCTGATGCTCACGGGCCAGCTGCTCACGGTTGGTGTGTATGTTCCTGTTCATCTGCTCCATGAGCGTGCGCTCTGACACACCCGTCCTGTTGGCGCACTCCCGCACATAGGTGTCACGGAGGATGGGATCTTTGATGACCGATATGCTTTGGACGATGGAGCTGACAGCCTCCGAACGCTTGATGGGATCGGTGACACCACGCAGCAGAAGGTTGATCTTGAAGACGATGAAGTCGGTCTGGTTGTCCTCTATATACTTGCGGAAGTCCTCCGCACTGTGGCTGCGGGCAAACTCATCAGGGTCTTTTCCATCAGGCAGGAGCAGCACCTTGACGTTCATTCCCTCGGAAAGGAGCATGTCGGTTCCACGCAGGGCAGCATGCTGGCCTGCCGCATCACCGTCATAGAGCAGGACTATGTTCGACGTGAAGCGGTGGAGCATCCTTATCTGGTGGACAGAGAGGGCCGTCCCGCTGTTGGCAACGACATTCTCAATGCCGCACTGGTGCATCGAGACCACATCAGTATACCCCTCAACCATGTAGACAAGGTCATTCTTGGCAATGGCCTTCTTCGCCTGGAAGATGCCGTAAAGCTCACGCTCCTTGTGATAGATCACGCTGTCGGGGGAATTGACATACTTCTGGGTGACACCTTTCGTGCGGGAGTCAAGCAGTCGGCCGCCAAAAGCCGTCACCTTGCCGCTCACACCTACCCACGGGAACATCACACGGCCGTTGAAGCGGTCTATCAGCTCTCCGTTCTCACGCTCGAAACACAGCCCCGTCTTCACAAGAAACTCCTTCTTGTAACCGGCCTTCAGCGCAGCATCGGCAAAGGCATGCCGGCCCGACAGGCAGAAGCCCAGCTGGAACTTGCGGATGATATCGTCACGGAACCCACGGCTGCGGAAGTACTGCATGCCAATGGCCATGCCGTCAACGTCATGATGAAGAATGTCGGCAAAATACTTGGCAGCCCACTCATTGACCAGGAACATTGACTCGCGCTCACTCTCCTGCTGCTTCTCCTCAGTCGACAGTTCCCGCTCATGCACCTCAATATGATACTTATTGGCAAGCCATTTCAGGGCTTCGGGATAGGTCACCTGCTCATGTTCCATGATGAATTTCACCACATTGCCTGCCGCACCGCATGAGAAGCATTTGTAGACACCTTTCACGGGACTGACGGAGAAAGAGGGAGTACGGTCGTCATGGAACGGGCACAAGCCCTTATAGCTCGTCCCGGTCTTCCGCAACGAGACAAAGTCGCTGATGACATCGACGATGTTCGCCGCGTCCATAATCCTGTCTACTGTCGGTCTGTCAATCATTGTGCTACAAAGATAACACAAACGGCTGAAATGACAAAACAAGAAACCGAAAAAAAGATAATGCCCATCTTCCCCACACCACCTCATGTATCGCCCTGCAATATGACTTCCGTCCTTCTTCCTCCCACCTCCTTCAAACCAGGACACCACTGGCTGTCATGCAGAAGGTGCCCTTTGGGAAGTCAGAAGATGCCCTTTGGAAGCTGAAAAGATAGTCTTTTATGATTAAAAATAAATTATTTTAATACTGTTTTTAATTTAATTCTAATATATTATTAATTTAATTTTATTATTAAAATAAACTATTTATAATTTGATTTTATCTTATTATTTGTTATAAAATAATCTATTTAATATTACCAAAAGACATCTTCTGACTCCTCAAAGGGCATCTTCTGACTTCCCAAAGGGCACCTTTCGCCTTCCCAAAGCACGCTGCTTCGTATGTCCCTCATCCCATCGGCTCACAGGACAGCCGCCATGACAGCAGTCAGCAGAGCTGTACAGATGGCTCTCATCCTGGCAGAAATGCCAACCAGCAACACTGACAATACATAAAACAACTAACAGGCAAGGCCGCTATAATCCTTGCACAAAAACCATCATCTGCGCACAACAACATGGTTTTTGTGCATTTTTTTTGTTCATGTTGCAAAAAAACTGTACTTTTGCCACCAATCAACCGACAGAAATTTCTAAATAACACATTATTATATTTATGAGTTTGAAAATTGTAGTGCTTGCCAAGCAAGTACCTGACACACGAAACGTGGGTAAGGATGCCATGACAGCCGAGGGGACGGTGAACCGTGCCGCGCTGCCTGCCATCTTCAACCCTGAAGACCTGAATGCCCTGGAGCAGGCTCTCCGACTGAAGGACCAGAACCCGGGCTCTACCGTGGGCGTCCTCACAATGGGTCCTCCACGTGCCGGCGAGATTATCCGACAGGGACTCTACCGTGGCACTGACACGGGATGGCTGCTGACCGACCGCAAGTTTGCCGGTGCCGACACACTTGCCACCTCGTATGCTCTGGCAATGGCTGTGAAGAAGATCGGCGATGTTGACATCATCATCGGCGGCCGCCAGGCCATTGACGGCGACACGGCCCAGGTAGGACCACAGGTCGCCCAGAAGCTGGGACTCAACCAGGTCACCTACGCTGAGGAGATTCTGAAAATCGAGGATGGCAAGGCCACTATCCGCCGCCACATAGACGGAGGTGTGGAGACTGTTGTCGCTCCGCTGCCCGTTCTGGTGACGGTCAACGGCACGGCTGCACCTGCCCGTCCCTGCAATGCCAAGCTCGTGATGAAGTACAAGTACGCTACCTGCCCTATGGAGCGCACGGGCAATGAGCCGTGGGCAAAGCTCTATGAGGAGCGTCCTTACCTGACACTGAACCAGTGGTCAGTAGCCGATGTGGACGGAGATGAGGTGCAGTGCGGTCTTTCCGGCTCACCTACGAAGGTGAAGTCAGTCCAGAACATCGTCTTCCAGGCCAAGGAGAGCAAGACGCTCACGGGCTCTGACGCTGATGTTGAGGGACTCGTGAAGGAATTGTTGAACGAGAAGATTATTGGCTAAGATGAATAACGTATTTGTATATTGCGAAATAGAGGAGACCACCGTACAGGAGGTCTCTCAGGAACTGCTGACCAAGGGCCGCAAGATCGCCAATGAGCTGGGTGTGGAACTCCATGCCATTGCAGCCGGTACAGGTATCAAGGGTAAGGTGGAGAGCCAGATTCTGCCTTACGGTGTCGACAAGCTCTTTGTCTTTGACGGTGAGGGACTCTTCCCTTACACCTCAGCCCCCCACACTGACATCCTGGTGAACCTCTTCAAGGAGGAGAAGCCGCAGATCTGCCTGATGGGTGCCACGGTGATTGGCCGTGACCTCGGCCCACGTGTGTCGTCATCGCTCACCAGCGGTCTGACGGCCGACTGCACACAGCTGGAAATCGGCGACTATGACGACAAGAAGTCGGGCAAGCACTATGAGAGTCTGCTCTATCAGATCCGTCCGGCATTCGGCGGCAACATCGTTGCCACCATCGTCAACCCTGACCACCGCCCCCAGATGGCTACCGTACGCTCAGGAGTGATGCAGAAAGCTCTCTATGAGGGACAGGCCAAGGGCCAGGTGGTATAT
Organism: Prevotella sp.; assembly: GCA_024688365.1. Lineage (GTDB taxonomy): Bacteria > Bacteroidota > Bacteroidia > Bacteroidales > Bacteroidaceae > Prevotella. The sequence continues at coordinate 94,596 of JAILEG010000046.1, forward strand.
CCCGAGGTGGCCAAGTATGTGCCTGAGCTCGACTACGTGGTGAAGGTCATCGACCGCCACGTGGAGGCTGCGCAGAACAATCTCAAGGGTGCGCCCATCGTGGTTGCCGGTGGTTACGGCGTTGGCTCAAAGGAAGGTTTCGACCAGCTCTTCCAACTCGCAAAGGAACTCCACGGCGAGGTGGGGGCCAGCCGTGCTGCCGTTGATGCTGGATGGGCCGACCACGACCGCCAGATTGGCCAGACGGGTGTCACCGTCCACCCGAAGGTGTACATCGCCTGCGGCATCTCCGGTCAGATCCAGCACATCGCCGGCATGCAGGACAGCGGCATCATCATCTCCATCAACAATGACCCCGACGCTCCCATCAATGCCATCGCCGACTATGTCATCAATGGCACAGTAGAGGAAGTGGTGCCGAAGCTGATTAAGTATTACAAGCAGAACTCAAAATAAAAAATGGCAAATTACTATACAGATCATCCTGAGATTGAGTTCCATCTCAATCATCCGCTGATGAAGCGCATTGTTGTTGCCCCGAAAGAAGAACAGCCCTGTGTTGCGCAACTCTGGATTAGCCTGTTTCTCGGCCTCTGTATAGATGTCGATGAAACAGTTGTCGGCATGTGCCCGGAGATAGTTGCACACCTCCACCGTCTTGTCGGGGTCGATGTAGTTGTACCACGTCAACTGGAGTTGCTCCAGCGTCGTGCCGCTCCAATATCCTGTGTTCACAGGGAATATCAGTCGCCCATAGTCGCCAAAGACAGGGTCGTTCATCACGTCGCTGATGCGACTCTGGCGGGTGTAATAAGTGTTCATCGCTTCAGAAACTACTGGTGGTTCTTCTGCTTGGCTTGAACAAGACTGCAGACATAATTCCAACATACACAATAATACTCTGACCGTTGACATATTCTTGAGCCTATTATTTCTGATGATTTGCCTCTTTAATATCCCTTAGAGAGACATTCTCGTTGCGGAAACGGGCTTGTGGATTTCGCTCACGCTCCAACGTCAAT
>JAILEG010000005.1 GCA_024688365.1 Prevotella sp.
GCATCGATACCCAGAGTCGTGGAAAAGAATCATGATAAGCATGATTTCTGCCTTTGAAATCGTGGAATCACGGTGATACTTCCTCTTGTTAACCGGTTTTAGCGTATATTTTGCCATCATTGCATCAAAAAACTTGCAGAAGTCATCTGCCATACAAAATATTTCCGTAACTTTGTCCTCGGTGATCATAGCGATTTTTGTTTGTAATTCTTTGTATTTCAGCACTATAAAGTTACAACAAATTTCGCTAATCACCAAATTTACAAAGACTTATAATTCGTCGAACTCACGTTAATTATTTACGAAATGGATTTTACCAAAGATTTTCAAACATTCGTGGATTCTATTTGGGATATGAATTACCACGAAATTTATGAGTTGTACCAAGCAGCAATTGGGAACGAAAAGAGTGTTACCCTGTATAGAGTAGAACCTGCTAATGGCAGTGATGACACTCTAATTATCCATGAGGCAAGCAACAATGCATTAAGGCTCACTCCTAAGGCTAAAGAATTTTTCCCAAAATGGATTGAGGCAAACCTTATGGAAGGATCTGATGCAGAATCTTTCTATGGAATGAAATATTCCATGGAGAGAGATGCAGAGCAGGAAGCAAGAGGAAGAAAATAGAAGAGGCAGCAAGGCGTTATTTATTTTTCTCGATTATTAAGAGAAGAAATTTCTTTGCGACTTTCTTTTGCTTCTTTGCTTTGGTCGCCTGCTCGTTCAAAGACAAAGAAAAGAAGCCACGCAAATTTTCGGTTTGCGTGGCTCTTGGTCTTATTCAAGATGCTGTTTCTACACTTTCGTTATTTTGTCTATTCGTTTATTGGGATGTCTGTCAAATGCCCAATTTATCTCATCATCGGGCAGGGTGCTGTGAATGCTTCCACCCATCACTAACCCACAATCTTGCAGGACTTTCTGCCGTGCTTCCTCCTTGCTCTCAGCAACCACATCGAATACACCATCGAAAACATATTGCGTATATACCAAAAAATTCTGTTTCATCTTCGTAATCTTAAAATTCAACTATTAACAATCTATATTCCATTGGCTTTCCACTTGACAATCTGCGGTGCGTGAGCCAAAAGTGATGTGCGCCATATCCATAGACAAAGTATTTGTCCAGCGCAGTTTCTTGGGCAATTAGGAGGAGTGCGGTCTGCAATTCCTCCTTGTTCTCGGCTATGGTTATTGCATTAATAACCCTTACAATGATATTGGGTATCTCGTCTGCCCAATTTCTGATAATGCCTTCTACTTGTACTTTCATATCTCTGATTATTTAATGGTTCATGTTATGCCGTTGCCTTCATTCGTTGGCTGATTAGCCTTCGGTTGGCATTGACAAGGTTCACTATCTGCTCGTGGTATTCCGTGTTCTTGTTGCACACTCCACGACTTTGTACCACTTCCAAAGTCTTTAATGACACCTCTATCGTCTCAATTCGTTTGCCCTCAATGGTAGCCGAAAGGATTAGCGAGTCCTCTTTGAGATAATACTCATTGGAGAATACGCAATGGTGCATGGTCGCTCCCTCCTCCAAATGCTCACGCACGCTCTCCAATACGTGGACTTGGATTTTTCCGTCCGTGAATGATATACCGAAGAACTTGGATTTGAGTTCTTGGAAACGCTTTTCATCTTCCATCGCCTTTTGCCGTTTCGTGGCAATCTCCTCCTTTTCCCTTTGTCTGTTGAGTTCCGTATGTCTGCGGTCGTGTTCGGCTTTAAGGTCGGCAGGACAAAGGTACTTCGGGCTGTGTGTGTCCCTGTCCAATCTGCGGAGTATGTCCACATAGTCGCACCAAAGGGAAATATCCGTTATCTCGTAGCCGTTGCGGACTGCAATCTTATAGGAGTTCCAATGCTCGTCAAACGCTCTTCTTTTGCCAAGAAAATAGCGCAGGTGGTCTGTACGTCCCGACTTCATCAATGTTTCGGCTCGGCTGTCGGAAAGCAACGCAGGTATCAGCGTTGTAGGCTCCATGCCATAGAAGTTGTCCTCAAAGCCATTCCTGCGCAGGGTGTCCGACACCTTGAACTTCGGATATGTCGGGGAATAGGAGGCATATCGGTAGGCTTCATTGTCGTTGCGTATTGCCATTGGGGTGTAGAACGAAAAGGTATCGACATATCTTCCCAATGTGCGAGGAATGGCTACTATGGCTTTCCTCCCTTCTGCGTTCCACCAATACTGCCCGATTTCAAGCGTATAATATTCAGCCTTGCAGCCTTTCTCCATTCCTGCCACAAGGAGAAACATTCGCAGCACTTGATATTCTCCATAGGCGGTAAGTATCGTGAAGTAGTGCTTCTGCTGCAATTTGCGCTCAAAGGTTTCCCTGACCTGCAACTTTGCCCTGCAATGGGGGCAGGTGCAGGTGTCCGTTGGCTTTTCCATTATCCAACTATGCCCACAATCCATACAAGTGGTGCGACCTTTGGGCAGTCGGTAGGCGAAGTGGTCTATGCACTCACGGAAAGCCCACTTGGTCTGTGTCTTGGTTATCGGGCGAAGGTGCTTGCTCTCGGCAAGGACTGCCTTCTCAAATCTGTTTCTCGGTTTCATTTTCTGTCCTCCTTGTTTTTACTCGTCACGGAATACATATCCGCTCTCAAACCAATACCCCTCTTCAAAGAGTTCGTCTGCATACTTGTCATAATCGAAGTATCGCTCTGCAAACTCGGATAGTTCGTGTTCCATTCCTACCATTTCCCTTGCAAACTCTTCTTTGCTCACATATCTGCCTACGAAAGCGGAATGAAATTGCTTCATTAGGAAATAAACGGAAGTGGTCAAGTCCTTGCCGGTATTCTCCAACCATATCCAAAAGGCACTCATGTTCATACCGTCCAATTTCTCCAACTCGTCCCGAAGTTCAAAGAAGTTGCTGTCCAAATGCCCCTCGTCAATGAGTTCTTCGGGAATGTTCTCCCAATCTTGGAACATCAATTCGGGTTCTTCCTCGTCTTGGTGAAGTTCGTGGCACACTTCCATAAACTCGTCTTGGTCGTAACAACTCGAAAGGTCTATCCACTTACCTTTTAGTGAGCCTTCGTTGTACTTCCCATATGTACTTACATAGATGCGTGCTTCGCTTAAATCGTATCGTTCCATAATCTTTATTTTAGATGTCAAATAATGAGGGCTGTGTCACCTCTGCCGTTTCTTTCTTTTGAGGTCTTGCATTACGGCTCTGTATCTTGGCAAGTTCCTCACGCTGATATTGCGCAATGGCTTGCTTACGTGCTTCGGCTTTCTCCTCCTCCGTGAGTTCCACAACGTGATTGACCATTACTTGGCAGTCGTTCGTCTTTCCCACCTCTATCTCGTCCTCGTCATAGTAGTGGACTGCCATTGAGTAGATTTCATCATCGTCAAATCCGTTGCAACCGCTTTTCTGCACCTCGCTCAGAATATAGGTTATACACTCTTCTATGCTCTTGTTGGGCTTTTGCAGGTTGGGGGCAAACAAGGGGTCTGTCATAGCACGCTGATTGAGATATTCGGCTATTGTCCGTGTGAAATGTTCTGTTCCTTTCATAGTCGTACTTGTATTGATGTCGTTAATACTTGGGGATTTCTACTATTTGGTTGATGCACCCATATAGGTAGGCTCTTAGGCTGGTGCGGTCGGGTGCGTAATACTCTGCCCACTGTCCATATTGATTGACAAGGTATTTCTTCAGCACATCGAAGAAGTCAAACCTCCAACCTTGCAGGGGAACGGCTGTGTGGAAGTAGGTGTTTGAGTTCACTGCTTCACATAGCCAGTCCTTTTCCTCACGGCTCATACGCTCGCCACGATTGAGTTTCACACGCAGGAGATATACTTTGCTCTCTCGGAGGTTCTCCAAAGAGGGTACGTCCCACTGCACAAACTTCGTAGCCACCACTTGCTCACTTTGTCCAACCACAGATTTAATGCGGTAATGAGAGGAGGAGCTATATCCTTTTTTCTTCATCGAAGATGTTATGTTTACTTTCTGCTTATCCATAGCGACATTTTTTTTATGCGTCCAAAGATCGGAGTATGCTGATTCCTTTTTGTAGCAAAATCAAGGTAGCGGGGCGGGGGCTTGCACAAGGTTTTGGCGGAAAATACAACCCGTAGGTGTGGAGATTTTCCAGACAAACCAAGAGGCACAGACCTTGGGAAAGCCACCCCCCGTACTACCTTTGCGGATAAAAAGGAACAGCATCCGTCTTCTTCATTTCGCATATTGTGGAGCATTGGAAAGGAAGCGAAAGTGCAACGCCTATAGTGGAAAACAGAAAAGGTGGCTATCTCTAAATGTGAGATAACCACCTGATGAATGATAAATGAAAGGTTTTACAGAGCCGTGCTTCTCAAAGCACGCAAAGCAGGATGGCACATAGAATGGCAATCCAGAAGATGTATCTTAGCAGCGTAAAGGTAACTTGGAGAATGACTCTGACAATAAAGCGCAGTATCAGAAAACCTGCAATGACTGACACGGCGGTAACGACCTGTGGCGTTACTATCTTTGAGATAAGCCAAACGACACCGATAACGATGGAAAGCAGGATGGCGAGTTCGATGAAGCGTGTCCAACCGAAGCGGCGGACTTGCGTGGGAGAAGTCGGCTGATGCTTGTCATTATCGGTTTTGTTCGATGCGTCTGCCTTGATGAAAGCAGGTGTATGAACGTCTTGATTCATGATGATTGTATTCATAATCGGAGCTTTTAATAGTTTCAAGAGCGCCGGCAAGATGCTCTAACGACCCAAAGGCAAGTGTTTGTAAAACTCTTGGCGTGTGGAGTGGAGCGTTTATCTTGGCTCTTGACACTACAAAAGCTCCGTGTGGTGCTACATCAAGCCATGTTCTCACTGCCTACGGTTGGCAGACCATTGACCTCGATGAGCAGAACGATTGTTCCTGTCAGTTCGGTGTAGAGTTTCTCATACTCAGTACTTGCGCCGAAGTCGTCCGTCAGTTTGTACTTGTCGAAAACGCTTTGCACTGCCTTGTTCTTCAGAAGTATCGGTGAGAGCTTTTCGGGGAGTGGAGAGGGCAGTTCTTTCTCAAACTCATTCTCCAAGACGGATACAAGCGTATCGTACTTGGAAAAATGCAGCCCTCGGTACAGTACCTCGCTTGCCATTGTCTCCGCTTCGGGATGCGAGAATTCTTGCGCCACTGCATCGCAGTAAGTAATAAGGGCTTCATCGGCTCTTGCCGTTATGAACGGCTTGTCATTCTGCATTTCGGGGAAATGCTCACTGAGGTAGTTCTCCAACTTCAGACGGAAGTAGGAAAGTTCTTTCTTTGTCGTTTCCATAAATCTTTTATTTTAGGGTTGTTATACTTTATTTGTTATCGGATTCCCATTGCCGCATTGAACTTGTCAAGTTTTCCAGCGAGTTGCTCCATGTCATGCTCAACTTTCTTGTTTGTTATTCGTGCATAAATCTGGGTTATCTTGATATTTGTATGCCCGAGCATCTTAGACACTGACTCCATAGGAACCCCTTTAGATATAGACATTGTAGCGAAAGTGTGGCGTGCCATGTGGAAAGTCAGATTCTTTTTTATGCCACAAAGGTCGGCAATTTCTTTCAAATATGAGTTGATACGCTGGTTGCTCATCATCGGGAAAACCTTTCCACCCTTTCTGTTGATGTCATAGTACTTTCTTATAATGGCAAGTGGAATGTCCAACAGCATTACGTTTTCATCTATGCTTGTCTTATATCTCTTAGTGATGAGCCATTGCCTGTCTTCAACGGTAACAATCTTATCGTAGGTGAGATTATATACGTCAATGTAGGCCAATCCTGTGAAGCAGGAAAAGATGAATACATTTCGTACCAATTCCAGTCTTTCTATATCGAAGTGCTTCTTCATGATACGGAGTACCTCCTCTTCTGTGAGGTAGCCACGGTCTACCAATTCATAGTGCAGCTTGTGGTTTGCAAACGGATCGTGCATGATAAGACCTCTGTTCCTTGCATAGTTCACGACAGTTTTCAGGTTTCTCAATTTCTTGGTGGTAGTGTTATGCACACCACCTACAACAGATGTCAGATACAATTCAAAGTCCTGGACAACGGCACTTGTAAGTTCTGTCAATCCAATGTCCTTGCGATGATATTTTGCTTGCAGAAAATCCAGAAAATTCTGCCTCACTACCTTATACTTATAAAAAGTACCCTTGGTCAATGTCTTGCCAACTTGTTGCGTGATGGAGTCTATGTACTTGTCAAAGACGGGGAGAAATGTTGTAAACTCCTTATCTGTTCCAAGAAACACTGACCTGATAAGGTCTAAGGATAGGCTCTCTGAAGTTTCATATTTCCTATAAATCTGCATCAAGGTAGTTGTCAGTGCATCTATCGATGCATTGACAGAAAGAGCTTCAGCCGTTCTACCAATCATTCTGCTGGTTTTGTTGCTCCATTTGGATTTATCCACGAAAATTTTAGTGGATCCCAGATTTGCCATTTCGCCTCCGAGATACATCCGGAGCATTACAGGCGATTTTCCTTCTTTGTTCTCATAGTTGGAACGTAGGTAGTAGGACACCTTGAAAGTTGTTTTCATAACGCATCATTTTAATGTAGCATTTTGGCTACAAAGTTCGACATAAGTTGTTGAAAACAAGAGATTTGTATGCCGTCAAATTGGTAGTCATTTTCCATTCACTGCTACATTTTTTTGAGTGTCTGCTTTTGTGTAGCAGTTTCTGTAGCAGAAAATGACCGAATGATGACTATCAAAAGGTATGGTTTGGCAGTCAAGCAACTACGGATAAAAAACAAAAAATCGCTGTAAAACCTTGATTTTACAGCGATTATCCTTGTTTTGAAGGCTAAAATGACGTATTGTCTGACGTCCTCTTGAAACCTATATGTGGACCAGCCAGGGCTTGAACCTGGGACCTCCAGATTATGAGTCTGTTGCTCTAACCAACTGAGCTACAAGTCCGGAATTCTGTGAATTCGGCTGCAAAGGTAATGAATTAATTGGAAAAAGGAGAACATCTGGAATGGAAAAATGAGTTTTTAACACATTTTGAGTGGGGTGAGAAGGTTATTGTGGGTGATTTGACGTACCTTTGCATGACTATATGGGAAGGATGGAGAGCTGGAAGAACAGGGTAAGGGCAATAACAATCAGAGTCAGGACGGCATAGCGGGACTCCAGCCAGGAAGCTGTAATGCCTTTGCCAATGAACAGACCGGTTGACTGGCTTGCTTTGGAGCAGGCTGCGGTAAGGGATGATTAACAATGATTTTTATAGACGATAATTTTGAAAGCAATATACATAAAGAAAGATGAGAGGCAGGAACTGCCGCCACTCGCAGCAACCATCGGATTCTTTGACGGTGTACATCGTGGGCATCAGTTCCTCATCGGCCATGTGGTAAGAGAGGCGCAGGCGGCGGGGCTTGCCGCTGCCGTCATCACCTTCGACCGCCATCCGCGGCAGGTGCTGCAGTCCGACTATCAGCCCCAGCAGCTTTCCACGCTCGATGAGAAACTGATGCTGCTCTCCCGGACCCAATTGGATGCAGCCCTTGTCCTCCATTTCGACAAGAACCTGGCGGCCCTTCCTGCCCGTGACTTCATGGCACAGGTGCTGCGGGGACAGCTGAACGTGCGGAAGCTCATCATTGGTTACGACAACCGCTTCGGGCACAACCGCTCGGAAGGATTTGATGACTATGTCAGTTATGGGCGGGAGTTGGGGATTGAGGTTGTTCATGATGAGCCGTTCCTGCCCGATGGTGAGAAGATCAGCTCCTCTGTTATCAGAAGGCATATAGAAAGGGGAGATATGGAGGCTGCCAACAGGGCTTTGGGCTATGACTACGCCCAGCTTGGGACCGTTGTGAGCGGCTATCAGAACGGACACAAGATTGGTTTCCCCACAGCCAACCTTGATGTGGCGTCCTGTCAGCAGCTGATTCCTGCGCCGGGAGTCTATGCCGTGAGGGTACGTCAGGAGAACTCCGTGGAGTGGAAACGGGGCATGATGAACATAGGCACGCGTCCCACGTTCAACGGCACGGAGCTTTCGCTGGAGGTGAATATCTTTGATTTCAAGGAGGATGTCTACGGACAGCGGCTGCTTGTCAGCATCATCAGCAAGATGCGGGATGAGCGCAGGTTCGGCTCCCTGGATGCCTTGGCCCGCCAGCTGAGGCAGGACAGGGATGCCATCAACACCCTCTTGGATTCCCTGCTGGATGCAGGGCATACGGTTATCAGCAATCAATAACAATATATATATGGAGAATAAAAACGTTTGGACTTCCGTCCTTTATGTCATTCTTTTCGTGTCAGTGTTCTTCCTGTTGCAGGCCCTTGCCGAACTGCTTGGTGCGGCTTGCTATGCGATAGCCACGGGTGGCTCGTTCTCAGCGGCACTCGGCTCGGGCAGCGGTGAGCTTACGGCCATCACCATTGTCGTCGGCAGCCTGCTTTCCATAGCACTGTTTGTGCGCATGGGATGGGCACCAGTCTCCCGGAACTATCTGAAGAGCCGTCCCTGGGCGGTCATCGTGTGGACAATGTTGCTCGGTCTTGGCTGTATTCTGCCTATGGAGTTCATCGGCGAGAAGCTCCAGCTGATGATGCCCGATGAGCTGCAGCAGCTGTTCGAGGTTGTCATGAAGACTCCCTGGGGCTATATTGCCTTAGGCATCATGGCCCCGGTAACAGAGGAGCTGATATTCCGTGGAGCCGTGCTGCGGACGCTGCTTGGTGTCTTGGGCGGCAATCGGCACTGGGTGGCCATAGCCATATCAGCCCTTGTGTTCGGGCTGGTTCATCTGAACCTTGCGCAGGGGGCGCATGCTTTTCTTGCCGGACTGATGCTTGGCTGGCTGTACTATCGCTCGGGCAGCATCATCCCTGGCATCATCGTCCACTGGGTGAACAACACCGTGGCATACGTCATGTTCAATCTGATGCCGGAGATGAATGACGGGAAGCTCATCGACCTCTTCCACGGTAATGAGCGGATGATGTACGGTGGGCTGTTTTTCTCGCTTTGCATCTTCGTACCAGCCCTTTACCAGCTTGCTGTCCGCCTGCGCCGGGCGTAAGAATCCACGGGCTGCAAAGTATTGCGGCTGAAGTACTGGGATATTGCAGCTAAAGTACTGAAATACTTCAGCTGAAGTATTGGGCGGGGAAGCATGGACTGTTTGCCAGGTGCTTACAGTCAGTGTCTCATCTTGCAGGCAGGCAAGGACTGAAAAAGGACGTGCCGGAAGCCGTTACCATCCGGACAGGAGTGGGATGGGAGGCTTCTGACACGTCCTTCAGTTTTGCTCAGCGAGTGTGTTTACATGTTCTCGCAGTCCTCACCCTCGTGGATCTCGACCTTGGCGTCCTTGGTGGTCTTCTCAGCCTTGTAGCCGAACTTCTCAAATGACTTCTGCAACTTGTCCTCCGTAGTCTTTTGCGCGTCGTAGGTGACGTACACTTTCTGCTCGTCAACATCAGTCTTGATATCCTTCACGCCTTTTTCAAACCGGAGGTTGCTCTTGATTTTCGTCTCACAGTTGGCACAGTGCATCTGCGGTGTTGTGGTGAAGATGACGGTCTTGATGTCCTTTGCTGATGCGACCATAGCGGCCATGACCAGCATCAAAGTGATAATACTCTTTTTCATTTTGCTTTTTGTTTTTTTATTATTATTGTGTGGGCAGCAGGCTGTCTGCCGTCCACGTGACTGTCAGTTTTTGGATGGAACTCCGCTTGTGGCGGATTGGGAATGAGCATCCTACGGGCAGGCTCAAAGATGCCTGCCGAGGTTGAGGCGGATACCGATGTATCCCATCGCTCCCTGCACAGGACCGTAAATCATGGTAGGCTCAAATCCCTTGCCCCACGGTGTTTGATAGCCGATGATGGGGTTCCGCTGCTTGTAGTTGGTCAGGTTCTCACCGCCAATGTAGATCGAGAAATGGCGGAAGTAGCGTGTCACCTGTGCGTTTACCTGCCCGTATGCCTTGTAGTTGCGTGCCCATGACAGGCTGCCATCGGCCAGGGTGTAAGGCTCAGGCATGCGTCCGCCACCGTTCAGGGCAAATGTGGCATCGAACTGCCAGATGCCGAGCGGTGTCTTGTAGCTGGCCGTGAGAAGTCCCTTGTATCGGCTTTGCAGCGGTTTCCACATCAGTCTGCCGCCGAAAGTCTCCTTGACAAGATTATAGCGGTAGGCAGCAGTCAGCTCAAGGCCACGGAAGAGGGGATAGGTGGCATCAATCTGGAAGGTGTGCGAATAGCTCTTGCCGTCAAGATTGGTGATGTGCAGCAGCTCGGGATTGCTGTCATAGTCGATGACGGCCTGTGAGAGGAAGTGCGTGTAATAATACTCTGCGTTCAGCTTGAGCGTCTTCTGTCCTGTGGGGATGAGGAAGGCAAGGCTGGCCCCGTAGTTCCATGCAGCCTCTTGGCTGAGCCTGTCAATGACAAGCCGCCTGCCGGAAGCCATCAGATAGTTGTTCTCAGCCAGGGCATGCGGGCTGCGGTAGCCCTTTCCGGCAGAGAGGCGGATGGTGAGGAAATCGGCGGGAACCCATTTGAGATGGAACCGGGGTGTGACGAAAGTGCCATACACATTGCTGTGGTCAACGCGCAGGCCAGCCATAGCGATGAGCCGGCTGTTGAGATTGTAAGTGTACTGCACGTAGGCTCCGGGTGTCGTCTCGCTCTCGATGTTGCCCGTGAGCGGATAGAGATTGCCGTAGTCAGCCGGCAGGACAGTGGGTGGGAGCGTGAGCCCCTGGTGCAGATAGTCATGGTTGAGGCTCAGTCCGGCTGAGAGACTGTGTTCAGGCGTGAAGTTGGTCTCGAAGATGAGTGAGGCATAGGCATTCTTCTCGTTCACGTCATAGTGCTTGAAGCCAAACTGCGCATCCTGCCGCAGCATGGAGAGGCTGCCCATGAGGGCAATGTTCGTCCCGTGTTCCGGGTTGAGGATGACGGCATGCTTCATGTAAGCCTCATAGCGGTCAGTCCCGATATTGATGCGGTAGGGTTCCGTCCCGGCAGGCAGGTGGTGGGAGTGCGTGGTCTGTCCGCTCGTCCGGTCTTCCTTCAGGAAGGCCAGTCCGGCATGCAGCATGTAGTTTCCGCTCTTCCAATACCATCGGTTCTGCAAGTTGTATTGCCGTACCTGCGGGTCGTCCTGGAAACCATCGCCGTTGCCGTCATGGTGGCTCCAGTTGTTCTCGAAGTGCGCCAGCAGTTCCGTGCTGAGGTTCTTGTTGCCGTTTATGTGTATGTTGCCGTCAGCGTTAGCCTCGAACTTGCTCATGGTGTTGCCATATAGGTTCACGGTGAGCCCCTGGTCGTCCTCCGGTTTTAGGTATTCCACGTTTATCTGACCTGTCATGGCCTCATATCCGTTCTTCACCGATGAGTTACCCTTGCTGACCTGCAGGCTTTTCATCCAGCTCCCTGGCACATATCCCAGTCCGTAGGGCAGTGCTGCGCCACGGAAGTTGGGCAGATTCTCGGTGAGCATCTGCACGTAAGTGCCGCTGAGTCCGAGCAGTTTCACCTGTTTGGCACCTGTTGTGGCATCAGAGTAGTTGACATCGACCGATGGGTTGTTGACGAAGCTCTCGCCGAGATTGCAGCAGGCAGCCTTGAACAGCTCGTCACGAAGAATGTCCTTGCCGTTGATGGCTCCCGCCAGACTGCGTACCGTGGCCTTCCGTGCGGTTACGGTGACGTTCTCCAAGGTCTGGTCGTGCAGGGTAGCGGTGGTGTCAGATGCAGCCTGCTGGGCAAGAGCTGTTGTTGAGAAGAGCAGGGAAAGCCCTGCGAGTTGTATTTTTGTGTTCATTTGCTTTTGATTGATGATGTTTCCGGAAGTCTCCGCCCGTCAGCCTGTCCGTCCTCTTTCTGTGAGAGAGAGTGGCCTGGAATGCCCGTTGGGCATGTTCCGGAATTGAGAGTAATGATGTGGGAGCAGGCTGCGGAAGTGCCCGCTCCTGGTGGATAACGGCTGGGCATGCCTCAGTGAGTTGGTGCGAGGTCCCATGCCGTCAGCTTGCCCCATGCACGGCCATTGCCCACAGGGGTACTTCCTTTTCCTGTGGGAATAGGGCAGGGTGAGATGCCCCCTCCTCTTCTTTCAGTGAGAGACGGGGGAGATGTCCCTTCCCTTGGCAGGGGGCAGGGGCTTTTCTCTAAATCAAAAGCGTGGTAAGAAGATGAAGATATTGCCTTGGTGGGCTATGCCAGCAATAAGCCAATATCCTCTCGGGAGCCTTTGTCAGAACGGGCAAAGGCAGTAATGTGCAGCTTGTGGCCAGCTGCGGAAGAAGAGAGAGCTGTATGGGCTGAAGGTGATGGATGGCAGTCTGCACGGTATTGGTGGGCGACAGCTTCACAAGCTGCATCTTCATGCAGTGACTTGCGTCCGGGTCATTGCAGTGGCGGGTCCTCATCTTCTCGGCAACAGATATGTTTCCAGTATGCTCGCACACCGTCATCAGGACACCCGAGCCTATCCATACTATCATTACCGACAGCAGGATGGAAAGCAATATGTTGACCGATTTTCTCATCATTGAGTGGCAAAGTTAAGAAAATCTTAGTACCTTTGCAAAGTTTTTAAAGTTTATTTAGATGTTTCATCCGCACCTTAGCAGGCGAACTCTGTACATGGGGGGCAGCGTGTTGGCTGTTCTCCTATTTATATATATAGCCTACCGCTGTCTGCCTCTCTCCCAGGAGCAGGTGGATGACAGTGCTGTCACGGTCAGGCAGCAGTCCTATTATCAGTTGGAGGTCGATGGCAGGCCTGCGGTCTACTTCTCCGACTATGTCGACTCGGCCTTTGTCGGCGGCTCGGTCAGCAGCGATTCTGTCTCGATGCGCAGTGTCAGCCTCCGGGGCTATTGGGTCAATCGGATGTCCGTCCTGCCGTCCTGCTTCGGACGCATAGCCATTCCATGGCGCAACAAGCCATCAACCATCGTCAACTTGAGGAGTGCCGCGCTGCATCGGCTGCTTTTCCGCCTGTTCATCAAGACCGACACAGAGCTGGGAGGATTGCAGACTCAGCGGAATGAACTGAGTTATTACCTCCGTGTACACAGCGTCCAGGATTATGGTTACAACAAGATTGCGGCTTATCATGAAGCGGTTGTCCATAAGATGGATTCCATCCGTAAGGTGATGCGTGCCCTGCATGGAATCAGGCACGATGCCCGGTTGCGTGTGCGGCAGGTCAACCGTTACAGCGTTGTTCCGTCAGCAGGGAAGAACCAGGGGCTTTCCTGCAATCGGCTGCGCATCTACAATGACCGTGATGCCGTCCTGCTGCAGGCGGCTGATGGCATGACTCCGTTCGGTGTCCATACCCGGCTGAGCGTGGGCAGGGCACTGGATGAGCTTCCTCGCCACAATCAGCAGTCTTCTGTCCGGGCTCCGAGGATTCCCAAGGGTGCCTTGCCCGATTCGGCTGGCTATTACATGGGTGAGCAGAAGAACGGCAGGGCCAACGGCTACGGACAGTATTATGGCCAGGATGGCAGCTTCTATGACGGCCACTGGGCTGAAGGGAGGCGCAATGGCTTTGGTATCTACATCGCCCCGCATGAGTACCTGCAGGTGGGTGAGTGGAAAAACGATGTGTTCAAGGGCGAGCGGCTGACTTATACCGCTGACCGTATCTATGGCATTGACCTGTCCCGACACCAGCATGAGCAGAAGAACAAGTACTACGACATCAGCTGGAGCAAGCTGCGCATCACTGACCTTGGGACGCTGAGCAGCAAGACGATTAAAGGGACGGTCGACTATCCTGTATCGTTTGCCTATGTCAAGTCGACTGAGGGCTGCACGGTACTGAATGGCTACTATGCCTCCGACTATGCCGCAGCGCGCCGTCACGGCATCCGCGTGGGTACTTACCACTTCTTCTCCACCACCTCAGCAGGCTCTGCACAGGCCGATTACTTCCTTCGGCACAGCCGTTTCGGCAAGGGCGATCTCCCTCCGGTCCTGGATGTGGAGCCAAGTGATGCCCAGATAGCCCGAATGGGTGGTGCTGAGGCTATGTTCCGCAGTATAAGGGCATGGATGGCAAAGGTACATAAACGCACCGGCAGGCGGCCGATTCTCTACATCAGCCAGATGTTTGCCAACCATTATATGCCTCTTGCACCCGACTTAGGCGATAATTACCTTGTCTGGATAGCCCGCTATGGGGAGTACAAGCCCGACATCAAGCTGGCTTACTGGCAGCTGAGTCCTGACGGGAAGGTGCGTGGCATACATGGTGATGTGGACATCAATGTGTTCAATGGCTACAGGAATCAGTATGAGGAGTTCCTGAAGAGGCATAGTTTCTGAGCGGAACACTTTTAAATCCTTAACTCTTTTTCCTTTGTATAGTTTGGGGAAAGGCTTATGTCGCGCATTGCGAAAAGTTCGTAATGGAAAGTCTGTAATGGCATCTTGCCGCCTAAAACATGAGTATAGTCCATCAGAAAAGGGCAAGGAAGAGAGTTGCCTTACGGCTTGAGGGAATGATTTTTCAGAGACACATAAGGACAGGCGCATCCGCCTGTCCTTGTCAATTAGGATAACCTTCAAGTCGGAAATAATGCCTCAGTTGTTTTTCACGCACCCGTTTTCAATGGGACTCCTTTACAACGTGATTTCTCCAGAGCCGTAGCAGCGGTGGTGCTGGTCATCATAGATGACGCAGAACTGCCCGGGGGCTACACCGTGGATGCTCTCAGAGGAGTGTACCATATACCTTCCGTCAGTCAAGTGCTCAATGGTGGCAGCATGATACTCGGGTGTGTGGCGTATCTTGAAGGTGATTTTCTCCGGCAACTCGCTGATGCCTTCTGTCAGGAAGTGGAAGTCATGGAGCGGAAAGTCTTTCTTATAGGCTGTCGCAGGATCATATCCGTGGCTGACATAGAGGATGTTCTGTCCCACATCCTTTCTTACAACGAACCACGGACCGCCACCCAGGCCAAGCCCTTTGCGCTGCCCGATGGTGTGAAACCACAGTCCTTTATGCTCGCCAATCTTCTTCCCTGTCTCCAGCTCGACTACGTCACCAGTCTGCTCGCCCAGGTATCGGCGTACATACTCGTTATAGTCAATATTGCCAAGGAAGCAGATGCCCTGTGAGTCCTTGCGCCGGGCATTGATGAGATGCTCCCGCTGGGCTATCTCCCGAACCTCATTCTTCTCATAATGCCCGATGGGGAAGATGGCTTTCTTCAGCTGCCAGTCGTAAATCTGTGCGAGGAAGTCGGTCTGGTCCTTCACGGGGTCAGGGCTGGTGGTGAGCCATTTGCGTCCGTCAATCCACTCTGTCTGTGCATAATGCCCTGTGGCTATGAGGTCATAGTCATGCCCCATCTTCTCATCGAATGCTCCGAACTTTATCAGTCGGTTGCACATAACGTCCGGATTGGGTGTGAATCCAGCCTTCACCTTTTCCATTGTGTAGCGTGTCACCTGGTTCCAGTACTCCTTGTGGCAGTCGATTACCTGTAGCCTGCAGCCGAACCGGTGGGCTACAGCTGTTGCCATCTCCAGGTCCTCCTCTGAGTTGCAGTCCCATTCCTCCTTCTCTTCGGGACCGATTTTTATGTAGAAGCAGTCAGGGTGCAGCCCCTGCCGGGCAAACTCATATACAACAACGGAACTGTCGACTCCGCCAGAGAGCAGTACGGCTATGCGCTTGCCCTTTATCTCGTCAGTATTCATCTTGCAGTCTCCTTTCTTTTCAATTATATGTTTGCCGTGTTCTCTGCCACTTTCTTGCGGTGTGACACTTTCATACGGTCGAATCCGATGCCATAGACACCAGTCACGGCACCCTGTGAGACGAATGCCTTGGGGTCAATCTCATCGATGACCCTGAAGATGGAGCGTGCCTCGGAACGGCGGGCTATGATGAAGAGCATTCCAACTTTCTTGCCAGTGTAGAAGCCGTGGGCATCTATTACGGTACAGCCTCTCAGCACATCGTTGTTCACGGCACTGCCGATTTCCTCCCAGTGGTCTGATATGACGAAGAACTGGACTGATCCCCGCATGCCATTGATGAGATAATCCACCACATAGGTCATGACAAACAGCACGATATAGCCGTAAATCACCTTTTCCCAGCTGTTCAGAACCAGGTAGCTGGACGTGATGATGCAGAGGTCACATGCCAGGATGACACGTCCGAGTGACACGTCATGATACTTATGTATCATCGCTGCAATGACATCTGACCCGCCAGAGCTGGCATTATACTGTAGGGCAGTACCCACACCCACACCTAACAGCACACCACCCACCACGCAGGCAAGGAAGGGCTCGTCAGCGAAGAGGGCATGTTCGGCGAACGACTGGCGGAACACAGAGGTCATCAGCGAGAACACCAGGACGGCGAAGATGGTCTTCACACAGAACTTCCAGCCCAATACGCGTAGTGCCACGAAGAGCAATAGGGCATTGATGACAAGGTAAGTGTACTCCACGGGCACGTTCAGACCCCAGAAAACAACCGATGATATACCGGCTATTCCGCCAATGGTAATCTTGTGAGGGAGCAGGAAGGCGCACCATCCGAAGCTGCCAATAATCATTGCCAGGGCAACCATCAGGAACTCCCATAGGTCTCTCAGCTTGCTTGTTCTTTTTCTCGTCATGTCTTCTATCTGATTCTTGGTCTCCTCCTGTTTTAGGCGGAGGGACAGTCTTGTTCGTGAGTGGTGCTGGCGGGTGATAGCTGTCCAGCACGGAAAACCGATGCAAAGATAGTGAATTTATAACGATTTCCACTTTGCAAATCCACATTTTCGTATGGGAGACAAGGCTTTGTCAATCGTTTTTCGTATTTTTGCATCATCGACAAAATTCCTCACTATGACTGAAATGTTCTCAGCAGATGGGTGGCTGAACACCTCTATCGTCACATTCAATGACTTTCTATGGTCTTATGTCCTTGTGGCTGCGCTGATTTCCTGTGCGCTGTGGTTCACCTGGAAGACCCATTTTGTACAATTCCGTATGGTGGGTGAGATGATTCGGCTGCTGGGAGAGTCAGCAGGGAAGGCTGATGGCGAGAAGCATGTGTCATCGTTTCAGGCTTTTGCCGTCTCCATAGCGTCCCGTGTAGGTACGGGTAACCTTGCCGGAGTGGCAAGCGCCATAGCCATCGGTGGTCCGGGAGCTGTTTTCTGGATGTGGGTGATAGCCCTGTTGGGGTCAGCATCAGCTTTCGTTGAGTCGACGTTGGCACAGCTCTACAAGCGGAAGGAGAAGGATTCCTTCATTGGTGGCCCGGCCTATTACATCCTTCATGGCATGCACAGCAAGTGGATGTCGAAACTCTTTGCCGTCCTGATAACCATGACATTCTGCATGGCCTATATCTCCGTTCAGAGCAATACCATCTGTGGAGCTATGCAGGAGGCTTTCCATGTAGACTCAACATGGATGGGAATGATCCTCGCACTTCTTTCTTTGAGCATCATTTTTGGTGGCATCCAGCGCATAGCCAAGGTGAGCAGCGTTCTTGTTCCTGTCATGGCTGTGGGGTATGTACTGCTGGCTGTTGTCATCATTGTGATGAACATCCGGCTTATTCCCCATGTGTTCAGCCTCATTATTGAGAATGCTTTTGGCTTGGGACAGATAGCCGGGGGAGGATTGGGTGCCACGATGATGAATGGCATCAAGCGCGGACTCTTCAGCAATGAGGCCGGTGAGGGATCTGCGCCGAATATCGCCGCCACGGCAAGTACCTCCCATCCCGTGAAGCAGGGACTCATACAGGCTTTGGGTGTCTTCACGGATACGCTGTTGGTGTGCAGCTGTACGGCTTTCATCATCATCATCAGTGGGGTTTACAGTTCCAGCTCGGAGTCGGGCATTCTCCTTACTCAGGCAGCCTTGGAGAGTGAGGTGGGCAGTGTGGGGCCCATCTTCGTGGCAGTAGCCATCTTCCTGTTTGCCTTCAGCAGCATCATCGGCAACTATTACTATGGCGAGACCAACGTCCGCTTCTTCACCAAGAGCCGTTCTGCCATCGTCATCCTGCGTGTCATCACGGGTGGTGTCATGGTCATGTTCGGTGCTGTTGCCAGCCTTGACCTGGTGTGGAGCATCGGCGACCTCTTCATGGGACTTATCACCATCTGCAATCTTATAGCCATTCTCACCCTTGGCAAGCAGGCCTTCCGCCTTCTCGAAGATTATCAGCGGCAGAAACGGGCTGGTATCAAGAGCCCCGTCTTCCACCGTGACCTGATGCCTGATATTGCGGATGAGATAAAGTGCTGGGACACCCCCATCGGGTAAGCTGCCGTTATCTTCATCCCTTTGCCAGCCACCTCCAGTCCTCGCATGTCATAGATAGTCACCGTTTACCACTGATTGTCAATGCTTAACATCATTTATCACCAATAAACAACATGGAACAGATCTCAAACGATTACCTCACGCTCCGCACCTCATCCTTGGGTGCTGAGCTGCAAAGCATCCAGGACTCCACCGGAAAGGAGTATCTTTGGCAGGCTGATGCCCAATACTGGAACCGCCATTCACCCGTTCTCTTCCCGCTTGTAGGCGGGTTGTGGCAGGATACCTTCCGCGTTGATGGCAAGGAATACCACTCCAAGCGGCATGGCTTTGCACGTGACACGGACTTCAAGATACTCCGGAAGGAGCCGCACCGCATCGTCTATGGTATGCATGATACTGAGGATACCTGGCAGAAGTATCCTTTCCACTTCGCCCTTTCCATCAGTTATAAGCTGGAGAAGAACCGCATCCATGTCATCTGGCATGTACAGAACACGGATGTCAGGGAAATCCATTTCCAGATTGGCGGTCATCCGGCTTTCAATCTGCCCGATGTCAAGGCTGGTGATCCTGTGCATGGCTATCTCAAGCTGGATGCCGACTCGTTGGAACGTTCCATCCTCACCCCTGAGGGTAACCGCCTGCCCGATTTCCTGCCCGTTGAGACTGACGAGGGAATCCTGGAGTTCACGGAGGAGACCTTCAAGGATGATGCTCTCATCTTTGACCGTTGCCAGCTGCATGAAGTGCAGTTGCTCAACCGTCAGGGCGCACCCGTTATCTCCGTCCGCTTCAACAGCCCTGCCGTTGGCATCTGGTCGCCTTATGGCAAGCATGCCCCGTTCCTCTGCATTGAGCCTTGGTATGGGGTTGCAGATGCTGTGGGCTATGATGGTGAGCTGAAGGACCGCTACCTCATGAACCACCTCCTGCCTGGTGCCAGCTTCATGAGTGAGTATGTGGTCACTATCGGTGTATAGCCGGAGCTTATCCTTGCAGGTATAGGCCGGCATCCCCGTTCCTACAGGTAACTCCCCCTGATACGCTGGGTATCAGGGGGAGTCTTGTATATATATTCTAAAACTTACGTGGCTATGGACGTGTTACTTGTTGAGTTTGCTGCCTATGAAGCCGTCAACAGAGTATTTTCCGGCACCGGCAAACCAAGAGAGTACAAAGACAATGAGGTAGAGGAAAGCCAACTGACCATCATTAACAGAGCCACCGTGAACTGTCGTGAAGGCTACTATCATGGTGAAGATCATGGGCAGCAGGGCCAGGCGGGTAAGGAAGCCAAGGGCAAATGCCACTCCGCAGACCAGCTCGCCGAAGATGCTCAGGCTGACGGCCAGCTCGCCGCTCATGCCGAACGGGGCAGGGAACTGGGCTGCCGTGGCTGAGAAGTTGAGCAGCTTTTCCAGACCGTGGCTGGCAAAGAGCAAACCGAAGATGACACGGGATGCCAATAACAATACTGATGTTTTTGTACTCTCAAATTTATTTGGGAAAAGCAATTCTAATGTCTTCATATTTCTTTCTTTTGTTTTGTTTCTGGGTGCAAAGCTACGAATAATATTCTGTGTAGCCAAAGGAAAAGCATTGAATGTATATCGGGGGCGATTGAAAATACCATGTCTGTGGTATTCAATACTTGTTTTTGCCCCCTTTTTCCTCATGGTGCTGAGAGTCACGTTCCAGGCAAAGTGTGCCAGGGCAGCTTCTTATGCCTTCTTGCTGCACAGACGGGCAATTTCCCCTATCCACAGCACTGCGGAAGTTGCGCCTATGATGGCAATCCAGTCGGTCAGGCTGAGCGGTGTGACGTTGAACATCTCACCCCCGAACTGTACAATGACGATCTGCCCAATGAAGATGAGCAGGGCTATAAAGCCGAAACCCTTGCACCCCTTGAAGTGGAAAGCACTGCGCCCGGTGGCGAATGCACGTGCATTGAACATGTTCCAGAACTGCAACATCACGAAGATGGTGAAGAACAGGCTCAGCTCATGGTTATTCAGCAGGCGGTCGGTGCCCAGTTGCAGGTGCAGGAAGTCGCCCATACTGCCGATGGACGCATGCTCCAGCACATATAGTAAGACTAACAGGATGACGAAGAACAGTCCACCGATGCCGATAATCAGCCTTGTCATGGGCTTGTTGATGATGAATGCACGGCGGTCACGTGGCTTGTCGCGCATGACTGATTCCGATGGGGGCAGCGAGGCGAGTGCCATTGCGGCGAAGGTGTCCATGATAAGGTTCACCCACAGCATCTGCGTGACCGTGAGCGGACTCTGTGTCCCCATGAAGGCACCTGCAAGAACGATGAGGCAGGCAGCCACGTTGACGGTCATCTGGAAGAGGATGAACCGCTGGATATTCTGATAGAGTGACCGACCCCACATGACGGCGCGCCCTATGGAGCGGAAGGAGTTGTCAATGATGGTGATGTCAGAAGCCTCCTTGGCCACACTTGTACCGTCGCCCATGGAGAGCCCCACATGCGCCGCCTTGAGTGCCGGGGCATCATTGGTGCCGTCGCCCGTCACGGCAACAACCTGGTTCTTTGCCTGCAGGGCTTCAACGAGCCGTTTCTTATCCATAGGGCGGGCACGTGATATAATCTTCAGACCGAGTACCCTGCGTGACAGCTCCTCGTCACTCAGAGCCTCAAACTCAGGGCCTGTGATGATGCTCCCGTCTGTGTCAGCCTCAGTCCACAGCCCCACCTGGCGTCCAATCTCCTTGGCGGTACCCGGTGTGTCGCCCGTGACAATCTTCACGTCGATGCCGGCATCGAGACACTCCCGTACAGCATCAGGCACCTCTTGGCGCACTGGGTCGGCAATGGCCACGATGCCTTGGAAGGTAAGGCCGTTTTCCTTGCCGTCAAGTGATGCCATCAGTTGGCTGATGATGCCTTCACGCGGTGAGAGGTCAGCATCATCAGGCAGTATCATGCAGGCAAAGCCCAGTGTGCGCATGGCTTGGTTCTGCCATGTGAGCAGCTGGCTGGCTATGTCGTCCCACGAACGGTTGCCCATGACGTTGCTGCAATAGCGGCGGATGATGTCGCTCGCACCTTTTATATATAGCACCGTCTTGCCGGGCAGCTGGGCTGATCGGACGAGCGTCCCCATGTATTTCCGTTCTGTTGAGAAAGGCAGCTCGTCAATGACTTCAGCTTCGGTGCGCAGCTGTCGGTAGTCAAGGCCCTGGTCGTGCAGCCACAGGAGCAGGGCACCCTCGGTAGGGTTGCCCAGTGCCGTGGGATGGTCAGGCAGCGAGAGGTCAAGTGAGGCCGTTGAGTTGACGGCGATGCCCTCCCGTGCCAGTGCCTGGTGCGCGGCCGTTAGGCTGTCGATCTGTATCTCGTTGACCCGCATTTGGTTCTGTGTCAGCGTTCCTGTCTTGTCAGTGCAGATGACCGTTGTTGCCCCCATCGTCTCGCAGGCGTGCATCTTGCGGACGAGGTTGCTCGTCTTGAGCATACGGCGCATGGAGTAGGCGAGGCTTAGCGTCACAGCCATTGGCAGGCCTTCAGGCACTGCAACGACAATGAGTGTGACACATATCATGACAGAGTTGAGCAGATATTGCAGGAAATGGACCCACTCGAAGTTGAAGTTTAGGAAGAACATCACAATCCGGGCAACGAGGATAAGGGCGGCAATGGCATAGCTGGCCCATGTGATGAGGCTGCCGAGGCGTTCAAGCTGCTCAGTGAGCGGGGTCTTGACGCTGTTGTCTATCTGTGCGGCGACGAATACTTTTCCGTTCTCGGTGCTGTCGCCCACTTTCTCCACCCGGAAGATGCCATGCCCCTCCATGACCTTCGTGCCTCGGAGGACGTGGTCGGTAGGGAAGGTGGCCTCCTTGTCAAAGTCGGTCTCGTGCGTGCTTTTGTGGCAGATAGGCTCACCGGTGAGCGACGACTCGTCAACGTGGAGTGAGATGGCTTCAAGCAGCTCGCCGTCGGCAGGAATGTCAGAGCCCGTGTTCAGCAGGACGATGTCGCCCACGACTACTTCCCGCTTTGGAATCTTGGTGGTGTTGCCGTTTCGTATGACCTCCACAGGCTCGTCATCGTCCACTTGGTTGAGGATGGCAAAGGCACGGTTGGCTTTCTCCTCAAAGAAGAATGCCATGCCCGTGGCAAGCAGGATGGCGATGAAGATGCCCACAGGCTCGAAGAACACCTGTGAGTCCTCGTTCAGTCCGTAGTATTCATAGCAGGAGATGCCGATCGAGAATAAGCCCGCAATGAGCAGGATGATGATCAGTGGATCCTTGAATTTCACCATGAATCGTTTCCATAGCGGTGTCTGGGCTGGGGGAGTGAGGAGGTTCTCGCCGTGTGTCTGCCGGCTTTTGATCACCTCTTGGTCATTGAGTCCTGTGTAAGTCTTTTTTTGTTCCATAATGTTTGTTGTCAGTCCATATCCCAGGGAGGGGCAAGGCATGGAGGTTCTCCTTGTCGTCTCGCCCGTTATTTTGGGTGTGCAAAGGTACTAATAAAAAATGGGAGAACCTGTATTATAGGCAAATCTTAATATTCATTACAGATAAAACAGGCTTTGCTGGGTGAGCGGGAGACAAGGTGATGTTAATGTGCGGGAGGGGGCTTGTTGGGCAACATGCCCTGTTTCCCGTTCTTGCAGATGTGGTCCTGTGCTTGTACTCCTATGTAGGTGCAGCCGTAATCGGTGCCGGACAAGTCAAATACTTCAGGTGAAGTAATTGAGTACTTCAGCTGCGATATTTCAGTACTTCTCGTGAAGTATTCCGCAGGGGCTGGCCTATTGCCAGACAAGGGCATGCTGGTTGCGGAAAGGATGCAGTCCCGCAGCGTATGTGTTTAATCCAGGCTCTTGATATATTCCAGTCCCCAGACGCCCTTGGCAACCGTCAAGGTGCGGGTTTCATGGACTTGCACGTTGGCAAGGTCGTTGTCATGGTTGGGGGTATAATGGTAGGATAGGCCATCGGGGAGGCGGAAGTAGTAGGTGCGCTCAGCGTGGGAGTGTCGGTAGCTGTGGTTAGATTCTATGCGGGTTATGATGACTTTCTGCTGGTAGGGTGTTCCCAACGTGATATAATTCATGGTGAAGATAAGATGAAAGATGGTGAGGAGCGTCATGACGGCATAGCAGAAGGAAGAAAATGGTATTGTGGCAGGAGGAAAAACACCCCGTTTCCTCAGATAGTGAAAGCCGAGGGAGGCGATGATGATGAAGCCAGTGCCTATGCACCAGCATGTTTCCGCAGGAAGAGGGATGATGGTATGAATCAGAGGAAGAATAGACAGAAGGGGAAGGACAGCTGCTGTAATCTTCAGCAGGTTCTTCACTGAGAAAGTACCTGCCCTGTAATGGAACAGCGAAAGTAATATCAGCCTCAGTGTTGAGAGCCAGTGTTGCTTGCCTGGAACGATGGTTATCTCGGCATCATTGTGGCTGGCTTCAGGCGGAACAAGGAAAACCTCATGCTGTGAGACAAATCGGAGTACATGGCATGTCCCGTCCGTTATGCGCTTCTCTGCAGTCACATCTTCCTCGTACAGGTCGCCACAATCTGTCACTACTCTTGTCAGGGCATCCTTTGTCGTGACCATCCACCAGTGCTTCTTGGCCGTATGATGGATCTGTATGCCCTTCAGCGTGGAGCAATACCAGTAGCAGCGTATGTTTCTTGCCTTTACTCCGTTGGTTGTGGCAATGAGAAGGAAGAACTCGAAGACCTCAAATGTTGCCTCGGGAGACAGGTGCAGAAGCGTCAGCACCACGTCTTCTGCTGTGGCGGAGAGCCTTGCTGTGAAGGAGTAGCCCCGGTATGACAGTGCCCGCTGGAACATGTTGAGCAATGCCTTGCATTGTTCAATGTCGGTGTTCTGTATGTAAACTGTGGGCTCTGTCATGATGGGGCATGCCTGTCGGGAGGGTGGAGAGAGGGCTGACTACCCCTCGCGGAAGAAGTCGAGGGCTTCCTTGATTTCCTCCTCCGTGATGGCCTGGTTGATTCGGAGGTCGCCGATGTCGGCAAGGAGGGTGACGTTGATTTCGTTTCCCCGGTTCTTCTTGTCATGGTGCATCAGCTCCGTCAGCTCAGCATAGTCGTTGCACGTGATGGGGAGAGAGCCGTAATAGTCACGGATGAAGTTTATGGTCTGCCGCATCTTGTCGGTCGGGAAGCCCGTCTTGACGGCTGCGAGGTAAAGTTCAGGGATGAGACCAAAGGCTACGGCATAGCCGTGCAGGATGGGATTGCGCCTCAGTGCCCATGACTCAAAGGCATGGCCGAAGGTGTGCCCAAGGTTCAGTGCCTTGCGGATGCCCTGCTCATGCGGGTCTTTCCTTACTATGCGCTCCTTCACTTTGACGCTTTTTCCGAGCATGGCAGAGAGCTGGTGCAGGTCAGGGGCGGCGAGATCGAATCTGACAAGCTCCGCCCACATCTCATTGTTGGCTATGAGCCCATGCTTGAGCATCTCGGCATAACCACTCCGGAGGTTCTCGCTGTCGAGCGTCTTGAGCCAGCTGGTGTCGAGGAGGACGAAGTGTGAGTCGTTGAACACGCCAATCTCATTCTTCAGTCCGCCGAAGTTGATGCCCGTCTTTCCGCCCACGCTGGCATCGGTCATGGCGAGGAGCGTTGTCGGAACATTGATGAAGTTGATGCCGCGCTTGAAGGTGGAGGCAGCAAAGCCGCCTAAGTCGGTCACCATGCCCCCTCCTAAATTGATGAGCAGGGAATGGCGTGTGGCCCCTCCTTGCTGCAGCGACTGCCATACGTGGGCAAGCGTGTCCAGGGTCTTGGCGGCATCGGTGGTCCTGATGGTGATGACTTGCGCCTGCTTCAGGCAGAAGAAGTCCTTGATGATCGGCCAGCACTTGTCGCGGGTAGTCTCGTCGACAAGCACAAAGATCCTGTCATGTTCACACTCGGCAATGGCTGTTGCCAGGTCACTCTTGAAATGTTTTGAAATGATGACTCTCTGTTCCATAATCTTGCTGACTAACGTTTTTACAAATATAGTTCTTTTCATGTTTCCAATAGGCAGATGAGGCTACAGATTTCACACTCTTTCACATATCAGACCTGCTTTTTGCGCAGGTTATTCCCCAAGTGTGCAATAAATCTGACGGCTGGATGTTCTTACAGAATGGAGCAGATGAGGCTGTGTATGTTTGAGTTCGGTCTTGTCGGGCTGGAATATGTGCGTTTCTGTTGTTTTCTTCCTGTCGGATTAAACGTTGTGTGTGATTCCGCATCTCATTAGTCGTTAGGATTACAAGACATAAGAATATCATGCGTAAATTATTGCTATTTGTCCTCATGCTGACGCTCTCTTTGGCAGCATCGGCACAGAACAGGACAATCACAGGGTCTCTCTTTGACGGAGAGCTGAAGGAGAGGGTTCCCTTTGCTGTCGTGCAGCTGCTGAGGCCGGACAGTGCATACGTGGTGGGAGCCACATCAGACGAGAGTGGAAACTTCAAGGTGACGGCACCGGACAACGGACGTTACATCCTGAAAGCCTCCTACGTGGGGTATAAGACCATTTTCCAGAATGTCACGATAGCCAATGGCCAGGATGTGGCCGTAGGGCAGCTCGACTTCCAGATTGACACGCATACGCTGAAGGAGGTCAAGGTGGTGGCCAGTGCGCCCAAGGTGGTGGTGAAGGAGGACACCTTCCAATATAATGCCTCAGCCTATCGTGTGCCGGAAGGCTCTACGATTGAGGCACTTGTGAAGAAGCTGCCGGGTGCGGAGGTGTCGGATGACGGGACGATCAAGATCAACGGCAAGGAAGTGAAGAAGATTCTTGTCAATGGCAAGGAGTTCATGGTGGGCGACACCAAGACCGCCATGAAGAACCTGCCTACCTCTATCGTGGATAAAATCAAGGCTTATGACCAGCAGAGCGACCTGTCACGTGTGACGGGAATAGATGATGGAGATGAGTCTACCGTGCTTGACTTCGGTGTGAAAAAGGGAATGAACAAGGGATTCTTCTCGAACATTGACCTCGGAATCGGTACGAAGAACCGTTACTCGGAGCGGGGAATGGCTGCCTACTTCAATGACAAGTTCCGCCTGATGGGGTTCGCCTCAGCCAACAATGTCAATGACATGGGCTTCGGAGGCGGACCACGTGGCGGCTTTGGCGGTGTACGTCAGGGGCTGAATGCCACGAAAATGGTGGGACTGAACATGAACTACGACAACGGCAAGACGTTGCAGTGGGACGGAAGCGTGCGCTGGAACCACTCTGATGGCGACCTGAACACAAGGGTGTCAGCTGAGAACTTCGTTGCCACGCAGGGCTCTTTCTCCAACCGGCTCTCGCAGCGGTACACGCGTGAGAACTCATGGGACGGACGTTTCAGGCTGGAGTGGACTCCAGACTCGCTTTGGAACATCATGTTCCGCCCGAACTTCCGCATCAGCAAGAGCGATGGGGAGACAGTCAGCTCGTCGGCTGCCTATAACCAGGATCCTTATGAGCTGGTTGACGACCCACTGTCATCATCAGCTATTCAGCAGCTGGAGGCCGACGGCGTGATGGTGAACAGCCAGCGGAACACAACCGTAAGCTATGGCAGGAACACGTCAGTGGGGGGCATGCTGCAGGTGAACCGCCGCCTGGGCAGGAACGGACGCAACGTCACCCTGCGCATGGATGCTGATTACAGTGATGCCGACTCAAAGACATTCTCCACCCAGGACCTGCAATATTTCCAGTTGCGCAACGCTCTTGGGCAGGACTCTACCTATCAGGCTTATCGTTATAACCTCATGCCTACCAAGAGCTGGAGCTATGCCGCGCAGGCAACTTACAGCGAGCCGATAGCCCGTAGGACTTATCTGCAGTTCAGTTATCAGTTCAAGTATGGCTTCTCCAAGAGCGACCGTGACACTTACGACCTGTCTTCCCTGCCTTCCGGCACATTCGCAGGTGTGCAGCCAGCTTACCGCTCGTGGGGCAGCTACCTCGGACTGCTGACCAGTCCGCTTGACGGTTATCTGGACAACGACCTGAGCCGCTACTCGGAGTATCGCACTTACACCCATGACATGCAGGTGATGCTGCGCATGAATCATGAGAAGTGGCGCATGAACGTGGGAGTCATGTTGCAGCCGCAGCACACCACTTATATGCAGGATTACCTCGGCGTGCATGTTGACACGGCGCGGACGGTGGTCAACTGGAGTCCAACTTTTGACTTCCGTTACCGTTTCAATGAGCAGAGCAATCTGCGTGTCAATTATCGTGGAACAGCCAGTCAGCCAACGATGAGCCAGTTGCTGAGCATTGTCGACAACACTGACCCGCAGAATGTCTCAATCGGTAACCCCGGATTGAAGCCTGCCTTCACCAATAATTTCCGTCTGTTCTACAATTCCTTCCGTCAAAGCCACGCACAGTCGTTTATGACGTTCGTCAACTTCTCCACTACACGCAATGCCATAGGCAACAGTGTGACCTATAATGCTGAGACGGGCGCACGCACGGTCCAGCCAGTCAATGTGAACGGAAACTGGAATGCCAATGCTGCCGTTATGTTCAACACGAGCATCGATTCTGCCGGGGTGTGGAATGTCAATACCTTTACCCGTGGCGGTTATAACCGCTATGCCAGCTATCTGCAGCAGAACCGCCTGAGCAGCCTGGAGAAGAACATCACCAACTCGCTTACGCTGGGGGAGCGTCTGTCGGCAAGCTACCGCATCTCCTGGCTGGAGGTGGAGCTGGATGGGTCGGTTGACTACACGCATACGAAGAACAACCTTCAGAGTGCCAGCAACCTGAGTACGTGGCAGTTTGCCTATGGTGGCAACCTCATGGTGACGCTACCGTGGAACATGACGCTGTCGACTGACCTGCATGAGAACAGCCGCCGTGGCTACAATGATGCGTCACTGAACACGAATGAACTGCTCTGGAACGCACAGGTCTCACAGAGCCTGCTGCGGGGCAACGCACTGACGCTGAGCCTTCAGTTCTATGATATTCTCCACCAGCAGAGCAACCTCTCACGTGTCATCAATGCAACTGGGCGCACGGATACAGAATATAACAGTATCAACAGCTACGTCATGCTGCGTGCCAGCTACCGGCTGAATCTTTTTGGTGGCAAGAATGCCATGCAGGGCCCTTCTGGCGGACGTGGCTTTGACCGCCGTGGTCCAGGAATGGGACCACGGCCTGCTGGCAGGCCTATGGGAGGTGGCCGTCCACGGATGGGCGGCGGCTTCGGAGGATTCTGACAGCAGGGCTGGAGATTAAAATGAAATCGGCCATCAGCTTTTAGTGTCATTTTGTTAAAATGGCAAGCTGAGGGCCGATTTTGTTATGTAGTGCGGGAGCCGTCTTGAAATGATTGCAGCTCTTGTAGTATCCGGTTGCTCTCCAACGGCCATAAAAGCTACAGGAGATCGTTCAGGGCTTCAGCCATAGTCGGGTGTGTGAATATCTGGTTGTGGAGATAAGCAGCCGGGATGTGGTTGTCAATCGCCATCTTGATGAGATTGATCATTTCATGTGACTCGGCACAGAAGAGTGTTGCTCCTAAGATAAGCCCCGTCCTGTTGTCGATGACTGCCTTAAGGATTCCATCGGTCTGTCCGAGAACCTTTGCCTTGGGAATAGCGTTGGCGGGGATTTTCCTTACGGTTACGTCCAGTTGCTGTTTGGCAGCCTGCGTCTCAGTCAGTCCGATATGGGAGAGCGGAGGATAGGTGAAGACTGTTGTCGGAATGGGCTGTCGGTCGTTACGGTTCCTTTTTCCCTCGCCCAGAAGCTGCTCACGTACGATGCGGTAGTCATCAAGAGACATATAGGTGAACTGCGGCGAGCCTGCAACATCACCCATCGCCCATATGTTGGGGGCTGCCCGCAGGTAATCGTCAACGGGGATGAAGCCTCGTTCATCAGGCATGATGCCTGCATTTTGTAGGTCGAGGCTCTCTGTGTTGGGGTGTCTTCCAATACCAACAAGGACAGCGTCGGCAGGGAAATGGCCCTGTGAGGTGATGACGGTTGTCTCTTCGGCGTTCTCTTCAAAGGCTGTTGTCTGTGTGTTCAGCACAATCTCAATGCCTTTTGCATTGAGGACGCGCAGCATTTCTTCGGCTATGTCCCTGTCTTCACGGGCCAGGAAGGTACTGCCAGCCTCAAGGATGGTTACCTTGCTGCCTAAGGCTGCATACATGCAGGCGAACTCAAGGGATATGTATCCGCCTCCAACGATAACAACCCGTTGTGGAAGTTCCTGCAGGGAGAGGAATCCTGTGCTGTCATGGATGCGTTTCCCGTTGCTGCCTGGGATATTGAGGTGTGCGGGGTGGGCACCGGTGTTGATGAAGATACGCTCGGCGGTAACCTCACATTCACCATTCTTTCCAGTCAGGCGGACGGTATGAGGCGTGAGGAACCGCGCCTCAGCATTGATGACCTGCACGTTCTCCAGGGTCGTAAGTTTGTTGAGGTTAGCCTGCCTCAAGGCTTCTGTCAGCATATTCTTACGTTGCATGATGAAGGGAAAGGCTGTCACCCTGTCATTGGTGTTCTTTAGGTGTTCTGCCTCAGTGAGTAACCGCTTGGAAGGAATACATCCGATGTTGATGCAGGTTCCACCGTACATCTTGTTACTGCGTTCTGCCAGAATAACGTTTTGGCCGTTCTTAGCAAGGTCAGCCGCCAGTGTCTTGCCGGCTTTGCCAAAGCCTATGATGAGGTTTTGTGTCTTGATTTGTTCCATGATTCTTGCAATTTACGATTGATGTTGCAAAGATATATATATTTTCTTTGTATCTTTGCCAACCTAAATGAAATTTTAATATTGATGTTATGTTGCTGAACATTGTTTTTATAGTTGTGGGCATTGCGCTTGTGTTGTGGGGAGCTGACCGTCTGACGGATGGGGCTGTAGCTGTGGCCGAGAAGATGAAAATGCCGCAGATAGTAATAGGACTGACCATCGTGGCGATGGGAACGAGCATGCCGGAGTTCTGCGTGAGCCTTGTCTCGGCACTGAAAGGGACACCAGACCTTGCCGTGGGCAACATCGTCGGCTCCAATATCTTCAATGCCTTGCTCATTGTTGGTGTTGCCGCAATGGTATCGCCGATGACAATTCTGAAGACGACCGTGAGAAAGGACATACCTTTTGCTCTTGTCTCTTCGGTCGTGTTGATGATGATGTGCTTTGACGGGAAGATAGGCCGGATTGATGCAGCGGTTCTCTTCGTTATGTTTGTGGCTTTCATGTACATGACCCTTCAGGGTGCGAAGGCTGACAGAAGTGTTGCCCAGCAGGAAGGAGAACTGATAGCAGCAGAGGCTGGGGTTGGCAAGAAGTCGATGTCAGCCTTGATGTCAGCGGTGTGGATTCTCATCGGATTGGCATGTCTGATAGGGGGCAGTAACCTCTTTGTGGAGGGGGCTACGCAGGTTGCATCTCAGTTGGGTGTGTCAGAGGCTGTGATTGGCCTGACTATCGTTGCCGGAGGAACCTCGCTTCCGGAGCTGGCAACGAGTGTTGTCTCAGCCCGTAAGGGCAACAGTGGTATCGCTATCGGTAATGTCCTGGGCTCCAATGTGTTCAATGTCCTTGGAATCCTCGGTGCGACGGGGCTGGTCAGTCCGATGGTCATGCAGGGCATTACAATGACTGACCTCTCGATACTGGTTATCTCGATGATTCTCATATGGTTCTTCTCCTTCACAAAGTACACCATAGAAAGATGGGAAGGGGCCTTACTCACGGCAGTTTTCCTGGGATATATGTGGTGGTTGATATAAGGCAGGTTTCTCCTCCTGGGCTCTTTACCCATTAATGGATCGGGAACGCACTTCTTGATGCCCTGAGATGAGGAGAAAAGGCGGGTGTGTATATCCGGCATAACGGCCTCAAAAGCTACTGGGCCAGGGGGAACGGAGAACAGAAAGAAAGCAAAAGGCACCAAAGGCTTCTACCTTTGGTGCCTTTTGCTGTTGGGGCGGTTGCGTCAATGATATTCTGCGGGGCAGTTTATCTTGCAGTGGAAGTGAGGCAGTCAGCCCATGCAGAGAGTGCAACGAGCGATGCTTGCCAGTTGATGGCAATCTCATTGCTGGCATACGATTCTTCCACATCCAGATAGGAGAGGGCTGGCTCTTTGCTGGGATAGGTAAGCCGGCCAGCCTCACGGTCTTGCTGACCAGGGTTCGGACCGCCGACGAGCAGTCCAGGTACAGGCTTTTCGATGCCATCGGCAGCCGAGATACGGTGGTGTGGGTGCATGGCAGGCTTCTTGCCTATAGCTGTCACGAAGCAATAACCCGTGGGGTTGTTGCCCAGGATGAATTGCATGTTGGCCAGTGCAATCGTCCTGTAGCCGACAGTCTCGTCAGCAGGCAGGTATCTGTCAGCCATGAGCAGCAGATAGCCTTGCATGCAGCAGTCAGCCAGGCAGCCCCAGCCATAGTCGGATGGTTGTCCGAAGCTGGCGCCGATGGGCGATTCCTTTGCGCGTCGGGCAAGCTCTTTGGCCAGCCGGGCGAGCTGTCTGGCAGCCTTTTCTTTCATCAGCTTCTTGCCATGTATGAGCCATTCAAGCTGTCCCAAGGCAGCCACGCTGCCCCATGAGGGCACCTGCATGTCGGCAGGCTCAACCTTGATGGCATCGTCATAATACTGTTTTTTCTTGCAGAGGATGAACAGTTCGCTGGCAGCCCAGTACTGCTCATCGTCGGCATGACGGTCTCCATACTCTCCCGTGTTGATGTCTGGGTCGGATTGTCGGTTCATCTGCTGCTGGTCATAGCGTGCCTCAGGATGGCTTTTTGCCCATCTGTATGCGCTCTCGGCAGCCTTTTCAGCCTTGGTGGAGAAGCCGGGATAGTCAGGATTGTCCTTGAAGATGCGGGCAGCCTGTGCCATCACAGCTGCAAAGTCGTAGGCTGCCGTGACGCTCTTCTGCACCACATAGCGTTGCTGGTGGCAGTCGGCGGGCATCACGAAGCCCTCGAAGTTGGGGGTGGTGAGCTTGTGGTAGACACCTCCGTCGCTGGGATCCTGCATGGTGAGCAGCCATTTCAGATTGAACATGGTCTCATCAAGGACATCAGCCGTGCGGTTTCCGCTCTCCGGAATGTTCACAGAATGACTCTGGAAATATTCCGGCAGCTGCTCGTAAGCCAACAGCATAAGTCCGCATGAGTAAGCCGAGTTCACTACATATTTATTATAGTCGCCTGCATCATACCATCCTAAGGGGGAAGAGATGACACTTCCCGCAGGCCGTGCAGGTGAGGCTGCTGAGGGGTGTATCAGTACTTGGGTGTCAGCATGTCCCTGTGGACGGGCATACTCTCCGGCATATTCTGGCTCGACAGGAACACCGGAGCGTATGAGGTAGAAGGCCTTGAGCGATGCTTGTGCCACATTGGCCACGGGCGGTGTCTGTGCTGAGGCCGAGAGGCAGCACAGTGTGCCAATGAAAGTGTGAGTAAGTTTTCTCATTTGTGTTGGTTTTTGTTAATATTTATGGTACTTTTCCGATTTTCTTTCAGTTAGGCCTCTGTACCAGGACTGACGGTCTTTTCATTTCTCAATCGCTTTCTTTGGCAGTGACGCCAGGCACTCCAGCCCACTGTCTATCCGGTCAGGTGGTGTTTCCTTGCAGAATAGTGATTCACCGCGAAGGGATGTTTGCATATCCTTATCCCCTCCTTTGGTGAGGGAGGGGTAAGGATTGTTGGTGTTTACTTTATCTTCTCTGCCAGCACGCTTTGCAGCTTTTCCCCCCTCAGGTCCACGGCAATGATTTTCCCCTGTGGGTCAAGAAGGATGTTGGCTGGGATGCTGCGGATGCCATAGGCAGCTGCAGCGGCTGACTTCCAGCCCTTCAGGTCAGACATCTGTGGCCAGGTCATGCCTAATTTCTCAACGGCAGCTGACCACTGCAGCTTGTTGCTGTCGAAGCTGACTCCGATGATTTCCAGCCCCTTGTCGTGGTAACGCTTGTATGCCTCCACCACGTTGGGCATCTCCTGTCGGCAGGGACCGCACCAGCTTGCCCAGAAGTCGACCAGCACATACTGTCCCTTCCCAGCCCACTGGCTCAGTTTCACCTGCGTGCCGTTGAGATCGTCCATGGTGAGATCCTTGTACATCATGCCAGGGTGGCGCAGCTCTAAGGCAGCCAGCATTTGCTTCACCTTGCCCATTTCTGGCTCATTGTAATAGCCCGTCTTGGGGTCGCAGACCATCTTCAGCTGCTCATAATCCAGGTTGTACATGATATCCTGAAGGTATCTTGCGGGAAACTTCGTAGCCTTGAACTTTTCAGCAATCTCCAGTACAGTGGACGTCTGTACGGCATCCAGCGAGTCAGCCTTCGTCAGGATAGTGGTCAGCTGTGTCTTCTCTGTATCGGTCATTGTGGCGGGGTCTTTCTTCGCAAGCTCTTGAAAAGCGGCCTCCAGCCCTTTGTAGTTGGTCTCAATCTGGCTGAGTTTCTCCTCGTATGGTTTGGTGTCCTGTGCCTTGGCTGCGAATGTGGCAGCCGCCAGCATTGTCATTAAAATGATTTTTCTCATATTATAGCTGTTTTAAATGTGGCTGCAAAAGTACTTAAAATCCCCGAATCAGTAACCAAATTATCTTTTTTTATATCTTTATCAAAAAAAATGTGTACCTTTGCAGCCGCTTTATTGTACAGGGGTACTTGCTCAACCCCCTTTAACAAAACAAGATTATGACAAAGACAAAACAACAAGTGAGTGTGCTGTTTATGCTTTTCAGCATCCTCTTCTGTGTTTGCCTCATTGCGGCAAACATCCTGGAGACAAAGCAAATCTCAGTATTGGGTATCTCATTGACAGGCGGACTGATAGTCTTCCCCGTCTCTTACATCATCAACGACTGCGTCTGTGAGGTGTGGGGCTTCCGGAAGGCACGTCTGCTGATATGGACGGGGTTTGCCATGAACTTCTTCTTCGTGTCAATGGGTGCCTTGTGCGACTGGATTCCCGGTGCGCCTTACTGGACGAATGAGGCTGGCTTCCATGCCATCTTCGGTCTGGCCCCCCGTGTGGCTGCGGCTTCTTTCGTGGCTTTCATCGTAGGCTCGTTTGCCAATGCCTATGTGATGAGCCGGATGAAGATTCATGATGAGGGGCGCCACTTCTCCTGGCGTGCCATCCTCAGCACTGTTGCCGGTGAGAGTTGTGACTCAGTCATCTTCTTCCCATTGGCCTTAGGCGGTGTTGTCCCAGCCGAGGAACTGCCGAAGCTGATGCTCTGGCAGGTACTGCTCAAGACCGTCTATGAGGTGATAGCCCTTCCTGTCACCATCCGTGTGGTGAGAGCCTTGAAGGAGCATGAGGGTGAGGACACCTATGACAACGGGGTAAACTACAGCATCTGGAAAATATTCAGCCTGGGCTGATCCCCTGCCTGTATATTCCTATTTCCTCCTATAGCAAACAAATGAAACAATGAACAGAAGTGAAGAAGGCCTGCAGTCGTTAGGCGCTAAGACCAAATACAGTATGGATTACGCACCGGAAGTGCTGGAGACATTCGTCAACAAGCATCCGGGCAATGATTATTGGGTACGGTTCAACTGTCCCGAGTTCACAAGTCTCTGCCCGATTACCGGGCAGCCGGACTTTGCCGAGATACGCATCTCATACGTGCCGGGCGAGCGGATGGTGGAGAGCAAGAGCCTGAAGCTCTATCTGTTCAGCTTCCGCAATCATGGTGACTTCCATGAGGACTGCGTGAACATCATCATGAAGGACCTCATCCACCTGATGGATCCCAAGTATATTGAGGTGACGGGCATCTTCACGCCACGTGGCGGTATCAGCATATACCCCTATGCCAACTACGGCCGAAAGGGTACGAAATATGAGCAACTGGCTGAGCACCGCTTTATGAACCACGAGTAGACTGACGGACTTCAGTTGTCCTTATGATGCAGCATCCCGATTTCCTTTTGTGCAGAGGAAGTCGGGATGTTGTTTTTTAGGGGAGTAGGGGTGGGAAGAGCCCGCCTTCCATCTTGCATGGCCAGCTGTAAGAGTCCGAACGGTGTGGAGTTGTATTCCTTTTGGGCAGGAGCTTGCCCCATACTTGTGTACCTATGGAATGAATACTTATCGAGAAGTATTAGAATACTTTGGCTGCAATACTCCAGTACTTCACGTGAAGTATTCTGCAGTTCGGCAGGTTCTTTGTCAGAGATGGTTCTGTCCGGCAGTTTTATCCGTCTGCTGTTTATTTTAACTCTCTGTCTGTCTGCGCCGGTCTGACGCAAAAGTTTGGATGTTTTTCTTGTCACTTTGCTCTTAATTTACTAAATTTGCCGCAGCAAGCAGCCACGGTATGCCCTGTGTGGGATTCCGTTCCTGTTGGCAGAAAAAACAGAATCAAAATCTTGAATATGGAAAAACTTAACAACACCTTCTGTGCCTTTTTCCTGGGACTGTCGCTCTTTGTCACAACGGCCTCGCAGGCGCAGAGTCATCTCGTGCCAGCGGTTGACAGAGTGACAATCTTCACAAATGGCGCACAGGTGAACCGACATCAGACGGTGACAGTGCCTGCTGGCCGGCACACCTTCAGTTTCACGGGACTGTCGCCCTACCTTGACATCAGCACGTTGCAGGTGAGAGCTGGCGGCCCGGTGACAATCCTTGGAGTGAGTCATCGCTTTGCACACCCTGACAGCTTGATGCTGACAGGAAAGGTGCGCCAGGAGGCTGCACGGCTGAAGAGTGCCCGGCAGAAAGTGGATGAGCTTAAGGCCCAGCGCAAGGTTCTCCTGTCACAGCTGGACATGGTGAAGACCAACTGCTCCGTCGCCTCCCGCACCGTTGCCACTCCCTTGGAGGGCATCAAGCAGCTCAACCAGTACTACTATGACGAAATGATGGCTGTCAACAAGCGCATCATCGCCCTTGATAATGACGAGGCATTGGCAAACGAGGTGCTGTCAAGGCAGCAGGCACGCTATGACTCTGTGGCTGGCATCAAGATGAAACGCTTCACGGTGGTTGACGTGACGGTGGAGAGCAGGCGGACGGCACAGACCGACTTTTCCTTCTCCTATTATCTGGGCGGTGCCTCCTGGATGCCTTCCTATGATATTCGCTCAACCAAAAGCGACGGGCCTATCCTCCTCACTTACAAAGCCAGCATCACGCAGAACACCAATGAGGATTGGGTCAACGTGCCTGTCACCCTCTCTTCAGCCAACCCCAACAGAAGCAACGTGGTGCCAGACCTGCGCACCTATTGGCTCGACTACGGTCAGCCTGCGCCTGTCTATGAGTTCGGCGTTGACAACAACCGTGTGTCCGGTGTCGTCAGGTCGGATGATGGCGAGCCTGTCATAGGTGCATCTGTCCGTGTTGCCGGGACTACTATCGGTACGGTGACGGATGTTGACGGACGCTACCAGCTGACTCTCCCAACCGGCAACCGTAAGCTGGAAGTTGCCTACATAGGTTACGAGACGGAGCAGAAGGAAGCCAACGGAAGTACGCTCAACTTCACGCTGAAGGAAGATGGGCGCAGCCTGCAAGAGGTGGTTGTCATGGGCTATGGGGGCAAACGGAAGCGTGCGCTCAAGGAAATGGAGAAAGCTGATGAGCCTGTTGCCGAAGTGGTTAGCGACATGCAGGCTGGAGTAGAGGTTGAGGATGATAATGCCTTGGAGGTCAAGTCGGCCGCAGCGAAGTTCGGATATGAATATGCCATAGAGCAGCCGCTCACCATTCATTCGGACAACAAGCCGGTAAGCTGTCAGATTAAAAAATATGAGTTGCCTGCCACCTATTCCTATAAGGTGGTTCCGAAGATTGACAAGGATGCCTTCCTCATGGCTGATGTCACGGGATGGCGCAGTCTGAACCTGACGGAGGGAGAGGCTACGGTGTACTTTGACAACAGTTATGTGGGCACCACCATCTTTACTCCGGACCAGCAGAGTGACACGCTCCACCTGTCAATGGGACGTGACAATGGAATCCATGTGGAGCGGAAACTGATAAAGGCTGACACATCGCATAAATTCCTGGGCGGCAGCCAGTCGCAGACGAAGGACTGGCAGATCAGCATCCGCAACAGCAGAAACGAGCGGGTCAGCCTCCGTGTCTATGACCAGATTCCCGTCTCCCGTAACTCTGACATCACTGTCACGCCTACGGAGCTGGGCAATGGCGAGTATGACAGCAAGACGGGTGAGGTGATGTGGACACTCAGTCTTGCCCCAGGCGAGCAGAAGGTCATCAGTCTGGCTTATCAGGTGAAGTACCCGCGTAGCCGCAGTCTTGACGTGGAATGAGCAAGCCGCAGGCAGATTATTCCTGAGTACCTCAGCTGTAATGCTTAAAGTGTTTCAGCTGAGGTACTTCTTTTTAGTACTGGAATTGCGTGTGGCTGACACTTCTTATTTTGTCAATCTCTTATGCTATCTTCTCATAAGTCCTTTCTTCATAGCTTTTTACATCAGAGTAGTTTTCCCCGGTGATGACTTTTTCTTATCTTTGCAGCCTATACTTCCGCAGCAGGAGGTATCTTTCTGACAGGCCTATAAATAGGTTACTAACAAACTAAACACTTAGACGATGAGAAGAATTTGCAAAACGCTGTTTCTGTCATTGGGACTTCTTATGGCAGCCGACAGCATGGCACAGACAGAAATGATGGCATGGGGAAACCTTAACGGCATCCGTGTTGACGGTCAGTTGCTTCCTTTGGAGACGGCTGTGGGCGTGGGTGAGCTGCGGGAAGGACATCTCAACGGATGGACAAGCGGCATGGAACGTCAGCTGTCCACTTATCACCGTGATGCTGAACGCCAGATTGTGACCATGAGCCAAGGGGGCTATGCCTTCACACTGACAGCTGAGGACAAAGTCGTGGGACATGACGGGACTGTTGGCAGCATGACCTATAAGGTGGTGGTGAGGGCTGATGGAACAGGTAAGGGGAAGCCCTACCTCGTCCTGCGAAGCCCTTTGTTCAAGGAGATGGCTGGCCGCCAGCTGCTCATGCTTGACGAGTCAGTATCAGGAACGCTGCAGGTGAGCCGCCAGGTGCCCCTCGTCCGGCAGGGAAACACGCTCTATCTGCCGTTGATGGCCGACAATGGCAACCCGAAGGCTGACTCTCTCCAGTTTGAGCTTGACTTTTTCCCTCGGGTAAAGCATGAAGCAGCCCGGCTGACAGTAGACCTCACGGAGCGCGGGACACGCTTTTCCGGTATCGGTGGAAACTTCCGTTTGCAGAATGAGAAAAACGATCCCAAGGTGATTGACTATTGTCTGGAGAACCTGAACGTGAGCTATGGGCGCGTGGAACTGCCCTGGCGCGATTTTGAGCCTTCGCTGAGACAGCAGCAGCCAGGAGTCAGCAAGGTAAGCAAATCCATGCTGATGGCGCAGCGCCTGTATAAGAAAGGGATGCCCGTGATACTCAGCTGCTGGTTCCCTCCACAGTGGGCACTGAGCAAGACTGACCGTTTCCCAGAACGGAATGGCGTGAAGGCACTGGAGCTGGACAAGGCCCGGAAAAGCGAGATCTTCCGTTCGCTTGCCGACTATATGGTCTATTGCAAGCGGAATTACGGTGTGGAGTTTGAGGCTTTCTCGTTCAATGAGAGCGATATAGGCATTGATGTCATCTTCACACCGGCCGAGCATGCAGCCTTCATCCGTGACTTCGGTGCCTACATGGCGAAGCGGGGACTCAAGACGAAGCTCCTTCTCGGTGACAACTCTGATGCCACCACACTCAGCTTCCTTGCTGACGGACTGCGTGACAAGGCAGCACGGCGGTACGTGTCGGCTGTGTCGTTCCACTCATGGCGTGGCTGTGATGACAAGACGCTGCTGTCATGGAGGCAGGCGGCAGAGCAGATAGGCAGGCCGTTGCTGGTGGGCGAGGGAAGCACTGATGCCCAGGCATGGCGTTACCCGGAGATCTTCAAGGAGGAGTCATTCGCTCTGCATGAGATAGAATTGTATGTCCGTATGCTTTCCGTGGCCCATCCGAAGAGTATCCTGCAGTGGCAGTATACCTCAGACTATTCCCTGCTGTGGGGTGACGGCATCTATGGCTCCACTGGCAAGCTGCGTCCGACGCAGCGTTTCTGGAACCTGAAGCAGCTGTCAGCCGTAGGGGGCGGTGCCGAATATGTCGGTGTGAGCTGCAAGGACAGTCAGCTGACAGCGGTAGCCCTTGATGATGCAAGACGGCACAGGCTGGTTCTCCATGTTGTCAACACCTCTTCCTCAAGGCCATTTGAGGTTGACGGGTTGCCCCAGAGTGCCAAGACGGCTGCCGTAATGGTCACTAATGCCCACGACAGCATGCTGGCGGGCCAGGCAAGTGTCAGTGGTGGAAAGCTGCGTGTAGAGCTGCCTGCGGTGAGTTTCGTGACCCTAAAGATAGAATACTGATGGGACAATCATGTTCCCTGCAAAGGCTGGTGGAACGACAGCGGTGGCTGTTGTTCCATCAGCCTTGTTGATATTCAGGCTTTCAGAACGCTGTTTCCCGTTTAAAATCCTCATCGTGGCTTGTCTCATGCAGGTATTTTTCTTATCTTTGCGGAAAATACTTGTAATGATGAAAGCTGAAGTCTCTATTCCTAAAGGTGTGAGGGCCTGTTCCCTGTGTCGGTTTCTCGTTCTTCTTCTGGCCGTATTCTGTGTTCCGGCAGACGGCTTCCCGCAGTCAGCATCCCGCAAGAAGGTGGCTGTGGTGCTGAGCGGAGGAGGTGCAAAGGGCATGGCGCACATCGGGGTGCTTCGTGTCCTGGAACGGGCAGGGATTCCTGTGGATATAGTCACAGGCACGTCAATGGGCAGCCTTGTGGGGGGACTGTATGCCATAGGCTATACGGCAGACCAGCTCGACTCCATCGTCAGCTCGCAGGACTGGTCGATGCTGCTGTCGGACAAGTCGGACCTGACTCATCAGAGCATTGATGAGCGGCGGAAGCAGAACACGTATGTCATCTCACGCGAGCTCTCGCTGAGGGGCAACAGTCTTGCCGAGACGGGCGGATTCATCCAGGGCAGGAATCTGTCACTGCTCTTCTCACAGCTGACGACAGGATATCGTGACTCCATGGACTTCAATCGTCTGCCCATCCCGTTTGCCTGTGTGGCAACTGACATCATGGACAATTCGGAGGTTGACTGGCATAGTGGCGTGCTGGCTGAGGCAATGCGCTCGTCCATGTCAATCCCTGGTGCGTTTGCTCCGGTGCGGAAGGGCAACCGTGTGCTGGTTGACGGTGGGCTGCGCAACAATTTCCCGGTTGACCTGGCACGGCGGATGGGAGCCGATTATGTCATCGGTGTCACGCTGCAAGGGCCTGAGGCTGTGGCTGATGACATAACAAACGGAGGAGCAGTGCTGAACCAGATTATCTCAGTGAACTGCAAGAACAAGTTTGAGGAGAACATGGCGGCAACGGATATCCTCATCCAGTGCAATACGGAGGGGTATGGGGTCGCCAGCTTTTTTCCTCGTGCTGTTGACACATTGATTGTGCGCGGCGAGCAGGCTGCCATGAGCCACTGGGATGATCTGATGGAGCTGAAGCGTCAGCTGGGGCTTCCGGCTGACTATCATCCGCGGCATGAGGCTGTACACCACGTTCCGGGTGTACCTAAGGTGATGCGGCTGAACAGGATAGAATTTGATAATGTGACACCTCGTGATGCCGGTTATCTTATGCGTAAGTTCAATCTAAGGCGGAAGAAGTATATCACGGTGGCTGATGTTGACCAGATTGTCTCGGCCATGCGTGTCAATCTTTTCTATACGGATGCCGACAGCTATTATGAATCAGTGGCAGAGGCAGATGGAACTTACAACGTGCGTATCGTGGCGAAGAGCAGGAAACAGAGTCAGGTGAACCTCGGTGTG
The DNA here is from genome assembly GCA_024688365.1 of Prevotella sp. Classification (GTDB taxonomy): domain Bacteria; phylum Bacteroidota; class Bacteroidia; order Bacteroidales; family Bacteroidaceae; genus Prevotella. Next base: position 41,280 of record JAILEG010000005.1, read on the forward strand.
CGTGCCGATATAGAGGAGATAGTCGCCTTTCAGGGGAATGGTGTCCTCCAGTTCCGCACAAAGATGCCTATGAATGTCGAGGCAACGCTCCGTCTGGGCAAGCGTATCATGGCACGGGGCGAGCTGAACCTGACACCGTGGACGTTTGGTAAACTGTCGTTCGCCTACACCTTCCGTCATAATGATATCAATATCTATGAGCAGGGACACCGGGAATACAATACGACCTACAATCAGCACACCGTGCAGCTGAACCTCTTTGACTTCAATATCCGTAACTTCAATGTCAAGATAGGTTCTCGGTTTGACTATTACAACTACAGTGGCCTGCTCGTCAATACCAGGCGTGAGCCGATAGCTGACCATCCTGACCACCAGCATCTTGTTGACTATCATGGCGAGGTGAACTATGATTCTGAGAATGAATGGAATTTCCCTTCTCGTGGAGTGCGTTTCAGCAGCTCATACCGTTACGTGACTTCTAACTTCGTTGGCTATCAGGGGCACGTTGGTTTCTCTGTCGTTGGAGCCTATTGGCGTATGAGCTTCCCCCTGTCCAGCCGTCTCATCTTTCAGCCGATGGTCTACGGAAGACTACTGTTCGGTCATACGGACGAGAGAATACCCGCCGCTGCTGAACCTTCAGCAACGACGGAGCGCAACCTCACTCCCTCGGCCCTACGCACGTTCGTTGGCGGCAGCTGGTTCAGTCACTACCTTGACAACTTGCAGCAGATGCCCTTTGCAGGGGTGGGCTATACGGAGGAGGTGGAAAACAAGTTCCTTGCCCTGCAGCTGCGGCTCCAGCAGCGCATCGCCACGAACAACTATATCCTTCTGAAGGCAGCCTCATACGTTGATGGACATGACTTCAGCAATCTCTTCGACCATACACCGAAGTTAGGTATTCAGCTTGCCTATTATTATAATGTGAGCTTCCTCGGCCCGGTCGGTGCCTCCATTGGCTATTCAACAAAGACGCATAAGCCGAGTTTCTATATTAATATCGGCTATGAGTTCTAAACGGATTGTTCTTGCAACCTTATGCCTGCATCTGGTGTTTATGGTGTTTTGGGTGGTGGGACTGCTGTTCTCATTGGGCGACAGCATCCTGCATCCAACTTTCAGCAGAGTCTTATTCTATGGAGCAGCCTGCACATCGGTGTCGTGGCTCTTTCTGTTTGGATGGATTGTGGATCAGGTTGCAAGCCGTAACAAGCCCGTTGCCGTCTTATTGATAGTGTTTTTCCTTGGGCTCAGTGCTTTAGGCTCTTTTGTCTTTATATTCGTCTTCAGTCTCTTTGCTCCCAAAGATATATGGTATGAGGATGGCAGGCACATGGTGACCAGTGGTGAAGCGACTACCCGTTGTTTTTATGTGTATGAAAAGCATGGTCTGACCAATCGGATAAAAGACAAGTACATGATCTCGCCTTCCTTGGATGTAAATTCAGCCAGATGGATGTTCTATGACCGTCTTGGAGTGATGATTGCACAGTCGGACAATGCTTTGTTCCACGGTGATGCGGAGCCTTCAAAGGTTTATAACCTATATATTACGGACAGCATTGCATTAAGAAAATATCAAAGGGAGACAACTTTGTTATATAAATCGCTGATTCAGAAGGAGGGACGTTACCTTGTGTCAGGTGAGATAACCTATCAGGCAGAGCATCCTTCGCCCAGTTATACGTTTGAATATGACACGAAGACACATGCAGTAGTGACTGGAGGGGATGATGGGAGGCAGGCTCGGCCCATAGTCTTGTCAGAGGCTGCCAATGACAGTGTCATTGCTGCCATACTGCGGTGTCCTGATGGGGTGTCAACTGCCGAAGACACGTCTTATGGAGAGGGGCAGTTCTGTATCCGGCTGGAAGTGAACGGAAGATTGCTGTTGGATATCTATGGCAGTGACATCTGCAAGTTGCCACGTGATTTCCTGCAGCTTATCCGTCTGTTGGCAGAAGGGTCAGAACAGGGGAGGAATATTCTGAAAAAAGACAGGGAGACCTTCTTCCCCTCATAGGGCTGTTTACTTCTTGATTGTGTCCTTGGCAGCAGCCTTCACCGCAGCCTCCTGAGCCTTTCGGTTAGCCTCCATGGCACTTGCCTTGCGGTGATACTGCATGACCTTCTTACCGAAGAGGGCTGCCATAGAGTCAGCGGAAAGGAAACGCATGGAGCCTGCATCAAATCCAATGGAGTCTTTCGGGATGCGCTTGCCCTGTTCGTCAATAGTGTCCTTGTAGATATAGAGCCAGCCGTTATAGATGTGCCAACCTGTGTAGACGGTCACCTTCGGGTATTCCACAGGGCTCTCGTCCTCCAGTGTGTTCGCCTTCATGACATAACCCACGGGAGAAGCCTGGTTATAGCTCTTCAGTGTGAAGCCGTATTCACGGGGAATGAAAAGGGCGGCTTTCATAGAGTCTGACATCTCAGCCATGATTTCTTCCTCCGTCTTGGTAGGGTTCGGCTTCAGCTTCGGCACCACTTGGAATGTCCATGTCCCCTTCATCTGCTCCAGGTCGATGACCATTTCTGCCTCATACGGGTCTATGGGGTTGGGTAGGATAGCCAGCTCGTCTCCAATCTCGGGATTACCGTATACTTTTCCATTGCGCTTAGCTGTGACAATATCAAATTTTATAGGGTCTCCTCCCTCATTTGGCAGGAATACGATGACCGAGTCAGAGCATCCGTCACATGCCAGGCCGTAGCGGGTCTTGTCGCCTTTCAGGCGCACTTCCTTGTCAATGGTCCCCCGGTCGCCCGTGCTTGCTGTGTCATAGCAGGCTCCAAGCATCAAGGTGGAGAGGAGAATAAGGAGAAAAGAGATTTTCTTCATGTATTTACTTTTAGACTGCAAAGATAGTCAATTATTGCAAAAAATATTGTCAGTCAGCCGTTTTTTGGAAATTTTTATCTAATTTTGCACGTCAGATTGCACACTTGCAATCCGTCATTTAGATAACAATAAAAATCATATATGGGAAAGAAAATTCAGTTCAGTCTCCTTTACCGAGACATGTGGCAGAGTTCAGGTAAGTTCCAGCCACGCAAGGACCAGTTGGTGCGCATCGCACCTGTCTTCGTTGAGATGGGGTGTTTCGCACGTGTAGAGACCAATGGTGGTGCCTTCGAACAGGTAAATCTTCTCGCAGGTGAGAATCCTAACGATTCCGTCCGTGCCTATACGAAGATTCTGCATGAGGCAGGCATCAAGACTCACATGCTCGACCGTGGTCTGAACGCATTGCGTATGTATCCTGTTCCGGATGATGTACGCGCCTTGATGTATAAGGTCAAGCATGCCCAGGGGGTGGATATCCCCCGTATCTTCGATGGTCTGAACGATATTCGCAACATCGCACCATCCATCAAGTGGGCTAAAGAGGCCGGCATGACCCCACAGGGAACACTCTGCATCACCACTTCTCCGGTTCATACGCTGGAGTATTACAGCAAACTGGCTGATGAGGAAATCGCCGCAGGTGCTGAGGAAATCTGCCTGAAGGACATGGCTGGTATCGGTCAGCCTGCTTTCCTGGGTCAGCTGACGAAGATGATTAAGGAAAAGCATCCTGATATTGTGCTTGAGTATCACGGTCATTCCGGTCCGGGTCTCTCAATGGCTTCCATGCTGGAAGTTGCGAAGAACGGCATTGATATCCTCGATGTAGCCATAGAGCCGCTGTCATGGGGTAAGGTCCATCCGGATGTCATCTCCGTCCAGAGTATGCTGAAGAACGCTGGCTTCGATGTTCCGGAGATAAACATGGACGCTTACATGAAGGCACGCGCCCTTACGCAGGAATTCATTGATGAGTGGCTGGGCTACTTCATCAATCCACAGAATAAAATCATGAGCTCACTGCTTCTTGGCTGTGGTCTGCCTGGCGGCATGATGGGCTCAATGATGGCCGATCTCGGAGGCATCCGCACAACTATCAACAATCTCCGCAAGAAGAAGGGTGAGCCTGAACTGAGCGTTGATGACATGCTCATCAAGCTCTTCGATGAGGTGGCATACGTATGGCCACGCGTAGGTTATCCTCCATTGGTAACCCCGTTCTCACAGTACACCAAGAACATTGCGCTGATGAATCTTCTCACCCTGGAGCAGGGAAAGGGCCGCTTCGTGATGATGGACGACTCCATGTGGGGTATGATTCTTGGCAAGAGCGGGCGTGTTCCGGGTGAAATCTGCCAGGAGCTCAAGGACCTTGCTGCACAGAAGGGACTCGAATTCACCGATGCCGACCCTCACACGCTGCTGCCTAATGCTCTCGATGACTTCCGCAAGGAGATGGACGAGAACGGCTGGGACTACGGTCAGGACGATGAGGAACTCTTCGAACTGGCTATGCACCCGGAGCAGTACCGCAACTACAAGAGCGGTCAGGCCAAGAAGAACTTCCTTGCCGACCTCCAGGCAGCCAAGGATGCCAAGCTTGGTGCCAAGGTAAGTCCTGAGGAGGCTGCTGCCTTCAAGCATGCCAAGGCAGATGCCATCGTAGCCCCTGTCAAGGGTCAGCTCTTCTGGGAGTTCCAGGGCGATGGAGAGGCTGCGCCTGCCGTTGAGCCGTTCATTGGCAAGGAATATAAGGAAGGTGATGTTTTCTGCTACATCCAGGCTCCTTGGGGCGAGTTCGTTACGGTTCCTGCAGCCCTCGGCGGCAAACTCGTTGAGATCAATGCCAAGCAGGGTGCGAAGATCAATAAGGGTGACGTGATTGCCTACATTGAGAGAGCGCACGAGGAGTAAGATGAATGTTGGGCATTGAATGATGGGTGTTGATGGTATGCGATATAGTTCGTATTTATTCATGCTCAATATCAATCTCTATTCAACAATGATCCCTGTTCAATGCTGAGCTTTCATCCATATTTATTCTTCACCCTGCATCTGCTTTGAAAATAGACAAGCCATGATTCCTGTCACACCTGTCAAGGGTAGTGTGGGGAATCATGGCTTTTTCGTTATCTTAAATATGGATTATCAGTCAATTATCAATAAATATTATCCTGAGGACAATGAGCTGCGGCACATTCTTCTCGTACATAGCCGTAGTGTGGCAGACAAGGCTCTCTTGATTGTCGACCGTCATCCCGAGCTGCAACTTGACCGTCAGTTCATAGAGGAGGCGGCGATGCTGCATGATATAGGTATCGTCCGCTGTGATGCTCCAAGCATCCAGTGCCTCGGAACAGAACCCTATATCTGCCACGGGAGGATCGGTGCCGAGATGCTGCGGGCGGCTGGCTTCCCACGCCATGCCCGTGTCTGCGAGCGGCATACAGGGGCTGGCATCACCCGTGGGCAGATTGTCAGCCAGCATCTTCCCTTGCCCGAACAGGATTTCCTGCCTGAGACATTGGAGGAGAAGCTCATCTGCTATGCCGACAAGTTCTTCTCCAAGACCCATCTTGATCGTGAGAAGACCGTTGAGCAGGCTGAACACAGTCTCGCCAAGTTCGGTGCGGAAGGTGTAGGGCGGTTCCGTGAGTGGGAGCATCTTTTCTGCAATCGGTAAAGGCTGGCTAATCAGAGTCCTCCTAAAAAGCATTGAACGAAATGAACAGAAACAACATCTATCTTGCCTCCAAGCCCCGTTATGAGATTCTTGATGGGCTGCGGGGCGTGGCTGCCCTGCTGGTGGTGGCTTTCCATCTTTTCGAGACCTATTCTGAAGGCCCGTCATTCCAGATTATCAATCACGGTTATCTGGCAGTAGATTTTTTCTTCGTCCTCTCGGGGTTTGTCATTGGCTATGCCTATGATGACCGCTGGGATAGCATGAGTACGTGGAACTTCTTCAAGCGAAGGCTTGTCCGCCTGCATCCAATGGTGATGATGGGTGCCTTCGTCGGCCTGCTCCTGTTTTATTTTGGGGGCGGCCCGGGATTCGAGCTTATTGGACAGACACCCTGGTGGAAAGTGCTTCTTCTTTTTCTCATAGCCTGTACGATGATTCCTGTCTCAGCTGGCATGGACATCCGCGGCTGGGCTGAGACATATCCGCTCAATGGTGCCACGTGGTCGCTGATGCTGGAGTATATAGCCAACATCCTTTATGCACTTGTCATCCGGCGGCTGTCGAAGGCGGCATTATCGGTCCTGGTGGTGGTTTTTGGCTGCCTTACGGTCATGCTTTGTCTTGACATTGACCCCTTAGGTGTGCTGGAGTCCCGTGACTATGCTGCCTATACGGTTATCGGTGGGTGGGGAATAGATGCCACTCAGTTGTGGATAGGCTTCACACGTCTGCTTTATCCCTTCTTCTGCGGTCTGCTGGTGAGCCGTGCCGGGCGGTTCATCACGGTCCGTGGCGGATTTTGGGTCTGTGTGGTTTTGGTGGCTGCCTGCCAGCTGATGCCTCATGTGGGTGGTACTGATGAGGCAAACTTCTGGATGAATGGGATCTATGAGGCAGTGTGCATCCTGTTCGTTTTCCCTCTGGTTGTTGCGATGGGTGCGGGCAGCCGGGTGACCGACCGTTACTCGCAGGCCGTATGCAGGTTTCTTGGTGAGATATCCTATCCGCTTTACATCACTCACTATCCGCTTGTCTATCTCCAGATGTCATGGGCTGCGTCCCATGCTGATGCCCCTCTCGGGCAGCATGTCATGGTGGCGGTAAGCTTGTGGCTGATGGCAGTGGGCATGGCCTATGCTGCCCTGAGACTGTATGACGAGCCTGTCCGTGCCTGGCTGAGGCGCAAGTGGTTTTCTGCGGCATAAGGATGTACCTACGCTCTGCTGGCAGGAACGGGACAGACGGGATGGCAGCAGTTGCACTGAAGGTGTTGCACCGCTGCCTGGCAAAGGAGCAGGCTATGGCAAAATACTTCAGGGGAAGTACTTGAGTATTGCTGCTAAAGTATTCGGGTACTTCTGCAGGAGTACTGGTGTGTTGATGCACTGCGTACAGCAGTGTATCTATAGGAGTAATGGCATTAACACTGACTGGCGGGCAGACAGCTGCTGGTGACGTATGCCCCAACTTCATAATGGAGTGGGAGGGCGGAATGTGTGCGTGGGGCTTCAATGGCTGCCAGTCTGGCGGGGAGAGCCCGGCCCCTGATTTGTCCGGGAAAGGGATAATAAAAGGCAACAGCCTGCATCCGTATATAGGATGCAGGCTGTTGCCTTAAGTGGTGGTGGACCTGGTGGGAGTCGAACCCACGTCCGCACAAGGAAACCATACGCTTTCTACACGTTTATTCCAGCCTTCGGTTTTCGTATGCCGGCAAGACCTGGACCACCAACCGGCATCTTATCCTCTAAGTTTTCATCAGTGCAGCGAGGCATACACAGACTATCTCCGATTGAACCTGCATCGCTTGATCTCCGGATTCGGAACCACATCCTCGGAGCGATGTCTCGTCCAGCTATCTAATAGCCGGATAAAGCCAGTAACCTACTGTACTTCGGTTAGGCAGCGAGAGCGTAATTGTTTTCGCCAATTAATTTTTCGATAACTGAGATTAAGGAGCCAGCCACCGATGCTCCGCGTGCTTACGTACCATCTCGTCTTGCCGTCAAATCCAAACAAGCCCATGATGATTGAGGACGGATGCCCTCTGCCAATCCCACTGGATTGGACTGCAAATATAGTCAGAGTTTATGAAACTGCCAAATCTTTGGAGACTTTTTTTGTCTTACGGCTGTTTTGTGGCTTTATCGGAAGCGTCTGGCATAGTTTCCACGGAAAGTCCATCCTGGTGTCTCAAGGTATTTCACCTGTGGGTTGATGACAAACCATGTGTTGAAAATCTCAATTTCCTGTGCTGGTGTGTAGCCCTGTGCGAGGAGGTATACGGCATGTCCGGCCTTGTCGGATGCCTTATCCACGATGATGACAGTATGCCCCGGATGCCCCCCATTGATTATCACATCGCCCACCTGCAGCTCCTTTCCTGTGATGGGCATGAGTTCTTTCTCCAGGGAGGCTGTCCCGGCATAGGTGAAGACGATGGTGAGGTATTTGCGGAAGGTCCTGTAGGAATAGTCTTCCTTCGCGTCCCTGCTGTACCAGCATCTCCATGTGCGCTGGTTGACATGGATTCGGTCCCCTTTCGCCCAGCGGCTGTAGTCGGCGCGGAAGCCGTTGGTGAAGTTGAAGTGTATCTTATCGTATTGCCTGGTCTGCCAGAGCCATAGGGCACGGAGGTAGATGATGGCGTCGGCACACTGCTCAGCTGCTGCATGGCCGAAATCTACATCCATGACGGCACCGTCATAGTTTCGTTGCTTTATGCTTCCGTTGTAGTAATGCAGGTCGCTCCCGGCTGGTTTCAGGGGCAGCCGGCGCAGGAAGGCTCCGAATGTTCCGGGCGGGAGTGTCACCCGGGTATAGCCTTTTGGCAGTGTGAAACGCGCCTGCGGTACTTGGGAAGATACTGATTGCTGGCTTTGTACAGTAGGCTGTGATGCCTTCCTGCCAGATTCTTGACAGCCAAAGGCTGCCAAAGTGGTGAGGATGGCGAAGGTTAGGATGCTTTGTCTCATATTGAAAAGTTTAGGTTTTTTGTTTCTGTCCCCAGGGGCTCCGTTATCGCTTCACCCCTGGCTGTTGTGTGTCCCCAGGGGCTCCGTTATCGCTCTACCCCTGGCTGTTGTGTGTCCCCAGGGGCTCCGTTATCGCTCCACCCCTGGCTGTTGTCTGTCCCCAGGGGCTCCGTTATCGCTTCACCCCTGGCTGTTGTCTGTCCCCAGGGGTTCCGCTATCGCTTCACCCCTGGCTATTGTCTGTCCCCAGGGGTTCCGCTATCGCTTCACCCCTGGCTATTGTGTGTCAGGCTTTCAGCCTTTCCCTTTTTGCAGCCTGTCTTTCCTCTTTTGTCTCAAGTCTCTAAAAGAGTCTGTTTTCATTTTATAATCAATATGTTTTTAGCCTACCAAATGTTCAATATGCTTTTTTGTTGTGTCCTGATGGAAATGATGTGGCAGAGGAAAAGGTCGAAGACCTGACAGACAATAGGCAGGGGTGTGAACCCCTGTTATGGATATGGGTTAGGGAACATGAACTCCGAAGGAGTGACAGAGAAGATTGTTGCTACTCTGTCATAAGGTATTGCCTGTCATACTCTATGTGATAAGCGTGGAGAAAAGCCTCATACTCTTCTTTAAATGACTGTTTGTGATGGTGGGTAGCCTGATTCTTGATATATTGTTGAGTCTGTTTTAAAATGGATGGGCTGACAGAGAAGGCTCCATAGCCATGCTGCCATTTGAATAGCTCGTATTCTTTACCTATCATCTTTATCCATTTGCTGCTGTTGGCTTTTATTGTCCGTGCATAGTCAGACAAGCTCATGGTCTTGGGTAGAGTGGTGAGAATGTGGATGTGGTCGGGCATACCACCAATTTCTATGGGGATACCCCCGTACTCTTTATTATACCGCCTATATAGCTGAAGAGGCGTGGTAATAGTTCGTTGGAGATTTCTATGCTATGCGTGCTGATATGAAATATCAGGTGAACATAAATTTTTGTTAGGGTGGTTGCCATATAGTATGTTGTTGGAATGTTTTTAGGTTTATCTCTGTCCAGGGGTTCCGCTATCGCTTCACCCCTGGCTATTGTGTGTCAGGCTTTCAGCCTTCTTGCCAATCTATAGACTTAGTGTCATGTATTGGCTAAGACTTTGCTATTATTGTCAATGAGCAATCGTCAATCGTCAACCGCCCATCATCACCCGACAGCCGCTTGCTTTTCTATCTCCCGCAGCACGAATACGGCATCGCCGACGGTCTTGACATCAGTGACCACCATTGACCGCTTGCCGTTGCGCTCCTTGAGGTTGCAGCGGCGGGGATGATGGCCGATGTAGTTGAGTACCTTGTCGAAGGCCGCACTCTGATAGTAGACGCTGTTGGGATTGGAGACAAACTGCATCTGCATGCGCTCCTGCTTGAGGATGATCTTCTCGCAGCCCAGCCGCTTGCCCACCCTGCGGAGGGCAACGACCTGCATCAGCTCCTCACCTTGGCGGGGAATAGGGCCGAAACGGTCCTCCAGCCGCTTGCGGTACTCGTCCAGGTCCTCGTCACGCTCTATGTTGTCCAGTTCCCGATAGAGGAGCATCCGCTCAGAGCTGCCGGGCACATAGCTGTCAGGGAAGTACATCTCAAGGTCGCTCTCCACGGCACAGTCGTCAATGAAGTCATCACCCGTAATCTGCCTGCCCTCGCTCATCTCATCTGCATAGAGATCCTGGAACTCATCATTCCTCAGCTCCGTGACAGCCTGGTTGAGAATCTTCTGATAGGTCTCATAGCCCAGGTCCTCCATGAACCCACTCTGTTCCGAGCCCAGAAGATTTCCTGCGCCGCGGATGTCAAGGTCCTGCATGGCAAGGTTGAAGCCGCTTCCAAGGTCGGAGAAGGTCTCCAGGGCCTCCAGCCGGCGGCGCGCCTCCGGGTTGAGGGCAGCCAGCGGTGGCGCAAGAAGATAGCAGAAAGCCTTTTTGTTCGACCGTCCCACACGTCCGCGCATCTGATGCAGGTCGGACAGTCCGAAGCGGTGGGCATCGTTGATGATGATGGTGTTGGCATTGGAGATGTCGATACCGTTCTCGACGATGGTCGTTGAGAGCAGTACGTCATAGTCATAATTCATGAATCCCATCACGATTTCCTCCAGTTCCTCGGGTTTCATCTGCCCATGTCCTATGGCCACACGGCAGTCAGGAACGTATTTTTTGATGAGGCTGGCAATCTCTGGCAGGTTACTGATGCGGTCGTTGACGAAGAACACTTGCCCGTTCCGGCTCATCTCGAAGTTGATGGCATCGGCAATCACCTCATGTGAGAAGGTGGCAATCTCAGTCTGGATGGGGTAGCGGTTTGGAGGTGGTGTGCGCATGATGCTCATGTCACGTGCGCCCATGAGTGAGAACTGTAGGGTCCGGGGGATAGGTGTAGCCGACATGGTGAGCGTGTCGACGTTTGTCTTCAGCTGGCGCAGTTTCTCCTTGGTCGATACACCGAACTTCTGCTCCTCGTCAATGATGAGCAGGCCGAGGTCTTTCCACTTAACACTTTTCCCGATGAGCTTGTGTGTGCCCACGAGGATGTTCACCTTCCCCTCTGCCAGGTCGGCAAGCACCTGCTTGGTCTGTTTGGCACTGCGGGCACGTGACAGGTAATCCACCCGTACAGGCATGTCCTTCAGGCGTTTCCTGAACGTCTGGTAATGCTGGAAGGCGAGAACGGTTGTCGGCACAAGAACAGCCACCTGCTTGTTGTCAGCCGCAGCCTTGAAGGCGGCCCGCACGGCAACCTCTGTCTTTCCAAAGCCCACGTCCCCGCAGACAAGGCGGGCCATCGGGCGCGCGCTCTCCATGTCCTGCTTCAGCTCCTGTGTGGCTTTCAGCTGGTCAGGAGTGTCCTCATAGAGGAATGATGCCTCCAGCTCGTGCTGCATGAAGGAGTCGGGAGAGAAGGCAAAGCCCTTCTCATGCCGGCGTTTGGCATAGAGCTTGATGAGGTCGCGGGCAATGTCCTTGATGCGTTTCTTCGCCTTTTCCTTCAGCCGGTCCCATGCGCCTGAGCCGAGGACTGACAGGTGGGGAGGCTCCCCGGTGTCACTGCGGCGGTATTTGCTGATCTTGTAGAGCGAGTGGATGGATACGTCAACGATGTCGTTGTGCTGGTAGACCAGGCGTATCATCTCCTGATAAGAGTCGCCGGCCGGCACACGTACCAGTCCGGCAAACTTGCCGATGCCGAAGTCGACGTGTACGAGGAAGTCGCCCGGCTCCATCTCCTGCAGCTCTTTCATGGTAAGCGCCATCTTGCCCTGCCGTGCCTTGTCAGACTTGAGACTGTATTTATGGAAACGGTCGAATATCTGGTGGTCAGTGAAGAAGCATAGGCGCAGTGTGTTGTCGATGAAGCCCTCATGCAGGGTGCGGTTGACGGGGGTAAAGGGAATAGCTCCGACGGTCTTGTCCCGACCCTCTCCGGCGGCGGCACTGTCGGCAACGGATAGGTTCTCAGAGTCGGCAGTGAGACTGCCGCTTGCCATACTGTCGAAAATGTCACGCAGCCGGGCAGTCTGTTTCTCACTGTCGGCAAGGATATAGAGCTTGTAGCCCTGCAGCAGATAGTCGCGGAGGGTATGCGTGAGCAAGTCGAAATTCTTGTGGAAAAGGGGCTGGGCCGTGGTGCTGAAGCTGATGGTGGCCCGGCTGCCCGTGTCTTTCTGCGCCTCATCGGCTGCTGTGCGACTTATGCCGAACTCAATCCGCCGGAAGTCCAGGGCATCATTCATGAACCGTGAGGCGGCGATGAGCTGTCCCTCCTTGCGGAAGGCCATCTCCACCTCCCGCTGTTCCATCTCGGTCTTGCCTTCCAGCTGCTCGGTGAGTGCCTGTGAGGTGAATCCCTCGTTGTAGATGCGCTCAATGGCATCCCGGACATAGAGGAAGTCCTTGAAGGCAAGCACCGTGTCGGCAGGCAGGAACTGCAGGAAAGGCACCTTCTCCTCAGAGAGCGTTGCCAGCTCGGGGACAATCTCGACCCGTTGCAGCTTATCCTTTGACAGCTGGCTCTCCACCTCAAAGGTGCGGATGGTGTCAATGTCATCTCCAAAGAAGTCGATGCGGAAAGGCAGCTCGCTGGAGAAGGAGTACACATCGATGATGCTTCCACGCACGGCGAACTGTCCCGGCTCGTAGACGTAGTCGGTCTCTGTGAAGCCGAAGGAGCGCAGCGTCCTCTCCACCTCCACGATGTCAATGTGCTGGTCAACGGTCAGTGTCAGCCGCCGCTCATCCAGTTGTCTCTTCGACACTACCAGCTCGGCCAGTGCGGACGGCTCTGTGACAATGTATAGGGGGAGGGATGAGGTTGCTTCGCTGTCGGGAGAGAGTGCTGACAGCCGGGTCAACACCTCCGTGCGCAGGATCTCGTTGCCCGCATCCCGCTGCCCGTACTTTACGGCACGGCGGTAGGAGGAGGGGAAGAACAGCACCTCGGCCACTTTGCCGTCACCATCGTCAGGGGCGGCGAGAGTCCTGAGGTCGTTGTAGAAGTAGCCTGCCTCATCGTTGTCATTCAGCACGAAGACGGTGGTTTTCTGCCATCGTTCGGCTATTGATGCAAAGAACATCGGGGCAGCTGAGGCCACGAGTCCCTGCAGGAAAACCGTCTTTACCGACTTGTCTTCCTGCATCTTCAGTAACGCTCCCGCCTGCGGCAGGGCAGCGTAAAGTCTCTGTATATCCTGTATCTTCATCGCAACTGCGTTGTAGGTGCAAAGTTACAACTTTTCTTGTCACATTGTCGTATCGTCACGATATATTATTGCAAATTTGTCCCATGCTCTCGGTTTCTCATTGGATTTTTGTAAATTTGCGCCATGATTGATAAAGAGAGAATAAGGTTGTTGGCTTTTGATGCTGATGATACATTGTGGGATTGCCAGTCTTATTTTGATGAGGCTGAGAAAGAATATACCCAGGTTCTGTCAGATTACGGTTCTTCGGAGACGATATCGGAGTCGCTTTTCAAGACTGAGTCTGCCAATATGGAGCTGCTGGGCTATGGCAGCAAGGCTTTCCTGCTGTCGCTTATAGAGAATGCCGTCCGCATAAGCGAAGGGACTTTGACGGCTGAGCAGGTGGGACGGATTATCTGTTTGGGCAAGGATCTTCTGAACTTACCAGCTACGCCACTTGCCGGAGTGGAGTCAACGCTGTCAGCCTTGCGGGGCAGGATCCACTCATACAGGATGGTTGTCTTCACAAAGGGAGAGCTGCTGGACCAGGAAAACAAACTGAACCGTTCGGGACTGGGACCTTTGTTTGATGATATTGTCATCGTATCGGATAAGACACCAGCTGAATATATGAAGCTTTGCCAGCGTTTTGGCTGTGACATAGGGGAACTGATGATGGTAGGCAACTCCTTCCGTTCTGATATTGACCCTGTCCTGAGGCTTGGTGGCTTTGCAGCCCATGTTCCCGCACAGTCCCTTTGGCTGCATGAGCATGCTGAGGAGTATGAGCATGAGAGGTTGGTGACGCTCGATACGTTTGCGGAGCTGGCGGATATAGTTTAGTCTTCTGACATGTTTCTTTGGATAAGATAGCACAGATTCGCCTTGGAATCAGGCAAAATATCTGCTCCCGCATGTCAGGGGAGAGAAAGTCGGTCAGTGGTCTCTGCAAGATAGTAAGAACAAGGCATGATGTGTGGGCGAAGAACCGGCTGATGTGCCCCAACCCGGTGACTTCTCGTTTTATAGCATGACAGCCATAACTGGAGTAGGTCATGGCTGTTTTTGTCTGTAGGTCCTGTTTTTCAGTAGCACTTGTACCTATGGTTGGGGATATTTCCTGAACCAACCGTCCAGACGCAGACGTATCACTCCGAAGAATGCCTCTGAGAAGATGCCACCCGACATCTTGCTAGTTCCCTCACGTCGGTTGACGAAGATGACTGGAACTTCCTTGATCTTGAAGCCAATCTTGAAGGCCGTGTACTTCATCTCTATCTGGAAGGCATATCCCTTGAAGCGGATTCTGTCCAAGGGGATGGTCTCCAACACATGGCGGCGGTAGCATACGAATCCTGCCGTGGTGTCATGGACGTGGAAACCGGTAACGGTTTGGACATACTTACTGGCAAAATAACTCATCAGAACCCGTCCGATGGGCCAGTTGACGACGTTCACACCGCTGACATAGCGAGAGCCTACAGCCACGTCATAGCCCTCGTCGTGAGTGGCAGCATAGAGACGCGGCAGGTCATTGGGGTCATGGCTGAAGTCGGCATCCATCTCAAAGATGTAGTCATAGCCGTGTTCCAGTGCCCATTTGAATCCTGTGATGTAAGCTGTCCCGAGTCCTAACTTTCCCTTGCGCTCTATAATGAATAGCCGGTTGGCGAACTCTGTCTGCATCAGTCGGTGTACAATCTGTGCCGTGCCGTCAGGGCTTCCATCGTCAATCACGAGAATATGAAATAATTTCTCCAGCTGGAATACGGCACGGATGATCTTCTCCATATTCTCCTTCTCATTGTAGGTTGGGATGATTACAATACTATCGCTTGTCATAGGTCATTGTTTTTTGCAAAAGTAGTACATTTATCTGAAAGGGACAAATCTCCGTTTCTTTTTTATCAGCATTGGCCCTGTATTGTCAGGTAAGCTCGCTATTGGTCTGGATTCTCCACATATCCCTGGTATTCGGTGGCGATGCCTGACATGACGGCATCATAAGCCTCCTCCATAGTCTGTTTCTCAAACTCAATGCCTTTCCCTTTCGGCGCGATGGGCTTGTGGATGGTAAGGCTGAGACGATGCCAGATGGGGAAATGCCAGTCCTTGGTACGTGGCATGACATCAAACGAGCCATTGATGGTCAGGGGGCAGACGGGCAGCTGTATCTCATCGGCCAGCATGAAGGCTCCACGGCGGAATTTGCCCATGTGTCCGGTGAAGGTACGGGCTCCCTCGGGGAAGACAACGACCGACATACCCTCGCGGAGCGTCTCACGTGCTGTGTCGTAGGTTTTCTTTATCTTGCTCGCTCCGCTCTTGTCAACGAAGATGTGATGGGCGGACTCACAGGCGATGCCGACCAAGGGTATCTTTCGGATTCCCTTCTTCATCATCCACTTGAAGTTACGGCCGAGAAAGCCATAGATGAGGAAGATGTCGAATGCACCTTGGTGGTTGCTGACGAACACATAGCTCTGTCCTGCTGTCAGATGTTCACGTCCATCCACCTTTACGGGCAGTAATAGCAGACGGATCGTAAGCCATGACCACCATTTTCCTGGATAATAACCCCAGAAATGGCCGTCTCCCAATCGGCAGCCGATAACCGTGGTCAGTGCGGTGAGGATGGAGGCTGCCAGGAAAAGGGGAAGGAAAATGAATAAGGTATAGGTTCTGTAAAGGAGTGTGGCTATAGAGCTGAATATCGACTTTCTGCTGTTTGATAGCCCGGAGGTCGGTGGAGTGGTAGTATGGCTCATAAGTTATTCCTTTCTTTATGTTTCTTTGTATGAAGGGTGATTACAGTCACCTCATTGGGCATGTTGAGCCGGAAGGGAACAAAGCCGCCCAATCCGGCAGTCACATATAGGTATCGTCCGTCCTGTTCATAGAGTCCATAGTCCTCTTGCTGGCGGAGTTGTGTCGGCCGCCACCCAAGGACCTGCATCTGTCCGGCGTGGGTGTGTCCGCTGAGGGTCAGTTGTGCGGTGGTCTTGGGCAGGACGGAGCGCCGCCAGGCCGATGGGTCATGCTGTAGCATGATGACGAAGGCATTGCCTGCTATGCCCCGTGTAGCCTTCCGATAGTCAGAGCGATTGGGAAAGGGTGGTCTGCCATCATTGTCTGTACCGCAGATGATGATAGAGTCGGAAGAAGAGCCTGCTTTGGTTGCAGTGCCTTGGGCAGTTTCCGTGCCATGTGCCTTGATGACGATGTGTTGATTGCGTAGAACGTTCCAGTGCAGCTGCTGCGCCTCTTCATCGGTGAGTCGTTTTTCGTTGGCAGCCTTCTCTTGTGGATTCTCTTTGACGTACTCCGTATAGTCGTGGTTGCCAAGCACGGAGACTGCCCCAGCCATACCGTTATATAAGGTGGACCGGAATTTCACAATCTCTTGTGGCCGCATGTTCTGCAGGTCGCCCGTGAAGCAGATGAGGTCAGCATGCTGCTGTCGGATGCTGTCCATCTCAGCTGTGAGGATTCCCTTGCGCCAGCCATCAAAGGTCCCGATATGCAGGTCAGACACATGTACAATGCGATAGCCGTCAAATGACTGTGGCAGATTCCCGAAAGTAAGGTCTACATGTTTCACCCTTATTTCCGAGAAGCCAATGGTGAGGCCGTATACGTATGTGGCAAAGGACAGGAACCCAAGGAGAATCCCGACATAATGTCCCCAGTTCCGATGCGTATGGGTGATGAACTTCCGCACAATCCAGCCAAGGAAGGAGGTGACGGTGAAGATGGCTTTCGGCCCGACGAACATACCGAGGAGGAAGAGATACGTGTTCAGCCAGGTCAGGTCAGCCGGCGCAAAGTTGCGGATGGATGCCAGTGCGCAGGTGTAGACAACCATCCCTATGCAGGGCACCCACCATAGCAGGCGTTGCCACCATGTGACGTGGTAATGCTTTCTGAAGTAGTGCATGTCAATGTATAGGTCGGAAAGCACAATGATGAGTATCAGTGGAATGACGATTCTTGCTATCATTTCTTGAGGAGATTGGCACTTAGGAATTTTCTTACGGCATCTATGGGCATGCCACGTCTGCGGGCATAGTCCTGCAGCTGGTCTTCGCCGATTTTTCCCAGCTCAAAGTATTGACTTTGAGGATGGGCAAACATGAAGCCCGACACACTTGCATGGGGTATCATCATGCCGCTCTCGGTCAGGCTGATGCCTATCCCCTTCATGTCAATCAGTTCTGCCAGCAGGAAGTTGACACTCGTATCGGGTAGGGAGGGATAACCAATGGCAGGTCGTATGCCTTGGTACTTCTCCGCATGCGTCTCTTTCATGGTGAGCCGCTCATCAGGAGCGTACGCCCAGTACTTGCGCCGTACCTCCTCGTGCATTCTTTCAGCCGTACCTTCTGCCAGCCTGTCGGCAAGAGTCTGGGAAAGCATGCGCTGATAGG
Source organism: Prevotella sp. (assembly GCA_024688365.1). GTDB lineage: Bacteria > Bacteroidota > Bacteroidia > Bacteroidales > Bacteroidaceae > Prevotella. The sequence goes on from JAILEG010000005.1 coordinate 58,941, forward strand.
GGTCTTGCTCATTATCGGCCGTCAGAGCGGCATCTACTGTTGTGGCAAATATTCCCACCATGTCCTTTATCCCAGTTTCAGCTGGTCGGATGAAGTCAGCAAGGCAGAGGTTGGGACTGCCGGGTGCGGCTGGCTCCTGCTGTCGCAGCATGGGGATGCGACAGTCTCCTACGAGGAGGTCATCACCGTCGCTGTTGGCATCGCAGAGGGCAAAGACAGCATGCGTATGGTATTTGCCTTCAAGCTTGGCGAGCATTTCCAATGCTTCTTTCCTCAGTTCGTCCTTTACCCCCTGGGGCTTCCCACTGAGCGACCAGGCATGATAAAGGTAAGGCCAGTTTATATAAGGGACAATCTGGCTGATCTCGTACGTGAGGATATGACTCTTGTTGTCAGCTTGCTTTGTACTCATGCGATAATCAGATATGGTTTCGGAATCTCAGTTGCTCGCCCCGTTGTGTGGCATTGAACGTTCCGTTGTCAAGCAGATGATGCCCATTGCAGAAAGTGTGCGCCACATACCAATGGTACACATATCCCATCATTGGGCTCCATTTGCACTTGCTTTGTATACATGCCTCGTTCACCGTCCAGGGATGGTGTGGCTTGACAATTACAATATCGGCCTTATATCCCTTGCGCAGGAATCCCCGTCCGTCAACCTGGAAGAGGCGTGCCGGGGCATGCGCCATCAGTTCGGTCAGGCGCTCGATGGTAAGCACTCCCTTGTCAATCAGCTCCAGCATGGTGACGAGTGAGAACTGAATCATGGGCATGCCTGATGCCGCCTTGGCACAGCCGCCCTGTTTCTGCGACAGGAGGTGTGGGGCATGGTCAGTCCCGATGGTTGTGATGCGCCCGTCCATGAGGGCATGCCGGATGGCTTCACGGTCAGAAAGCGTCTTTACTGATGGGTTACACTTGATGAGAGCCTGTTTGGTAAGATAATCCTCGTTGGAGAACATTATGTGGGCAATGACGGCCTCCAGCGTTATCCTGCCTTCGTCCTCAGGCTGTTTGGCCAGGGAAAGCTCACGCTGGGTGGAGATGTGTGCTATGTGGAGCTGCGTCCTGTGTCTCCTTGCCAGCCTGACAGCCAGCTGTGACGATGCCCAGCAGGCCTCCTCGCTGCGTATCTCCCAGTGGTGGGTGATGTCAGGATCATCGCCGAAGCGTTCCTTGGCAGCCTTCATGTTGGCATTGATGAGGGCAGAATCCTCGCAATGGACCATCACGGGCAGATGCAGTTCGGCAGCCTTCCGGAATGTCTGGTCGAGGGCTTCCATGCGGTCAACGAGCATGTTGCCTGTTGAGGCCCCCATGAAAAGCTTTATGCCAGGAATGGAATGTATGTCGAGCCTGTCGAATAGTGAGCTGTTGGTGTTGGTTGCTCCGAAGAAGAAGCTGTAGTTGACGTGGCTGGATAGCCTGGCGCGTTCCCACTTGTCAGCCAGTGCCTCAAGCGTGGTGGTCTGCGGGCAGGTGTTGGGCATCTCAAAGTAAGAGGTCACCCCCCCGTAGGCAGCCGCACGGCTCTCGCTCTCTATGTCGGCTTTTTCCGTCAGTCCCGGCTCCCGGAAGTGTACGTGGCCGTCAATGACACCTGGTAAGACGAAACATCCCGTGGCATCGACTGTCTCGTCGAATGTGCCACGGGGTGCCAGCGTACCTTCTATGATTTCAGCGATACAGTCGTTCTCAATGATAAGCGATCCGATAAAGGCGCGTCCCTCGTTGACAATGGTTCCGCCTTGGATGAGTTTCCTCATAGGTCTTGGTGTTTTTAGGGAGGCCCTGCGACCGAGTCGCAGGGAAGAGGACGGGCACTGCTGGATTGTTAGCTCTTTACAATCATCTCTTTGCAGTCCTGTCTTTCCTATCTTTCTTTTTTATTCTTCACTATTCATTCTGCTCCTATGGAGTCGCCAGCCATCTGGGATGGGGTGGGAGGGGCTGCTGCTGCGTCAGGTGTGGTCCCGGCAGCATCAGGGATGGGTGCCTGGACAGGCTCGGCAGTGCCGTTCATCTCTTTCTGTGCCTGCTGGAAATCGGTGTAGAAGCTCTTGACCTGTGGGTTGTTCTTGAACGTCTCAGTAGCCTTCGCCATGATATATTCAACCCATGACGGCAGCTGATTGACAGCGTTGGCATACATATAGTCGTTCATCCAAATGGGATAGGCATTCGGGGTTGTGTCATAGCTGATGCGGGTCAGGAACACCCATGGCCCGAGTACGTTGTCAAAGTTCTCAGTGACGAACTTAGTGAAGAGCTTGTCGCCCTTGGCATACACGCCCAGTGCTTTTCTGATGAGCTGGGCGTTGACTGCTTCCTCGTCATGTCCGTTCAGGATGGCTGCACTCTCCTCATGGTCAATCTCGCCATACTGGTTGCGCAGCTGGGTGAATTTTGTCCAGAAATCGTTGAGCTTGTCGTTGAGCGGAGTTCCGCTGACGCGCTGCTGGGTGTTGTCCAGTTTCACTATGATGTCTCCCTCCTCAATGACGACGGGGAACTGCAGGTTGATGTCATCCATGAAGACCTGTGCCACCTTTACTGAGTCAATCGTGCCGTGGAAGGAGAACTGCCCGTGGACAACCTCGCAGGAGTCCAGGGATCTCAGTGAGTCGGCCTGGTCAACTTTCAGGTAGAGTTTCCGCCCATCCAGGCCCGACACGTTTGATGTCCCCTGGATGTCATAAGAGTTGGCGCATGAGCTGAACGCCACAAGAGAGAGAAGTGCGTAGAGAACTTTATTCATAGACAAATTAACTGGTTCTTTCTGACAAAAATACAATGTATTATTGATGTTCGGAAAAATTTTTATTCAAATTAAAACTATTATATGTGGCTTTAAGTTTTTTTAGTTACTTGCAGCTCTGTCCTCCTTTTCCAGCTCGTAGCTGATGCGGTGGGTGGTGTATATCTCCAATATGGCGGCGATAAGCAGAATAACCACCCAGTTATGGTGGAAAATGCTTATATAGGAGCTGTAGCCGTCAAGGGAGTTGGCAACGACGGGCTGCAGGAAGTGGTAGGAGTCCTCCACCATGAACAGCCCTGCAAGGATGAATCCCGCATCAGCCAGCATCATGATCTTGCGCAGGCGGCGAATGGTCAGACCCGTGCCCAGATAGCTCTGCCTGAGCTGCATGAGGACGAAGCCGACTGCTCCTGCCAGCATCAGCCAGCATGCCACGGGCTGGGCAATGAAGAATGCATACAGGCCTGCACCTGCCACCATCAGCAATCCACCAAAAAGATAAATGAATGATTCAAGTTTACTCAGCTGTCTCATATTTAGGTGTGTTGTCAGCAGGCTGTTCATCATCGCTCAGCACGAAGATGTCCTCATCGTCAGCCTTCATGAAGTAACGCTCACGGGCAATCCGGGCAATGGCCTTGGGGTCATGCCTGAGGTCTTTCAGCTGTTGGGTGTCATGCTGGTATTGCCGGTTGTATTTCTGAATCTCAGCCTTCAGGTCATCAATCTGATAAGCATACTCGATGCGCCTCATGAAGCTGTTCTCGTCCAGCACCCCGACGATGAGTATGCCGAGGATGATGACGATATGAAACTTGAATCGGCTCAGAAATCTGAATATGTGCCCAGTAATCTTGCTCACTTCTGTGTAATTATTATTTTCTGCAAAAGTAAGTAAAAGATTGCAGATGGGTGCAGGACGAATGTAGATTTTTAGCAAATTAACAATTAATTCCATCCCTCCTCCCTCCTCTTCCCTTAACTTTTATTACCTTTGCAGACAATCAGAATTTAAAGACTATGGACGAATATATTGTTTCGGCGCGGAAGTATCGCCCGGTGTCGTTCGACTCTGTGGTCGGGCAACAGGCACTTACCACCACGCTGAAGAATGCCGTGAGGAGTGGAAAGCTGGCGCATGCCTATCTCTTCTGCGGACCGCGTGGCGTGGGAAAGACCACCTGTGCCCGTATCTTTGCCAAAGCCATCAACTGCGAGCATCCTACGGCAGACGGAGAGGCTTGTGGGGAGTGTGAGAGCTGTAAGGCTTTCAATGAGGGGCGCAGCTATAACATCTTCGAGCTGGATGCCGCCAGCAATAACTCAGTTGAGAACATCAAGACGCTGATGGACCAGACACGCATCCCGCCACAGGTGGGCCGCTACAAGGTGTTCATCATTGATGAGGTCCACATGCTGTCAACGGCAGCCTTCAATGCCTTTCTCAAGACCCTGGAGGAGCCGCCCGCACATGTCATCTTCATCCTTGCGACTACCGAGAAGCACAAGATTCTCCCTACCATCCTGTCCCGTTGCCAGATATATGACTTCGAGCGGATGACCGTCCCGAACATCATCAATCACCTGAAGCGTGTGGCTGAGAAGGAAGGGATACTATATGAGGAGCAGGCACTGAGCGTCATTGCCGAGAAGGCTGATGGCGGCATGCGCGATGCCCTCTCCATCTTCGACCAGGCGGCGAGCTTCTCGCAGGGCAACATCACTTACCAAAAGGTGATAGAAGACCTGAACGTACAGGATGAGGACAACTATTTCAGCATTGTTGACCTTGCCCTGGAGAACAGGGTAAGTGAGATAATGGTGCTGCTGAACACGGTCATCAACAAGGGGTTTGATGGCGGACACCTCATCAACGGACTGGCTTCCCACGTGCGCAACGTGCTGATGGCAAAGGACGCACAGACCCTTCCGCTCCTTGAGGTGAGCGAGCAGCAGCGTCAGCGTTACCAGGCACAGGCGCAGAGGTGCCCCACACAGTTCCTGTACAGTGCGCTTCAGATAATGAACCGCTGTGACGTTGAGTACCGGCAGAGTTCCAACAAGCGGCTGCTGGTGGAGCTGACTCTCATCCAGGTGGCGCAGCTGACGCAGAAGGACGATGACGTGCCAGCCTCGGGGCGCAGCCCTAAACGATTGAAATCCCTGTTCAAGAATATTATTGTAAAGGCTCAACAGAAAACGGCTCCGCAGGTGGCCGGGAGCCTGAAGCACAATGAAGGTGCATCCCGCCGCAATGGAGGTGGCGAGGAGCCTGTGGCGGCCGTGTCACATTCCGCCGCTCCAGTGCCCGGTAGCCGTCCTTCCCGCCCCACAGCGGTGGCGTTGAGAGGCCTGCCCAGCTCCATTAACTTTGGAAGGCTGGGCTTGTCATTTGACAATCTCCTCAAGGGTGAGCAGGAGAAGGTTGCCAAGGAGGTGGAGCCTGAGGTGACCAACAAGGAGGAGAATGAGATATTCAGCCAGCAGGATCTTGTCGTCCAGTGGCGTGCCATGTGCAGCCGTATGCCCAGTGGCATGCAGGCTTTGGCGCAGCGCATGAAGAATATCACACCCACGATAACCGAACTGCCCAATATCCAGGTTCTTGCTGAGAACAACATCCAGCTCAATGAATTGTTGGGTATCAAGGCCCGGATCCGCGCCACGTTGGCAAAGACCCTGCATAATGGGCAGATAGACCTCACCATCCGGCTTGCCAAGCAGGAGGAGATCAAGCCTATCCTCACTCCGAGGCAGGAACTGGAGAAGCTGAAACGGTCGAGCCGTTCGGTAACCAAACTCATAGAGACGCTCGGCCTGGATCTGGCATAGTACATAGGGAGGGCGGTGGATTTCCTTCCAGGAAGGCTCTCATCTCTCCTGTCCCTTGGCTTCTTTCGCTGTTGAAGCTGCCCTTTTGTTCCCTAAAAGCTGCCCTTTGATGCTGTCAAATGGCAGCTTTTGTTATATAAAACAGGTTATTTTTACTATAAAATCAAATTAATAATGATTGAAAAATAATTTATTTTATATTTAAAAATAAATTAAAAACAATATGGAAATAATTTATTTTTTATCTTGAAAGGGCACCTTCTGATGTCCATGTAGGCAGCTTTTGCCATGCGGGAAGGCACCTTCTGCACCGCAATTGAGCAGTGGCTGAAGGCGAGGATATGGACGATGCTTGGGCAACGGGTGTCAACAGGCAGGGCGAGCAGCTGCTACAGGAGCAGGAATGGAAACGTTAAAATAGCGTAATGGTATCAATATTCGCCATTATTTCTGTACTTTTGCACGATATTAGACAATGAGAAATAAGAGCATTATACTCCTGCTGGTGCTTGCCGTCGTCTGTGCGATGGCAAGTGTCAATATGCCCTTGCCTAAAGGAAAGAAGCCTAAGAGAGGACAGGCGGATGCCGTTGTGGTTGACACCTTGCTGAGAGGACATTCCGCTGGCACAGACAAGGGTGTTGACCGCAACGACAGTAACACTCAGGATACCGCGAAGATGGACTCGCTTCAGCTGGCTATCTATCATCATAACAGGGCTATAGACGATTCTATCCATGCTGACAGCGTGATGCGGGCACGGTCGAATGGGATTGATGCTCCGGTCAATTACTCGGCTGACGACTCACTCGTCTATGATGCTGAGACGGGTACGGCCTTCCTCTATGGCAACTCGAAGGTGGACTATCAGAACATGAAGCTGAAGAGTGACAAGGTGTTCATGAACCTTGACAGCAGCACGGTGCGTGCCACGGGCACGGCCGACACGACAGAGGAGACAGGACTCAAGGGCAAGCCGCTTTTCACGATGGGCAAGGACGAGTATGAGAGTGACACGATGGCGTTCAACTTCAAGTCGAAGAAAGGTCTCATCAAGGGTGTCTATACGGAGCAGCAGGACGGTTTTCTCAGCGGCGAGGTGGGCAAGCGTGACTCATCTGGTGTCATTTACCTGCAACATGGCCGTTACACCACGTGCGACGACCCTCACCCCGACTTCTACATTGCCCTCTCCCGTGCCAAGGTCCGCCCAGGCAAGGATGTTGTCTTCGGACCGGCTTACCTTGTTGTGGCTGACGTGCCTTTGCCGCTTGCCATACCCTATGGCTTCTTTCCCTTCTCAAAGAAATACTCCAGCGGATTCATCATGCCAAGTTATGGTGACGAGCAGGACCGTGGCTTCTACCTGCGGGATGGTGGATACTACTTTGCTATCAGTGACAAGTGGGACCTGAAGCTCCTTGGTGAAATCTACACCAAAGGCTCATGGGGTATATCGGCAGCCAGCAATTACCGAAAGCGATACAAGTATTCCGGCTCGTTTCTCTTCAGCTACCAGGACTCGAAGACGGGCGACAAGGGCCTGCCCGACTTTGCTGAGCAGGAGAGCTTCAAGATTCAGTGGAGCCACCGGCAGGACCCGAAGGCAAATCCCTTCAGCTCTTTGGCTGCCAGCGTGAACTTCGCAACGTCAAGCTATGAGCGGAACAACCTGAACAGTATGTACAATCCGCAGACGCTCACGCAATCGACCCGTACCTCATCCGTCAGCTGGAGTACGACATTCTCCAGCATCGGGCTGTCGCTCAGTGCCACGACCAACCTGGCGCAGAACATGCGTGACTCAACCATACAGATGACATTGCCCGACCTGAACATCAGCCTGAGCCGCTTCTATCCATTCAAGCGGCGGCATGCCGCAGGCAAGGAACGATGGTATGAGAAAATCTCCATGAGCTATACCGGTCAGCTGTCGAATTCCATCTCGACAAAGGAGGACAAGCTGTTGCATACCAATCTCTTCAAGGGCTGGCGCAACGGATTCCAGCACAACATCCCCGTGCAGGCAAACTTCACCTTGTTTAACTATATCAACCTCACACCATCGTTCACCTTTACTGACCGTATGTACTCAAAGAAGGTGTCACGGGCATGGGACTATGCTGCCCAACGGGAGGTGAGGGCTGACACCACTTACGGTTTCCACAACGTCTATAACTGGAGTCTCAGCATGAGTGCCAGCACGAAGCTCTATGGCTTCTGGACTCCTAACCGCAAGCTCTTTGGCGACAGAATCCAGGCCATCCGCCATGTCATCACACCGCAGGTGTCGGTGTCTTACTCACCTGACTTCAGCGCACGCCGCTATGGCTACTATGACAGCTACCAATACACGGATGCTGACGGCAATGTGCGGCTCGTTGAGTATTCGCCTTATCAGGATGAGCTGTACGGTGTGCCAGGACGGAGCAGGAGCGAGATGATAACCTGGGATGTGAGCAACAACATTGAGATGAAGGTGAGGAGTGACAAGGACTCAACCGGATTCAGGAAGATAAGCCTCATTGACGAGTTAGGGGCAAGCATGTCATACAATGCTGCTGCCGACTATCACCGCTGGAGCGACCTCAGCGTGCGGCTGCGCCTGAAGTGGTGGAAGAACTACACCTTCTCCATGAACGCGCAGTTTGCCACATACGCTTACGAGATAGGTGCCGATGGCAAGCCTTACGTGGGGAACCACACTGAGTGGGGTTACGGCCGTCTGCCCCGTTTCCAGGGTATGTCGCAGAACTTCTCGTTCACGCTGAACCCGGAGAAGCTGAGGAAATGGTTTGGTGGAAGGGAAGATGATGACGAACGGGCATCGGATGATGATGAGGGGCCTGATACGGATATAGAGTCGAACATGGATGATGACCTTGAGCGTGGCAAGCATGCTGCCAGGAAGAAGCGTGGCAACATCGCCGAGACGGATGAGAACGGATACATGAGGTTCAACATGCCCTGGTCGTTGACCATCGGCTATGGTATCACGATGCGTGAGAACACGGCGGGCCGCTTCGACACCAGGACGATGCGCTATCCCTATAAGTTCACGCAGACGCTGAACGTGTCGGGCAATATCCGCATCAGTGACGGATGGAACATCAACTTCTCCACTGGCTACGACTTTGAGAACCATGACATGAGCATGACCACTGCCAGCCTGTCACGTGACCTGCACTGCTTCAACATGAGTGCCTCTGTCGTGCTGGCACCCTACACGTCCTACAACTTTACCTTCCGGTGTAATGCCTCAACGCTGACTGATGCGCTGAAGTATGACAAGCGGAGCGGAATCAGCAATGCCGTGCAGTGGTATTAGTTGACGGGGCTGGCCGACAGGCTGCCAGAAGGATTCTTTGGTGGAAGGCATCCCATAGGATGCTCTTGGTGAAAAAATACAATGAAGGGCGTGAGTAATCACGCCCCTATGCTATTGGGTATTTATTCCCTTATTATATAAACAACACAAACGAGAACTGACATGAAGAAACAAACACAAGCTATTCACCTGCCTTACAAGCGGCGGGATGCCTATGACGCATTGAGTATGCCCGTCTATAATGCCGTGGCATATGAGTTTGATACGGCACAATTGATGGCTGACGCTTTCTGTGGCCGTATGGATGCCCCGGATTACTCACGAGTGGAGAATCCTACGGTGACTAATTTTGAACTTCGGGTGAAGGCACTGACTGGTGCCAAGACCGTCACAGCCCTCAATTCAGGCATGGCGGCTATCAGCAACACGCTGCTTGCCGTTGCCGCCCAGGGAAAGAATGTGGTCACGTCCTGCCACCTCTTTGGCAATTCCTATTCTTTGCTGACATCGACGCTGAGGCGGTATGGCGTCGAGGCAAGGCTCTGCGACCTCACTGATGTTGGTGCTGCGGAGCGTCAGGTGGATAGTGATACGTGCTGCCTGTTTCTTGAGATTATGACCAATCCTCAGCTGGAGGTGGCTGACGTGAGGGCTTTGGCAGAGATGGCACACAGGCACGGTGTGCCTGTCATTGCCGACACTACGATTATTCCTTTCACTCAGTTCTCTGCCCGGCAGCTGGGAATTGACGTAGAGGTGGTCTCCAGTACGAAATATATCAGTGGCGGTGCCACGTCGTTAGGTGGTTTGGTCATTGACTATGGCACGTTCCCGATCATCGGAGAACGGATGCAGGGAGAGATGCTCTTCAATCTTGGAGCCTATATGACGCCACAGGTGGCTTACATGCAGACGTTGGGGCTGGAGACTCTTGAGGCCCGCTATGGGGTGCAGGCCGGCAATGCGCTGGAACTGGCGCGCAGGTTGCGTATGCTCAAGGGTATAGAGCGGGTGAACTATGTGGGATTGGAGGATAATCCGTATCACGGTCTGGCGGTCAGCCAGTATGGCAATACAGCCGGGGCAATGGTCACGATTGACCTGGAGAGCCGCGAGGCCTGCTTCGGACTGATTGACCGTCTCCGCCTCATCCGCCGTGCCACCAATCTCTTTGACAACCGCACGCTGGCCATTCATCCTGCCAGCACGATCTTCGGACTTTTCAGTGCCGAGGAGCGGGCAGGAATGGATGTGCTTGACACGACGGTAAGGCTCAGTATCGGCCTGGAGAGTGTTGATGATTTGTTTGATGACATTAAGCAGGCACTGGAACCATGACAAGGATCTATGACTTTGATGAGCCCATCGACCGCTCGGGAAGCGGCGATCTGAAACATGAGGCATTGCTCCCGCGCTGGGGACGCGATGATTTGCTGCCTTTATGGGTGGCTGACATGGACTTCGCCACTCCCGACTTCGTGGTGGAGGCACTCCGGAAGCGGATGGAGCATCCCCTGTTTGGTTATACGGTAGAGCCAGGTGACTATCGGCCAGCTGTCATCGACTGGATCCGCTCGCATCATGGATGGGAGGTAAAGCCCCAGTGGCTGAGCTTCATTCCAGGAATAGTGAAGGGGATAGGATTTGTAGTGAACGTCTTTACTCATGCAGATGAGAAGGTTATCATCCAGCCCCCCGTCTATCACCCTTTCAGACTGACTCCCGAGGGTAATGGCAGGGAGGTGGTCTTCAATCCGCTTCGCCGCCGCGAGGACGGTTATTACGAAATGGACTTTGATAATCTTGAAGAGGTCTGTGATGCCAAATGCCGGGTGCTGGTACTGTGCAATCCTCATAATCCGGCGGGGCTGTGCTGGGATGAAGATACGCTGCGCCGTCTGGCCGACTTCTGCTATGAGCATCATCTCATCGTCATCAGTGACGAGATTCACAGCGATATGGCGCTCTTTGGCAACAGGCATGTGCCGTTTGCGAGTGTCTCTGACCGTGCTGCAGCCATCAGTATCACCTTTGGCGCACCAACCAAGACTTTTAATATGGCGGGCATTGTAAGCTCTTATGCCATTGTGCCCGATCGAGGACTGCGCAACCGCTTCTATGGCTGGCTGAAAGCCAATGAGCTGGATGAGCCAACCGTCTTTGCACCCATAGCAACGGTGGCTGCCTTCCGCAACGGAGAGGAATGGCGCAGGCAGATGCTGGCTTATGTGGAAGATAATGTCCGTTTCGTTGAGGACTGTTGCCGTGATCATATCCCCGGAGTACGTCCGCTTCGTCCACAGGCCAGTTTCCTTGTCTGGCTGGATTGCCGGGGATTGGGGCTGGAGCATGAGCGACTGCTTGACCTTTTCATCGACAAGGCTCATCTTGCCTTGAATGATGGTGAGATGTTCGGTCCTGGAGGTGAGGGGTTCATGCGGTTGAATGTCGGTACGTCCCGTTCAGTCCTCAGGCAGGCTTTGAGCCAGTTGGCTGAGGCTGTGAGAGGAATATGACCGGAGCTGGTGAAGAACGAAAAGAAAAGCAGTCGATGCCAGAATAAGAAAGATGAATGGCAGGCTGAAGGTAATGGACTAAGAAAAAAAGATGATTATGGAAGCATTAGAATCGTTGATGACACGCCGTAGCGTGCGGGCATACGAGGTGCGGATGCCTGAACAGGAGTTGATAGATAAGGTGATAGAGGCTGGACTTTATGCGGCAAGTGGAAAGGGCATGCAGTCGGCCATCATCGTTGAGGTGACGAATAAGGCCGTGCGTGACCGTCTCTCAGCCATCAATGCCGAAATCCTGGGGACGAATAGTGATCCTTTCTATGGTGCCCCGGCAGTTCTCGTTGTTTTGTCGGATGCAGGTAATTATAACCATGTCTATGACGGTGCGTTGGTTATGGGTAATCTGATGAATGCTGCCCATGCTCTTGGGCTGGGCAGTTGCTGGATCAACCGTGCCAGGCAGACTTTTGAGCGTGAGGATGGCAAGCAGCTGCTGAGAGAATGGGGCATTGAGGGTGACTATGAGGGTATAGGATTCTGTATCCTGGGTTATGCCAAGAAGCTGCCTGAGCCTGCTCCCAGGAAGTCAGGCCGCGTGTTCTACGTGAAATAAGCGTGGCTTGACGTTGCCGGATAGGCATCCGCGTCTCTGATTCCAGGCAAAAGAAGCCCCCACAGGCCCGTTTGAGAAAGTTTTTACAGGCTTGTGGGGGCTCTATGCGCCAGCAAGGCTGGAGACAGGAGAGGATGTGTTGCCTTATGTGTGGTTCTTTGGGTGGGAGTCTTGCGGGCAGGTGGGGCAGGTCACTCTGGTAGTTTCCCTATGACTTCCTCAATTACTTTCGGGAAGTAGCTGATTTCTAAAAGATGCTCTTTCGCAGCAATGTCGGTGGGAGAGTCGTCTGGTGAGAGGGCTGTCCGGTATTGTGCTATGATTTCCCCGCCGTCACATTCCTCGCTCACCCAGTGTACTGTCATCCCGGTCTCTGTCTCTCCGGCTGCCTTGACAGCCTCATGGACGTGATGGCCGTACATGCCTTTTCCTCCGAACTTGGGCAGGAGGGCAGGGTGAAGATTCAGCATGCGGTGGTCGTATGCCTTGAGAAGGAAGCTGGGAATCATCAACAGGAAACCTGCAAGGACGATGAAGTCAATCTTGTTGGAAGCCATGAGGGGCAATAGTTTGGAGGGTGTGTTGAAATCCAGCTTGTTCATGACAACCGTCTTGATTCCCAGTCGCATGGCTTTCTCCAAGGCAGGTGCATCCGGCTTATTGCTTAGTACGAGCGCGACGTGTACTTGCGTGCTGTCTTTGAAATAGCGGATGATATTCTCACAATTGGTTCCGCTTCCCGATACGAGGATGGCCAAGTTTCTCATTGTTCTTCAGTTATAGGGTGAATACGTCTGGCTGGTGGCAGGAGGAGAGTGGGATGAAAAGGCTCCGGTTGGCGATGCTGCTATAGGATACTGTCGTCATCGTCATCCTCCTCATCGAAACCAAACATGGCTGGATCAACGAAGGCATCCATCTGCCGGCGGTCTTTCTTTGTGGGGCGCCCAGTCCCACGTGCCCGGTCAACGAATCCGCTGATACGGCTCATCTCCAGCAGCTCATACTGTTTTGCCTCAGTCACATTCTCATATACATCAGGAATCAGCTTGGCACCCACCCGTTGCTCTATGGTCTTGAGTACCTTGAAAGAGTAAGTGATGGGTGGCTTCTTTACGCTGACAACCTCACCAGCCTTGATGGTGTGTGATGGCTTCACATTCACACCTTTGATGGTGACACGCCCGTTCTTGCATGCGTCGGCGGCTATGGAGCGGGTCTTGAAGATGCGTGCAGCCCACAGCCACTTGTCAATTCTTGCAATGTCGCTCATGGTTTCTTTCCGAGTTTGTTGAACTGATTCATGGTTATGTCAATGCCTGCAAGAACGAAGCTCTTGATGAGGTCAACTCCTAAGTCGATTGACGGCTGGAGCGTCTTCATATCCTCATCCGAGTAATGTCCTAGCACCCAGTCTATCTGTCCGCCCCGTGGGTAGTCGTTGCCGACACCCATCCGCAGCCGTGCATAGTTCTGGCCTATCAGCTGCTGGATATGTCCCAAGCCGTTGTGTCCGCCATTGGAGCCGCTTCCTTTCAGCCGGAAAGCCCCCAAGGGCAGTGCCACGTCATCGGAGATGACGAGCAGCCGGCTTTGGTCTATGTTCTCCTTGTTGAGCCAGTAGCGTACGGCGTTGCCCGACAGGTTCATGAAGGTGGTGGGCTTCAGGAGGATTATCTTGCGTCCCTTGAGGCTTGTCTCGGCCACAAAGCCATAACGCCTGTCCTCAAAAACAATATTGGACGCTTTTGCAAAAGCGTCCAATACCATAAATCCAGTGTTGTGTCGGGTTCCCTCGTACTCCTGTCCGGGGTTGCCCAGTCCACAAATCAAATATTTATCCAATTCTTTCTTGTTATTGGTTCAAAGTGATTATTCCTCGCTCTCTGCAGCAGCGGCAGCGGCAGCAATAGAGTTACGTGTAGCCTTGATTGAGCAAACGACAACCTCTTTAGGAGTTACCAGCTCAAGACCCTCGAAGCTCAGCTCACCAACTTTGATGCTCTTGCCCAGACGCAGGCTTGTGACATCAATGTCGAGATGTTCAGGTATCTGCTGATAAGGAGCCTTGACGTTGATCTTGCGGATTGACATGTTCATGCGTCCACCATCACGTACACCCTGTGCCAAACCAACAAGCTTGACAGGAACACCGATAGTAATAGGCTTCTGGTCGTTAACCTCATAGAAGTCTACGTGGAGAAGTGCGTCAGTTACCGGGTGGAACTGAAGTTCCTTCAGGACGGCTGTGTGAGACTCGCCATCTATAACCAACTCTACAACATAGATGTGCGGAGTGTAAACGAGCTTGCGCAGCTCAGACATTGATGCCGAGAATGACAGTGCGACTGGCTTTCCGTCCTTCTGTGCCTCACCATAGAGGTTACATGGAACCAAACCCTCCTTACGGAGCAGCTTTGAAGCTTTCTTTCCAAGGTCTGTACGCTTCTGACCTGATACTTTGATTTCTTTCATAATTTTGTGTTACTCTAAATTAATATGAACTTTAATTCGCCATCACACACTGAGAGATGAAGGATTTGGAAATCTATCGTAGTGTCCACAATTTTCAATCCTCAATTTGCAAAAAGCGGTGCAAAGGTACATTTTTTCAGTGGATTGGCCAAGTATTATCTTAAAAAACATAGAAAATAAAGGCTATTGCTTGCGTGTACGGAGGTTTTTTCCTACATTTGCAAAATAAAGAATTCAATAGAAACACAAGTTTTTATAACAGACAATGATTAATAGGGAATTAATTAGACTTAAGATTGTCCAGTTAACCTACGCATACTATCAGAACGGTAACAGGAATATGGACAATGCTGAGAAGGAACTCCTTTTCAGCTTGGCTAAAGCGTATGATCTTTACAATTACCTCTTGGCTCTAATTGTATCTGTCACGCAGGAGGAGCGCCACCGCGTGGAGATAGCAGCCAACCGTGCTGCGCGGGAAGGGACGGAGGCACCGTCACAGCGTTTTGCATACAATAAGTTTGCTGTACAGTTAGAGGAGAACAAGCAACTGAATCTTTTCCTGGAAAACCAGAAACGCCGTTGGGAAGATGATATGGAGGCCGTGCGCAAGCTCTGTGACCAGATAGAGCAGAGTGTTATCTATCAGGAATATATGACGGATCAGGACGATTCATACGAAACTGACCGGGAGGTATGGCGTAAGCTTTACCGTACGCTTATTCAGGAGAATGAGGATCTTGACGCTGTCCTGGAAGAGAAGAGTCTTTATTGGAATGATGACAAGGAGATTGTTGACACATTCGTCATCAAGACCATCAAGCGATTTGATCCTGCGAACAAGGCTGAGCAGGAACTGTTGCCGGAGTATAAAGATGCCGAGGACCGTGAGTTTGCTGTGAAGCTCTTCCGTTCTACCATCCTCAATGCTGACAGCTATCAGCACTACATGAGTGAGGCAAGCCGCAACTGGGATTTCTCACGTCTGGCTTACATGGATGTGGTCATCATGCAGATAGCTATAGCTGAGATGCTTACGTTCCCAAATATCCCTGTTACGGTCACTATTAACGAGTATGTTGACCTTGCAAAGCTTTACAGCACTCCCCGCAGTGGTGGCTATATCAATGGTATGCTTGACAGTATTGCCCGGCATCTGGTGCAGAGCGGCAAGATGCTGAAACCTATGCCTGAGCCACGTCAGCGACTCATGCGTGATGGTCGCCAGGATGGCAGACCAATGCGCCGTGAGGGACGTCGTCCTACTATTGCTGAGTCATCGGCCCGCCGGGTTACGGCCCGTGTGCAGGCAGAGGCTCAACAGGAGGGTGCAGAGCCGGAAACGGGGGGCGAGTAGATCTTCCCGTGGTCTTTTCGGCTTTTTGCCAGATAGTAAATTAATAATAAGATAACTGATAAAAGTAAAAATGAATACAGCTCTTTTCATGGCGGCGCAGGCCGCAAACCAAGGCAGTGCCCTGCCTATGATTCTGATGATGGTGGCAATCTTTGTCATCATGTGGCTTTTTATGATCCGTCCGCAGCAGAAACGGCAGAAGGAAATCCGTGCGTTCCAGAACTCGCTGAAGGAAGGCGACTCTGTCGTTACAGGTGGTGGTATCTACGGAACAGTGAAGCGGATTGACCTGACAGCCAACAAGATTGATATTGAGATTTCCCGTGGTGTTGTCATCACTGTTGACAAGGGCTATGTCTTTGCCAATGCACAGGCTTCCCAGATGCAGAATCAGGGTAAGTAAATCTTGTCTGTTTTACAGGAGGTAAGCATTTGATGAAGATAGGCAAATCGCTGCATACATTCACTGCCTTCAGGAACTTCTTGCCGAGAATAGTCAGCAAGGAGTTTCTGATTTTTTTGTTTTTCTTGGCTTTGAGTGGCGGATTCTGGCTGATTATGACACTGAACGAGACTTATGAGCGCGAGTTCACTATAGGACTCCGTATGGCAGATGTGCCCCGTAACGTGGTCATTACCAGTGAGCCAGACTCTGTTGTCCGGTTTACAGTGCGTGATAAGGGCTATATGATAGCAGCCTATGAGTTCTTGGATGGATTCCACCCCGTGTTTGTCGACTATCGGCTTTATACCGATGGAAAGAGCAGGGGAGTCATAGCCATGTCTGATGTTCAGCGGCTTATTTATCAGCAGCTTGCCAAGAGTTCAAGAATAACCTCGGTAAAGAGCGACAAGCTAAGCTTCCTTTTCAACTTCGGGCATCATAAGAAAGTGCCTGTCCGTCTCTTGGGGACGGTTGCCCCGGGTAACAGTTATTACCTGGCTCATGTCGATTTCAGCCCCGACAGTGTGCAGGTCTATGCAGCCCGGCAAGTCCTGGACAGCATTCAGACAGTCTACACGGAGCGGCAGCAGATAACAAACTTCACCGACGTGAAGGAACTGACGGTTGACCTGCGCAAGTTCACCAATGTCAAGTGCGTGCCGGCTAAGGTGAAGATGAGGCTTTTCCCCGATGTGCTGACTGAGGAGACGGTAGAGGTCCCCATTGAGGCCATCAATATGCCAGCTGACAAAGTCATGCGAACATTCCCAAGCAAGGTGGCTGTGAAGTTCGTAGTGGGAGCCCACCGTATGCGTACGATGCCCAAGAATCCCGAGACCAAGGAGCTTCTTTCTGTCGGCTTCCGCGTAGTGGTCAATTACAAGGAAGTTGAGGCTCGTCATTCAGACAAGTGTCATGTCTATCTTCTCACTTCCCCCAATGGTGTCCGCAATGCCCGTCCGGTGGTGGATGCCGTTGACTATCTCATAGAGCAGCGATGATTGTTGCATTGACAGGAGGCATAGGGAGTGGGAAGTCCTACGTCTGCCGCTTATTGGCAGCACGGGGTATTGCCGTATACGACTGCGATGCCCATGCCAAGCAGCTTATGCGCACCAGCAGGAGTCTCCAGCGGCAGCTGTCGCAGCTGGTGGGCGGCGAGGTATTCCGGGACGGTGTCTTGCAGAAGGCTGTACTGGCCCAATATCTTCTTCACAGTGAAGCTCATGCGCAGGCGGTCAATGCCGTCATCCATCCAGCCGTTGCCCGTGACTTTGAGCGGTCAGGGCTGCACTGGATTGAGAGTGCCATCCTCTTCGACAGTGGTTTCCACCGCCGCATCCATATAGACAAGGTAGTATGTGTCACGGCTCCTGTCGCGACGCGTGTCGTCCGCATCATGGAGCGTGACGGTATCAGCCGTGAGAAAGCCCTTGAGTGGATGGCACGTCAGCTGCCGCAGGATGAGGTTGTGAGCCGGAGTGACTATGAGATAGTCAACGATGGAGTGCGCCCTTTGGGTGTACAGGTTGACAGGATTCTGACCGAACTCGCTGCGCTTGACAGTTGCAGGCAGCACATTGAAAAATCATAATAATTCAATAATAAAACAAGTTATAGTAAAATGTTACAGACAATTCTTTCAATCGCAGGCAAGCCAGGACTCTACAAGCTGGTAAGCCGTGGAAAAATGAATCTTATCGTTGAGGCACTTGATGAGACCCACAAGCGCCAGCCGGCTTTTGCCACCGACCGGGTGACAAGCCTTGCTGATATTGCAATGTTCACGGACAGTGAGGATGTCCCTTTGGGTGACGTGCTGATAAAGCTGCGTGACAAGGAGAGTGGAAAGGTTGCGTCGCTCAACTGGCGCAAGGCGTCAGCGAAGGAACTGCAGGATTATTTTGCAGAGATTCTCCCTGACTACGACCGCGACCGTGTCCACAACAGTGACATCAAGAAGCTGCTGCAGTGGTATGAGATTCTGGTCAAGGCTGGTGAGACCAACTTTGAGGAGGATATGAAGCCTACAGAGGGCGATAATATTGATGATAGGAAGTAAGACTGGCACATAATAGGAAAAAGGCATCGAAACAATACGCTTCGATGCCTTTTGTTTTTATCCCTTGCATCAGGAAGCGGAGTGGCGGACGGGGCATTTACGGCTTACCTCAACATCTTTCTTCTGTCCAGTATTGTAATAACCTTTCCGTTAATCTGTATGGCCCCCTCCTTCTCAAAGTCGGAAAGCACACGCAGGAGAGAGAACTTCTGTATGCCGAACGAATCGGCTATCTCCTGTCGTGACCGTTGCAGATGCACCTCGCTGCTGCCCTGCTCGCCAGCCAACTCCAGCAACAGGTAGGCCACCTTTTCGCGGACGGTGAACAGGCTGAGAATCTTCATCTTCTGAGTCAGGAAAACATCAATGTTCGACAGGATGCGGATGAAGTTCGTACGGATCTTCCCGTCCGTATCAATCAGCAGTTTCAGGTCATCAGGCATCATGCGGAAAAGCTCCACCTTTCCATCCGTCTCTACGCTTACCGGCAGGCTCCTGTCCTTGGCGAAGATGAAGGCTGGGGCGACAATGTTGCCCACTCTCAGCCGACTGACCTCTACTTGCTTTCCCGACAGCGATGCCATGCGGCATATCAGAGTTCCATTGATGACAATGTCCACATATCTGCAGGGCATGCCTGCCAAGGCATATACATCATGGGCAGGTAAGCTCACCAGCCGATGGGTGATATTGGCAATCGTCAGGTCAATCTCAGTCGGACTCATGCCTGTGAAAAGCGGACAGGCTGTGAGTGCCCTCATAATATTGTCTTCCATAGCTGCAAAAGTAGTGTTTTTTCGGCGAATCTCCAAGTTTTAACGACATTTAACCCCGTAGGGTAACATTTGTTATCTGATGTTGATACGCAGCGTGGTTATCTTTGCAACCGTATATCAGTAAGAAAAAAGAATATGACACAGAATCTCTCACAGACAGCTATCCCTTTTCAGACATGGGATCTGGACTTACTCGTTGACTATGTTTTGAAGTTTCATCACCGTAATACACGTAAGTATGGGGAGGAACTCCTTACACGCCTGAACAGCCTTGCCGCTACTCATCCAGAGCTGGACCGTGTGGTCGACCACTTCCGCAACAGTATTGCCGACCTCGACCTGCATTGTCAAAAGGAGGAGAACGTTCTCTACCCCTTCATCCTTGAACTCTATAATGCCTCAGCGTTGGGGCAGCAACATGCTTCTTTTCATTGTGGCACCATCCAATATCCTATCAATGCTATGATGGCAGACCACAGTGATGAGATTGAACGGCATCTGCGTATAGAGGAACTCACCAATGGTTATACTGCCCCCGAGGGTGCAGAGGCTGAATATGTCAAGGCTTTGTCTGATCTTAGACAGTTCCGTGATTACCTCCTGGAACATATCTACGTGGAGAATGAGGTTATCTTTCCACGTGCTTTAAAGTTGGAATGACAGTCCGACAACTGGTTTCCCGCTTATCCAATAGTCCGTCCCGCCGCATTATCCCAAAGGGGAAAGTCGATAGGTGGGTGACGGATATTTGTTTGTGACTTGATTTATTTATAATGATTTTCATGAAATGATAAACATCAAACGTGCTTATGCGCCTGCGGAGGAGGCTGATGGCTATCGCATTCTTGTTGACAGGCTTTGGCCACGGGGCATCAGTAAGGAGAAAGCCAAGGTCGATCTGTGGATGAAGGCCGTCGCACCCAGCAATGAGCTGCGCAGGTGGTTCTGTCATGACCCCCAGCGTTTCCCGGAGTTTGCCCGGCGCTATCAGGAGGAACTGGTGTCGGGTGGTGCATTGGATGAATTGCGTGCCGTCCTTGCGGCGCATCCGGCAGCCACACTTCTTTTTGCAGCTCACGATGAGGAGCATAACAATGCCGTTGTTCTCCTCAGTCTCCTGCGGAGGTAAGTGGCAGGCGGAGGTAGGATGACGGGGGACAGCCCTGTAACAAAGAAAGCCATATCCTTTCCTGTTATGGATGAGGATATGGCTTTTCTCATGTGTGGTAAAATCGGGAAGGCCTTTTATCTGATGTTGATCTTAAATGACCTTGTACCTGCGTCGGTTGCAAGTTTCAGAACGACAATGCCTGGTTGGATGCCCTCCGTCTCGATGTTCTCCTGATAGCCGCCTTGTCTGAGAAGCTGGCCCGTTGTTGAGAATATCTGGAAACTTGTGTATTTCCCATTGATACGCAGACCGTTGCCAGTCAGGGCTGGGGCAGGCTCTGTTGTCTCAGCAGCGCTTACACCGTCAATATCAGTCCCTACAGGCTGTGCCAGCAGCTTGACAGTAGCCGGTTCTGCCCCACGGCTCTGGATGAGGAGCATGGCAGCACGGGCTGTGGTGTCGTCGCTCTTGAAGCCTACGGCAATGACACCTCCCTCTGCGGGCAGTTGTGAGGCTGATACCTTGAAGTATTTGCTCATTGACGATGGAACCAGGGTGACGGTCACTGGAGCTGTCGTGCGGTCAGTGAAGATATTGAAGACCTGCGGTGTTGCTTCCAGTCCGGCTTGGAACTCGAATTGGATGAAATCGTTGTCGATGCTGAGTTCAGGCAGGTCAGTCCGTCCGAAGCTGATGTCATCAATCATAAAGTTCAGCGAAGTCTCATTACCGCCGACAGGGCTGTAGTAGGAATATGCCACATGGAAGTTGTCGTCAATGTCCAGACTGTCAATCGTGGACAGGTCGATGCGGTAGTCATACCAGGTGTCAGCCTCCAGGGTTACGTTGGCTGGCGCATAGTCGGCAAGATCCAGGTACTGTGCCTTAGCCTCCCCGTTCTTCTCGGTAATCAGGTATAGGCCGAAAGACTCCTTGCCGTCAGTGGTCGGGTTTCTGAACATCAGGCTGAAGGTAAGGATCTTGTTTGCCGCCTGTTGGTAAGAGAGGGTAGGTGAGATGAGCCATGTCTCATGCTCACGCTCGTCCACAACTCCATATTTGAGGAAGGAAATCTGGGCTACCTCATTCTCAACCTTTGTCTGTGCGGCATCTTTCTGCTGCCATGCATAGAACGGGCGCTCACCTCTGACAGTTATGTTCTGCCAGCCTTTAAGTCCGAGTATGCGGGTGTGGCGGAGGTTGGAGAAGTCTTCCTTGAGCAGGGACAGCGGAGTGCTGTCTGCTGATTTCAGCATGGCATCCTCAATCTGGCTGAAGCTCTGGCGTTCCTCAACGGCATTGGGGCTGATGACCACCGTGTTGATTTCGGCATCATCCTTTGCCACAAAGCGGATGAGTGTAGGGCGGTGTGTACCGACGGTGAACTTACCAGTATTGTCAGCCGCTGCGAGTTCAGTCCAGTGCCCTCCTCCGTCAATGGAGTATTCAGCCTTACATTTTGCTGCGCTGGCTGCTGGTTCCAAGGTGACGGTACTGATACCGTTGGGGAGCAGCTCATCATAGTAGAGCGTTCCGTCCTTGGTGAGCGTGGCATTGCCGGCAGCGTTCCATGTGCCGTCAAGTTTCCAGTAACCTTGGTCGAACTTGTGGTAGTTTGTCCAGGAATCTCCCTTGAAGCGGCTGTCCATAGTCTGGTCGGCGCTGAACCTCTCCACCAGCTCATCAGCGTTCTCGGCTTTGGCTATACCTTTGAGGTGGATGGTCAGCGTGTCAGCCATGATGGTGGTCACCGTGAGCGTAGCCTCATAGTCGCCGGCCTCTTTCGGTGCGAAGGTCACTTTCAGCGGGCTTTGGTAGAGTTTCTCACTCGTTGGCGCATAATAGTACAGTCCGGAGTTGAGACGGAACGGACCGTTGGCTTGTTGTGAAATGGCGAGTTTCACGTCAGTGATGACATCCTTGATGTCGAACTCCAGTACCTGCTCGTCAGTTTTGCCTGGAGCCGCCTTCATGTTCCTCACCTGGATACCATCTTTGAGCTTGATAACCGGTGTCGTTCCAGCTGCCTTGATATAGCTTGTGAGAGTGAGCGTCCCCGTGTTGTCCGGGTCGGCTCCATCAAACTTGAGCTTGTAGGCTTTTCCTCCGTCATAGACACCTTTCTTGGCTGGTGTCATGGTCAGGTTTGCCTTCATGGTTCCGTTCTTCGGTAGCTTCTCAATGTCGAGTCTCATGACAGATGAGGCATTTGTGCCGCTGAAGTTCGGGGTCTGGTCAGCGGCAAGGTGCATGCCCTGGACGGCGATGGGATAAGTCTCAGGCTTGCCTACCTCACCCGTTATCGTCCGGAACTGAGGGATGATGGCAACGAGTGGTGTCTTGTCGATGGCTGCAAGGCGCAGTACGCTGAAGTCATCCATGCGCACCTGGCTTCCCGGGGCAATCACGATGGAGAACTCCAGTTTCCTTGCTCCGGCGGGGCACACGGTTCTGAACTTCAGCTCGCCATAGGCTTTCATTCTTCCGAAGTACAGGTCAGGGTTGTTGATGAAGTCCTTTTCCGATGAGGCTACCTCGTTCCCGCTTGCGTCCAGCCAGCGCAGGGCCAGGCGGAATGGGCCGTCAGCTCGCTCGCTCTTTGCGGTATAATAATGTATGAGGCACTCCAGCTCATCGCCTTCAGTTACGGTCTGTCCGTCCCTTGTTAGGTCAATTGTCTGTTTTATGAATCCTTCGGTGTCGGCAGGGGTCTCGATGCCCACACCATAACCGGTGTCGCTGCTGTAGCGGTCGCTGCCGCTGAGCTGGGTGACTGTTCCGGCCGTCTGCCACAGCAGGGGCTTTCCCTGGTTGAATGAATAGAAAAATTGATCATCCAGCAGTTCTGTGGTCGGGCGGTCTGAAGCCGTAGTTTGCCCGTTGGTGGTGGCTGTGGGACTGTCTCCCTGTGCTGAGGCCAGGGATGTGATTCCCGTCAGACAGAGTGTGATCAGCACCCTTGTTGTAGAGTAAAAATGTTTCATTTACGTTTTTGTGTTTTGATAAATACAATGCAAAAGTACGAAAAAGTGTGTGAAAATGCAAAGAAAAATCGTGTTTTTATCCCAAAAGGCTGTGTCTCTTCTTTTTTTTCTTCCTTTTTGACCGTAGTGTTTGTTATGTGTGGAAGTTGAAAACTGTCAGATTGTCATTGCTTCATGTCATTTTGTCGTGTGCTTTTCCTTGGTATGCTCCTTGCATAAAGTCCAGTACAAAACGTTAATAACAAATAAAGTAAAGGAGACAGAGTTATGTACAGAAATTCATGGTTACCAGAAGTGTTCAACGACTTCTTCAACACGACAAATATGCCGAAGGCAAACGCAACAGCACCAGCCATCAACGTACTTGAGTCAGACAAGGATTACATCGTGGAACTTGCGGCACCAGGTCTGAGTAAGGAGGACTTTGACGTGAACATTGACAATGATGGCGATTTGACTATCAAGATGGAGAAGAAAGTCAATAACCAGGAGCAGAAGGCCCATTACCTGCGCCGTGAGTTTGCCTACAGCAAGTATGAGCAGACACTTATTCTGCCTGATGATGTTGACAAGGACAACATAGCTGCCCGTGTGGCTGACGGTGTACTTACTGTGACGCTGCCGAAGGTGGCTGCCAATGTGCAGAAGGTAGCCCGCCAGATAACGGTAGGCTGATCTCTTGCGAGTCATCCATAGCCTTGATGAAAGGATGGGAAAGAACTCGGAGCTGGATGTTTCACCAGTGGCGAAAGCAAATCAATAGGTGTAGTTTCGACATAAATTTAGGTTAGTTAGAATTAAGGTTGTTCCCCGGACGAATGGACGTCCGGGGAATTTTTTTTTGTGACAGTACCTATCTTTTCAGTTGCAGTTACCCATGCGTGCCCATGTACATCATGTGTGGCAGTAGTAAAAGTGGGTGTATGGTGTGTCGTGTGGGGGCGGCAGGGGCCTTGGAAGGCACGATTCCGTGCGCGGTTTGCACACATGGCTGAATTTCCTTACATGTATGGACGAATTTCCTTACGTGTATGGACGAATTTCTTTACGTGTATGGACGAATTTCCTTACGTGTAAGTAATATCTTGTGGTGACGCAAGCAGCGGGTTGGATTATCCAGGATTGTGCGTCAGTAGCCCTGTCAGTTGTTCTCATATTGCTGTCCTCCTCTGTGGTCTGCTGGGTGTTATTCTTCACGATTGGTAACAGGCAAAACCTCGGAAACGATAATCCCGTAAACTTGTATTGGCCTGATTATCAACAGGCAGGCATGATTATATAGCTGAGTTGTGGTAGGTGTCCTCCCATAAACGTGGTAGACAGAATACCACGAGGGCGGTATTGTGGGCGGTGAGGAATGTCCGTACCTTTGCATTCACAAAAATTAAACAAAAGAAAGATAATTAAGGCTTATGGATGTATTCGGGAAAATCTTATTGACAAGTGCAATCTTTGTCCAAGCAGTGTCAGCAGAGGCTGCCGTCCCCGTTAAGGGTTCGGTGGTCGATGCTGACACTCATATAGAGATTATTGGAGCGTCGGTGCGTGATGCCAGCGGCAAGGCTTTGGCGGTGACTGATATTGATGGCAGATTTGAGGTAATGGCAGAGTCGTTTCCCGCCACATTTGAGGTCTCATACGTTGGCTATCAGACACAGAAAGTCACTGCATTTCAGCAGGGTGACTCGCTGACGGTAACGCTGAAGGCTGATGCCAGACATTTGGACGAGGTGGTCGTTGTGGGCTATGGCACGCAGAACCGGACGCAGCTGACGGGCAGCGTGTCTACAGTGAGGGCAAATGTGTTCAATTTAGCACAGAGCCCAACCCTGGACGAGGCTTTGACAGGGCAGGTGGCCGGGCTGAATGTCACGGCATCATCAGGTCAGCCGGGAGCATCAAGCCAGCTGCGCATACGTGGCGGAAACTCTGTCAACGCAAGCAATGAGCCCCTCTATGTCATTGACGGTTTTATCTATTATAAGGATCAGAGCGCATCCAGGACGGGATTGGCGAATATGGAAAGCTCGGTCAATCCGCTGGCATCGGTCAATCCGACTGATATACAGTCGATTGAGGTGCTGAAAGATGTCAGTGCCACTGCCATCTATGGCTCACGCGGGGCCAATGGTGTCATCATTGTCACGACAAAGAAAGGGCAGCGGGGCAAGGTAAGCATCAACTACCGATATACCGTAGGCTGGGACAGAGTGACGAAGAAGCTCGACCTGCTCAATGCCAGCGAGTGGGGCCGCCTGGAACGTGATCATTACAACAAGTTTCCCGGCTATACTGATGAGCAGTTGGCCAATTTAGGGCAGGGCACAGACTGGCAGGATGCCGTTCTTCGCTCCGCTCTCCGCCAGAGCCATGAGCTTTCCATATCGGGTGGCGGCGACAGGACACGCTATGCCGTCAGTGCGAATTATACGGATCAGGATGGTATTGTCATAGGCTCAGGCTTCCGCCGTTATAATTTCCATATCAATGCCGACCATGAGCTGATGGATAATCTGACATTGGGGCTGAATGCCAGCTATGGAAAGAGTACGCAGCGAGGGCTGACCACGACGGTGGCAACCAATTATAACAGCTCGCCTTACTCTGCCGGCATCAGCAACTCGCTGGTCTATGCGCTGATGATGCCGCCTGTCGTGACTGTGTATAATGCTGACGGGGGATTCAATTACAGCAACCCTTATGAGTATGCTTATTTCGCTGTAGGCAATAAGACGGCAAATCCTGTCAGCGACTTGCTCAACAGCACTTCTGAGAGCATCAACAATTATTTGCTGTCCAATTTCTATCTGCAGTACAAGTTCCTTGGCCACTTCACAGTGAAGGCGGCCCTGGGGCTGAATAAGGAGCAGGTCACGCAAAACTATTTCTCACCCTCTTACACGGCTCTTGGCCTGGCGAATGAGGGCCTGGGAGGTATTGGCCACAAGAATCAGGAAATTTGGCAGCAGGAGTATACGATTGACTATACCAACCAGTTGGGAGCGCACTTCGTCAATGCGCTCGTAGGCTATACGCAGCAACGCACGACGACTGCCTACAACAGCACGCTTGTCAGCCATTTCACCAATGAGGCGTTGGGCTACAACAACCTTGCTGACGGCAGCCAGGTCTATCCGCCCGTGTCAGGAACGACGGAGAGCAAGTTGCAGAGTTTTATCTTCCGTCTGAACTATACGCTTTTGGGGCGTTATAATGCCACGGCAACCTTCCGTACAGACCATAGCTCACGTTTCTCCTCCCGTCACCGCTGGGGCTACTTCCCAAGTATTGGACTTTCATGGAATGTCAGCGAGGAGCCTTGGCTGCGCAATGTGCGTGCCCTCTCCGGCCTGAAGTTGCGTGTGAGTGCAGGTACGGTGGGAAATCAGGAGATAGGCGATTATGAATTTGCTGCCTCTTACGCTGCAGGACGTTACAACGGAAGCTCATCCTATCAGATAGGGAACCTTGCCAACGGGGACCTGCGCTGGGAGACGACGGCATCCTATAACTTCGGAATTGATGCGGGATTCTTTGACAACAGGCTTAATGCCGTGCTTGACCTCTACTACAAGAAGACCAGTGACCTGCTGCTTAACGTTCCGGTCAGCAGCCTGCAGGGTGTCAGCAGCCAGTTGCGTAATGTGGGGAATGTGGTCAACAAGGGTATAGAACTCTCTCTTAACGGAACGATTGTGCGCAACCGTGACCTCAGTCTGACCGCAACGCTGAACCTGGCGCGCAACCTCAACAGGATAACGGACATGGGAACTACTGACAATGTCATTGAGGGAGACTATAATGAGCGTATCCTCAGGCAAGGCTCATCACTTGGGAGCTTCTACGGGCTGCTCTTCACCGGGATTGATGAGAACGGGAGACTTTCCTATAAAGACCAGGATGGCAATGGGGTCGTCAACGGGAACGACCGTGTGCTGCTTGGAAGTGTCCAGCCTGACCTCACCTTGGGATTCTCCACCGCCTTGCAGTGGCATCATCTTGATGCCAGCATCAGCCTCGCAGGGACAGTGGGCAGCAAGCTCTTCAATGCGCTGCGCTACAATATGGAGCATGCGACCGACTCTTATAATGTGCTGGCAAGCTACTATTCGGCAAGCCGTACCTCCAGCTATATAGACAGTCGCTACGTGGAAAGTGGCAATTACCTGAAACTGAAGAACCTGACCCTGGGTTACACCATAGCTCCCAAGGGCTGGCTGGCATCGTTCCGCCTCTTCGCTACGGCCAGCAACCTGCTCACCATAACTCCTTACAAGGGATATGACCCGGAGGTGGCGAGCGGGACTGATAACGGTGTATATCCGGCAAGCCGCAGTTTTGTCTTCGGGGTAGACGTGAAATTCTAACAAACATTCAGACCAACACATAAAACAGAAAGGGAAAAATTATGAGAAGAAACACACTATTGAAGGCTATCCCATCGTTAGCACTTATATTGGGACTTGTTTCCTGCAACAGCAATGATGCGCTTGACGATGCTGTGTCAGGCAATGTCATCGGCAACGACAACATTGTGCAGAGTGACGCACAGGCCTTATCGCTTGTCAATGGATCTTACGGTCCGCTGCAGAGCGTCAGCTCGTCCTTGTCATTCATCATTGAGACACAAAGCAACAAGGTTATCTCCTTTGAGGGGGAGGAGGATGCTGACGGGCCACTCAACAGCCGGTTTGAGGCAAGTGCCTCCACATGGTACCAACGGAAGGTGTTCGGCAACCTCTATCTCAGCATTGCCAACAGCAATAATGCCATCAGGAATGTGCTGAACAACAGGAACGTGAGCCAATCTATCCAGGATGCCGCTGTGGGCAAGGCTAAGCTGCTGCGTGCTTTGGGTTATCTCTATCTGGTTCAGCTCTATGGAGAGGTGCCGGTGATTACGGAGACTGACTCGACCAACACCCGCCGCAACACGATAGACGAGGTGTATGCGCAAATCGTGACTGACCTTAAGGATGCCGAGCAACTGTTGCCGGAGACATCCACAACGCCTGTTGAGCCTACAAAGGATGCGGCTGATGCCCTCCTGGCACGTGCTTACCTGGCATGGGGCGACAATCCGCTGAGCTATGATGAGCTGCAGGCTATCTATGGCTCAAGGAAAGATCCGGTATTCACCAAGGATGACAGGAAACTGGAGCTGGCCGTGGAGTATGCTGACAAGGTCATCAGCCGCGGGCATCACTCACTGCTGGCTGACTACACCCATCTCTCCGGGCGTGCCTATGAGGCAGAGAACCAGGAACGTATCCTGACCATCCAGCATGGTGGCGACGCTGTTGACCGCCAGGGCAACCACCAGACACACTGTGGATGGACTTTCCCCTTCCAGCAATTCAATAATGATGCCCAGGGGAAGCCAGACCCAGACAGCCCGAAGGTTGACCCGACGCAGAACCACCTGGAGTCGGCTGACGTGACACCTTACCTTGACTGGGCAAAGGATGCTCCTGGTGACTCAGTCCGCAGGAACTGGACTTATAAGACCCGTATCTATAATTCCGAGACGGGCAAGTATTACAGTTATCTGCCACCACTTTATACGCCTATCTTGGGCAAGGCCGTGGATGAGTCATGGGACAACAGCGTCAACCAGGAGATAACGCTTAACGACAATGACCGCATCGAGATGCGATATGCTGAGGTGCTGCTGATCAAGGCTGAGGCACTGGTACAGCTGGGACGTAACACGGAGGCTGCGGTTCCTTACAACCAGCTTCAAGAACGGGCCTACGGCAACAAGAGCCATAATGTGTCGAGTGTCAGCTTTGACCAGATAAAGAAAGAATGGGAGTATGAGTTCGGGTATGAGCAAAAGAGTCTCCTGAACAGCTATCGCTGGAAGACGCTTATCAGCGATGTGCAGAAGGTGAGAAACTATGAGCATTTTGATGACAGTTATGCTGTGGCGGGCAAGATTGGCCGTGACGGAAACGTGGTCAACCCGTTCTTTGCCAAGATCCATAAGCATCTCGTGGCTAAATACAATAACGTGAGTGGGAGAAACTATCGACAGCCTATCCCGCAGGGACTGACGGGCGAGGATCTTGGCATCACTCCGCAGAATCCAGGCTATTGATGGGTGAAAGCATCTGTATGACTGGAAAAGACAAGCAGATACAGTAAAGATTGAAGATAAATATTTGAGGGGTGTGCCAGGAATTGTTTTTGGCACACTCTTCTTTCTTTGAGTTAAGATTATGACAAAGAAAACAGAGAAGAATAAGGGAACGGCTGCTCAGAGACGGCAGCTGGTGTTGTGGATTGGCGCACTTGTCGCAGGTGCGTTGCTGGGCATGTTGCAGGTTGAGGCATTGGGTAAGCTGATGGATTTCATAGCCGCGGTCTATACGCATCTTTTCCAGCTGCTGGCGGTGCCGACCATTGTGCTGGCTGTCATCACTACTCTTGCCGCCTTTGGCGAGCAGGAGGATACGGGGCGCATCTTCCGCCACGCTGTGACCTACACGTTGCTGACTACTTTCATGGCAGCCTTTGTGGGGCTGGGACTGTACATTGTGATAGCTCCGGGCAATCTGGCGGCTGAGATGGTGACCAGAGGCATGCAGGATGTTCCGAAGAATCTGGGTCATCTTTCTTATTATGACCACATCCTTTCGGTTGTCCCTGACAACATTGTGAAGCCTTTTCTTGAAGGCAATGTGCTGAGCCTCTTGCTGTTGGCTTTCGCTATGGGCATTGCTTTGGCAAAGATGCCTTCCAGTGAGCAGAAGACAACGGTCATGCGTGGACTTCAGGGGTTACAGGACATCCTGTTTCTGCTCATCCGTGGGTTGATATGGACACTTCCATTAGGTATCGTAGCCTTTGCGGCTCAGCTCTCAGCCCAGGTGAGTGCCGGTATTGTGATGGGGTCGCTGGGCAAGTATGTGGCAGTTGTGCTGGCCGGCAATGTCATCCAGTTCTTTGTTGTCCTGCCGCTCTTCCTGCTTGCCCGGGGATTGAATCCTGTGCGCACACTTGGCAGGATGATGCCTGCCGTGCTGATGGCACTTTTCACTAAGAGCTCTGCGGCCACACTGCCGGTGACCATGTCGTCAGCAGAGGAGAGGGCTGGCGTGTCGAGAAGAGTATCCCGTTTTGTCCTGCCCATCTGTACTACCATCAATATGAATGGCTGTGCTGCATTCATCCTTGTCACCTCACTCTTTGTGATGCAGAACGGAGGAGTTACCCTTACGTTTCCCACAATGTTGCTCTGGGTGCTGATAGCCGTCATCTCGGCTGTAGGCAATGCAGGTGTTCCGATGGGATGCTACTTCCTTACGCTGTCCTTGATGGCTGGGGTAGGTGGTCCGGTTGGTATTATGGGTATTATACTGCCCATCTACACTATCATTGACATGATAGAGACTGCTGAGAATGTATGGTCGGACTCGTGTGTGTGCGCCATGACGGATAGGGATATGAAAAGACTGTTAGCTCAGGAAGCTGTCAGCTGAGAACGGTATCTTTGCCCAGTCTTTTTGGGGGGATGTTTCCCTTCCAGCATACATGCAGCCCAATGGGCTGCATGTATGCTTTTATCCGCTTATCTGGTGTGTGGGCGGGGTAGCTGCCCGTGCTGCAGTCAGATGCCAACACATCCGATAGCCCCTCTGTCCTTCTGCTATATATGATAGTATGTTCCTGTCTGGCAGGATAGGTATGGCGAAATGGGGAGATGGCTGTTTGGCAGAAGCGGAGGCTATTTGGTATCAGGAAAGGGCGAGGAGCCGTTCCAGGTCGGCCTGTTCTCCTACTATCCACAGCACGTCGCCCACTTCTAATGAGCGGAAGGGAGTGATGAGGGTGAGGTTCTTCTGCCCCTCGTCCACTCCCACGACCATGCAGTTGTACTGGTCACGGATGCCGCTTTCCTTCAAGGTCTTGCCAATGAAGGGACTGGACTCTGCGAGGACGAACCGGCGCAGCTTCATCTCACGTTTCTCAATCTCGGCATCCTCGGGATGCAGCTCGGTGCTGACGGCTGCGGAGAAGGCGGTGAGCTGCTCATCGTTGCCGATGGCCTGCAGCTTGTCACCGGGGAAGAGGATGGTGTCGCCATTGGGAATGTTGATGCGGAGTGAGCCACGGAGGATGCTGCTGACGTGTACGCCGAAACGGTTGCGCAGTTGCAGGCTGCGCAGCGTCTGTCCCGCCCAGGTGGAGTCATCAGGCAGCTCGAAGTTGGCGATGTGGATGTCACGGTCAACGAGATGCCCGGCGAAGAGGGGCTTCTTCCGTCCGTGGACCTGTGCCTCGATGTCACGGCTGCGCAGGTTGAGGATGAAGAGCCGTTCCAGCTTGATGCTCCTTTTCTTCAGTCTTCGGGAGAGGAGCATCAGGGTCAGCACTCCCACGGCAATGGCTATGATGAGGGCTGTCTTGAAACGGGTGAGGTAATTGCAGATGTAGAAGATGAACCCGATGGCGATGACGACACGGGCCAGGACGGTGGCGATGAGTGGCAGGCGGTTGATGCGTCGCCCGGTCCATAGTGCCTTGAACTCCTCGGAGTGGTTTTTCTTCATCACGATGGAACGGAGGAAAGGCGAGATGATTGCCACGGTGAGCAGGCCGCAGACAGCATTGCCCGCCCAGTGGTTTCCCGTCCACTCAGTTGAGAGGTGCCGGCACACGGGCAGGATCAGGGAGAACATGATGGTTATGACGGCTGTGGAGAGGATGCTGTAGATGAGGGTGTTCATCAGCATGGCCTTGACAAGGTCCTTCCAAAGACTGTCGGAGGCTGTGGTGTAGGGTGTCCCGGCCTGGAAGTGGGACAGGCGGCGCACCCACCGCTTGGGCAGATGGCTGACCAGAGTCTCATAGCAGGGGTCGGCAGCCCTGATCATGTAGGGAGTGAGGAAGGTTGTGATGACTGAGACAGCAACGACAACGGGGTAAAGGAAGTCGCTGATGACGTGCAGTGACAGTCCTAATGAGGCGATGATGAAGGCGAATTCGCCCACCTGAGCCATAGAGAATCCACAGCGCATGGCATTCTTCAGCGACTGTCCGCCAAGCAGATAGCCTAAAGTGCCGAACAGAGCTTGCCCGGTGAGGATGGTCAGGACGAGGAAGAGGATGGGAAGGGCATAGTCAGCCAGTATCTTCGGGTCGACCAGCATGCCCACTGACACAAAGAAGACGGCGCCAAAGAGATTCTTCACAGGCTCGACAAGGCGGATAATCTTGTCAGCCTCAATCGTCTCAGCAAGGATGCTGCCCATCACGAAAGCACCGAAGGCGGCACTGAAGCCAACCTGCGTGGAGACAACCGCCATCAGGCAGCAGAAGCCCAATGACACGACAAGCAGCGTCTCATTGTTGAGAAACCTTCGGACGGAGCGCAGGAAGAGGGGGATGGCAAACAGGCCGATGACAAACCACAGGACAAGGAAGAAACCAATCTTGGCAAGACTGCCCACAATCTGACTGCCGTCGGGGCTGGCACCGCTGGCAAGGGTACTCAGCATGACCATCATCACTATGGCAAGAATATCCTCCAGGATGAGAACGCTCATCACGGTGGTGGCAAATCCCTGCTGAGTCAGTCCCATGTCGGCGAATGCCTTATAGATAATGGTGGTGGAACTCATGGCAAGCATGCCGCCAAGGAAGATGCAGTCCATGCGCTGCCAGCCGAAGCTGTGCCCCACGATGCCCCCCAGCGTCATCATGCAGAAGATGATGGTGCAGGCGGCAATAATGGGTGATGCGCCCATCTTGAGAATCTTCTTGATGGAGAAGTCCAGTCCGAGCGAGAAGAGAAGGAAGATGACACCAATGTCTGCCCATGTCTGTATGTCGGCTTTGTCAACGACGCTCATCAGATAAGGCATGTGGGGCGAGACAAGGAAGCCCGCGACAATGTAGCCCAGCACCAGTGGCTGCCGGAGTTTTCTGAAGAGCAGGGTCACGAATCCGGCTACAACAAGAATGAGTGCGAGGTCTTCGACCAGGGCAGGAAGTTCTGACATAAGATATTGGAAATCCCACCTCCTGCCTTTCCATGAGGATAGAGGCACTGAAGTGACCTGCTTGGAGAGATAAAACTCATTCTTCAGAGAGATGGGGGAATGTGTCTTGCAGGTGTTGTTGGTAATCTCCCGCTTTGTTCTTTTTGAGAGCCATCATGTCGCATACAGCCCCTCCTCCCTTGGGAGAATAGGGAGGAGGGGCTGCTTTCTCAATCGTTAAACTCCGCAGTCAGCCGGCAGATGTTGATGATGACTTGCATGGCTTTTTCCATGACCTGTACGGATACGAACTCATAGGGGCCGTGGAAGTTGACACCACCAGCAAAGATGTTCGGACAGGGCAGACCCTTGAAGGAGAGCTGCGCACCGTCAGTGCCGCCACGGATGGGCTGTACCTTTGGGGCGATGTTTGCTTGTTGCATTGCCCGTAATACCAGTTCGATGACGTGCATGTTCGGGTCAATCTTCTCCTTCATGTTGTAATACTGGTCATTCATCTTCAGCTCTACAGTCCCCTCACCGTATTTATCGTTCATCAGCTTCACGCAGTTCTCCATGAAACGCTTGCGTTCCTCAAAACGGTCGCGGTCATGGTCGCGGATGATGTAGCTGAGCTTGGCCTCCTCGCATCGGCTCTCAATGCCCAGAAGATGATAGAAGCCCTGGTAGCCTTCGGTCTCTTCAGGAATCTCGGTCTCAGGAATCATGGCATTGAACTCACAGGCCAGGCGGCTGGCATTGACCATCTTCCCCTTGGCATAGCCTGTGTGTACGCTGACACCATGTATCAGCACCTTGGCCCCAGCGGCATTGAAGTTCTCATATTCCAGCTCACCGAGGTCGCCCCCGTCAATGGTGTAGCCCCACTCACAGCCGAACTTCTCCACATCAAAATGATGGGCACCCATCCCGATTTCCTCATCAGGATTGAAGCCGACACGGATATCACCATGCTCAATCTCGTCATGGTCGCGCAGGAAGCACATGGCCTGTACAATCTCGGCAATGCCGGCCTTGTCATCGGCGCCCAGCAGTGTAGTGCCATCGGTCACGATAAGGTCTTCTCCCTTGTGTTCCAGCAGTTCGGGGAACATGCGTGGAGAGCTGACCATGCTCGGGTTCAG
This sequence comes from Prevotella sp., assembly GCA_024688365.1. GTDB lineage: Bacteria > Bacteroidota > Bacteroidia > Bacteroidales > Bacteroidaceae > Prevotella. The sequence continues at coordinate 93,335 of JAILEG010000005.1, forward strand.
CTCTATGTCGCCGCCGTCATAGTTCTTTACGATGCGTGCCTTGACGTTTGCCCCACTGGCATCAAGAGCTGTGTCATAGTGAGAGATGAAACCGATTGTTGGGATTTTCTTCTTCGTGTTGGCTGGGAGTGTGGCATAGATATAGCCCATCTCGTCCATCTCAACATCCTTCAGCCCCTCACGTTCGAGTTCTTCTTTCAGATATTTCGCAAAGATCAGTTGCTTTGGTGTACTTGGCACGGTCTCGGATTCTTCAGCCGATTGCGTGTCAAACTTAGTGTAGTTGATAAATCTTTCTACTATTTCCATGATGTTACGGATATTATTTAGTTGTGTCTTCTGTAAGGATAATGCAGGCGAGCGCAAAGGAGAGCTTGTTCTCAATTTGCCGAGTGCAGCTTATCTTCTGCAAAGAAAATGCAAGCAAGCGCAAAGGAGAGCTTGTTCTCAATTTGCCGAGTGCAGCTTATCTTCTGCAAAGATAATGCAAGCGAGCGCAAAGGAGAGCTTGTTCTCAATTTGCCGAGTGCAGCTTATCTTCTGCAAAGATACAATTTATTTTCGATAAACGACTTTATTTCTTCTTCTCTTCTTTTTTGTTTGCAAACAACTTGCCAACCACCAGCGCTATGGCACCATCACCCGTCACATTGCATGCGGTGCCGAAGCTGTCCATCGCAATGTAGAGGGCTATCATCAAAGCCTGTGCCTCAGCATCGAAGCCAAGGATACTTGCCAGTGGTGCCAATGCCGCCATGATGGCACCACCTGGCACACCAGGTGCGGCAACCATGATGATGGAGAGCATGAGGATGAAGTAGAGGAAGAGAGCTGGGGTGTGGGGAATGCCTGTCAGCATGCAGATGGTCAAGGCACATGCGGTGATCTTCATGGCGCTGCCGCTGAGGTGGATGGTGGCACAGAGTGGTATGACGAATCCTGCTATTTCCCTGCCTACACCATTCTTTAGGGTCTGGTCGAGTGTCACGGGGATAGTAGCGGCTGATGAGCTGGTGCCCAAGGCAGTCAGATAGGCTGGAAACATAGTCCACAGCATGCGGAAGGGGTTGCGCTTGACAATGGCTCCGGCTATGCAGAACTGGTAGACAAGGATGAGGACATGCAGCACGAGGATGACGATGATAATCTGGGAGAAGACAAGCAGAATCTGCCGTGCCTGCCCGTTGTAGGCCATATTGAGGAATACACCGAAGATATAGAGAGGCAGCAGGGGGATGATGGCTTTGGCTATTGTCTTTTCTATGATGTATTTGAATTCGCTGAATACACCCTTCATCGTATTGAGCCTGCCATAGGCAATGCCCAGTCCGGCTATGAACGAGAATATCAGTCCACTCATGACATCGACCATGGCTGGGATGTGGAGGGTGAAATAAGGAGCAAGTTCGGTAGCCTTATTGATATGTGGCATGCTTCCTCCTGTTGAGGCTATCATGGAGGGGAAGAGCCATGAACCTGTACCGTAAGCCAGTCCGCCAGCGACAACAGTATCAGTGTAGGCTATGATGACAGTTACGAGCAATAGTTTGCCGGCCCCCTTTCCTATATCAGCAATGGCAGGCGTTACCAGTCCGATGATAATCAAGGGGATCATGAATCCGAGGAACTGGCTGAAGATGCCGTTAAAGGTAAGGAATACTCTTGCCAGTGCCGCAGGCATATAATAGCCAAAGAAGATACCAAGGAGAATGGCTATGACAATCCTTGGGAGAAGACCTATTTTGATTTTTCTTTCCATGTCGTGTGTATATCTGTAAGATTCCTGACCTCATTTGGCTGCTAATAAAAACAAGGTGTACAAATCATTTGTACACCTTGTTTCCTTATGTGACTCCGTTGGGATTCAAACCCAAGACCTTCAGAACCGGAATCTGACGCTCTATTCAGCTAAGCTACGGAGCCAAATGGTTGTGCAAAGATACGGTAAAGTTTGCAGATGAAAAAATAAAACGGCAGATATTCTTATGAATAAGTGGAATCTTAGGAAAAAAGAAGAGAAAAGGAAAGGTATAAATGAATTCAGATTGGTATGGCAAAAAGAAATTATATCTATTGAAAGTGTGTCATTATGCTCAAAATAATTGAATGAATGTTTGCAGTTTAATAATTATTGCGTACCTTTGCATAAACAAACAACACGCACGGATATTAAACGAACGTAAACGAAATGAGTAAACTGATTAAACCGGATGGTTACAAGGCTGTGCTTGGCAAGAGACAGACCGAGCAGGGTATCAAACTGATAAAAGAGTTTTTCCAGCAGAATCTGGCCACAGAGCTTCGCCTGAGCCGTGTCACAGCTCCGTTGTTTGTCCTGAAAGGATTGGGTATTAACGATGACCTGAATGGCATTGAGCGTCCTGTGACCTTTCCTATAAAGGATCTGAACGAGGCGAAGGCTGAGGTCGTTCACTCGCTGGCCAAATGGAAACGCCTTACACTGGCTGAATATGAGATACAGCCAGGCTACGGAATCTATACAGATATGAATGCCATCCGTGCCGATGAGGAGATGGACAACCTGCACTCTCTCTACGTTGACCAGTGGGATTGGGAGGCAGTCATCACGAATGAGGAAAGGACGAGGAAACATCTGGAGAGTGTTGTGCGCCGCATCTACGCTGCCATTCTGCGCACGGAGTTCCTGGCTTGTGAGACCTATCCCCAGCTGAAGCCATTTCTGCCTCAGGAGATTCACTTTGTACATGCGCAGGACTTGTTGGATATGTATCCTGACAAGAGTTCAAAAGAGCGTGAGGATGCCATCTGCAAGAAGTATGGAGCCGTATTCGTTGAGGGCATTGGCGGGCAGCTCAGCAATGGGCAGAAACATGATGGCCGTGCTGCTGACTATGATGACTGGTCGACGGTGGCGGAAGACGGCAAGACCGGACTGAACGGTGACATACTGATTTGGTATCCGGTGCTGGAACGTAGCTTTGAGCTGTCATCTATGGGTATTCGCGTTGACAAGTCTGCTTTGCTCCGACAGTTAGAGATTGAGGGGCAGGAAGAACGTGAAAAACTCTACTTCCATCAGCAGCTCCTCGCCGATAAGCTGCCGTTGAGTATCGGTGGTGGCATTGGGCAGAGCCGGCTGTGCATGGTGATGCTGCACAAGGCGCATATCGGTGAGATTCAGGCAAGCATCTGGCCTGAGACTATGCGGAGGGAATGTGAGGAGGCTGGGATGCCGCTGATTTAAAGCCCACCCCCAGCCCCTCCCAGAGGAGGGGAGCAGCCTTTTCGCTATGCTTTTCAGAGAGAGAGGAAAGCGGCGCTCCCATTTGCTCCCAAGAGAGAAGAGTGCAGCCGAAGGGGAATGTGTTTTTGTGGATGCGACGGGAGAATAAACCAGGCCCAATGCAAGAAGAATATTAGGATAACAGGATATTTAAAAGATATAGCAATGACAAAGGCACCAAGGAGAAGCGTCTCTTTGGTGCCTTTGTGGGTTTAGGGGATGGGCGATAACAAACAGGGATAGGCGATGATGAAAGAGGATAGGTTCGGGGCTAATCAATAAACCGCTTGGTTATTTCCCCATACTTGTCAATCCTGCGGTCGCGGAGGAAAGGCCACCAGCGGCGCACCTGCTCACTGTGGTCAAGGTCAATGTTGATGACGATACTTTCCTCATCATTCTCGCAGGCGCGGTAAAGCAGCTCTCCCTGTGGGCCGGAGACGAAACTGCTGCCCCAGAACTCGATACCGCCCGTCTGACCACTCGGGTCAGGCTCATGCCCGACACGATTGACGGCAATGACAGGCAGACCGTTGGCGACGGCATGGCCACGCATGACAGTAGTCCATGCCTCACGCTGCCGTTGCTTCTCATCATCACTGTCACTGCTCTCATAGCCAATGGCAGTCGGATAGATAAGCAGCTCGGCACCCTGCAGGGCCATCAGGCGGGCTGCCTCTGGATACCACTGATCCCAGCAGACAAGCACCCCAAGCCGCCCCACACTGGTGTCAATAGGGTGGAAGCCGAGGTCGCCAGGGGTGAAGTAGAACTTCTCATAGTAAGCCGGGTCGTCAGGAATGTGCATCTTGCGGTACTTGCCGGCAATGCTGCCGTCCTTCTCTATCACAACGGCCGTGTTGTGGTAGAGTCCCGGCGCGCGTTTCTCAAAGAGCGAGGTGACGATGACAATGCCCAGCTTGCGTGCCAGCTCGCCATATAATTCCGTTGACGGGCCAGGAACAGGCTCGGCAAGGTCGAAATTGTTTACGTCCTCTGTCTGGCAGAAGTAAAGCGAGTTGTGCAGCTCCTGGAGAATGACGAGCTGTGCGCCACGGTGCGCAAGGTCGGTGATGTTCTCAGCGATCCTCTGTATGTTCTCTCTTGTGTCAGCAGTGTTATGCTGTTGCAGGAATCCTATTTTCAGTTCTTTCATGTGACGGAAATGTTTTCCCGATCGCTCCGGGAGGCAGAGAGCCTGATGGGCTGTTGGAGAGACGGGTTGATGATGGATAATGATTTTTGTTCTTGAGGGGGCTGCCTGTTGTAGGCCAGTCCGCAGCTCCCTGTTCTCAGGGGTGCCTATATTCCCTCGTTCCTCAGGGAAAGGCCGGGGGAAAGGAAGGTCTGCATCGTCAGGCAGTGGATGGAGCCATGCTGGCGGATGATGGTGCTGGAGTCTATGCCGATGACTTCCCGGTCAGGGAAAGCCTCCTGTATGGCAGCCAATGCCGTCTGGTCATTCTCGGGTTGCCCGTAGGTAGGTACGATGACCGCTCTGTTGAGGATGAGGAAGTTGGCATAAGTGGCTGGAAGCCGCTCGCCATCGTCCCATATAGCCTCGGGGAAGGGGAGCCGGAGGAGACGGTAGGGCTTGCCCTCTATGGTGCTGAGCTGCCGCAGCTCCTCCTCCAGGAGGCGGAAGTCATGGAAGTGTTCGTCCTGTGGATCGTCACATCCTATATATAATAAGGTGTCGTTGGGGGCGCAACGCACAATGGTGTCGATGTGCCCATCGGTGTCGTCACCGGCGAGCTGGCCGTGGCTGAGCCATACCACCCGCTCAACATTGGGGAAGAGCAGCCGCAGCCGCCTGTCAATATCGGCCTGTGTGAGGGGCTGGTTACGGTGGGGGGCCAGCAGGCAGCTGGTTGTGGTGAAGAGCGTGCGGTCGCCGTCACTCTCAATGGATCCGCCTTCCAGGACGAAATCCTTATGGTTTTCCAGCACACCGTGGAGGAGTCCTGCCTCATACATCTGTCGGTTGATGGCATTGTCCTTCCCGGCGGCAAACTTCTCTCCCCAGCCATTGAAGCAGAAGTCCAGCAGGTGGATGGGGTGGAAGTTCTCCTTAGGCTCAGCGGCGGAGCAGAGGGAGATGGGAGCCACGTCACGTGCCCAGGTGTCATTGTTGTCGCAGGTGAAGAGGGTCACCCTCAGCAGCTGCTCATCCGTCAGTCTGCCTGCCAGCAGCACGTGTACCTTTGCCGTGTCACGGGCGGCGATGAGCAGCGGCTCATGGCGGGTTATGGCATCAGCCAGCTGGAGATAAGTCTCAGTTATCTCCTTCAGATAAGGGCGCCAGTCGGTGTCCTCATGTGGCCATATCAGTATGATGCCGCTTTGTGGCTCCCACTCAGCAGGGAGACGGAAGCCGTGTTGTCTGTTCGTGTTCATGTTGCAAAGATAAGAAAAGAAAATGTGATACCCGTCTTTGGAAATATGTTTTTTGTTGTGGATGAACTGAATTACCTTTAGTTGACATAAGTCAATTTGGCGGCTTGATGCAGGTCAAATCAATGGTTTGATATGGGTCAATGACTTTGACGGATGTCAATTTTTGTTGGATTTTCATACCAAAAGCAGCCGAAAGTTTTGCCTCGGGCATAGAGTGACTTAACTTTGCAACCGTAAAACGAAACCTATCGGGCATGGATGGCCCGATGGTGTACAGGATAAAGAGGACACAGAATCATCTCAATAAACACAAGATTGTGTTCGTAGAAACGGGCTTCAGTCTCAATAGAGTATTTTTAAGGTAAAAAGATTGTTGAATAAACAAAGAAAGGAAACACATTATGAAAGAAAGAATCAAGAATGCAGGCGTTGTACGCAAGCTGTTCCACTATCTGACAAACGCCATCAAGGAGTATAACATGGGACGGGCCACCTGCCTGGCATAGGTCAGCAGGGCGCAGTAAACGTCATCAGGAAAAGAAACAAAGTTTGAGAGAATCATAGAAAGAAGGGGATATGCCGTCATAGGCATATCCCCTTCCTGTTGGTTCCCGCAGTGATTTTCTTGTATATGTACTGGTGTGCTTGCGCTGCCTCTGATAGCGAGACTTTTATCTGCCACAGGTGTTGTTGTAATCGGATATAAGCTGCCGCAGTCCTTCAAGCGTACAGGTGTCGTATCTGGAGGCATCCATGCCTGTGCAGTTCAGGTACTCGGCTGTCAGCTTTATGCGTGTCTTTTCGCTTCGTGTCCCTAAGAGTGCCTTGTTGCCAAGGTAGACAGCCTCTTTCCTGTCCTTCAGTTTCAGGTACAGTTCCCCTTCATCCAAAGGGTGTTGCAGGACGTAATTGCCTTTCCCGTCATGGTAAAGCACCTCGAAGAATTGTGCGTGGCGCGTGCCGATGTTGATTGACTTGCTGCCACCGGCATTGTTGAGAACACCGTCTTTGGAGCCTTTCACGCCTAAATAGTCTTTTCCTTTTATGGTCACGGTCACCCCATCGGCTGCCTTGTATTTCGTTTCGGTCTTGTTGCCGCTGGCATCTGTCCGTGTCAGTGTTGCCGCAGAGCCTAAGGCAGGAGCGTCGAGGTCGAGTATGCCACTGATGCCCTTGCCCATTTTCTTTTCTATCGACTCGTAGAGGATGGTTATGCCGCCTTCTATGACACTGCCGTCCGGCAGGGTGATTTTGCCGGGTGCGTTGTAGATATTGGCTGACGCAGCCATAGCCTCCCTTGTCAGCTGCTGTTCCTGCTCAACAGCCTGTCCCTCTTGTGCCTTCGCCTTGTTGGCAAGACGTGTCTTGATGGTTTCTCCCATGTCCCCCAGTCCGTAGCCATTGGCCAGCAGCTTGGCGACCATACGGCGCGCCAGCTCGTCTTCTGACAGCTTGAGGCTGGTCTTATATTCGAGGAGCATGAGTGGGGCATCGTCAAAAGTAGATATGCTGCTGAAGTTGTCACTCCTGGCCCATGATGCAAGTTTCAGCTGTGCAATCTGGTTCCCTTTCGCATCCTTGACATAGTAGGTGGCTGCACCGTTATCAGTCTTGTTGACATATATCTTTCCTGCCACAGCCTTGTTGATGACAATGTCACCTTCATCGTTGATGGCGAACTTATGGCTGGCAATCAGTTTCTCTTCTGTTTTTTCCTCAGCCTTCAGTACGTTGTAGATGCTGTCCCACTTAGTGGAGAAAGGGCATGACCCCTGTCTGAAGAGTTTGTCGATAAGCGTGGTCCTTATTCCGCTTTGATTGATGAGCTGGGGTTTGCTGTCAGTCAGTTTATAGACGTAGAACTTCGTTGTTGATAAAACCAGTCTGTCCTGTGGATCACTCAGCTCAAAGACAGTCCCATCAGGTGAGGTGAATCTCAGCCATTTTTCAGGCGTGCGTGTTCCCTGTCGTGTCAGTGATGTGGCACTGACAGTGAGAACCTGTTTCCCATCAGGTGTGGAAAGTTCGCCTTGGCTCCTGTCAGCTTTGATCAAGGCTACCAAGTTGCCCCCGATGGAAACTTCTCCTTTTTTAATCTTGATGTCTTGTGCATGCGTGGCAAGCACGGCAAGACAGGTCATGAGGACTGAAACAATTCTTCTCATTTCGTTGTTGTTTATGGATTATGTAATATTTTTCGTGATAGGATATACGGCAGTTTTTGTAGTTTTGTCTTATGTCAGTGGCTACTTGTCTGTCTGATTTGTTTTTTGCAAAGGTAGAGAATATGATTTATACGCTGCTTACCCCCCCCCCGTTTTTAACTTTTTTTATCACAAATTGTACTGTTAGGTGAGCTGTTGACGGATGCTGCTGTCAATCATGCGCCAACAACGCTCATGGATGTGGCCGATGCACTTCTGGCATAGGCTCACATCAGGTGAAGACTGTGCCCATCTGACTTAATATTTGAGATTTGTTGTGTCAATATGAAAAAAAACAGATAAAAATGTTTTCATTTTGAAAAAAATAACTATCTTTGCCTGTGGTTTCGTAACAGGAGACTCTGGTGAGAACGTTAATTTAAAAGTATAGTGTATGAAAAGAACTTTATCTCTTTTGTTTGTGGTCATGATGGCTATGGTCATGCAGGCACAGGAAATTATCACAACTCAGCCGGAAGGCACGCTGAAAACTTATGACCGCAGCGGGATGACAATCAATAAGGATGCAGACGGTGTCAAGGAGATTGAAGCCTCTAAGATGAATGTCGTGTATGCGAATGATGGCGAGACCGTCTATATTCAAGATCCTCTTTCGGGCTTCTCCGTGGGAACATGGGTGAAGGGAACGCTGTCAGGAAATACCATTACGGTACCTACAGGTCAGCAGGTTTATACTCTTCCGTATACTGATCAAATTTCTTTTGATTATAAAGTCGGAATCATGAAGAAGGTAGCGACATCTGACGGTTCGTTGGACTATGAGGAGGATGAAAGCGTAACGAGCTACAGCTACACCATAGATGGCGACAACATGGTGCTGAACGGAACAAGTACGGATGGGTCGGTCATCCTGGGAGTGTCTGCAAGTGCTATGGGAACGACTTTCTGGGGCCAATACGGCGACTTCAATGTCAGTTATTCTCTGTCTGTAGACCAGCTTATTACGATGCCAGAGAGCGTTTCGACAGTTGAATATTCGATGGATGCACTTAATAGCGATGGTAATCAGGTTACTGGTACTGTAAAGGTGGCGCATGTCGGCAATGAAATCTACATGCAGGGGCTTTATGCTGATTTTCCGGCTGGTGTCGTCAAGGGTACTGTTGATGCGGAAGGAAATGTAACTTTTCCGAAGAATCTGTTTTTAGGTGCCATGTATGGCTTCTCTATCTATTTGACAGGAACTATTGATGGGTCAAGTATGGAGGACGTTGTATTCGCTTATGATGCTGGGAATAACCGTTATACGCTTCAGACACCATATATGATATTCAATACCAACAAGAATAGTATTGAGTATATTGATCTCTATAAGCGCTGTGTGCTGAATGGTCCTCAGACTAATGGCATAGAAAAGGCAGAGGTAAGCCAGGACAAGCCAGGATCCGTGGCCTATTATAATCTGAAAGGTCAGCGTCTGTCAGCTCCTGTGAAGGGTGTCGTCATCCGCAAGACTGTATCCGAGGACGGTAAGGTTAAGGTTGCCAAGGTTCAGATGAAGTAAGGCGATAGCTCAGGAATATCTCCGAACTTAATGATGGTCCAGCCCGTGGGAGCAGACGCTCATGTCTGTCTCACGGGCTGGATCTCTTTTTGTGCTGACAGTGTCGGATTTGTCTCAATAGGCTGTAAAACAGCAGTGTGGGAGGATTTTTGCATGGGCAGTGCGGCTGTTTGCTGCTTGATAGTGGATGACTGGCGCAGTACTTCTGGTGAAGTATTCCGATACTTTAGCTGCAATACTCAAGTACTTCACGGGAAGTATTGGAGAGGTTGGCACCGGATAGCAGGCGGGTGAGAAGGGTGGGAGATACGGACAGGCTGGTATGAGGGGACAAGAGATGACTTGTTGTGTGGTATTATGTTAAATTTGTGTGTAATTGTATGTTTTTTTGTCGTTCTTTCTTGTATATGTTAGAAAAAACGGTAAATTTGCAACGATTATCAATAATAACAAATTTAAAAATCTACTAATGAAAAAGGCATTATTACTTGGGACTGTTTTTCTTTCCCTAACTTTCGTGAGTTGTTCACAGGATGTGACTGAAGGATTACCTCTAACTTATCTTCAGAAATGAAAGAGAATGTGTTAAAAGGCTTGTCCATAGCTGACTCCAGTGCCAAATCGTGGAACACTGAAGGATTAGATCATTAATAGACTATCAGGTAATGAAAAAAAAGACAATTTTATTGATGCTTCTGTTGACAGTCTCGCTCGTGGGCTTTGCGCAGAAGGGTAAATTTCGGTCTACTTATCAAGTTCAAGGGGCTGGAGTTGAAAATAATTTCCGTTCTATAGAGTTGTGCTGTGATGTTATAGGCTACAATATCACAGACAGGCTTTATGCCAACCTCAGGTATGAGAACGCAACCGCCCTTTTCAAAGAGAACGGGCTGAAGACCTATGCGCATAATCATGCGGAAGGAGTAAATGTAGGCTATGATTTTATTCAGAAAGAGAGTCATAGTATCGGTGTGCAGGCTGGGGCCGGGACCAGCGCATGGTGGAAAAGTACCGACTGGGATTATAACTATTATGACGTGGTGGCTTATGCGGATCTTGGGTCATGTAAGGTGAAAACCCGTTTCAGCCTTGGTGTGAGATTCTATGATTCCAGGGATACTCAATATAAGAATCGCTTTACTCTTGTTGGTTCTATAGGCTTTAGAATCTGATCCCCCTTCCCTTCTGTATTACAATATAACTGTGGAAAGTGAGTTGAGAGTTGGATAATCTGACATGTCAACTCACTTTTCTGTTTGTGAGTTCCGCTTTTGAGGTTTGTGTCTGCCGCCGTTTTCTGCTTCTGTCTGCTTCAGTCTGTACTGGGCGGGTGAAAATATCGGGCAGCAAAAGTTGTAAGAACCGAATAATTTTCCTATCTTTGCAACCTAAAACTTATGCGTAGCGTGAAAATAAAGGAAGTAATTGATGCCCTTGAACGATTCGCGCCTTTGCCCTTGCAGGAAGACTATGATAATGCCGGCCTGCAAGTTGGATTGACAGAGGCGGAAGTATCAGGGGCTTTATTGTGTCTTGACGTGACGGAGAGGGTAGTAGACGAAGCCATTGCCCGGGGCTGTAACCTGATAGTCGCACACCATCCGCTCATCTTCCGCAAACTGGCGCAGGTGACGGATGCCGACTATGTGCAGCGCACCGTACGCAAGGCTGTCAGGAATGACGTGACCGTTGTTGCCATGCACACGAACATGGATGCGGCAAGTGGCGGTGTCAACTTCAAGATAGCTGAGAGACTCGGGCTGGAGGGCGTGCGCTTCTTCGGCAGGGAGAAGCTGGTAAGAAGCCCGCTGACGGGCGAGACGGTCACAGGGGGCGATGGAGTCATCGGCACCTTTGCTGAACCACTGGCGGCAGACGACCTTATCCTGCGCTTGAAGAAGCGGTTTGACGTGGAGTGCGTGCAGGCTAACCAGCTGCTCAGAAGGGAGATAAAGACCGTTGCCCTGTGCGGTGGGGCGGGCTCGTTCCTGCTGCAGGATGCCATCAATGCAGGGGCTGATGCCTTCGTGACGGGCGAGATGCACTATCATGAGTTCTTCGGTCATGAGCAGGAGATTCAGATTTGTGTCATTGGTCACTATCAGAGTGAGCAGTTCACCTGTGAGGTGTTCCGTGAGGTGATTGAGCGTGATTGCCCGGGGGTGCGCTGCTGCCTGTCAGAGATCAACACCAATCCGATAGCATATTTCAGCTGACGGGCTTGATAGGCTGACAGCACATTTGCCTATGGGGCATCCCATCGGCAGGAGGAGGTGGGACTTACGCACGGATATACATGAGGAAACTTCCCTGACAGGCGCAAGCATGATTCAGGCTCATGGATGATAGGTGAAGATGAATGATGAATTTTGAATTAAAACAAATATAAGAACTATGGCAAAGAAAGATCCAAAGGAGTTACCAGTGGAGGAGAAGCTGAAGAACCTTTTCCAGTTACAGACAACGCTTTCAGGTATTGATGAGAAGCGTGCGCTGCGTGGCGAGCTGCCACTGGAGGTGCGCGACCTGGAGGACGAGCTGGAAGGCCTCAACACCCGTATTGAGAAGATTGAGGAGGAAATCAAGGAGTTCCAGAGTGCTGTGACCCAGAAGAAAGGCGAGATTGTTGAGGCTCAGGCAAGTCTGGACCGTTACAACCAGCAGCTGGACACGGTGGCAAACAACCGTGAGTATGACACGCTGACCAAGGAGATAGAGTTCCAGACACTGGAGATAGAGCTTTGCAACAAGAAAATCAAGGAAGCTCAGTTCAAGGTTGAGGAGAAGCAGAAGGATCTGGCTGATAATCGTGCGCTGCTCGAAGACCGTCAGAATGCGTTGGAAGAGAAGCGTAACGAGCTGGATGAGATCATGCAGGAGACCCGTGAGGAGGAAGGCCTGCTGAAGGACAAGGCTGCTGAGCTGGAGACAAAGATTGAGCCGGGCTTGCTCCGCAGTTTCAAGCGCATCCGCAAGGGTACCCGGAATGGTCTGGGCATCGTTTACGTGCAGCGTGATGCCTGTGGTGGCTGTTTCAACAAGATTCCGCCTCAGCGTCAGCTGGATATCAAGATGCACAAGAAAATCATTGTCTGTGAGTACTGTGGCCGTATCCTGATTGACCCGGAACTGGCAGGCGTGAAGGTGGAGAAGGCGGCTGAGGAGAAGCCTAAGAAGCGCAGGACAACTCGTAAGAAGAAAGAGGAGGAGGGCGAGTAAGCCTTCCGTTCTTCTCTTTCCGGATAAGATAGATAAGCAAATCCCTTGCCTGGTCACAGTATTGTGAATGGGCAAGGGATTGCTGTTCTGCCTGGAATGGACCGCAAGGGGCTGACCAGTAATAATGCATGGGGCGAGGATCCGTCCCGCTTTCTCTCTCTTCTCTCTCTCGGCCGGGGACTAAGCGGCTGCCCTTCCTGTACGAAGCAACATGGAGGGGAGACGCTTGTGTGAATTGTCATCCTTGGGGCTTATTCCTCTTCTGTGAGTCCTTCTATGCGTATATCCTCCAAGGGGCGGTCATTCCGGTCGGTCTGGCAGTTTTGTATGCGCTCTACCACGTCAAGTCCTGCCTCAACCTCTCCGAACACAGTGTATTGGTTGTCAAGGAAAGGAGTGCCTCCGATGGTGGTGTAGGCTTCTGTCTGCTCGGCAGTGAAGGCCGGCTTTCCCATCTGTCGGCAGGTGGCTTTCGTTTCATCAATCAGTTTTTCCTGGAGGGCCTGCAGTCCGGTGCGGTCACGGTTACGGCGGAGGCTCATAATCTCGTCATGATGATGCTTTGCAAGTTGGTTGAATACGTCCTGTTCCTGCTGCATGGCCATCTGCCGCTCCATCTGCTTCAGTTCTGCTGGCTTGTAGGTCTTGCCCCATACAATGTAGAACTGGCTGCCACTGCTCTCACGCTCAGGGTTCACTTCATCGCCAGTGCGGGCTGCACTCAGCGCTCCACGTTTGTGGAAGAGCTGTGGATAGACAAACTCGGCGGGGATGGTGTAATCGGGCCCGCCTGTGCCAAGCATCTTTCCCTTAGGGGCATTTTTGCTGTCGGGGTCACCTCCCTGAATCATGAAGTCCTTGATGACACGGTGGAACAGTGTACCGTCAAAGTAGCCTTCCTTGGCTAATTTGAGGAAATTGTCACGGTGTTTTGGAGTCTCGTCATAGAGGCGGATAGTGATGTCGCCTTCTTTTGTTTTTATTTTCAGTCTTGTTGCCATAATTCTTTTATCATTTTGGTAAATTGCCCAGTTCTTGTGTACTTGACTGGCTGACCGTGCAAGGTCGGCCTGTTTTCGGTTCTTCCGTTATGCGAATGTGGTCAGTTGTCCGCCTCATGGGCAGTGGGCATGGCCGTCCCGGTCTTTCTTTTCGTTGTGCGGCCAGTCTGTGCTGACAGACTTTTGGGCAGTGTTTTTGGCTTCTTTTCAGTTTGCTTCCTTGCTGCCTTGCCAGCTTGTGAACTTGTCACCTCGTCCGCCGTCACAATCCTCTCGCCTTGAAAATGCGTTCTTTGGCATCATTTATCTCCTGAAACTTCTTCTCGGCGGCCTTGCGGACATCCTCTCCGAGGGTGGCGACACGGTCGGGATGGTGTTTCAGGGCCATCTTCCGGTAGGCGGCTTTCACCTCATCGTCAGTTGCTGATGATGATATGCCCAGTACCTTATAGGCATCCTCGATGTCGCCAGTTGTTTTCGCACCGCTCTCCAAGTTGAGCATTGACTCCACGTCCTGCTCTGAGAACTGGAGATATCTTGCCACTTCTTTCAGTGCGGCCACTTCTTCCGGGCTGACATTGCCGTCGACTTTTGCGATGATGACCAGATAGTTGAGGAGCTGTAGGCGTTGGCCGTCGTTCATGTGGAAAGTTATCTCAACACAGCTTTTGCGGATAGTCTCCTTAAACTGATAAGGACCTTGCTGCTTCTGCATCTCAAACAGCTTCAGTAATATGCTCTCTCCCTGACTAACTGCCTGCTCGCCGAAGTTCTGGCGTAGAAACTGGCGTACAAACTCCATCTCGGAGTGCATCACTCTGCCATCTGCCTTGATGATGTAGGAGGAGAGAACCAGCATGGAGAAGAGAAAGGAGTTTCGGTCTTCCTCAAAGGGACGGGTACTCCCGAATCCATTTCGGCTGTTGAATCCGTCTTGACGGCCGAATCTGTCACTGTTTCCATAGCCGCCTTGGCTGTCATATCCGTTTTGGCTGCCGAAGCCCTGCCGGCCAGCATCAGTGTTGCCGTCCTTGTCGGCCCCTATGGCTTCGTCGAGCATGCTGCCAATGCAGAATCCTGCCACCGCTCCCAAAATGCTTCCACCAGCCACAATCCAGCCCAGTGCTCCGCCTATCCATTTTCCTATTGCCATTTCCTTTCCGTTTTATATTTATGTATCTTGTTCTCTTTTTATGTTTTGTAAGCCGCATTCGGCATCTTTTGCCCACTCTTTGTGGTGGTTGTTGTCATTCCTGCATTATATGACAAAGATAATGCCAAATGCCATGCAGGTATTGCTGCGTATGTTTCCTTTATGTCTTATTAAGATATTCTGCTTTATTGGAATAGTGCTGTCTGCCTTTAATCTGTTAAATATTATGATAGTCAGGAATAGTCTCTAAGAATAAATATTTTTGATTGTCATAATCCATCTTGCAGATATATGTCTCTATCCCGTTTGATACGATGAGATAGTCAACATGGAGCAGAAGGTTGTAGACCGCAATCTGGTCGAAAACCTTTTGGGTTAACGCGATGGATGGTGCCTTGTACTCGATGATCATCCGGGGATGAAGCAGAGTGTCATACAGTACGCTGTCAGCTCTGACTTTCTTCTCGCCAACTTGCAGTGGGACTTCATTGGCTAGTAGGGTCGCAGGATAGCCTTTATGCTCAGTGAGGTAATGGATGAAGTGCTGGCGCACCCATTCTTCTGGGGTGAGGGCGACATATTTTCTCCTGAGTATGTCGAAAATCTGTTTTCGTCCGTTCGTCTCCTTGACCCTTATTTGGTAAGGAGGGAGGTTGAGCTGCATCATATCAAAAGTGTCCTATATATAATAAGGTGTAAAGTGTGGGGGGAAAGTCAAATGAAAATTTTGTTTTCTATCGCTTTTCTATTAACTTTGCATGAAAGACCGCAATACACGGATTTGTGGAGCTGCTGTTCCCTTCTGTCTGTGGTGCTTATTCTTGTGCAAAGTTAATAAAAAAGTAAATGCCAGCAAAACAAGGACCAACATTTCAGAGTATCATGCAGGATCTGAAGAGCAGGAAGTTTGCTCCTGTCTATGTGCTGATGGGCGATGAGTCCTATTACATTGACCAGATTTCTGACTATATCGCTACTCATGTGCTTACACCAGAGGAGCGTGATTTTAACCAGACCATCTGTTTTGGGGCAGATGTCACCGCTGTTCAGATTACAGATATGGCTCGACGTTACCCAATGATGTCAGAATTTCAGGTAATCATCGTGAAAGAAGCGCAGAATATCCGCTCGCTTGAGGCATTGGAGAAGTATCTTAAAAATCCTGTTAAGTCGACCATCCTTGTATGGTGTCACAAAAACGGGAAGATTGATGCACGTAAAAAGGCTGTAGGACTTGCCCAGGCTGTGGGGGTTGTTTTTGAGAGCAAAAAACTGTGTGACTACCAGCTGCCTGATTTCATCCAAAGTTATCTTAAACTGAAAAAGGTAGCCATTGACCCAAAATCATGTCAGATGATAGCCGACCATATTGGAGCCGATCTTAGCCGGTTGACTTCTGAACTCGATAAGGTACTTATCTCATTGCCTGCTGACAACCTGAGGGTGACACCTGAGGTTGTGGAGAAGGAGATAGGTGTGAGCAAGGATTTCAATGCTTTTGAGCTTCGTAATGCTGTCGTTCAGAAAGATATTTTCAAGGCAAATCAGATAATCAAATATTTTGACAGTAATCCGAAGGCAGGCTCCCTTTACTCCTTTCTCCCATTGCTCTTCTCTTTCTTCCAGAATTTGATGATTGTTCATTATTCACCTCAAAGACGGACTGAACAGGATGTTGCCAACGTTCTGGATTTACGTTCCAGCTGGGGAGCAAAGGACTTTATGACGGGTATGAGGAACTATTCTGCACGTAAAACGATGGACGTAATTTCCAAGATTCGGGACATAGATGCAAAGAGCAAAGGACTGGATAATCCTAATACAAGTGCCGGAGATTTGATGAAAGAGCTTATTTTTTTCATTTTGCACTGATAAAAAGAGGTGTTTTTGGCCGTTTTATACTGTGAAAAACTGTCTGTTTCTTGAAATTCAGCCTTATTTTAAGCTAGAATAAGCACTCTGAAAAGGGTGCTTTTTTTTATGTTATCTGCTGAATGATAGGGTAGTTAGCCTAATTTTCCCCTTTTGTTTTTGGCATATTTTTGCCCATCTGTACCCTTGGTTGTAAATTCTTGAAATACGCACCGTATGGCTTTTTTCTCAAGTTTCAGTTTTACTGTTCACTTTTGTTTTACTTTGCAAATATAAATAATATGTTTACATTTGTATGTTGTGGAATTGTTTATTTATAAACTAAAAGACTGTATTCGTATAGTTAGATTAATGTTTAGATCTTTTTGTTTGTGTATTTAAAAGTGAATATTCTGCTTGATAAATCAAAATGGATTTTTATTCATTAGTTGTATTATAAATTTAAATCATTGATTATCAGTGTATTATATAAAACATCTACTGTAAATGCGACAAAAAGATGAAAAGTTCAGCCCTTTTTATTGCATAAATGGCTTAATAGACCCTCTATATTGCTTTGTAGTCTGTTTATACCCAATTATTTACTCCATTTCTTTACATTTTTGCTAATTCTTCCTTATATGTCTCTATTTTACATTTGTAATTGAAAATCTATAATCGTTATGTTTGTGTATTTGAAGTTTTGAATTATTAATATCTAAACTTTAATATTTAGATGTATATTGGTTTTATGCTTGTTTGGCTATTTGAAATATTATGTTTACCTTTGTAAAATCAATATAAAGTTGGCAAGTATGCCCAAAAACAGTACTTTTTGGTTATGAAAGATAGAATCAGACAGCTTATGGAGAGTCAGCACATGACTCAGCAGACCTTCTCAGATTTCATTGGAATCTCATCCGCATCGCTCAGCAGCATCTTCAATGGGAGGACCAAACCGACCTTGAATACAGTTGAGGCCATTCGAGGTAAGTTCACCAAGATTAATCTTGACTGGCTCATGTATGGTCAGGGACCTATGTTCAAGGATCAAGTTGCGGAGACATCGCTTGATGGAGCGGAGGGTTCTATGGGTGATGTGCAGTCTGTGGAAGGTGCCCTCGATTTTACATCTCCTACTCCCCCATCTCAGTATGGTCCTGATCAGGTAAGTTCTCAGCGTGTAATGAACACACTAAAAAGCCCTGTGCGTACAGAAGTAAAATATGTGAACAAACCGCAACGAAGTATTACCGAGATTCGCATCTTCTTTGATGACCAGACATGGGAAAGCTTTGTTCCCAAGAAGTAGTGGTCAATCCTTCCTGCAAAGGTGACTTCTGTCTCATCAACATGTCTGCTATATCCACAGTGAAAGTTGATACTTTCCTTGTCAATGAGGGATGTGATTTTTCCAGGCAAGTGTTATTTTCACTTTGGATGGTATTGCTCTTTTCCAGTTCGGGATAGGTGTTCTCGTTAAAAGGTTGCTTTCTTCTTGTCAAGAGAATGTTCTTGCCTTGTCAAGAGACCGTTCCCTTCTTGCCAAGGGAATTGTCTTTTCTTGTCAAGGGACCGTTCTCTTCTTGCTTTACAAGATAATATCTAAAATACAACTTGTTGAGAATAAAGAAGTTACCTTGTTAGTATAACTAAACAGGTAACGATTTGGAAACGAGCGAGCTACTTGACTTCGCTGTTTTCTGCCTAACAAAGAACGCTTGTTATTCTGTCTGCAAAGATAATACTTTGTTACCGAATAACAAGCGTTTTTGATGAAATATTCCTATTTCTGCACTTTTGATTGGCTGTTTGGCTGTGGGTTATATACCTCTTCCTCTTTTCTTCTTTCTGTTGGCTTGGTTTCTCAATTTACGCTGCCACGCAGCTTCGGCATAGTCATCGCCCTGTGAGGTTGGTGTAATCAATTCACCCAACCCTTCCACTACTTCATCGGCTGCGCTAATGGCTGCATCTACCATTGTACCGATAGCCTGTGTAATCTGCGGAGTTTCTTCTGATGCTCGTGGTATGTATGAACGACTTTTAGGTACAAGTTGGTAACCTGTATCGGGTTGTTCTTTCTTTTCTGTCGGCTTTTGTATTGTTTGGTGTGGTTTCTTTGATTCTTCCCTGTTAGTTGGTTCAAAGTTCTTCTGCAAGGAACGGTAGCCGAATTCCCTACCGATTTCGGATGCCTTGAATGATTGTCCTGCGTATGAGAACTTCAAGCCATAGACCTTGCCCTGCTTGTTCTTCATGCGCTCTATGGTAATGCCCTTCTTGTTCAACTCGTAGAGGAACATAGAATGCCCGATAATACCTGTACCTTTGTACTTGTCAAGCAGGGCATAACAGATTTGTCGCACCTCTTTCTTTATTTGCTCTCTCGTTGGGTTAGATTTTTCCTTTTGGTGTTTTCTGTCTGTCTTGACCTCTTTTGCAATAGTCAAACCTTTCTCCCTACTGATTTCCTCCGCCACCCTTGCTGCCCTGTTGCTCACAAAAGTGGTATCATAGACCTCTCCGTACAGGCTGATGCGGTTGGCAATGATATGGATATGCCTGTTGTCGGTATCTTTGTGCGTTACCGCCACCCATTGGTGGTTGTCAAGTCCCATTCGCTTGGCAAATAGATGGGCTATTCCCATAAGCTCGGATACAGGCAGTCTTTTCTCGTCCTGTGGTGCTATACCGATTTCGATACGGAGAAACTTGTTCCTGCAACGGCTGTTATAGTCGCTGACCACCTTCATTTCCTCATAGACAGTCTTTGGCTCCCTGCTGCAAAGATTGTGGAAGGCAAGCCGGCTACCGAGCTTGCCTTCCCTAAATATATAGTCCAAAGCCGTACTTCCGTGGGCTATCGCCTTACATTTTCCTATCATCTTTTGTCATATTTAAGACTTTATATATCTCATCGTCCACACGAAAATGGGGGTCGTAAAAACGCTTAAATGCTTCCTTTGCACATAGGGAAAGGTTCTTTGTGATATGTAGCCACCTTTCATCCTTGACCTTGATGAGGTTGGAAACCTGCCCGTAGAACCTTCCTGTATGCTGGAGAATGGCAATGGCTTCCCTCTCGTTGTCGGTCATCTTGGGAACGGCTGTTACTTCTCCGTTTAGGAGTATGTCACGGCAGTAGTCTGAGAACTTCCGACCCGTGCTTTCCGCCCTTGACTTGATGCGCTGCTTTTCCTCTAAGGTGCATCTTACCTTGATGAACTCCGTCTTGTTCATCCTCGCTTCTTCTTTACCTCGTTGCTGCCATTTGGCAGTTCTGCTATCATATCTGTTCATATAAAAGTCCTCTTTTCTTTGTTTTCAATCTTGCTTAATTTCCGAACGCTGACCGATGAGAACGGAGTGATTACGGTCTAATCTCCCCGACAGTCTGACGAGGGGAGCTGGGAGCAGTTTGTGGGTACAAACTGACGTCTTGCAATGTCAGTGATAAGACCATTTACGCACAAGGCGTTTTGCTGTCGAAAAGTGAATGCCGTGCATTCTTTGACTCATTACGTTCGGGACACTCCGTTCATTCGGTATGTTCAGCAAATGTCCGTTGCTCTGTTCTCTGAAAAGGGTCGAGGGTTTTGATTGGAAAGATTGCCCCTTTTCCATCTCCCCCTTGCCTCCCTTTCATTCTGTTTACAGCCTTCTCCATTTCTCTATGTCCTCACCGTATTCCTCCAAATGGAGGCGCACGATGTTCTCCACGAAACTTGAAAGGTTGCTGCCCCTGTCGCCCAACCTGCGCACGATGAAGTCGGCACGCTCCCGTGTCTCCCTGCTCAGATAGACCGCCTTTCGGTCGCTCAGTTTGGTTGGCATAAGATAGGCTTGCTTGTAGGCTTCAAGCGTTTCCTTTCTCATCTTGGTACTGACGCGTCTCTGAACGGGCATGTTCCGCGTGTTCCGTGCAGGCTCGGAGTGCGTGGTATTCTCTGTGTTCAGTTCAATAGTTGGTCTTTCTGTTTCAGGAACCGCAGTCTCTTCCTGTGGAGTAGATTCGTTCTCTGTTTCGTCTTCCACGCCCAAATACCTTAAAAAGTCTTTGTCTGTTATCTTTGTCTTCTTTTCCATATCCTTATCTCATTTTATGTTTGGCTTGTTTTGATTTCTTGTTTTGATTTTGTTTTGTAACCGCCCCCCGTGTCCGTTCCTGCACTTTCTGCTGCTCCTGCTCACGGACACGGCTGACATGAAAATCGTTGAGGTCCTTGAAGTTTCTGTAATACACGGACATATCCTCCACCTTGAAACCTGCTCTGATAAAATCATCGGTTGCCCTCCGTCCTGCTTCATCATTGTCAAGGAAAGCACGGATATGCGTTAGGTTGTGGTCATTCAGATAGCGGATAGCCTTTGCCACATTGCTTACGGAGTTCATAACAAGGCAGCGGTTGATGATTTCTTCTTTCATTGAAAGAAAGGAAAGAAAGTCCATAAACCCTTCGAAGATACATACGGGCTCCGCTCTGTCCGTGAATATCGGAGTAATGTCCTTCGGGGCAATCGTTCCCTTGAACGTATTGTCGTCCCGAAGCTCATAGCCTCCCGATTGATTAGCGAAGCCGATAGCCTGATAGCATCTGCCCCTTACCTCATAGCAGATACATTTGAGAAAAGGTCTTGCCCTGTTAAGGTCGATGCAGCGCTTATCGGCAAGATAGGCCTCTAAGTGAGAAGGCAGGGTGTCTGATACCTCTATCAGTCGCCTTGCCCCACTTGGCTGCCATGGCGTGACTGGACCGGTACCGATGTCTGACTTCTCTTTTGAAAGACCGTACGCTGCATCAAGGGAAGCGGTCTGTCCCAAACGGCGGATGGCTTCCTGCAGCGTGCAGCCCTCCATACGCATACAGAGGTCGATGATACTTCCGCCCCTGCCTTCGGCATAGTCTATCCAAAGGTTCTTCTGTATGTCCACCTTGAAACTCGGATGTGTTTCCGCCCTCATCGGTGAGCGGTATAGGGCATAGGCAGGTGCCCTTCGCACGGGCTTGATGCCTTTCCTTTCAAGATACTCCACGATGGGGTATCGCTTGATTGCTGACAAATCTTCTTCTTTCATTACTTGAATATTTAAGTGATTGAATTATAATGTCTTACTAAATATTTATGCTTTATTTTCTGTTTCCGAAGTTTTCCCCCTCCAAACTTTTTCATCTTTCTTCTTACTACACACTATTTTGTTGTAAGTTATTGATAATCAACACTACCTTGTAGTACATGACAATACTACACACCCTACTACTTCAGGCTACTACAACTGTCAAGCAAAGGACAGGGCAGTATCTTCCTTATCTTATACACATAGACAGGACTGCCACCGTCACGCCTTTTGCTCACTTTCTCAAAGCCAGCCCTTTTAAGGGCTTCGCCCATGTGCTTTAACGACAATGGGTGATGCATATAGTAGCCTAAATAGGTAATTATCTCTGTGGTGGTCATATAGGAGCAGCGGGGATTATCATCAGTTGGCTTCTCGAAGCACCTCAACAGAAGTTCCGTTTCTGCGGTCTGCACTTGGAAATCCTCACTCTCCCTGTATAGTTCCACTGTTTCATCATCGTCAAACCAATAGTGGAAACCAGCGTTGAGCAGGGCTTTGGCTTCCGCATAGACACTGTCCATTGAGATTGCCTTTGCACGTTCTATATCAATGGAAAGCACCTCAAAGGGCAGGAACCGTCTGCTGCCTGTCGGGTCTGTAAGGAAGTCATTGCCGTTTACCGATGCCACGAAACTTGCCAAATGGGGATGCTCCTCCACATACTTGTCGTAGGGCATGCGGTATTTGACCATCGGGCAGGTAATGAGGTTCTTGAGTTCGTTCTCGTCACGTTTGTTGAGGGCTTTGAGCTGGTCGTCGATATTCACGATGAGATTCTGCCCTATATAGGTAAGCGTGTCCTTCTCCTGCGGATATATCTTGCCCGTATAGCTGTAACCGTGCAGTGCCGGCGGACAGAGCAAATCCAAGAATGTGGTCTTGAACTTGCCCTGCTCGCCTGTCAGCACGAGGCAGGTATGGTTACGGCACTCACGGTCGTCCATTGCGTTGGCAACTACTGCCACGAGCCATCTAGTGAGGTATGGTAGCCATTTTTTGTGATTGCGCACCACAACGCAACTTGCCAGTTCGGGAATGGCTTTCAGTAAAAGAGAGGAGATATTACTATTACCTTCATCACAGCCTATATCCACCAATGGCAATGCCTTGAAATACTCCTGT